>NZ_JAOZVR010000105.1 GCF_025869515.1 Ferrovibrio sp.
CACGGCAAAGATTTTGCGGATACTGGTAGTTTCGGTGACGTGTCATCGGAGGCAACGGCCGGCAACACCGATATGCTGCAGGCCAGGCCGGCCGCCGTGACTCAGGCCGAGCAAAGCAATGCCAAATCCGAGCAGTCGCTCCAGTTCAATGCCTGGCTCGACCGCACCGTGCCGCTGCTGCAGCAATATCTCGCTGGCAGCACAACCGGCGCTGTGACATCGCCGGGCAGCAAACCTAAGCATTGATTTTCACTCCATAATTTCAAGAAAACTGCGATTTTCCATCGCGGTTTTGTCACAGCCCTTCCCGGCATTGTTGCTGGCTGCAACGGGGCTGCACAGCCATCCTCTTGGTCACAGACGAAGTTTACGTCGAACCAATAAAGAGGATGTTCCCCATGACGACCGACGCAATTCACGGCCTGCTGCTGGAGACCCTCCCGTCCCTCAAAGCCTTCTCCATCATGCTGACGCGCGATCGCAACTGGGCTGAGGATCTGGCCCAGGAAACCGTGCTGCGCGTACTTTCCAAGTCCGAGCAGTTCCAGCCCGGCACCAACTTCAAGGCCTGGGCCTTCACCATCATGCGCCATCAGCATATCGACCAGGCCCGCCGCCGCCGCCGCGAAGCAACAACCTTCGGCGACGCCAGTGCGATTGAGAATCTGATGGCCGTGAAAGCACCACAGGAAGATTCTCTCGTGCTGGGCGAACTGCTGCAGGCGATCGGCACCCTGAACAAGGCGCAGCGCGAAACGCTGATGCTGGTGGTCGGCAACGGCCTGTCCTACGAGGAAGCGGCCAAGGTCTGCGGCTGTCCGATCGGCACCATCCGCAGCCGTCTCGCCCGCGCCCGCCAGGAGCTGGAATCCAAAATGCTGGGCGAGAGCAGCGTGCCGCGCAGCGAAACCACCCGGGAAAGCCGACTGGCCGAACTGCATCACTGAGTTTTACCGCCCGAAATTGCAATGGCGGCAGGAGCGATCCTGCCGCCATTTTCAGGCCTGCATCCGTATTTTCCAGAGCAGTCCGACATGTCGCAGCACGGCCATGCCAGCAATGATAGCAAAGGCCTGCCCCGGCAGAGAATAGCGGAACTCCATATGGATCAAGGCATACATACCGATCATGGCGGCGAAGATCAGCCAGCAGAAAACCAACGCCTCGATCTTCACCGGCACCGCGCCACGCACCGCCGGCACCAGCAGAAGCAGCGGCCCCCCCACAACGCAACCGACAAAAACCAGTGCTGAAAAGCCCCGCATTGCGTACAGCAGTAAGCGCGAGGCAAATCCGCCTAAAGGTTCCCGCTCAAGCCCGCCCATGACGGGATAATCCCGCAGGCTCATGCTGAGATCGGCCAGCTGTACGATATATTTAATGCGCAGCTCGCGAGCGAACTCGACCAGCATGGCGACCGGTACCGTCCGCCATGCATCCCAATAGGCCGCTTCGGACAGGCGGGTCCGGTCCCATTCATTTAAATTATAGCGTTTTTTCAAATAGCGGTTGATCTCAAGGGCATGGCCATAAGCGTAGTCTGAGCTGGTGGCGTCGGCGGCATCCCGCAGAACCGGATCACGGAAAACGCGCGTGCCACGCATTTCTATCTGCAACGGGTGCAGCAGATAGACCGACTGGCCGACCGTGGTGATGAAGCGCTGGCCGGTGCGCGCGACATTCCATGCTGCATAGCCTTGCCACATGATGACGACCGGCAGAAGGAAACAGAACAGGATACCGGCGATCTGCCGTCTGGGCAGATGCTGCGCAGACATTACAACGGCAAAGCCGGCAGCCAGGGGAATTGCCAGATACAATGTCGCTTCACGGATGAGGAACGTCAGTGCAACAAGCAACCCACAGATCGTTGCGCGCACCCACCCCACCGGCGTCCGCTCAAGCAATGGCACCAGCAATGCCGATACCGCAATCAGGAAAATGTAGGTCGCTGTCGCATCGGTCAGAATGCTGCCATCGTAAATGGCGACATGGGAGCAGGCAAAAACGCCGGCTGCGAATGCCGCATAGCCCCGGCCGAAGCCTATGGCGAGACCAAGGCGATACAGCCACCAGAGCATGAGTAACGACAGCAGAATCTGGATGGCCACGGCCAACCATGGCCAGGCATCGCCACCGACAGCCATCGTCACCGCCAGAAAGGCCGGATAGCCGATCATACGGAAATTCGACAGCGATTTTCCGGCGGCCAATTGCCACACATTCTCGAGGTTGAGTATCTGCTCAGCATGGCTGCTATAGCCGGAACTGTCGGGCCAATACAGGATACCGTAGCGTCCGACCAGCCATATCCGCAGCGCCGCGGCGAGCAGGGCGGCTATGCCCCACTGCCACGGCCATGCGTGGATCCAGTGCTGCCCCCCCGAGCGACTCACGCTTCAAGGCCGCGGAACGCACGCAAGGCGAAATCGGCCGCCCGTCCGAAGATCGCCGCCTTCCAGGCCGGCGTATCGGTGTAGAAAGCGTCGCGAATCTTGCGCTTCAGCTCCTTGGCCAACGGCGAATTGGCATCGCCGCGTGCATGCAGCCAGTGATCGCCACGCAGGGCTTCGGTCACCTGCGGCATCGTCTGGGTGCCGTATTCCAGCGCAATCGCCGTCACCTCGACCGTCTTGGGCAGATCGAGGAAGGCTTCCGGCACCGTGCCGGTGACGCGTGCCGAGGTGGAGCTGCCGTCATTCGGATTGGTTACTTCCGGTCCAAACATGGTCTTGGCCCGGGCGTAATAGGCCGGATCCTCAGGGCCGACATAGATCGGTTCGCCGTATCCCATCGGCCCAAGGCCAGTGTGGAAATCGATGCTGACCAGCTTGCGCGTGGTGGCCGGCACCAGTTCCTTCAGGATGCGACGAAAAGTGGTGTTCGACCAGGTCGCCTTCTGGCCGCCGAAGAACAGGCCGTCGGGATGCGAATACTGGCCTCCGGTCATCGCCGCCTGGAAAGCGAAGGCGCCGTTCTTCTGCTGATACTCCAGAATCGCCTGGTCGGCGGCAGCCCGCCCCTGGCCTTCCCAATGCACGGGCAGCAGAAGGTCATGCACTTCCGCATAGGCCTTGTTCTGCGGCAGCGGCTTGGAGAAATCCTGGAAGTTGCGGTTGAGGTCGACATTGTCCTCGGTCACGCGCCGCACATGCGCAAAGCCGTAGGGGTTGATCGCATGGATCATCACCGCCTTGGTCTTCGGCGGCATGGCGTCGAACAGCCGGTCCTTGAAATGGCCGATCTGCGCACCCGAGCCGCAAAAACCTTCGGCGCCATGGGTACCTGAGATGGTCAGATAGACCCGCTCGGCATCATCCGGCCCGAGGCAGGCCACGTCGGTGGTGAGCGTTTCGCCATTCGGCCCCTTGGCATTGGGGTTTTCATAGGTGACGAGGCTGAAACCTGCGGCACTCGCCGAAGCGTGGAACTTGTCGCGCGCCTCGGCATAGGTGGCGGAGAAGTATGATTCAACAGTCATGGGGAGGCTTCTCTTTTCTGGGTCGTTTACAAACTCAAGCTCTTTGGCTCAGTTCCAGCGGTCGAGCTCCAGCCGGCCGATCTGGTTGCGATGCACTTCGTCCGGACCGTCGGCGAAGCGCAGGGTGCGCGCTTGCGCATAAGCCGCGGCCAGGCCGAAGTCTTCCGATACGCCGGCGGCGCCATGCACCTGCATGGCCCAGTCGATCACCTGGCAGGCCATCACCGGCGCCGCCACCTTGATCATGGCGATCTCCTTGCGCGCCGCCTTGTTGCCTACCGTGTCCATTTTCCAGGCCGCGTGCAGCGTCAAGAAGCGGGCCTGGTCGATCAGGATACGGGCATCGGCGATACGCTCCAGCGTCACTGTCTGGTCGGCCACCGGTTTGCCGAAGGCGACGCGGCTCTTGGCACGTTTGCACATCTTCTCCAGCGCACGCTCGGCCTGGCCGATCAGTCGCATGCAGTGATGGATACGGCCCGGACCGAGACGCCCCTGGGCGATCTCGAAGCCGCGTCCCTCGCCCAGCAGCATGTTGGAGGCCGGCACGCGGACATTATCGAAGGTCACTTCGCCATGGCCATGCGGCGCATCGTCATAGCCGAAGACCGGCAGCATACGCAGCACCGTCACGCCCGGCGCGTCGCGCGGCACCAGGATCATCGACTGCTGCTGGTACTTGTTCGGATTCTTGGCGTCCGACTTGCCCATGAAGATGAGAATCTTGCAGCGCGGATCGCCGATCCCCGAGGTCCACCACTTGCGGCCGCTGATCACGTAAGAATCGCCGTCCCGGCGGATTTCGGACTCGATGTTGGTGGCATCCGACGAGGCTACGGCCGGCTCGGTCATGGCGAAGGCGGAGCGGATCTTGCCCGCCAGCAATGGCTCGAGCCACTGCTTCTTGTGCTCGTCGGTGCCGTAACGTTCCAGCACTTCCATGTTGCCGGTATCCGGCGCCGAGCAGTTGAACACCTCGGGCGCCCAGTGTACGCGGCCCATGATCTCGCAGAGCGTGGCGTATTCGTGGTTCTTCAGGCCGGCACCGCGATGACTTTCCGGCAGGAACAGGTTCCACAGCCCCTGCGCCTTGGCTTTTTCCTTCAGCTCCTCGACGACAGCCGTTGGCTGCCAGCGGTCGCCCTTGGCGACTTCCTCGTGGAAGCGATGTTCGTTCGGGTAGACATGGTCGTCCATGAAGCGGCTGAGCTTGTCCTGCAGCTCCTTGACGCGATCTGAGAATGTGAAGTCCATTATTTCCATCCCTTATTGCAAGTTAACCGATAGCGGATACGGCACGGAGTTTAGGCCCGCGCGGCGGCTTCGGCTAGGGACTGGACCAATAGGCAGGATTGGAACGGTATTATCGTCTGGCGGCGAAGAAGCCGCGCAGCAGTTCGGCCGCCGCCGCCTCGCCGATCCCGCCATACACCTCGGGTCGATGATGGCAGGTCGGCTGCGCGAAGAACCGGCCGCCATAGGCGACACCGCCGCCCTTGGGGTCTTCGGCGCCGTAATACAGCCGGCGCAGCCGGGCAAAACTGATCGCACCTGCACACATGGCGCAGGGTTCCAGGGTGACGTAGAGGTCGCAACCGCTTAGCCGCTCGGCGCCGAGCAGGGCCGCGGCCTGGCGGATCGCCAGGATCTCGGCATGGGCGGTAGGGTCATTGCGCTGCCGCGTTTCATTGCCGGCACGGGCGACGACACTGCCGGCGTCATCGACGATCACGGCACCGACCGGGACCTCGCCACGCCCGGCGGCCAGCCTAGCCTCGTCCAGTGCGATCTCCATGGGGGTCTTCGGGGGGGCAGTCATGCTGCGGCAGGGTGCGGAAGCCGCGCCTCCTCGTCAAGCCGCCCTCTCGTCAAACGGGCTGCCCCGGCCTATAAGATGGCCATGAACCAGCATTCTCCGGCCCGTCCGCCCCTGATCGGCATTACCCTCGATTCCGAGGAGCCCGGCGGCTATTCGAAATTCCCCTGGTACGCGCTGCGGCAGAATTACTGCTCGGCGGTGACCGCTACCGGCGGTGTGCCCGTGGTGCTGCCGCATGAGCCCGATGCCGTGCCGGCCTATCTCGACCTGCTGGACGGCCTGATCGTCACCGGTGGCAATTTCGACGTCGACCCGGCCCTGTTCGGCGCCAGCGAAAAGCATGACACCGTGAAAGTGAAGGCGGCGCGCACGCAGTTCGAATGGGCGATCACCCGCGGCATGCTCGACCGCAACAAGCCGGTCTTCGGCATCTGCGGCGGGCAGCAGCTGCTCAACGTCGTGCTGGGTGGCACGTTGATCCAGCATATTCCCGACAGCGTGAAAGAGCCGCTGGCCCATGAACAGCCCAATCCGCGCGACCAGGCCGGCCATCCGGTGAAGGTGAGCGCCAATACCCTGCTGCGCCGCATCGTCGAGGCCGAAGAACTGCCAGTCAATTCCGCGCATCACCAGGCGGTCGATGCGGTGGCGCCCGGCGCCGTCTGCGATGCCATCGCACCCGACGGCGTGATCGAGGGCATCGAGCATCCGGCTTACAAGTTCTGCATCGGTGTGCAGTGGCATCCGGAATTCTTTATCAGCGAGGGCGACCGCAAGCTGTTCGCCGCCTTCATTGCAGCGTGCAAAGCATGAGCGAAGCCAAGTCTGACGAAGACCGGGGCGAGCGCATCGCCAAGCGGCTGGCGCGTGCCGGCCTGTGTTCGCGCCGCGATGCCGAACGCTGGATCGCCGAAGGCCGCGTGGTGGTTAACGGCCACAAGCTGGATACGCCGGCCTTCCTGGTTAATCCGGGCGACGATATCCGCGTCGACGGCAAGCCGATTGCTGGCGCGGCCAAGACGCGACTGTGGCTCTATCACAAGCCGCGCGGCCTGATGACCACGCACAAGGATCCGCAGGGTCGCCCCACCGTGTTCGACAACCTGCCGCCGGATCTGCCGCGGGTGATCTCGGTCGGCCGGCTGGATTTCAACTCCGAGGGCCTGCTGCTGCTGACCAACGACGGCGAGCTGGCGCGCCGGCTGGAACTGCCGAGTACCGGCTGGCTGAGACGATACAGGGTCCGCGTCAACGGCCTGCCGCACAAGCAGCATCTGGCCGAGCTGGCCAGGGGCATCACCATCGAGGATGTGGCCTACGGCCCGATCACCGCCAGCGTCGAGCGCAGCCAGGGCGACAATACCTGGCTGGTGGTGGGCCTGCGCGAGGGCAAGAACCGCGAGGTGCGCCGCGTGATGGAGCATCTGGGCCACCAGGTCAGCCGCCTGATCCGCGTTGCCTACGGCCCGTTCCAGCTCGGCGCCATCGAGCCCGGCAAGGTGAAGGAAGTGCCGGGCAAGGTGATCCAGGAACAGCTCGGCGGCGCCAAGACCAAGGCCGCACCGAAGCAGTCATGAGAATTGCCTCATGCGCATTGTAGGCGGCACGCATCGCGGCCGGCCGATCATCGCGCCGCCGGACCGCACCACGCGCCCGACCATCGACCGGGTGCGGGAATCGCTGTTCAACATGCTGCTGCATTCGCCGAGCCTGATGACCGATGCAGGCAAGACCCGGCTGGAAGGCGGCGTGGTGCTCGATCCCTTCGGCGGCTCGGGCGCGCTGAGTTTCGAGGCGCTGTCGCGCGGCGCCCATCATGCCTACCTGTTCGAGATCGACCCAGCGGCGCGGCGCACCATCCTGCGCAATGCCAGCGAGCTCGACATGGCCGGCCGCATCACCCTGCGCGGTGCCGATGCGCTCAATCCCGGGCCGGCCGTCGCGCCGGCCGATCTGGTGCTGATGGACCCGCCGTATCGCTCCGGGATCGGCACCCAGGTGCTGACGGCGCTGGATCGCGCCGGCTGGCTCAAGCCCGATGCGCTGGTGATGGTGGAGACCGATGCCAAGGGCAGCTTCGCCATCCCGCCCGGCTTCGCGCTGCTGGAGGAGCGCCAGCAGGGGCCGGCGCGGCTGACGTTTCTGCTGCATGATGGGGCCGGCCGGCACCACCCCTGAGCCCACCCGCCAAACGGGTGCTGTCGACTCCTGACACAGGCTTATTCCAGCCCATTCAGGGCTTATGGCGGCTTATTTCTGGCTTATTCCGGCTTATAGCGGTCTTATTTTGGCTTATCCGGTGCTTATTCCAGCTTATTCCGTGAAACAGCCGCCGTGAAACACACGGAATACGAGAGAACAATCTGGGGACCTCGGGCCGAAAAACAAGAGCCGCGGAGCCTAGCCGCCGCCATTTGCCAGGGTCTTGCCCCAACGCCACATCAGCTCGGCATAATCGCGGGCCGACTGGCCATCGGCCGGCGGCAGATCGCCGGCGATGCCGGCGGCATTGCCGTCCTCGCGCGCCTGCCGTGGCGTGATGCCGAAATAGCCGCGGAACAGGTTGCTGAAATGGCTGGGCGAGACGAAGCCGTAATCCAGCGCGATATCGAAGATCCGACGATGCTGGTGCTGCACGATCGCCTTGAAGCAGGCGATCAGCCGCCGGCGCTGGATATGCTCGCGCACGCCGCCGAGCGGCTGGAACAGCCGGTAGAGCGTGGCGCGCGAACAGCGAAACTGCTGGCAGATGCCGTCGACGCCGAGCGTCGGATCGTGCAGATGCTGGTCGATAAAGCCGCAGATGGTACGCAGCGTGGCACCCTGGGCTGCGGCGGAGGCGATATCGCCGTAACGCACCAGGGAGTCGAGCAGGCCCATGGTGCCCTGCATGAGCGGCGCGACTTCTGCCGTGGTCGCAGTGGCGAGGTTGCGCTGCAGCGACAGCATGTGATCGCTGAAAACCTGCGCGCTGGCGGAATTGTCGTCGAACAGCGTCCCCATGGCATCGACCATCAGGGGCAGTTCAACCTGCACCAGCTCGCGCGGAAATATCAGGGTCAGCACCTCCGACTCCGTCGACTGGGCGCTGATCTCATAGGCCAGGTTCACGGCCGTGATGTTGCCGCGTTTCTGCTGGAATTGCTGGGCTCCGTTGACCACATTGTTGATGCCGCGGACAAACATCTGGACGGCAATGTGGTCGACATCGTCGTTGCGCGCCATCCAGGCCGGATCGCGCCGGAAGCGCTGGCCATCGAAACTGGTATCCAGAAACAGCGCCTGGCCGAGGTGGTATTGATGGATTTCCGGCGGGCGGCTGGCCAGCGTCGGGTCGACGAGCGGCTGGGCGTCCATATAGGCGGAGATACTCTGGCTGAACAGCGGCTGCAGCCACTCGTTCGGCACCATGCCTGGTGCCAGCGATGCCTTTGGTATCAGGTTGGCCATTCTGTGCCGGTCTCCGGGTCCCGAACTTTCCGTCGGGGCAGCCGGAGTGTTCCATGCACGCCGCCGTAAGGCAACGACAGAGTCATCCAAAGGGCGGGTGAATCAGGGGCCGATTGAGACAGGGAGGCAAGACTTTCGAGAGGCGGAGACAACACCGGCGGCATGGCAGCCGCTATGATTCCGCTGTCTCAGAACGAGTCGGCCGGCAAAGCCTCAGAATGAGGATCGATGACGGTCGCCAGAGAGGATTTTGCCATGGACAAGAACAAGAAGACCAGTCAGCCGGCAGCATCCGTCGTGGCCCTGCCCGCACCCGCCTTGCACACCCCGGCGCACCGCCCCAGTTTCACGTCACTGCTTGCCATCGATCTGGCCGCCGAAACGGCGTCGCTGGAGGCCGGCCGGGTTTCGCAGACCCTGGCGAACGAGGCGCTCTCGCTGGCCAACCTGCAGCCTGCGGCGCTGCCCAAACTGCTGCAGCGGCCCTGATTGCCGCATCTACAGCGGCGTGTAAGTGATAACCTGCGGCACCGTATTGGGAGCCGGATGGATGCTATCCCTGTCGAGGCCATAGACCGTCGCCCCCAGCAGGAAACGCGGCCGATCGCTTTCGTCCAGTAACGGCAGCACCAGGCGTTCGCCGGTGCCGGTGCCTCCCATATGATGAAAGACCCGGCCGATATTGTGCATCACGGCACAGTCGGCCAGAACCCGGCTGTAGCGCTCACGCATGATCGGCACCACATCGGCGGGGAAGACCTCAGACAGTTTGGCGCCCTGCTTAGTGGTCAGCAGCATGGCGCGGATGTCTTCGCCGGCGAGGCGAATGCACAAGTCATCGTTGCCAGCATCGTATTCATACAAGAATACGTTGCCGAGCAGCGTCGGGAAATCCAGCGGACTGATGCTATTGCGCCGCGGTACCCGGCGACCCTGCCGCTGGTCCAGATAGTAGGCCAGCAACTGCACCAGGCGCGGGTCCTTCACATGCGTGAAAGTCGACAAGTCCGGCCGGTGCCCGTTCCCTTGTGTCAGCGCCATCCCCTGCCCCGCGAGACTACTTGCGATCAGGCTAAAGCGGACACTGGGGCGGCGCCAAGGTCTTTTTCCCGGCCGGCGGCGACTGCGTCACCACATTGTCGTCTGGGCACGCTCCGGCCATTCGCGATCATAAGTCTCGCCACCGACGCGATTGTCGCTCAATGCCGCCAGAATCTGACCCGCCGTGGGTAATGATTTCGGGTCGATGTGCAAGGCCGGATTCCACAGATCGGCGCGCACGATGGCGCGGGCGCACTGGAAATAGACCCGGTCGACCGTCACCACGATCACCGAACGCGGTGCCTTGCCCTCCATCTTGAAACTGTCCAGCAGGGCCGCATCGGTGTCGAGCCGGGCACTGCCGTTCACGCGCAGCGTATTGCCCGAGCCGGGAACCACAAACAGCAGGCCGACACGGGGGTCGCGCACGATGTTGCGCAGGCTGTCGACACGGTTGTTGCCGCGACGATCCGGCATCATCAGGGTCCGGGCATCGTGGATGCGCACGAAGCCGGCGCGGTCGCCGCGCGGCGAGCAGTCGAGCCCCTCCGGCCCTGCGGTGGCCAGCGCGACGAAAGGCGAAGCCTCAATATAGGCGCGGTATTCTGGCGAGATGTAGTCGATTTCCTTGGCCAGCGAGGTTTCCCCCGGCTGGCCATAGATAGCTTGCAACTCTTCGACTGTCGTAATGATGCTCACGAGACTTATCCCTGGCGAGAGGATCGATATACCAGTCTTTTTGCCACCGCATGCCAGAGCGCGCCACACATCATCCATGACATTTCGCGCGGCGGTGAGCGGCACTATAGTTCACCGTCAGCTTAATATCCGGCCGCACAGAAGCACTGCCCGACATGGCGGCGTCCAACATCGCCCCGAATAGCCGCGGCGACGCAGGGTTCGCGGCCAAACATGCACCTGCACAGCCCCGCGATCGTGCCTCCACCTATTCAGAGTGTGTGCAGCTAGCAGTGGAAATATTGCGCCTGACTGTGATAGGATTTTTTGAGGCCCGGGGGGCGGGGAATTTGATCAATTTATTGAAATATATAGACTTTCCACTCTCGCCGGACAGCCGTATTGCACCAGGCCCAGGCTGCTTTTCAAGAGTGAAAATCCCCTCCCGTCATGGTCTTCGGCTGTATCGCAATCCAGCCCCACCCCTCGCCCCTAGCCATCCATGCAGCTCGCCACGCCCAGCCAAACCCTGACCTTCAATCAGGCGGTACAAGGCTATCTTCTCACCCATGGGAAGCTCAGCTTCCTCCAGATCGGCGGCTATGATGGCGTGAGTTACGATCCGCTGCGCGAGCACATCCTGTCGGGCAAGCTGACTGGCGTGATCGTCGAGCCGGTGCCGGCGCATTTCGACAAGCTTCAGGCGCTCTATCGCGATTCAGATCACATCAAGGTCGAGAACTGCGCCATCGACACGGTCGAGGGCGAGCGCACCATGTGGCATTTCTCCCGTGAGGCGATCGCGAACGGCACGCTGGGCGAGGTCTTTGGCGGCATCACTTCGTTCCTGCTGCCCAACCTGCTGGAAAAGAGCGGCACGCTCGGCGGCCTCTATACCGAAGCCAACCGGGAAATCCTGCTGTCGCTGGTTGAATCGATCTCTGTCCGCTGCTGCAGCTATGAAACGATCATTGCCAGGCACAATCTCGAATATATCGACCTGCTGCAGATCGACACCGAAGGCTACGATTATGTGCTGCTGAAGAATTTTGACTTCCAGCGCTTCCGCCCTGCGATTGTGCAATACGAATGCCAGCACCTTTCCCCGCAGGATCGCCAGGCAGCCGAGTACATGCTGCATTCGCTCGGCTACATGATTCATAGCAATCACTACGATACGCTGGCGGTTCGCAGCGCGTTCGACGATGCCGCGAAAACTGGCACCCCATCATTGATCGCCGTGGCAGGCAGCCTGCTGAAGGAAGGCCGGGCCGAACAGGCCTATGCGATTTTCAGTCATCTGCTCGCGGCAGAACCGGGCAATCTCCGCCTCATGCTCCGCACAGCCAGGGCCGGATTGTTTGCGGGCAGGTATGCCGAAGCCCTGCGGCTCATGGCATATCTGAAAGACAAATCGATTCCCGGCATCGACGATATCACGCCCTTCGTGCATGAAGCGGTGGCCGAAGCCACACAGGCATTCAATAAGGTTCTGGCCGAGGACGATCCCGTCGCAATGGAGCCCATTATTGGCGGGCTGGCCCTGCTGGATCCTGACAGATGTCTGGGCAGAGCCCTGACCATCGCCCAGAGACTCAAGCGAATTGACACGATGGCCGATTATGCGGCGCAAATGTTCATGGCGGATCCAAAGTCCTGGCATGCCCATGCGGCGCTGTACGACATCGCCGAACTCCGCGGCGATCCGGTTTCCAAGCTGAAGCACCTCGCCCATATTATTTTGTACCGCCACAGGTCTGGCAAAGATGACGTCTGGATGCTCTCCATGGAGACCTACTACGCCGTCTCGCAAATACTCACCCGTCCATTTCATCCCGAACTGCCGCCGCTTATTGAAGCATTGCGCACCGCGGTCGCCGATCTGCCTCAGGAGTTCTCCGATCCGAAGCGGGAGCAGGCCGACCGGTTTTACCGGATCAGCCTGGAAAGCCTGGACATCTCGCTACTGGATGAACCGCTGTCGGACTCTCCGCCACCGCCGCCGCACCTGACCTTTGCCGATTTCACCGGCACCGTTCTGGAGATCAGCCAGCTGCCGCAGCGCGTTCTGGCGTTAAAGCCCAGGCTGGCTTTCCTCGCGGCAGCCGATGTCGCCTACCTGCGGCACTACGGCCGCAATTACCTCAAGTCAATTCTCGGACGCTGCGATGTGAACTGCGCGGTCATCATCTGCGTGATCGGTGAAGCGAAGGCACTGAAAGGCCTGATCGATGACCTCGGAATTCGCGACCCTCGCCTGTTCTATCTGGTCAACGAATTCGATCCGTCTTACGCGGTTTCTTATTACAACAAAACCGCGTTCCGGACCCAATGCGCCAATGCCTATTACCAGTCCGTCCGCTTTCTGATTCTGGACTATCTGCTGCATATCCTGCAAATACCGCTGATCATTTCCGATATCGATATTATTCTGCAGGGCAGCGTTGCCGGCATTCTGGAAAGACATGCCGACGCGGAAGTGGTACTCAACAAGAACGACATTGAAATTTCTTTCGGCTCCTTCTTCACCGCCAACCTTGTCCTGATCAGGCCCGGGCGCACCAGCCATCATTTCGCCCGCATGCTGCGTGTCTTTCTTGAGCGTGCGCTGGAGCGCGACAGTATCGAGCAGTTCATCGACCAAAGCGGCATGGTATTGTCGCGTCACTACTGCTCGAAACACGGCCTCGATCGATTCGATCACTTCATCGGCAAAGAGATCAATAATCTCATGTTCAATCACACGGACATGGACGACCTCGCGCTGAACATAGCCCGCGGTTTCGTGTTTTTCGCGTATTACGGATCCGAAGGGGAATCAGCCATCACACTGATGAATGCCCTGGTTGAGACGGAATAAGCGCCCCTAAATCCCGCCTGGAGCGCGACCGCCAGCAGCCCGGTCACTCGACGGTGCCGCCCCGGCACGGCGACAGCCGCTGCATGAATGCGAAATGTCACCGGCAAGGCGGATGGCACAAATGCGGCAGGTCGGCATATAACGCTATTACTCGCGCGGCTCGCCCTGCAATGCGCTGACCATGAAAGCCGTGAGCGTGATCGACATGTCGAACAGGATCACTTTCGACACCGAGCCGGTCGCGGCGACGAAATCGCTGCCGCGATAGTCGGTGGTGATCACCTGCAGGAAGCTGGACAGGAAGTAGTTGTAGCCCGCCATATACATATGCGGCGAGACATGGGCCTTGTAATGCGCATAGCCGATGGTCAGCGCGGAGATCACATACTCGTCGTCATAATGGCCCTGCAGCACCCGCATCCAGTGCCGCTGCAGATGCTGACGGATCACTTCGCTGTCGTGACTCTGGAAAATGCGGTCGGCCTCCGGAAAGCGGCGCAGGAATTCGTAGAAGCGCGCGGACAGGCCGTTGAGATGCTCATGCAGGATCGGCTGGACGGCTTTCAGATTCTGCCGCGTCAGATCGGTGATTTCGAAGCGCAGAAAGCGGGCCGGCAGATCGATCTTGCGCGCCAGAAGCTGCACTTCCGGACTGGCATGGACATAAGCGTCCATTTCTCCTCCCGCCCGACAACAGACTGTATCGGTTCGATACGACCCTAGCGCGATCAGCCAAGCCACGCAAAGACAATGGCTTGCGCGAACGCAGCTTGACCGCGCCCTGCTCCGCATACGGTGATAGTCAGGCGGTTCAGCGCCGCCCGAACAGCTTTTCGATATCGGCGAGCTTGAGCTCGACATAGGTGGGCCGGCCGTGGTTGCACTGGCCGGAATGCGGCGTCGCCTCCATCTGGCGCAGCAGCGCATTCATCTCGTCCAGTGTCAGCCGGCGGCCGGCGCGCACGCTGCCGTGGCAGGCCATGGTGCCGCAGACCTCTTCGAGCTTTTCCCGGAGCGGCAGGACATTGTCGTATTCAGCGATGGCATCGACCAGGTCCCGCACCAGAGTCTGCACCGCCACATCGCCGAGCAGCGCCGGCACCTCGCGCACCACCACGGCGCCGGCGCCGAAGCCTTCCAGCAGCAGGCCGAGTTCGGCCAGTTCGTCGGCGCGGGCGGTGAGCCGTGCGGCCTCGGCCTCGGTCAGCTCCACCACTTCGGGCAGCAGCAACGCCTGCCGCGGCACCCGGCCGGATTCCAGATTGATCTTCATGCGCTCGTAGACCAGGCGTTCATGCGCAGCATGCTGGTCGACGATGACAATGCCATCCGCGGTCTGCGCCACGATATAGGTTTCGTGCAGCTGGCCCCGGGCGGCACCCAGCGGATAGCTCTGCAGCGGAACGGGCGCAGTACCGGCGGCGGCATCCTCATTGCGTGCCGCCGGCGCAAGACCGTCGGTTTCCGTCGCTGCCGCAAGATCGCCTGCCGAAAAGTCGCCCTGCGGTGCGTTATAGAGTGCCGCAGCCTCGGCCAGGCCCGGCAAGGAACTGGGCCGCAGGTTGTCGTAGCCGCGCCAGCGCGAATTGCCGCCGAAGGCCGACTGGAAGGGCAGCGGCATGGCCGGGGCAGTCTGTGGTCGCAGCGCGCCCAAAGCCGCCTGCGCCACCGTGGTGCTGGCGCGATGGCCGGCCTCGGCCAGCGCATGGCGCAGCGCACCGACGATCAGGCCGCGCACCAGGCCGGGATCGCGAAACCGCACTTCAGCCTTGGCCGGATGCACGTTGACATCGACCTGCTCGGCCGGCACCTGCAGGAATAACGCCACCACCGGATGGCGGTCATGGCTGAGGAAATCGGCATAGGCGCCTTTCACGGCGCCGACGAACAGCTTGTCGCGCACCGCGCGGCCGTTGACGAAGAGATACTGGTGCTGGGCATTGCCGCGATTGTAAGTCGGCAAACCTGCATAACCGGTCAGATGGATGCCTTCGCGCTCGGCCCTGATCGGCACGGCATTGTCGGCGAAATCGCGGCCGAGAATCTGCTCCAGCCGGCCCAGCCTCTGGGTGTCAGCCGGATCGTCGAGCAGATTGTCGGGCACGGCATCGGCGCGGAAGCTGGTGCGGCCGTCCTGCTGTAGCGTGAATGCGATACCGGCATGCGCCATGGCCAGCCGCTTGACGATTTCCTGCACGGCGAGATCTTCGGCGCGGTCGGTCTTGAGGAATTTCAGGCGCGCGGGTACGGCATAGAACAGGTCGCGCACCTCAATGCGGGTGCCGGGACCGGCAGCAGCGGGTTTCACCGTGCCAACCTTGCCGGCATCGACCTCGAGCTGCCAGGCCCCGGCTTGTTCATTGGCGCTGTCGCGCTCGCGGGTGACGATGCCAAGCCGCGCCACCGCGCCGATGGAGGGCAAGGCCTCGCCGCGGAACCCGAGCCACTGGATGTTCAGCAGATCGTCGCCCGGCAGCTTGGAAGTGGCATGGCGTTCCACCGCCACCGGCAGATCCTCACGCGCCATGCCCTTGCCGTCATCGGCGACGCTGATCAGCGTGCGACCGCCGGCAGCCGTGGCGATATCGATGCGGCGCGCGCCGGCATCGATGGCATTCTCAACCAGTTCCTTCACGGCCGAGGCCGGCCGCTCCACCACCTCGCCGGCAGCGATGCGGTTGACCAGGGTTTCCGGCAGGCGACGGATGTTCATGAATTCAGCCGCCCTGCTTTGGTATTTCCAGGCCAGCCGGCTGGCCTACCACGACCACCAGATAATCGTCGCGCGCAAACAGCCGCTGCGCGACGCGCTGGAGATCGGCCTGCGTCACCGTATTGATCAGGCCGGGATAGGCCTCGATGTAATCCGGCGGCAGGCCGGTATTCTGGATCGCCACCAGCATGCCGGCGATGGCCGCGTTAGACGTGAGCCGCAGCGGGAAGGAGCCGGTCATGAAGGATTTCGCCGAGGCCAGTTCGGTATCCGTCACGCCGTCTTTGGCGACGCGCAGCAATTCGGCGCGCACCAGCCGCAACGCATCGCCGACCTGGGCATTCGATGTCGCCAGCGAGCCCGACAGCAGCGCCGCGGCCTTGTAGGGCGAGAGCTGGGTGCCGACCGAATAGACCATGCCGCGTTTTTCACGCACCTCCTCGAACAGCCGCGAACTCATGCCGCCGCCGCCGAGAATCTGGTTCAACACGGTGGCGGCATACCAGTCCGGATCTTCGCGGGCGATGCCGGGTGCGCCGAAGATGACAATGCTCTGCGGATTGGGGAATGGGATCACGACGGGCTGCGTCGCCGTTTTCGGGACCACCGGTGCCGGCAGAACGACCGTCGGCTGTGCCGGCAGCGCGCCAAAACTGGCATCGACCAGCCGGGCGAGATCCTCGGGCGCCACATCGCCGACCGCACCGATCACCAGATTGCCCCGCGCAAACAACGCACGGGCGAAACCGGCGAGCGCAGCCCGGTCGATCTTCTCAAGACTGTCGGCGCTGGGCGAAGACCGCCTGCCATAAGGATGATCGCCATAAGCCAGCTGGGCGAACCGTTCGCCGGCCAGGGCATTGGGATTGGCGCGGCTGCGCTCGTAAGACACACGGGCCTGCGCCTTCACGCGCTGCACCGGCTCGTCATCGAAACGGGGCGCCATCAGCGCCAGCCTGAGCAGGTCGAAGGCGCGGGCGCGGTGCTGCGTCAGCGTGCGCAGGGTGACCGTGGTGTAGTCGCGCTCGGTGCCGAAATCCATGCCGATGGCGGTTTCCTGCAGCGCGGTCTGGAAATCATCGGCCGAGAGATCGCCGGCGCCTTCGTTGAGCAGGCCGGTAGCAAGCTGGGCCAGGCCCTCCTGCCCGACCGGATCGCTGGACGAGCCGCCGCGCCAGGTCGCCTGCAGCGCCAGCATCGGGATCGCCGGTTCGCGCACGAACCAGACTTGGATGCCCAGCGGCGTAGTGATCCGCTCGATTTTGGGAGCGGCTTGCGCCGAGACCGCGGCACAGACCAGCAGCAGAGCAACAATAAGCTTACGCATCAGCTCTGCTCCTTGGGCAGCAGGTAGCCTGTGACCGAGCGACGCAGATCGAGCACATAACGCGCAGCGGCCAGCACCTGCTCGCGCGTCACCGCATCGACCAGTTTCGGCCAGGCCTCGACATCCTCCACCGTAAGCCCGGTGGTGAGAGCGACACCGAAGATGCGGGCCGCGCCCGAAAGGCTGTCGCGCGCATAGATGGTTTCTGCCTGCATGCCGGTGCGGGCCAGGCGCATCTCGTCATCGGTGACGCCCTCGGCCAGCAGGCCCGCGATCACCCCGTCCAGTGCAGCCTCCACCTCTTCCAGCTTGCGGCCGCGCTTGGGCGACGCACCGAAGCCGAAGGTGGCAGGATCAAGCGACAGCGAGCTGTACCAGGCGCCGGCCGATACGGCCGGGCCATCGCCCTTGACCAGCATCCTATGCAGGCGTCCGGTCGGCGCGTTGAGGATTTCGGCCAGTACGGCGAGCGGCACGGCATGCTGCTTTTCGCCGGCCGAGCGGCTCGGCGCCAGATAACTGCGCCGCATGGACGGCTGGGTGACGCGGCCGTCGGTCATGCTCAGCCGCCGCGCGGCGATCTGGTTCGGCTCCTGCGGGCGGAAGCGCGGCGGCACCGGCCGCATCGGGATCATGCCGTAATACTTTTCGGCCAGCGTCTTCAGCTCGGCCAGCCGCACGTCGCCGGCCACGATCAGGATCGCGTTGTTGGGAGCGTAATGGCTGCGATAGAAGGTCATGGCATCAGCCAGCGTCAGGCGCAGGATTTCCGCCGGCCAGCCGATCACCGGGCGGCCATAGGGATGGCTGAGATACTGCGCCGCATCGAGCTGCTCGCCGAACAGCGCCCCCGGATTGTTATCGGTGCGGCTCAGGCGCTCTTCCATCACCACCTGCAGCTCAGGCTTCGCATCGGCCTCCTTCGGGTCGAGCTGGCTCATCCGTTCGGCTTCCATGCGCATCACCAGTTCGAGCCGGTCGCGCGCAATGGTCTGGAAATAGCCGGTATAATCCGACGAGGTAAAAGCGTTATCGCGGCCGCCCTCGCGGGCGATGATCTTGGAGAATTCACCCGGCGGCACGCCCGGCGTGCCCTTGAACATCAGATGTTCCAGATAATGCGCCACGCCCGAGATGCCGGGCTGTTCATCGGCGGCGCCGACACGGTACCACACCATGTGATGCGCGACAGGCGCGCGATGATCCTCGATCAGGATCACCTGCATGCCATTGCCGAGCATGAACTGCGATGGGTTAAAGACCTGGGCCTGGCTGTCGCCAGGCATGCCCGCGAACGATGCGACGGCAAGCCAGGCAGCGGCGGACAGGACGGCGATCAGGCGGTTGGGCACAGCTCTCTCCGTCACTGCATGTCTCCGTCGGCGGCGGAAGGCTCCGTCAGAAAATCCCCTCAAGCGGGCCGCGTTCTTTCCGCTTGATGACCGGTACGGTGCCGGCGGTGGCCGGCTTGCCGGTGGCGGCATTCTCGCGCAGACGCTGGGCTTCCTTGGCAGGATCGATCGCAACGCCCGGATCTTCCGGCGACTGCCAGAACATCAGGCGGTCGACGAAGCGGCGGTCACGCTCGGCCAGCTGGGTGAACTCGTCGTTGATTTTGCGGCGGATATCGGGATCAGCATTGCCGGCCTTGGCCTGCAGCAGCAGGGCCTGTTCGCCGGGCGAACGCGGCTGGACGTTGACGGCAGCCTGGCGGCTGAGCGGCGTGATCTGCCCGGCCGCATCCGTGCTGGTGCCGCCGAAGGCGGCGGCGGCGCGATCGCGCGCCGGTACTTCCTGCGGCCGCGGTGCGCCCGGTTCGGGCGGGCGCAGGCCGAATTCCGGCGGCAGCACGAGCGGCGCCTTGGTGACGACGACAAACTCATCTGGGGTCTTCTTGGCCAGGCCAAGCGCGTCCTTGGTGGTGTCGCAGCCGGTCAGCGCCCCGAGCAATACCGGGAGGCAGGCCAGCGCAGTCAGCCTGCCCATCAAGGGCAGGCGTAGGTGTCGGCCGGCAGGCTTCGGTCGACTCATGAAATCGATCCCTTGTTGAACGCGAGGCGAGGGATTTTAGCCTTGGCCATGGTTCCGGCACAAGGGCGCGCCCTGGGGCATACGGACAGCAAAACGGCGCGGTTTTCCGCGGCCGGGCATACCGGTTCAAGCCAATGTGTCGGCCCCGCCGATCAGACCTGTGCGGGCGGGTGGCCAGGCAGCCGTATGGTGGCCACCGTGCCGCCCGATTCGCTGCTGGCGATCGCCAGGCTGCCGCCATGAAGCTCGACGAATTTACGGCTGATCGCCAGCCCCAATCCGGTGCCTTCGCTGCGCCGGCGGATATTGGGATCGCCCTGCCAGAAAGGTTCGAAAATCCGCATCAGATCCTCGGCCCGGATGCCGACACCGGTATCGCGCACCCGGATGGTCAGGGCGCCATCCGAATCGCAGCTGCCGGTGACATGCACGGCACCGCCCGACGGCGTGAACTTGATGGCATTGGACAGCAGGTTTAGCAAAACCTGCTTGATGGCGCGGGCATCGATACGCGCCGGCGGCAGGGCGGTAGGGAATTCGTCGATCAGGTCTATATCGGCTTCCTGCGCCCGCCCCTTCACGATGGTGAGGCAATCGCCGATCACGGAGGGCAGATCGACATCCTCCAGCGTCAGCTCGTAACGGCCAGCCTCGATCTTCGACATGTCGAGGATGTCATTGATGACATGCAGCAGATGCCGCGCGCTCATCACGATATCCTCGGCATAATCGAAATAGCGATCAGAATTGGCACCCCACATGCGCAGCGTGATCACCTCGGCGAAGCCGATAATGGCGTTCAGCGGCGTGCGCAGCTCATGGCTCATATTGGCCAGGAACTCCGATTTGGCCCGATTGGCGGCAATGGCATGCTCGCGTTCGCGGGCGTATGACGAGGCCAGCCGCTCAAGATCCTCGGCCTGGGCACGCAGCCTTGTATTGGCTTCGTCCAGCGCCTTTTCGGCCAACTTGCGCTCGGAGATATCGAGCGCAATCGAAATGGTTCCGCCAATGCTGCCGTTGGGATTGAACAGCGGCACCTTGCTTTCCAGCATGGTCAGGTTTGGGGCATCGACCAGGTAATAGGTACGCTCCAGATTCAAAACCGGTTCGCCGCTGGCAATCATGGCCAGCTCATTTTCCTCGCTGAAACGGGTGAAATCCTCGCGATGCTCGGCGCTGAGGCCCGGCAATGCAAGATCGTGCAGATGCTTGCCGATGATGGCATCGGGTGGCATGGCAAAGACATCGACAACGCGGCTGTTGACCAGCATGTAACGGCCATCGCGATCTTTCAGACTGATCAACGCCGGAATGGCATCGAGCACGGCGCGCAGCATTTCGCGGTTGCGTTCGACTTCGGCCAGATATTCGCCACCGGCACCGAGAATGGCATTCACCCGCTCGGTCAGCAGGCCGAATTCATCGAATTCATGCCCTTTCGGCACCGTGATACCGGTTTCCTTCGGCCGCCGCGGATCGGCACGTTCGATCTGCGCCACCAGATTGAGCAGCGGGCGCGTCAGGGTGAAGTAGAAGAGCACCGCCAGGATCAGCGCCAGTATGAAATTGCGCACAAAGCCGGTGACGATCACCACCCAGGTACGGTTGACAATGCTGCGCGCCAGCAGCGTGCCATCAACATGCACACGCATCTCGCCGACCAGGTCGCGATCGCGCGGGCCGTAAAGCGGGCGCGTCTGCATCTCGTCGGTTTCTGGCAGCAAAGCCGTCAGCAGGCGCGCTGCCCCCCAACCCTCGACTTCCACCGGCGGGCTGATGCTCTGGCCACGCTCCTGCATGGCCATGCGGCGACCGTAGTTGTCGTATATCTCCGCGCGCCAGATCGGCTGGTACAGCAGCAGTCCGCTCACCACGCGGGCCGCCAGCTGTTCATCCAGGGCGTAAGCAGCCTGCGAGGCTGCGTCGTTCAGCATGTCCATCACCTGGGTGACAGTTGACTCGCGCTGCGTGACCTCGTTGCGGATATCGAGAACGATCTGGAACAAGCTGGAGACGAAGCCGAGCACCAGGGCCGCAATCACCGTCACTTTGACCTGTCGGGCGGAGAGCTGACGGCGCGTGGAGCGTTGGGCGGGCGCTTGAGCTGTCATGCGCGTCCTGCAATGCGGGTCGCCCGGACAAAGTATTGTCCGGCAACTCTCTGTAAGGCGGACGACCGACGCCTGTCGTCTGCCGCTCCTCCGATTCCGGACCGGCTTTGCCGTCCGGTCCACCCCGACCGAAGCATCCTGCCTCTCGACCGCGCCTCACCTGCGAGATAATGCTGCCACCATTCGCGCCCGGGCGCAACGAATCGACAGAATAACCACCAAAAGTGGTAATTCACCCCTTCAGGCGTCTTAAGGCGTTGTTTTCTGGGGCCGGAACCCATCGAGCAACAGCAAGCCGACACCGACAACAATGGCGCTGTCGGCCAGGTTGAAGGCCGGCCAATGCTGGCCGAAAGCATGGAAATCGAGGAAATCGAACACCGCGCCGAAACGGTAGCGATCGATCACATTGCCGATGGCACCGCCGATAATCAGGCCGAGCGCCGCGGCCACCAGCCCCGAACGGCAACGCCACAGCCATATCCCCAGCCAGACCAACACGGCAAGCGCGACCGCAATCAGCGTCCAGCTGCGGAAATCGCTGTCTTCCTGGAACAGGCCGAAGCTGACGCCGGTATTCCAGACCATGACCAGGTTGAAAAACGGCGTCACCACGATGCCGGCCGGATTCTGCTGCATCAGGTCAAGGAAGAACACCTTGCTGATCTGGTCGGCCACCAGAATGGCGGCCGCGACCAGCAGGCCGAATACCGGCGGACGCTGCATCATGCGCTGACCGCTTCTGCGCAACGCTGGCACAGATCGTCATGGCCGGGCACATGGCCCACATCGGGCAACACCTGCCAGCAGCGTTCGCATTTCAGGCCGGAGGCCTGCTGCGGCACCACGGCGACGCCCTTCACATCCTCGCTGCGGAACGCCTCAGCCGGCCCCTCGCCTTCGCGCACGGTGATGCCCGAGGTGATGCAGGTTTCGGCGAAATCGATGTCTTGCAGGGCTGCGATATCTTCGGCGGTGACATAGACCACCGGATGCGCCTGCAGGCTGGCGCCGATGCGCTTCTCGGCGCGCTCGATTTCCAGCGCGCCGGTGACGGCACGCCGCACGCGACGCACCTGCTCCCACTTGGCACCGAGCGCCGCATCCAGCCATTCGGCCGGGATGGCAGGAAACAACTCGCGATGCACGCTGCCGTCCTCGGAGGGATAGCGGGTCAGCCAGGCTTCTTCGGCGGTGAAGCTGATGAAGGGCGCCAGCCACTTCACCAGGCAGTCGAACAGATGATCCAGCACGGTGCGGGCGGCACGGCGACGGATGCTGGTCGGCGCGTCGCAATACAGCGCATCCTTGCGGATGTCGAAATAGAAGCCCGAGAGATCGACAGCGCAGAAATTGTAGATCGCCACATACATGCGATGGAAATCGTAGGCCTCACAGCTTTCGCGCACCACCTGGCCCAGTTCGGCCAGACGATGCAGCACCCAGCGCTCCAGTTCCGGCATCTGCGCATGCGGCAGGCGTTCGGATTCCTGGAAACCGGCCAGGTTGCCCAGCAGGTAGCGCAGCGTGTTGCGCAGGCGGCGATAGGCATCGGACTGCGCCTGGATGATGGTCTTGCCGACACTCAGGTCTTCCGAGTAATCCGACGACACCACCCACAGGCGCAGGATATCGGCGCCCGACTGCTTGATGACATCCTGCGGCTCGGTGGTATTGCCGAGCGATTTGGACATCTTGCGGCCCTTCTCGTCGAGCGTGAAGCCATGCGTCAGCACGGCGTCATAGGGCGCGCGACCGCGGGTGCCGCAGCTTTCCAGCAGCGAGGAATGGAACCAGCCGCGATGCTGGTCGGAACCTTCGAGATACAGCGAGGCCGGCCATTTCAGATCGGGGCGCTGTTCCAGCACGAAGCTGTGTGTCGAGCCGGAATCGAACCAGACATCGAGAATATCGGTCACCATCTTCCAGTCGGACGGATTGTACTTGTTACCGAGGAAATCAGACGGCTGCGCGGTAAACCAGGCATCGGCGCCGCCCTTGAGGCATGCCTCGACGATGCGCTCGTTGACTTCCTCGTCGCGCAGCAGTTCGCCGGTTTCCTTGTTCTCGAACACCGCGATCGGCACGCCCCAGGCGCGCTGGCGGCTGATCACCCAGTCCGGGCGCTGCTCGATCATCGCATAGAGGCGGTTGCGGCCCGACGCCGGGTAGAATTCGGTGGCATCGATGGCGGCCAGCGCTTTCTTGCGCAGGTCGTTGGTGGTCATCGAGATGAACCACTGCGGCGTGTTGCGGAAGATCAGCGGCGCCTTGGAGCGCCAGGAATGCGGATACTGGTGACGCAGGCGACCCTTGCCGACCAGTGCACCGGCTTCGATCATGGTGGCGATCACGCGGCCGTTGGCGTCACCCTCTTTGCCGGCATCGTCCAGCACGCGGGCCGGCCTGTCGCCGCCGAAGATCGGCACATGGCGGAAATAGCTGCCATCGGCATCCACGGTATGCGGCACCTCAATGCCATTGGCGGTGCCGAGATTGTAGTCGTCGGCGCCATGGCCCGGCGCGATATGCACGAAACCGGTGCCGGCATCCATGGTGACAAAATCGCCGGCCAGCACCGGCACGGCGAACTCGTAGCCCTGGCCGCGCAGCGGATGGGCGCAGATGGTGCCGACCAGATCGGCACCCTTGAATGTGGCGACCGGCGTGAAGCTTTCGATGGCGCAGGCCTTGGCCACGGTTTCGGCCAGATCCTTGGCGACGATGATTTCATCGCCCACTTTCGCCAGCGTCTTCTCGCCCACAGTATCAATGCGCAGGCGCAGATACTCGGCGTCTTTCGACAGAGCGATGGCGCGGTTGCCCGGCAGGGTCCAGGGCGTGGTGGTCCAGATCACGATGGAGGCGCCTTCGAGCGCCTTCACGCTCGCCGTCACCACCGGGAATTTCACGAACACCGTGGACGAGGTGTGCTCGTGATACTCGACCTCGGCCTCGGCCAGCGCGGTGCGTTCGACGATCGACCACATCACCGGCTTGGAGCCCTTGAACAGGCCGCCATTCATCAGGAATTTCTGGATCTCGCGCACGATCTGGGCTTCGGCCGCGAAGCTCATGGTCGTGTAGGGATTCTTCCAGTCGCCGATCACGCCGAGCCGCTTGAATTCCTCGCGCTGCACGCCGATCCAGTGCTCGGCGAAATCGCGGCACTCCTTGCGGAACTCGTCGATCGGCACTTCGTCCTTGTTCTTGCCGGCAGAACGGTACTTCTCTTCAATCTTCCATTCGATCGGCAGGCCGTGGCAGTCCCAGCCCGGCACGTAATTGGCATCGAATCCCATCATCTGCCGCGAGCGGTTGATCACGTCCTTGAGGATCTTGTTCAGCGCGTGGCCGATATGCAGATGGCCGTTGGCATAGGGCGGGCCGTCATGCAGCACATACTGCTCGCGGCCTTTGCTGTCGGCTCGCAGCTTTTCGTAGAGGCCGATCTTCTCCCAGCGGGCGAGGATTTCCGGTTCCTTGGCCGGCAGGCCGGCCTTCATCGGGAAATCGGTGGCGGGCAGGAAAACGGTGGGGCGGTAGTCGGTGGTCATGGCTCAACTCGGGTGACACGCCTCAGGGCTTGCGCCGGCGCGATGATCTGGGAAAAAGTCGAGGAAATCCCGGGCCTTAGAAAAGGACCGGGCCGCTAATTCGCGGCGCCCGCAGGCCGACCGATATGGCGAATTGCCCAAGCATGGCGATGATTTAGCATTTGGGCCCGGGACTGTCGAGGCGGGTCCGGTGCGGCCTAGCGGCCCGCCAGCATTGCCTTCGCCGCTTCGACATCGGCGGCGATCTGGGCTTTCAGGGGCTCCGGCCCTTCGTATTTCAGTTCCGGCCGCAGGAAGCCGTGGAATTCGACCCGCATGGAGCGACCGTAGAGGTCGCCCGAGAAGTCGAAGAGATAGACTTCCAGCTTCACATCGGTCTGGTCGAAGGTCGGCCGGATGCCGAAGCTGGCGACGCCGTCATGCACCTCGCCATCCACCACGCAGCGCACGGCATAGATGCCGAATTTCGGAATCTGGAAATCGGTCAGCGCCACGTTGGCAGTGGGATAGCCGAGTTCGCGGCCGCGCTTGTCGCCGTGCTCCACCACCCCGACGATTTCCCAGGGCCGGCCGAGCAGGCGGTTGGCCGCCGCAACATCGCCGGCCTCCAGCAGGCTGCGCACACGGCTGGACGAATAGGCCTCGCCCCCATCCCTTTGAAAGTCACCCTGCGCGGAAACCACCGTAACACCGATATTGTGCCTGCCGCCCAGGTCGCGCAGCATATCGGTATTGCCGGCGCGCGCCTTGCCGAAGGTGAAGTCGTAGCCGACCACCACATGGCTGAGGCCCAGATCGCGGGCCAGGATATGGTCGACGAAATCCTGTGGCGACTGCGCCGCAAGCTGGGCATCGAAGGCCAGTGCCAGCGTGGCGTTGATCCCCAGACCTTCAAGAATCCGCGCCTTGGTCTCCAGCGCATCCAGCCGGAAAGGCGGCGAGCCGGGTACGAAGAAGCGGCGCGGATGCGGTTCGAAAGTGATGACGGCACGCGGCTTTGCGGCCGTGTCGGCCTCGGCATGCACGGCCTGGATCAGGGCACGATGGCCCAGATGCACGCCATCGAAATTACCGATGGCCGCCACGGCGCCGCGAAGCGCGGGCGGGAAACTGGCGCTGGAACGCAAAAGACGCATGTTACCGGATAAACCCCTGGCGAAAGGGGCGCCGCTACCTGGCCTTGCGGGAGACCATCAGGCTGGCGGCGCCGTCAATCACCACAGTATCGCCGACCAGGCATTCGCAGGCAAAGGTCACGCGGCGCTTCTCGGAGACGATTTCGCTGATCGTCACCCGGGCCAAAACGGTATCGCCGATGCGCACCGGCGCCTTGAAGCGCAGGTCCTGCGAGACGTAGATACAGCCTGGCCCAGGCAGTCTGGTGCCGAACACCGTGCTGAGCAGGCTGGCGCCCAGCATCCCGTGGGCAATGCGGCCCTTGAACGGGGTTGCCGCGGCGAAAGCCTCATCGAGATGCACCGGGTTGGTATCGCCCGAAACGTCGGCGAACATGATGATATCGGCCTCGGTCACCGTCTTGGAATACTCAGCCGACATGCCGACCTGCAGGTCTTCCAGGTAATAGCCGTGCAAGGCCTGATAGGTCATGGCGGGTCCTTTATGGGCGATTGGGCGAGCGGTTGACGGGCTTTTTTTGTGCGGCGACTATAGCCGCCCGCCTGCGCGCCGGGCAACCCGCCCGTTCGCACCCGCAGCATAGACATTTGTATACCCGTCCCATGGCCGATATTCGTCCGTTGACTGCTTTCCCGCCGCAAGACCGCAGCGGAATCCGTTATGTGCTGACCGATATCGACGACACGCTGACCACGCATGGCCGGCTGCCGGCGGCGGCCTATGCGGCGCTGGAGCGGCTGGAAGCAGCCGGATTCAGGGTGATTCCGATCACCGGGCGCCCGGCCGGGTGGTGCGATCTGATCGCGCGATTCTGGCCGGTGGATGCCATCGTCGGCGAAAATGGCGCGCTGTACATGCGCTACGACCGCACGGCGAAAAAAATGCGGCGCCGTTTTTTCCAGAACGAGGCCGAGCGCGCCGCGGCGCGACGGAAGCTGACGGGCCTGGGCGAAACCATCCTGCGCGAGGTGCCGGGCTGTGCGCTGGCGTCCGACCAGCAGTATCGCGAATGCGACCTCGCAGTGGATTTCTGCGAGGACGTGCCGCCACTGCCGCAGGCCGCCATCGACAAAATCGTCGCGCTGTTCGAGGCGGCCGGAGCCACCGCGAAGGTCAGTTCGATTCATGTCAACGGCTGGTTCGGCCATTGGGACAAGCTCTCCATGACGCGAGTGCTGTTCGACGAGGTGTACGGTCAAAACCTTGACAGCGTGCGTGACCAGATCGTGTTTGCCGGCGACAGCCCGAACGATGCCCCGATGTTCGGCTATTTTCCCTACAGCGTCGGCGTGGCCAATGTGAGGCCGTTTCTGGACCGCATTGCGGCGAAGCCCGCCTTTGTCACAGCGGGCGAAGGCGGCAACGGTTTTGTCGAACTGGCTGACGCCCTGCTTGCGGCAAAAAAGCCTTAAGTCGCCCTGTTAAGCGGCCTTGGCAAGTTTCGGCGCGCCAAACAGCAGGCCCTGGCCGAGCGGGAAATTCAGGTCGGCGAGTTTCAGCAGGTCGCCTTCCGCCTCGACTTTGGCCAGCACCGGCAGCAGGTCGTAACGTTTGCAGATCTCGTTCAGATCGGCCAGATCGACCGGCGAGCGGGCAATCGCGCCAGCATCGGCAAAAGCAGTCGCATTGAATTTCAGGAAGCGCACACCGCTGCGCGCCAATGCCGCAAAATCGAGATCGAAGCGGTCGATGCCGTCGAGCGACAGCGCGAAACCGAGCGCCGAAAGCTGGCCCAGACGATAGAGCCCGTTGCGATCGAGTTCGCGCACACCCTCATAGCTGAATTCCAGCACGATATTGGCGGCATGCTCGCGTTCGCGGGTGAGAAAATCATAAAGCGGATTGAAGGTTTCGACCTGGGCCAGCATGGCCGGCGTCAGATTGAGGAAGAAGCCGACTTCCTTGGCGCGCTGTTCCAGCTTGCGCACCAGCTGCACGCCGCGCAGCAGCATCAGTGCATCGAATTCGGCACGCAGGCCGGCGGCATCCAGCGCCTGCAGACAGGCCGCGGCGGCATAGGCCTTGCCGTTCTCGTCGCGCGGACGCGCCAGCAATTCGAAGAAACGGATGCGCCGCTGCGGCAGGCTGACGATCGGCTGCACATGCAGTTCGACACGATTGTTGTTGAGTGCATCGCGCACTGCATCCAGCAGGGTGCCGTCATCCGGCGGCTCGGGCGTGCGCATCGGATCGGGCACGACCAGGCGCGGTTCGTTGGCGACCTGCGGTAGGGGCGCCTCCGGCATGACCAGATGCGGACGCGCCAGATGCGGACGGGCATGGCGGGGCGCGACCGGTTCGGCCGCCACATCGATGGCGGCGGAACCGGCACCCAATTCCATGTCGCGCAGGCGCAGCACTTCTTCGGCCAGTTGCTCGATCTCGGCGATCAGGCGGCGCTGCACCTGGCGGCGCAGCAGCATTTCCCGCACCGCCCAGAACAGCATCAGCAGGCCAAGTGCCAGGATGCCCGGATGCTGCTGGGCCAGGCCCGGCACCAGGCGGGTCAGCGACACGCCGGCGACCAGCGCGATCAGCGAGAACGCGGCAAGGGTGAGCAGGGTCGGCATCGGACGGCGCCTCCGGAGGGATAGCATGGCGGCCAGAAGCCTCTGGTCCGCCGGGGTGGTAACGCTATAGTTAAGCCGGGGTAGCGTTAATGGAGGCTGAATCGATGGCCGGTCACGACAAGGACACAGGAAATCAATCGCTTACGGAGCTGGCCATGCCGCCCCTGCGGCGCCGGCTGATCGGCGCCCTCGCCTCTCTGCCACTGGCGGCGGCCGTATTGGTCGCCTTCGGCCCGTTCGGCAGCAATGTCCAGGCCCAGCAGATGAGCAAGAAAGGGAGCACCGGCATGACCGCGCATGATTTCGAGCTGACGGCCATCGACGGCATGCCGATGCCGATGAAGCAGTTCAGGGGCAAGGTGGTGCTGCTGGTCAACACCGCCTCGCAATGCGGCTTCACGCCGCAATATGCCGATCTGGAGAAAATCTATAAGCAGTACCGCGACCGCGGTCTGGTGGTGCTGGGCGTGCCGTCGAACGATTTCGGCGGCCAGGAGCCGGGCTCGGCCGCGCAGATTAAGGAATTCTGCGAAGTGAATTTCGATATCGATTTCCCGCTGGCCGAGAAGCAGGTGGTGAAAGGCCCGCAGGCGCATCCGCTGTATCGCTGGATCGCCGCCGAACTGGGTGAGGATGCGCTGCCGAAATGGAATTTCCACAAATACCTGATCGGCGGCGACGGCCGCCTGATCGAGGGCTTCGCCACCCCGGTGAAGCCGACCGACGGCAAGGTGACCCGCGCCATCGAGAGGGCGCTGCTGAAGGCCAAGGTCTGAATTCCGCAGCCCGCTGTCGGGCCTGACGCTTACCTCGCCTGCAGCGATGCCGTAAAGCTTGCGACATGAACTACCGTCACGCCTTCCATGCCGGCAATTTCGGCGACGTGCTCAAGCATGTCGTACTGCTCGAACTGCTCGATGCGCTGCATCGCAAGCCGAACCCGGTGCATCTGATCGACACGCATGCCGGCATCGGGCTTTACGACCTGGCCGGCGACGAGGCGCAGCGCAGCGGCGAATACCGTTTCGGCATCGGCGCCGTGCTGGCCGACCTGCAGGCGGAGAAAATCCTGCCGCGCTATACAGCCGCCCTGAAGCGGCTGAATCCCGAACTGAAGCCGGGCGGCAGCGGCCTGCGGCGCTATCCCGGTTCGCCCTGGCTGCTGCAGGACAGCGTGCGGCCAGGCGACCGCGTGACGCTGTGCGAACTGCATCCGCAGGATGCCGAGACGCTGAAACGCAATATCGGGCGCGATCCCGCCGTGGCGATCCATCACCGCGACGGCTTCGCGGCGATCAAGGCCCTGCTGCCGCCAACACCGCGCCGCGGCCTGGCCCTGATCGATCCGGCTTTCGAAGCCAAGGACGAGTTCACCATCCTGAGCAAGGCCGTGCTGACGGCGCAGCAGCGCTGGGCCACCGGCCAGCTGGTCGTGTGGTATCCGATCAAGGATCAGAAGAGTATCGAAGCCTGGAAAACGGCACTGGCGAAAGAGCTGAAATCCGAGACACTGTGCATCGAACTCACCGTGCGGCCGGCGAAGGATGCCAGACAGATGAGCGGCAGCGGCCTGCTGGTGGTCAATCCGCCCTGGCAGCTGAAGGAAACCCTGGCGCCGATGCTGGATTTCCTGAAAGGCCGCCTGATCCGCGAAACCGGCGGCGGCGTCCGCATCACAACGCTGGTGAAAGCCGGCTAGTGAATGGTGCCGGACGACGGATCGAAATCGTCATCGTCGTCATCATCCTCGTCGTCATCCAGATCGTCGTCATCCGGCTCGGGATCGTCGTTGCTGGCGCTGCCCGGCGGCGGCGTCGCCACCGGCCCGGCCTGGTGATGGCTGAGCCGCCAGGCCTTGCCCTCGCGCACGAACAGGTTGGACGCAATCAGATACTGGTCCTCGACCTTTTCGAAACACAGCACCAGCGCGACATCGCCCCACAGCGTGACGCGCGGCGCCATCATCTGCAAAGCCGGCTGCGACGGATTGGCGAGGATGCGCCGCCAGCCTTCCAGCACCGCGTCGCGGCCCATCAGCGGCGGCCAGCCGGGATGGATGCAGACCACCGGCGCCTTCTTGGCCCAGAGTTCGTCCATGGCGTCGATGTCACGCTGGGCAAACGCGCGATAAAAAGCGGCGTTGGCGTCCAGCAGGGCGGTTTCGTCGTCGGGCGGCGGCGTCGGCATCGCCGCAGTTTAGAATGCGTTGCGGCCGGACGGTAGTCCTTGGCCGATCGGGCCCGGGACGGCGGGCCTTGCGTCGGGTCTTGCATATGGGCAGGGCGAATGTTTCCCTGCCGGGTATGCCGCCCCGCCCCGCTGCCGAACCCGGTCCTGACGCCCGTAAACCGGACTATGCCGTTCTGATGGTCTGCACCGGCAACATCTGCCGCTCGCCGACCGCCGATGGCCTGCTGCGCCATGCCCTGCTGCGTGCCGGCCTGGCCGACCGGGTACTGGTCGATTCCGCCGGCACGCATGACTACCATATCGGCGATCCGCCCGACCGCCGCAGCATCGCCACCGCGCGGCGCTACGGCGTCGATCTCGCCAACCTGCGCGCGCGCCAGGTGACGGCCATGGACTTCGCCCGTTTCGACCTGGTGCTGGCGATGGATGACGGGCATTACCGCCAGCTGCAGGCACTCTGCCCGCCGGACCATCGCGACCGCCTGAAGTTCTACCTGTCCTATGCGCCGCAATTCGGCCGCGACGTGCCAGATCCCTATTACGGCGACGGCGACGGTTTCGAGGCGGTCTGGCGCATGTGCGAGGCAGTCACCGAGGCGCTGGTGGCGGATATTCGCAGCAGCTTGGCTGACCGGCATCTCGAATAACGCCTCGGCAGCGCGCCGTCAGGCCACGCGCTGCTCCAGATTGCGATGCATGGCCAGCATGCCCTGGTCCATCATGCCCTCCACCACCGGCTTCAGGTCGGCCGGCATCATATCCGCCAGCCAGATGACACGGCAGCGCCCGGGGCTTTCCGCCACGATCTGGAAGGAGGCGTTGTGGTGCGTGAGGCGGCCACCGATCACGGCATAAGCCAGGCGGCGTGCCGCATCGTCGATATCGACAATCAGTTCGCGCGCCACCATGCCATTGGCAAAGGTGACCATACGGCACTCCCCGTCGATATGGCAGTCAGTCACGAAACCCGGCGCCAACCGGTGTACCGCACCGACATCGCGAAAGGCTGCCCAGACATCATCGGCACTGGCGGCAATCGACATTTCCCTGCGGATGGTCGGCATTTTCAGGCGACCTTGCCGCAATAGGCTTCCAGGCGATAGCCGTCAGGATCGACCACGAAGGCGGCATAGTAGTTATCGCCGTAATCGGCACGCAGGCCCGGCCTGCCGTTATCCCTGCCGCCCTGCGCGAGCGCAGCGGCGTGGAAGGCATCGACGCTTTTGCGGTCCGGCGCGTCGAAGCAGAAATGCAGGCCCGAGGCCGCATCGGCCGGCACCGGTTTGTCGGTCTGGCTGATCCACAGCACCACCGCCTGGTCGCCATAACCGAGCGACCCTTCACCCTCGCTGAGGCAGCGATAGCCGAGGGGCTTCAGCACCGCATCGTAAAAGCTCTTGGTTTTCGCGGTATTGCGGACACCGATGGACACGTGATTGAGCATGATTTTCTCCTGCAAATTTCCGGCAGCATCCCGCGCCGGGGGGCGCACCATCGCCCGGTTGCCGGTATCGGCGCTTGGGGAAAATTGCTATTCTTGCCGTATGAATGAGACGGTTCCTCACCCGGGTGAAATTCCGGCGCCCGCCACCCCGATTTCCCGGGTGATCGCGCGCGACGCCGACTGGTGCCTGAGCGAATTCACTTGCCAGGCCGGACCGCAGGATCGCCGCTTCGAGGAGCAGCATGCCTTCGCCACGATTGCCGCCGTGGTGGAGGGATCGTTCCAGTATCGCTGCGACAGCGGCCGCGCCCTGCTCTACCCCGGCGCGCTGATGCTGGGCAATCCGGGGGGCTGCTTCGAATGCGGCCATGAACACAGTCGCGGCGATCGCTGCGTCAGCCTGCAGTTCAATCCGGTATTATTCGATGAAATCGCCTCCAGTGCCGCCGGCACCGCACGCTTCCGCTTCACCGCCGCGATGTTGCCGGCACTGAAGCCGCTGGCCCGCCCGCTGGTGGAACTGGAAGCCCTGGCCGCGAATGCGCCCGGCAGAAACCTGGATCGCATGGCGGTGGAAGAACTGGCGCTGCAGATGGCGGAAACCGTGGTCGACGCCGTGGCCGGCGGCAATGCGCGCTCGAGCGCCCCCTCGCCCAGCGACGGGCGGCGGATCAGCCGGGTGCTGCACCATATCGAGAGTCATACGGCGGACGCGCTCGATCTTGCCGCGCTGGCGTCGATCGCCTGCATGAGCAAATATCATTTCCTACGCAGCTTCCGCCGCATCGTGGGGTTGACGCCGCATCAGTATCTGCTCGGTTTGCGATTGCACCAGGCCGCGCAGCGCCTGTGCGCCTCCGCCGAGCCAATCAGCAGCATTGCCTTCGATGCCGGCTTTGGCGACCTCTCGACCTTCAATGCCGGCTTCCGGGCCCGGTTCGGCACCACACCTGGCAATTTCCGTCGCGCGCATGGCAGGTTGATCGCAGCCTGACGGCAATCCGTGTAGTGATTGAAAAGTTACTTTCATTTCAGGGGCATTATCCCGTACAAAGCCGGCGTTATCGCTTCATTCAGGATCAGGCCTCATGCGTCGTCTCGCTTACACCTTCGCAATCCTGCTTGCCGCCGGCAGCCTGCCGCTTGCCCAGCCGGCCCAGGCCCAGAACAGCAAGGCCGCGGCTATCGAGGCCTGCATGAAAGAAATCCGCAGTTCATTGCGGGCCGGCCAGAAACTGACCGAGCAGCAGCGCATGGTGGCCGAAGAACAGTGCCGCGCCCGCGTCGAAGCCTCGCAAGTCAAGAAATGATAATCGCGGCCGTCAGACGCTGACGGTCAGACCGGCGCCGCCAAAGCCTTGGCGCCCAGTGCGGCCGGGCGGGGCCCGCCGGTCGCCCAGTCGAGCAGCTGCACGGTATGCAGCACCGGCTTGTCCATCCCACTCCCGATCTGGATCAGGCAACCGATATTGCCAGCCGCCACCACATCGGCATGGGTGGAGACGATATTCGCCACCTTGCGGTCGCGCAGCTGCGCCGAGAGTTCGGGCTGCAGCAGATTATAGGTGCCGGCCGAGCCGCAGCATAAATGCGCCTCCGGTACATCCCTCACCGCAAAGCCTGCTTCCGCCAGCAGCTGTTTGGGCAGCGCCGTGATCTTCTGGCCATGCTGCAGCGAGCAGGCGCTGTGATAGGCAACGCTGATCGGTTCGGCATTGCCGCTGGGCCTGAGGCCGAGATCGCGCATCACCTCGGTGATGTCTTTCGCCAGCGCGCCGATCTTCGCGGCTCTGTCTGCCCAGGCCGGATCGCTGCGCAGCATGAAACCGTAATCCTTCACCGTGGTGCCGCAGCCCGAGGCATTGATCACCACCGCATCCAGCCCCTCGCTCTCCAGTTCGCGATACCAGGCGGCGATATTGGCCTTGGCCCTGGCATGGGCATCGGCTTCCCTGCCCATATGATGGGTCAGTGCGCCGCAGCAGCCGGCACTTTCCGCGACCACAACCTCGCAGCCATGACGCGTCAGCAGCCGGATGGTGGCGGCATTGATCTCGGGGTCGAGCACGCGCTGGGCGCAGCCGGTGAGCATCGCCACCCGCATGCGGCGCTCGCCCTCGGCGCGGAACACCTGCGGCCGGTCGAGATCGGAGGCCGGCGGCAGATGGCGCGGCGCCAGCGCCACCATCGCTTTCAGCCTGGCCGGCAGCAGAAAACGGAACAGCCTGCCGATCCGCGCCAGCCGCAGGCTGAAGCGGAACAGGCCCGGATTGGGTAGCACGCGCGCCAACACAGTGCGCAGCAGGCGGTCCATCAGCGGGCGTTGATAGGTTTCCTCGATATGGGCGCGGGCATGATCGACCAGATGCATGTAATGCACGCTGCTCGGACAGGTGGTCATGCAGCTGAGACAGCTGAGGCAGCGGTCGACATGACGCACGGTCTCTTCGGTGGCGTCGTGGCCGCCTTCCAGCATCTGCTTGATCAGGTAGATGCGGCCGCGCGGACTGTCGCGCTCGTCGCCCAGCAGCACATAGGTCGGGCAGGTTGCGGTGCAGAAGCCGCAATGCACGCATTTGCGCAGGATCTCGTTCGAGGCGGCAATCCCGGGATCGGCGAGCTGCGCGAGGGTGAAGGAGGTTTGCATGACTCAGGTTCCCGCGCTGGGTGCCATGCGGCCCGGATTGAGGATATTCATCGGGTCGAAGCTGTCTTTCACGCGGCGACTGAGCGCGGCCAATGCTTCCGGCTGCGGCTGGAACACCGGCACGGCGGCGCGGGTGGCGAGATCGGCGCGGATCAGCGTGGCATGGCCGCCGCCATTTCCGGCGATCGCACCACGCACCAGGGCGGCATGGGCGTCATCGGCCGGCGGCAGCGACAACCAGACCAGCCCACCGGCCCAGTCGTAGAAGAAACGCGCCTCGGGCTGCGCCTGCGCAATCACGGCTGTCACCGTGGGCCCACTCAGGGGTGCCGTGGAGAGGCGCCACAGCAGGCGGTCCTGCGGCAGGGCGAAGGCGGCGGCATCGCGGATCTCGCGCCACAGCCAGGCCGAGTTCATCGAATGCAGTTCTTCCAGCGGCGCCCCAAAGCTGCCGAGCAGATCGCGCAACGCCTCGCAGCGCGCCTTCACCGAGATATCCGTACCCTCGATGCGCACGGCGGTGACGCCAGTGCCGGCCCTGGCGACATAGGCGACGCCGGAGAGCGCGGCCACAGCGGCCGGCAGATGCGCCAGCCCGGCCACTTCATGCGGCGAGGCGGCAGCGGCGGCGAGCGCCTGGATGGCGCGGGCATCGTCGAGGCCGAAGACCAGCACGGTACGGGTCTTTTCCGGCGCCGGCAGCACCTTCAGTGTCACCTCGGTGAGTGCCGCCAGCGTGCCATAGGCACCGCAGACCAGTTTGGGCAGATCGTAGCCGGTGACATTCTTCACCACCTTGGCCCCGGCCTTGAAGATTTCACCGCGGCCCGAAACGGCGATGAAGCCGAGCAGATGGTCACGCAGCGCACCGGCCTTGAAGCGGCGCGGTCCGGCGAGGTTGCAGCCAATGGCACCGCCGATGGTGCCGCGGGCCGCTGCTCCGCCCCAGAGCGGACCGTAATCCGGCGGCTCAAACGCCAGCATCTGGTTGCGCGCCCCGAGCAGCTTTTCCACATCGGAAACCAGCGTGCCGGGGCGCAGGGTCAGCACCAGCTCGGCCGGTTCGTAATCGAGGATGCCGCTGAGGCGGCTCATGTCGAGCGCGTATTCGGTCTGCGCCGGGCGCCCAAGGCCTGCCTTGCTGCGATGGCCATGCAGGCTGAGCGGCCTGGTCTCTGCGGCTGCCCATTTGACCAGGTCGGCCACATCGGTGGTGCCGGACGGGATGAAGGTCTCAGGCATGTATCACTGCCTTAGTTCGTCATGCTCAGGCTTGACCCGAGCATCTTTGGCCATACGGCCTGAGACCCTCGGATCAAGTCCGAGGGTGACGTTCCTGTATAAGTATTGCGTCTGCATCACTTCAAAATCTCGGCAAATCCGGAAAGGCCAGCTGGCCCTTGTGCACATGCATGCGCCCGAGTTCGGCGCAGCGATGCAGCACGGGAAACACCTTGCCCGGGTTGAGGCGATGGTTGGGGTCGAAGGCGCATTTGACGCGCATCTGCTGCGCCAGGTCGGCCTCGGTGAACATCGCCGGCATCAGGTCGCGTTTTTCCACGCCCACGCCATGCTCGCCGGTCAGCACGCCGCCGACCTCGACGCAGAGCCGCAGGATATCGGCGCCGAACTCTTCAGCCCGCTCCAGCTCGCCCGGATTGTTGGCATCGTAGAGGATCAGCGGATGCAGGTTGCCGTCGCCGGCATGGAAGACGTTGGCGACCCGCAGGCCATGCTTCTCCGACAGCTGGCCCATGCGGGTCAGCACCAGCGGCAGCGCCTTGCGCGGAATGGTGCCGTCCATGCAGAGATAATCCGGCGAGATGCGGCCCACGGCGGGGAAAGCCGCCTTGCGCCCGGCCCAGAAGTTGAGCCGTTCGTCCTCGTTCTGCGAGACACGGCAGTTGACGGCACCGCAGGCATCGGCAATCGCGCGCACGCGCAGCAGCAGGTCGTCGACCTCGGCAGGCGGTCCGTCGAGTTCGATGATCAGCAGCGCCTCGACATCGCGCGGATAGCCGGCATGGACGAAATCCTCGGCGGCATGGATGGCCGGCCGGTCCATCATTTCCATGCCGCCGGGAATGATGCCGGCAGCGATGATTTTCGCCACGCAATCGCCGGCGGATTCGGATGTCGGGAAACCGGCCAGCACGGCGCGCTGGGTCGTCGGCTTGGGGAGAATGCGCACGGTGACTTCAGTGATGACGCCCAGCAGCCCCTCGGAGCCGCAGATGATGCCCATCAGGTCATAGCCTTCGGCATCCAGATGCTTGCCACCGAGCCGGATAATGTCGCCGTTCATCAGCACCATCTCGACGCCGAGGATGTTGTTGGTGGTGAGACCGTATTTCAGGCAGTGCACGCCGCCGGAATTCTCCGCCACATTGCCGCCGATGGTGCAGGCGATCTGGCTGGAGGGATCGGGCGCATAGTAGAAGCCGCGATGCTCGACCGCACGGGTGATGCCCAGATTGGTGACGCCGGGCTGCACCACGGCGCAACGATTGTCCCAGTCGATATCGAGCACCCTGTTGAACTTGCCAAGACCGAGCAGCACGCCATCGGCCAGCGGCAGCGCACCGCCCGACAGCGAGGTACCGGCACCGCGCGGCACAATCTTCACGCCGCGGCTGTTGCACAGTTTCATCACGTCGGAAACCTGCTGCACCGTGCTGGGCAGCACGGCGACCAGCGGCAGCTGGCGATAGGCGGTGAGGCCATCGCATTCAAAGGCGCGCAAGGAGGTCTCGTCGGCGATCACCCCCTCGCCCGGCACGAGGGCGCGCAAAGCCGCGATCAGGTCGAGCCGCTGAGCGATGATGTCCTGTTCCGGCGCCGGCATCAGCATGGCGTCATCCTTTGGGTTGCTTATCGGCGGCGCGATAGCGGCCGGCGGCTTCGGTAATATGGTTGCGCGCGGCGGCACCGGCAGCCCCGGGATCGCCGCGCGTGATGGCATCGAGCAGGGCGCGGTGCTCGGCCTGGGCGGCTGCCGTGCTGCCGCTGCTGCGCGCAGCGGGCTGCCAGGTCAGGGCGCGGGTGGCGGAGAAATGCTGGGCCAGGAAGGCGGCGAACTGCGCCAGATAGGGATTATGCGCCGCCATCGCCACGGCGGCATGGAAGCTGTCGTCGGCTGCGGCGCCGTTGTCGTCGCTCTGCAGCGCCTGTTCCATCTGGGCAAAGGCCGCATTCAGCGCGGCCAGGTCGGCGGCCGAGCGCCGCTGTGCCGCCAGCTCGGCCATGCCGGCCTCGATCACGCCGCGCAGCTCGAAGACATGGGCGAGATCGGCCGCATCAAGGAGGCCCATCTCGTTATTGAGCGCGGCGATGCGGAAATTGGCCAGGCCGGGCCTGGGCGCCACAAAGGCTCCCGCCCCCTGCCGGGTCTCGACGAAGCCATCGGTCTTGAGCCGGGCGATGGCTTCGCGCACCACGGCACGGCTGACCGAGAAGCGCTCGACCAGCTGCTTTTCCGTCGGCAGCCGGTCGCCCGGGCCGAATTCGCCGGCCCGAATCGAGGCTGCCAGCCGGCCGGCCAGCATGGCGCTGAGGCCGGTGCTGCGCGGCAGCTCCGCAAGAATGAGATCGACAGGGATAGTAGGGCTCGGCATGGCGATATTTGTCAGCTTGTCTGACAAATCCTGCAAATCGCACCTGCCGTCAAGACAAAACTAAAACGGCCCGGCTGCAGAGCAACCGGGCCGTTTAAAAACCAAGCAATCCTAGGGGCTTAACCCTGGCGCGCCTTGAAGCGCGGGTTGGTCTTGTTGATCACGTAGACGCGGCCCTTGCGGCGCACGACGCGGCAATCGCGATGACGGCCCTTGGCCGACTTGAGGGAATTCACGACCTTCATGACACCTGACCTCAGGAAATAAAAAAACCGGACGCAGCCTTAACCCGCCCGGCGGAAAAGTGGCGGGACCATACCGGCGGGTCCGCAGCCTGTCAACCGCAAAACCCGCCGGAAATCAGGTCCGAAATGACGCAGCCAAGCGCCTAGAATTCCTGCCAGTCCTCAGCCGCCGCAGGCTTGGCCGCAGCCACGGCCAGGGCAGGTTTTTTCGGGGCAGACGCGACCCTGGCCAGGGCCGGCGTTTTTGCGACCGAATGGGCCAGCGGGCGCGGCGCGGCGCCGGCCGGGGTCGCCGGCATGGCATGCGGCATACCGGCATCGACCTTGAAGAAACCAACCAGTTCGGCGAGCTGAACCGCCTGGTTGTTGAGCGTCTGGGCCGCCGCCGTGCTTTCTTCCACCAGGGCGGCATTGCGCTGGGTCATCTCGTCCATGCTGCCCACGGCGGTATTGATCTGGTCGAGCC
>NZ_JAOZVR010000106.1 GCF_025869515.1 Ferrovibrio sp.
GGTAGTTCAGGAAAGGGCCGGGTGACCGGCCCTTTCTTTTTCGCTTACACGAACAGGGCCAAAGCCAATAACAGGGCCACGGCCCAAAGCGCCCAGAGCAGCGGCCGCCGCCGGCGGGCATTGGCCAGCGCCTGGGTTTCGGCCAGCGCGGCAATGCTGGCCGGACTGAGCTGCAGGCCTTCCGCCCTTGTCGTTTCTGCCAGGGCTTCGAGATCGCGCGCCACCTGCGGCAGTTTGCGGGCGAAATCGACCAGGCTGCCGGCCGTTTCTTTTAAATAGGCTTCCGGACCCATATGCTCGCGGGCCCAGGCCTCGATCACCGGGCGGGCCGCATTCCAGAAATTGATCTCCGGATCCAGGCTGCGCGCCACGCCTTCCACCGTCACCATGGTTTTCTGCAGCAGCAGCAGATGGGTCTGGGTCTGCATGCCGAAGGTTTCGGTGATCTGGAACAGCTGTGCCAGCAGACGGCCGACCGAGATTTCCGCCACTGGCCGGTCCAGGATCGGTTCGCCGATCGAGCGGCAGGCCTGGGCAAAGGCATCGACCGAGCGGTCGGCCGGCACGTAACCGGCCTCGAAATGCACTTCGGCGGCGCGGCGCCAGTTGCCGGTCAGGAAGGCGCCCAGCATTTCTGCCATGAAGCGGCGGGTTTTCAGATCGAGCCGGCCCATGATGCCGAAATCGACCAGTTCCAGCCGGCCATCGGATGCCACGAACAGATTGCCGTGATGCATATCGGCGTGGAAGTAGCCGTCCCGCAGGGCCTGTTTGAGGAAGACCCGGATCACACGGTCGGCCAGCACCTTCACATCGATGCCGGCGGCAATCAGCGCCTCACGATCCTCGATGGCAATGCCGCTGATGCGATGCACGGTCATCACGCGACGTGCGGTGCGCTGCCAGTCGATCGCCGGCACGATGACATCGGCGTCGTCCGTAAAGTTGTCGCGCAGCTCGGATGCCGCCGCCGCTTCCAGCCGCAGGTCGAGTTCGATTGCCACCCAGTCATGCAGGGCTGCCACCACATCGCGCGGCCGCAGCCGGGCCATGCCGGCCAGGTGGCGCTCGGCCGCTTCGGCTAGCCAGGCGAACAGGGCGAGATCGCGGGCGAAGGCGGCTTCCACGCCGGGCCGCAAGATCTTTACGGCAACCGGTAGGCCGTCGCGGGTCTGTGCAAAATGCACCTGCGCGACGCTGGCGGCGGCAACCGGTGCGTCTTCAAAGGCCGCGAACAGGCTCTCCAGCGGGGCTCCAAGTTCGGTTTCGATGGCCTGTTTCGCCGCCGGCCAGGGGAAGGGCGGCAGCTTGTCGCGCAGGCGGCCGAGATCTTCGGCGATCGCGGCGCCGACAAGATCCGGCCGTACCGACAGAACCTGGCCCAGCTTGATAAAGCTAGGACCCAGATCGGCCAGCGCTGCCGCCAGGCGTTCGCCGTCGCGTAAGTTCGGCTGGCGCCGCCCGAACAGGGTCTGGAACAGGCCGAGTGCACGGCGGCTGAGTGCGGTGCCAATCGGCGCGTCCTTCAGCAGGAACAGCGCATCGTGGCGCGCGAAGCAGCGGCCAATGGCGAACAGGCGGAGCAGATGACGCAGATCGGTCAGCACGTCAGTCAGTACCGGGTCAGATACGGCGGGCTGAATGCATGGCGGCGATGCCGCCGGTGAGATCGCGCACCGCCACATTGCGGAAGCCGGCGGCCTCGATCATGGCGGCGAAGCGTTCCTGGCTGGGGAAGCGGCGGATGCTCTCGACCAGGTAGCGGTAGGAATCGGCATCATCGGCGACAATGCCACCGAGTTTCGGCAGCAGGTTGAAGCTGTAGATATCGTAGACCTTGGCCAGCGCGGGGTTGCGTACGGTGGAAAATTCCAGGCAGAGGAACCGTCCGCCGGGCTTCAGGACGCGATACGCCTCAGCCAGCGCCGCCTCGATATGGGTGACGTTGCGGATGCCAAAGGCGATGGTATAGGCATCCACCGAGCGGTCGGGCAGGGCGAGTTTTTCGGCATCCATGCAGGTCCAGGTCAGGCGGCCGAGGCGCGCCTGGTCGATGGCACGGTTGCGGCCCTGCTCAAGCATGGACGCGTTGATATCGGCCACGATCACTTTCGACTGCGGCGCGCGGTCGAGGATGCGGAAGGCGATATCGCCGGTGCCGCCGGCCACATCCAGTACCGTGATGGCGCCATGCGGATTGAGCCAGTCGATCATGGCGGCTTTCCACAGCCGGTGCACGCCGCCCGACATCAGGTCGTTCATCACGTCGTAGCGGCTGGCGACCGAATCGAACACCCCGCGCACCAGGCGCGCCTTATCGCCTTCCGGCACGCTGCGGAAGCCGAAATGGGTCTCGTTTCCCGGATTGCTGTCCTGGGTCGGGTCCGGCTGGCTCATGGCGGCAGACCATAGCCGAAATGGGCCCGGAACGGTATAGAGACAGCCCAGAGGATCGTCATGCCTGAATTGCCCGAAGTGGAAACCACCCGCCGGGGATTGGCCCTGAAACTGGAGGGCCGGCGCATCACCCGCATTGAGGCGCGCCGCCCCGATCTGCGGTTTCCGTTGCCGAAGAATTTCGCCAAATCCATCCAGGGCCGCCGGGTCGAGGCGCTCGAGCGCCGGGCCAAATACATTCTCATACGGCTTGAGGGCGATCTGGTCTGGCTGATCCATCTTGGCATGTCGGGCCGCATGGTGATCCGGGCCGGCTGGCCCAACGATATCGGCCCGCATGATCACGTGATCTTCGCCACCGAGGACGGCGCGGCGGTCACCTTCAACGATGCGCGCCGCTTCGGCATGATGGACCTGGTGCCGGCGGCGAAGCTGAGCCAGCACCGCCTGCTGGCCGGGATCGGGCCTGAGCCGCTGGACGATGCTTTCACGGCCGCTGTGCTGCTGGATGCCTTCAGGGGTAAGAAAGCCCCGATGAAGGCAGCCCTGCTCGACCAGACCGTGGTGGCCGGCCTGGGCAATATTTACGTCTGCGAGGCGCTGTTCCGCGCCGGTATTCATCCGGAAAAACTCGCCGGCAGCGTGAAGGCGGAAAAACTGGAAAAACTGGTGCCGGCGATCAAGGCCGTACTGGCTGAGGCGGTGGAGGCCGGCGGCTCGTCTTTGCGCGATTACGTGCAGTCGGATGGTGAACTGGGCTATTTCCAGACCCGGTTCCGCGTCTATGACCGCGAGGGCCAAGCCTGCGTCACCTGCCAGGGCAAGGTGCAGCGAATCGTGCAGTCCGGGCGGTCGACCTTCTTCTGCAAACGCTGCCAGAAGTAGCGAATCCGGCCCCCGCCAAGGCTTCCAAAAACCGCCTCGACCTGCCAAATTCCCGGCCATGTTCCGCCATGGCTGGAGGCTCCTCCCGGTCCCGGCGCTAGCTGCACTTTTCGTCCTTGCCACACCCCTCATGGGCGGTGTCGTCATCGGCGGTCTGGCGCTGGCGGGGATTCGTGTAAGCCTCTCAGAGGCCCTGATCCCGGGTGCGCGGGCGGCAGCCGGTTTCCTGTCCATTGCAGAAGACGTGCCCCTGATGCCGGGCCTGGCCGAAAACGCCGATGCCGCAGCGGTCTTCGACAAACCGTCCGGCAGGATCGCCAATGCCGAGGCGAAGGGGGCAGTCACGGCTGCGGCCGTGCGCAAGTTCTATTCCACTACCCTGCCGCAGCTTGGCTGGCAGGCGCTCGGCACGGAACAGTATCGCCGCGAGCGTGAGCGCCTGCGCTTCAGCTTCGCCGGTCGCGACGGCGCACTGACCGTGCGCTTCGAGCTGCTGCCCGATCAGCAATAACCCGGCAGCAATAACTTCAGAAAACCAGAGGAAACAGTCATGGCTTACGAGAACATCCTGGTGGAGACGCGCGGCCAGATCGGCCTGATCACGCTGAACCGGCCCAAGGCGCTGAATGCCCTCAATGCCGCGCTGATGCAGGAGCTGACGCGCGCCCTGGATGCTTTTGAAGCGGACGATGCCATTGGCTGCATGATCATCACCGGCTCGGAGAAGGCCTTTGCCGCCGGCGCCGATATCAAGGAGATGCAGTCCAAGACCTATATGGATGTCTACAAGGAAGACTTCATCACCCGCGACTGGGAGCGTGCCGCACGCTGCCGCAAGCCGGTGATCGCCGCGGTGGCCGGCTATGCGCTGGGTGGTGGCTGCGAGCTGGCGATGATGTGCGATTTCATCATTGCCGCCGACACCGCGAAATTCGGCCAGCCGGAAATCAATCTGGGTACCATCCCCGGTGCCGGCGGCACCCAGCGCCTGACGCGCTTCATCGGCAAATCCAAGGCGATGGAGATGTGCCTGACCGCCCGCATGATGGATGCCGAGGAGGCCGAGCGTTCGGGTCTGGTCAGCCGCGTGGTCCCGGCGGCCGAGCTGCTGAACGAAGCGATCAAGGCGGCTGAGAAAATCTGTGCGCTGTCGCGTCCGATCGTGATGATCGCCAAGGAATCGGTCAATCGGGCCTATGAAACGACCCTGACGGAAGGCATCCGCTTCGAACGCCGGGTCTTCCATTCCACCTTTGCCACCGAAGACCAGAAGGAAGGCATGAGTGCTTTTGCCGAGAAGCGCAAAGCCGATTTCAGGCATCGCTGAGCAGGACGCAGAAAACATGGCACCGCGCGGACGCACCCCTGCGAATGACAGCGACACCAGTGCAGCCGCCGGCCTGCTGCCGGCGGGTTTGCGCGACGTTTTGCCGCCGCGCGCCGAATGGGAGGCACAGGCCAGCGAGAAGCTGATTGCCAGTTTCGCAGCGCAGGGCTATGCGCGGGTCAAGCCGCCGCTGATCGAGTTCGAGGAAACCCTGCTGGCCGGTTCCGGGCAGGACCTTGCCGGCCAGATGTTCCGCGTCATGGACCCGGTGTCGCAGCGCATGATGGGGCTGCGCACCGATATCACCCTGCAGGTGGCGCGCATCGCCGCCAGCCGCATGAAGGATGCCGTCCGCCCGCTGCGGCTCGCCTATGCCGGCCAGGTGCTGCGCGTGCGCGGCAGCCAGCTGCGCCCCGAACGGCAATTCGCCCAAGCTGGTGTCGAGCTGATCGGTTCGGATGCGCTGGCCGCCGATGTCGAAGTCGCCGTGCTGGCGGCCGAAGCGGTGGCATCGCTCGACGTTTCCGGTCTCTCGCTCGATATCACCCAACCGCTGCTGGCGCCGGCGATCATCGAGGCGCATGGCCTGGAGCCGAAGCAGGCCCGCGCCGCGCGCCGCGCGCTGGATCGCAAGGATGCCGGCGAACTGAAGGATGTCGGTGGCGCTGCTGCGCCCACGTTGCTGAAACTGCTGCCGCTGACCGGGCCGGCCCCGGCTGCGCTGGACGGCCTGAAGAAACTGAAACTGCCGGCCGCCGCAGCGAAAATTGTCGCCGATCTCGACCGGCTGGTGGCCGAGGTCTCGGCGGCGGCGCCCGGCCTGCTGGTGACGCTGGATCCCAGTGAATTCCGTGGTTTCGAGTACCATACCGGCATTGCTTTCACCCTGTTTGCCCGCAATGTGCGGGGTGAACTGGGGCGCGGCGGCCGCTATGTCACGCCGGCCGGCGAACCTGCCACTGGTTTTACGCTTTATCTCGACAGCGTGATGCGCGCCCTGTCGCCGCAGCCGGTGCCGCAACTGGTTTATCTGCCGTATGGCACGCCGCGCGCCGCCGCCACCCGGCTGCGCAGCAGCGGCCACGCCACCTGGGCGGCGCTGGCCAGGGAAAGCGGCGAGATCGGCAAGGCGGCGAAAGCCGCCGGGTGCAGCCATTGGTGGGACGGAAAATCCGTCCAGCCCGTCTGAATTCTTTCGTCTGAAGGATCGTTGATATGAGCAATGTGGTGGTGGTCGGCGCCCAGTGGGGCGACGAGGGCAAAGGCAAGATCGTCGACTGGCTGTCCTTGCGCGCCGATGTGGTGGTGCGTTTCCAGGGCGGCCACAATGCCGGCCATACGCTGGTGATCGGCAACAATGTCTACAAGCTGTCGCTGCTGCCGTCGGGTATCGTGCGCAGGAACAAGCTGGCCGTGATCGGCAATGGTGTGGTGGTCGATCCCTGGGCGCTGTTTGCCGAGATCGACAAGCTGCGTGGCCAGGGTGTCGAGATCGGTGAGCATAACCTGAAGGTCGCCGACAATGCCGTGCTGATCCTGCCGCTGCACCGCGAGCTGGACGGGTTGCGTGAGGATGCCACTGATGGCGGCGTCAAGATCGGCACCACGCGACGTGGCATCGGCCCGGCCTACGAAGACAAGACCGGTCGCCGCGCCATCCGGGTCTGCGATCTGGCCGATGCCGAAACGCTGGGCCGCAAGGTCGACGGCCTGCTGTCGCATCACAATGCGCTGCGCCGCGGTTTCGGTGCCGAGCCGGTGGATCGTGCGGCGCTGCTCAAACTGCTGGCCGAGATCGCGCCGAAGATTCTGCCCTATGCCGCACCGGTCTGGCGCGACCTCGACGAGGCCCGCCGCGCCGGCAAGCGCATCCTGTTCGAGGGCGCGCAGGGCTCGCTGCTCGATGTCGATCACGGCACATACCCGTATGTCACCTCGTCCAACACCATGGCGGGTTCGGCTGCCGCCGGTTCCGGCCTCGGGCCGGGTTCGCTGGGCTATATCCTCGGTATCGTGAAGGCCTATACCACCCGGGTCGGCGAGGGGCCGTTCCCCACCGAACTGACCGACGAGATCGGCCAGTGGCTGGGCGAAAAAGGCCATGAATTCGGCGTGGTGACCGGGCGCAAGCGCCGCTGCGGCTGGTTCGATGCCGTGCTGGTGCGCCAGACCGTGAAACTGAACGGCATCCATGGCATCGCGCTGACCAAGCTGGATGTGCTCGACGGCCTGAAGGAACTGAAAATCTGCGTCGGCTATGAGGTGAATGGCAAGACGCTGGATTATTTCCCGTCGGGCATGGGCGACCAGGCTGCCGCCCGGCCGGTCTACGAGACCCTGGAAGGCTGGAGCGAGACCACCCGGGGCGCCCGCAGCTGGGTCGACCTGCCGGCCACGGCGGTGAAATATGTCCGCCGGATCGAGGAGTTGATCGGCGCGCCGGTGGCGCTGCTCTCCACCTCGCCCGAGCGCGAGGACACCATCCTGATGAAGGATCCTTTCGAGGATTGATCTGGCACGGATTAAACCCGTAGTAGCGGGCAGGTTACCGACTCTTAATGTCGCGTTATTGAGCCGTAACCTGCCGCCAGCGCCGCCGCCGGGCGACACTGCGTCCATCGAGTTTCTCGGGCCCGGGAGGGGTTCATGCTCAGGACGCAGGAAGCCGCATCATTCAATTTCGGCCATGACGGGATGAGTACGCTGTGCGAGGCGATCTGCCTCGACGCCGTCGAGGTCGCCGCGGCCACCCGCGTCAGCATCTGGTTTTTCGACGACAGCGGCGACATGGTGTGCCAGCGCCTGCTCGATGCGCGCGATGGCCGCTTCCAGGAAGGTGCTGTCATTCCCCGTTCGGCCACCATCGCCTATCTCGAGGCCGCCTCCCGCGGCCTGGCCGCGATGCAGACCGAGAATGCCCCTGAACTGCCGTCCGACAATGCCGCGGCCCGCGATCAGGTGCAGGCCCGCATCGACCTGCTGCTGGTCGATGCCAAGAATAATCCGGCGGCGATTTTCCGCTGCGAGCGCTGCGACACCGCCGAAGACTGGCGGCCGCGCGACATCACCGTGTTGCGCAACCTGGCGCAGACCCTGGCGACCGCGATCCGGCGCCTGAGCCGGAATTATGCGGCCGCGCCCACCATTCCCGCGGTGCCCTCGATTGCCCTGTCGGCCATCGGCTCCACGCCGCAGAATCTGCACTGGCTGCGCTCGGGCAGCGAGCCGTCGATCTGGCTGCAATCGGTGGCGGCCGAAGCCGCTTTCGATGCGCTCGGCCTCGATGCGCCGGTGTCCGGCTTCGATCCGCTGAGCGATCCCTTCGCCGATCTGGACGAAGACGATATTTACTAAGTGATCCGTCTCTACGCGAGAGCGCGGCTGCACCACAAGAATTGAGGTGCGGCCGCGTTCATTTACGCTGGCAGCTGGCCTTCGATCTGGCCGATGCCGGCGTGAGTGCTGATGCCCTGTTCCAAGGCGGCATTGCGCACGGCCTTCTGCAGTTTCTCGAAAGCGCGCACCTCGATCTGACGCACACGTTCGCGGCTGATGCCATATCGCGCCGAAAGATCTTCCAGCGTGGTCGGCTCCTCGGTCAGGCGCCGCTGCATCAGGATGTCGCGCTCGCGCTCGTTCAGATCCTTCATGGCATTGGCCAGCAACTGCTTGCGGCTGTCGAATTCATCGCCTTCGACCAGGCGGGCTTCCTGGTTCGGCGTTTCATCCACCAGCCAGTCCTGCCATTCGCTGCTGCCCTCTTCGTCGCCGCGCAGCGGCGCGTTCAGCGAATGGTCGGGCGCCGCCAGGCGGCGGTCCATGGTGATGACTTCATCCTTGGAGACGGCAAGCTGGGTGGCGATCTTTTCCACCTGCTCCGGGGTCAGCTGGCCGCCATCGATCGCCTTCATCTGGCCGCGCAGGCGGCGCAGGTTGAAGAACAGTTTTTTCTGGGCTGCCGTGGTGCCGATCTTCACCAGCGACCATGACCGCAGGATATATTCCTGGATCGAGGCGCGGATCCACCACATCGCATAGGTCGAGAGGCGAAAGCCCTTGTCGGGATCGAATCGCTTGACCGCCTGCATCATGCCGACATTGCCTTCGGAGATCAGTTCGCCGACCGGCAGGCCGTAGCCGCGATAGCCCATGGCGATCTTGGCCACCAGGCGCAGGTGGCTGGTTACCAGCTTATGCGCCGCGTCCACATCGCCATGGTCGCGCCAGGCCTTGGCCAGCATGAACTCTTCCTGCGGCTCCAGCATCGGGAAGCGGCGGATATCGGACAGGTAACGGGAAAGGCCACCCTCAATGGAGGACAGCGCGGGCAGGCTGGTAGTGGTCGACATCGAAGAAACTCCCCCGGCCGGACCGCGGGGGCCCGGCGCTGGTTCAGATTTGGGTGCTCTGTCGTTCATTTGCAACGAGCAAAGCGGCCAAATACGGCGGAAGTGCGACGGTCTCGCCGGACTGTGCTGGCCGTCACAGGCCGCGAAATTACCAGAAAATCGGGAAAACCATTTGATATCAATCAACTGGCTTTCTGGCAGGCGGCGGCCGTCTTAACGCGGCGTGTTGCGTTGGCTGGACAGCAGCTTCAGCAGGGTGGCGAAATCGGCCGGCAGCGGGCTTTCGAAGTGCAATGCCTTGCCGGTCACCGGGTGGCGGAAACCCAGCGTCGCCGCATGCAGGGCCTGGCGTTTGAAGCCGAGCAGGGCGGCGCGGGCCGTATCGCTGAGCTGATAGCGCTGCAGGTTGCGGGCGCGGCCGTAGACCGGATCGCCGATCAGGGCATTGCCCCTGGCCGTCATATGCACGCGGATCTGGTGCGTGCGGCCGGTTTCCAGTGTGCAGCGGACCAGCGCGCAGACCGGCTGGCCCTTGCCGTCGAAGATCATTTTCTGCGTGGCGTAATGCGTGACGGCATCCTTGCCGCCGCGCGTCACGATCGCCATGCGCTTGCGATCCTTGGGATCGCGGCCGATGGTGCCCTCGATGGTACCCTGCAGCGGGTTGGGATGTCCCCAGACCAGGGCATCGTAGCTGCGCTCGATGTCATGTTCGGCGAAGAGTGCGGCCAGCGCGTGATGGGCGTGATCGGTCTTGGCCGCCACCACCAGGCCCGACGTGTCCTTGTCGATGCGATGCACGATGCCGGGCCGCTTGACGCCGCCGATCCCCGACAGGCTGTCGCCGCAGTGATGCAGCAGGGCATTCACCAGCGTGCGGTCGGGATTGCCTGGTGCTGGATGCACCACCAGGCCAGCCGGCTTGTCCACCACGATCAGCTGGTCGTCCTCGTAGACAACGGTGAGCGGGATGTCCTGCGCCTGCGGATCGGCCGCCACGGCGACCGGCGTGCTGATGGCGTAGCATTCGCCCGGTTTGATCTTGCGCGAGGGGTCGGTTATCGTCGCCCAGGTTTTACTCTCGGCCAGGCGGACATGACCGTCGAGGATCAGGGTTTTCAGGCGCGAGCGCGAGAAATCCTCGGCGCCGCCCGCCAGCGCCGTTGCCAGATAGCGATCCAGCCGTTCGCCGGCGACTTCGGGCGGCACCGGGGGCAGAATCTGCGGGGCGGGTAACTCGGACATTGGATTACGGGACCGGAGAAATGACGGACAGGACGACAGAAGAGACGACAAGGATACGGTGGTTGAAGGCCACCGTCATCGGTCTCGGCGTCGTCTTCGTCGGCCTGGCCGTGCTGCTGCTCGTGCTGATCATGACCGGCGGGCCGAAACGGACCGTTTCCACCGCAGCGACACCCCGCGCCGTGACGGTCGAAGACCTGGAATTCACCATTCCACGCAACAGCCGCGTGGCGGAAGTCTTCGCCACCGGCAACCGGATCATTCTGCGCGTGCGGCTGGCCGATGGCACCGAACGGCTTTATGCGCTGGACGGCGAAACGCTGAAGCCGCTCGGCAGCATCACGGTGAAAGTCGAAAAATAATGCCCCTGCGACTGAGCGCAGCGCAGATGGCCGCGCTGGCCGCGCTGGGCGGGGCGGCCTGGCCGCGCGAGGCCTGTGCCCTGCTGGTCGGCCTGGGGGATGATGACGGGCTGCGGGTGACCGAGCTGGTGCCGGCAGGGAATGTCGCCGCCACGCCGGAGCGGGAATTCGAACTCGATCCGGCCGTGCATTTCGCCACGCTGCGCCGCCTGCGCGACGCGGATGGAACCAATCCCGGTATTGGTCACAGCGACATCGGGCCCCGTATCATCGGGCATTGGCACAGCCACCCGAACGGTCGCGCCGAACCATCGGCGCAGGATGTCGCGATGATCAGCGATCCGGGACTCGTCTGGCTGATCTCGGCCGTGCATGATGGGCAGGCCTCGCCGGTGCGCGCTTTCCGTGCTGCGCCAAAGGGCGATGGTTTTGAATTCCTCCCCTTGACGATCGAACAGCAGGATTAGCGCCATGGATTTTCGCAGCGACAATGTTGCCGGTGCCGCCCCCGAAATCATGACGGCACTGCTGGAGGCCAATACCGGCAACGTCTCGTCTTACGGCGCCGACCCATGGAGCATCAAACTGGATGCTGCTTTCTCCGTGCTGTTCGATCATGAGTGCAAAGTCTTTCCGGTATCGACCGGCACCGCCGCCAACGTGCTGTCGCTCGGCTGCATCACGCCGGGCCATGGCGCGATCTATTGCCACCAGGACAGTCATATCGTCACCGATGAGTGCAACGCGCCGGAATTCTATACCGGCGGCGCCAAGCTGGTGAATGTGCCTGGCGAGAACGGCAAGATCGATCTCGCCGCGCTGGATGCGCAGCTGGCGCTGGGCTGGAAAGGCTCGCAGCATAATCCGCAGCCCTCTGCCGTCAGCATCACGCAGGCAACCGAAGCCGGTACGGTCTATTCACCCGATGACGTGGCCGATATCGCCCATCGCTGCCGCGAGCATGGCCTGCGCCTGCATATGGATGGCGCGCGCTTTGCCAATGCGGTGGCCGGTCTGAACTGCGCCCCGGCCGATCTCACCTGGCGCGCCGGCGTGGATGTGCTCAGCTTCGGGGCTACCAAGAATGGCGCGATGGCGGCCGAGGCGGTGGTGTTTTTCCGCCCCGAACTGGCCGAAAGCTTCCTGTATCGCCGCAAGCGCGGCGGGCATCTGTTCTCGAAGTCGCGTTTCCTGTCGGTGCAGCTGCTCGCCATGTTGCAGGACGGCCTGTGGCTGCGGCTGGCGCGCCAGGCCAACAGCCGCGCGCGCGAACTGGCCGACGGTCTTGGCAAATTGCCGGGCGCGAAAGTCGTCTGGCCGGTGCAGGCCAACGAGGTCTTCGTGCAGCTGCCGGTGGTGGCCGCCGAAGCGATGCGCCAGCGCGGTGCGCTGTTCCATACCTGGAGCGAGGCTGACAGCCTGTACCGCTTCGTCTGTTCCTTCGACAAGACCGCCGAGGATACGGCGGCGCTGGTGCAGGCGGCCCAGGCTGCGCTGAGATAACTGCCGGCGCTGGCCTAAGCGCCGGGCTGCATCAGCCAGGGCGGTGTGGGCATGAAGCGCTCGACCAGATAGTCGGCAAACACACGCACTTTTGCGGCCAGATGCTTGCGGGCGGGATAGACCGCATGAACCGGTCGCAGGATATCGGCGGTCTGCGCGCTCAGCACCGGCACCAGGCGACCGGTTTCGATGAATGGCTTGATGCCGAAATCGGCGGCATAGCAAAGCCCGACGCCGTCAAGCAGCAGGCGCAGCACCGCATCGCCATTGTTGCTGCGGAAATTGCCATGCATGGCCAGCCGCTCGATGCTGCCGTCGGCCTTGCGGAAGGGCCATTCGTTCAGGCCTTCTGGCCCGTCGAACAGCAGGCAGTTATGCCGGGCCAGATCCGCAGGCGTCTGCGGCGTGCCATGACGTTCGAGGTAAGACGGTGCCGCACAGATGATGCGGCGGTGCTCGCCCAGTTTGCGTGCGATCAGCGCGTCGTCGCGCAGTTCGCCGAGCCGGATGCCCATGTCGTCGCCTTCGCCGACCAGATCGACCGTGTGGTCGGCGAAGGTGAGGCTGACCTGCACCTTGGGATAGCGCGCGAGGAAATCCGGAATCAGCGGCACGATCTGGGCCATGCCGAAACCATGCGCGACATTCACCCGCAACTGGCCGCGCGGCTCGGCTTCGGCGCCGCCGATGCTGGCTTCCATCGCATCGACATCGGCTAGGATCGCGCGCGCCTGTTCGGCATAGACGCGGCCCTCGGCGGTCAGGCTGACCCGCCGCGTGGTCCGCTGCAGCAGGCGGGCGCCCAGCCGGTCTTCCAGGCGGGAGATCAGCTTGCTCACCGCCGAAGGGCTGAGGCCGAGGATTTTGGAGGCCTCGGTGAAGCCGCCTTGGTCCACGACCTGCACAAAGGCTTCCATTTCCCCGTAACGATCCATAGCAGGCCTATTTATGAATATTATTCAATAAATACTGCCATAATACCATATTAATGAAAAGTGCAGTGCGGGATAAAGTCCAACTCAGCCCCCCAGCAGAGGAAGGCCTCCCCGATGACCACGACGACCCAGACCACCAACCTGATGACCGACATCGACAAGCATTTTGATATGCGCGCGGCGGTTACCCCGGTCCGCTACATCTCGGCCGACGAAATGGCCTATCTGCGCGCCCGTGCCGTGACCCTGCGGTCCGAGGCGAGCTGGGCCATCTTCAAGACCATGGTCGCCAAATTTACCGGCCTGTTCCACAGCCGCCCGGCCGCGTGGACCGTCGGGTCGACTGTTACCGCCGAGTAAGGCGTCACCACGCGGTAACGTCTTGCGGCTTTGCCGCCGCTGACTTAGGTCAACGCTGCGCCGTCATTCAGATGGCGCAGCGGAGTTTCCCGATGTCAGCCCAGCCCCAGCGCCTGCCCGCCGTTTTCATCAGCCATGGCTCGCCCATGCTGACCCTGGAGCCGCAGCGTCCGGCACATCAGTTCCTGCGCTCGGCTTCGGCACTCTGGCCGCGACCGCAGGCGATCCTCGCCATCTCCGCCCATTGGGAAACCGAGCAGCCGGCGGTCGGCGCCACGGCGCAGCCGGAGACCATTCACGATTTCTATGGTTTTCCGCCGGCGCTGTATCGCATGCATTACGATGCGCCGGGTGCGCCGCATCTGGCTGCGCGCATCCGCAGCCTGCTTGAAGATGCCGGCTTCCGCTCGGCCCTCGATCCGCAGCGCGGGCTCGATCATGGCGCCTGGTCGCCGCTGACCCTGATCTATCCCGATGCCGATATTCCGGTGCTGCAGCTGTCGATCCAGCCGCACCGCGATCCGGCGCATCATCTGGCGCTGGGCCGCGCCCTGGCGCCGCTGCGCGATGAAGGCGTGCTGATCATGGCGACCGGTTCGATGACGCATAACCTGCGCATGCTGGATCGCAGCGACAGCCACCCGCCGGCCGACTGGGCCGCCGCCTTTGCCGAATGGATGGCGCAGAAGCTGGAACAGCGCGACGACACTGCATTGCTGGACTATCGCCAGCAGGCGCCGTTCGCGGCGCAGAATCACCCGACCGACGAACATCTGTTGCCGTTGTATGTCGCGCTGGGCGCGGCAACGCCGGGTGCACCGGCACAACGCGTCCATGCCAGTTTCGCCCATGGCGCGCTGGCGATGGACAGTTACAGCTTCTCCTGAAGAAAATGCCGGCCGCTTAGCGGCCGATATCGACCAGCAGGCGGACGATCACGACGTCCAGCACAACCACATAGAGCAGCATCACCAGCAGCATGACATAGCGGTGAATATCGCCGCTCAGCTTGGGTTTGCGCTGCAAAGCATTGCGGGCGAAATTGGAAAAGTCGGCGGCCAGGTAGGCCATCTTGGAATGCTCGTTGCCCTGCCAGGACTGCAGCATCAGAATCACGATGACGCTGCCGATGCCGACGAAGACCAGAAAGCCGGCAACGAAGCGCGCCACATCATGCGCGAAGGGGGCGGCGATGCCGATGGCGACCAGCGCCAGGGCAATCAGCGTGAAATACTGCACCACCTGCCATTGCTGGCGCTTGGCGAACAACACGTTGCGCGCCGCCGTATCGTAGAGCAGCCGGAATTCGGTATGCGTGATGTCGTCCAGCTCGCTGGCGACCAGCTGTTCGGATTCGGCATCCTGGTCGTCCGCGGCAGGCTTGGCTGCTTTGGGGGCCAGGGGGCGCGGCGGTGTGCCGCTGGAAGGTTTGCCGGGTTGATTCGCCATAAATACAGTCTAGGCCCGATCGGCCCTCGGGCCTAGAGCGGTCGGAGACCCCGCCGGCATGGCCGGGCTGGCGACGGCCGCAGGGTCCCGGCAGAAATTGCCGGCCGGCAACGGCGGTGGGCCAAAGCGACTCGGGGTCGTAAAAATTATACTAGTAATATCAATTGTTTGACTGGATATCGGGACTTGGCCCGGCGCTTGCTTCTTATCCGGCGACGAATGAGGCATCCATGCAAGTCGCTCAGGTAAACAGCTCTGTCGCTTCCGCCCTTGGCCAGACTCCGGCCGAGGACAGCTCCAGCCGTGCCGATGATTTTGCCCGGGTGCTGCAGAACGCTTTCTACGGCAAAGGCAGCGAGGCGGTGGCGAAGACCAGCGAACGCGCCATGTCGGAAGCCGCGCCCCGCACCGAGACGCGGACCGAGACCCGGCGCGAGCCCGGCCCCGACAGCCGCCCCGCCGAACGCATCTCCTACGAACGCTCCGAACCGGTCGACACCCGCCGCAACGACGAACCGGCGCCGCGCGAGACGCAGCCGTCCAGCAAGCCCGCCGAGGATAAGGCACCGGCCAGGCCCGATGCCAAGCCGGCTGCCAAGGATGCCGCCCCACCCCGTGAAGTCCGGCAGGATGCCGACAAGACCGAGGATGCAGCGGCACAGGATGAAACAAAAGATACAGCCAAGCCGGCCGATCAGGCGGCGGCACCGGTCGCAGACGATACGGCGGATACTGCGGAAGATGTGCTTTCCGAGGATGCCACCAAGCCGGCGGTTGCCGTTGTGCCCGATGACTTGCTGATTCTCAGCCTGCTGCAGACGCAGGTCGCGCCGGTGGCTGCTCCGGCGGCTGCTCCGGCTGTCGCGCAATCCGGCGAGATTCCGGCGGTCGTTCCGGCCGCCACGGCGGCGGTGCCGGCCGTCAATCCCGTGGATGCCGCCGCTGCCGCACTTCTCGCCGCGGCCGAAGCGCTGCAGAGCGAGACGCCGGCGCCGGTTCAGCCCGACGCAGCGGCCGCCAAGGCTGCCGTGGTTGCCACTGCCGCCGATACTGCCGTCGTTCCAGCCGCGCCGCAGCCGGCGGTTGCTGTCGCCGTCGATACCACGGCGATGGGCAAGACAGCCACCGATACCAGCGCGGCCGCATTGCTGTCGCAGCAGCAGGCGGTGACGCCGGAAGATTTCGCCGTCATCCAGCAGGCGCTGACGGCGCAGACCCAGGTTCAGGCCCAGGCTGGCAAGCCGGTCGTGACGGCCGAAGCCTCTCCGAAGACCGAAGCCAAGGCCGATAAGACCCTGACTGTCGATCTGCAGAGCGCCACGACCACCGTTGCGCCGAAGACCCTGGTTGATCAGGCGTCGCTGTTCGCCATGCAGGGCGACGACGACCAGGCCGCCGCCGATGCGGCGCTGTTGCAGCAGCAGACCCTGACCGCGCAGCAGCCGGCGCAGCCGGGCGGTCCCGAACTGAAATTCAATGCCGCGCTGCTGCTGGCCAATGCCGAGGCGCAGCTGCAGGGCAATGCGGCTGCTGCGACCGGAAATAGTCAGACCGGACAGCAGCAGGTGGCGCCGATGAGCAGCACCGGCGCGCCGGTCGTGCAGGCCGCCCAGCATGCCGCCACACATGCCGCAACGCGGCATCTCAACACCTATATCCCGGCCGATGAACAGGTTGCGCTGCAGATCAAGAAAGGCGCTGCCGAAGGCGTCGACAAGATTTCGATCAAGCTCGATCCGGGCAATCTCGGCAAGGTCGAGGTCAAGCTGGAAGTCACCCATGACGGCCGCCTGATGGCGGTGATTTCCGCCGACAAGCCGGAAACCCTGCACATGCTGCAGCAGGAAGCCGGCAAGCTCGAACAGTCGCTGCGCGATGCCGGCCTGAAGACTGACCAGCAGTCGCTGAGTTTCTCCCTGCGCGACCAGGGTCAGGCCAATGAAGGCCGCGACGGCAACGGCAATGGCAACGGCCGTCAACGCAATCGCGGCGGCGATGATTATGCCGAAGCCGGCCTGCGCACCGATCCGGTGCAGGTTGCTGCCGCCAATGCACAACGGGCAGCCGCCGCGCGCGGCGGGCTCGACATCCGAATCTGATTTTCCGCGAGGGGAATGGTCATGGTTACTTCAGTCACGAGCGCTCCGACCACGACGACATCGACTGCGTCCCAGAGCGCCGGTGTCTCGCTGGCGAAGAATTTCGATACCTTCCTCACGCTGCTGACCACGCAGCTGAAGAACCAGGATCCGACCTCGCCGATGGACTCGAAAGAGTTCACCAATCAGCTTGTGATGTTCAGCCAGGTCGAGCAGTCGATCAATCAGAACAAGAACCTGGAAAAGCTGATTTCCATGTTCTCGGCGCAGCAGAGCAGCAACAACCTGAACTTCATCGGCAAGATCGTCGATGTCGACGACAACGAGGTGAAGCTGGCCAGTGGCGGCAGCGCCTTCTGGTCCTACGAACTTCCGGCCGGTGTCAGCCAGGTCAAATACAACATCATCAATTCCGCCGGCAAGGTCGTGCGCACGGTGACGCAGACCTCCGATCAGGCCGGTGGATTCCCCAGCGGTCGCATCGAACTGGCCTGGGACGGCAAGGACGGCAGCAATAACGCCCAGCCGGCCGGTACCTACAAGCTCGAGATCGTGGCCAAGGATGCCGGCGGCAAAACCGTCGATGGCACCAAGGTGTTTGCGCGCGGCTATGTCGAGGCGCTCGAGACCGTCGATGGCGTCCAGTATCTCGTCGTGTCGGGCAACAAATTCCTGCCCGAAAAGGTGGTTTCGGTCTTCCCGGCGCCGACCAACGACAACACTGGCGATGACGAAGGTGATGACGAGACCACCAGCTGAGCGATGAACCGCTCAGGGAATTTCGGTTTTTTGTAACAGGCGGAAGACGACGATGCAGAACCTGATCCAGACGGTGAATCCCCAGACGCGCCCGTCGGCCACGCCGACCAGTGTGATCGGTCCCGAAGGGCAGCGCATCACGCGGGAGAGTCTGCCGCCAGCCAATACCAAACGCTGGGTGATTCGCCGCAAGGCCGAGGTGGTGGCTGCCGTGCGCGGCGGGTTGCTGACTCTCGAGGAGGCCTGCGAGCGCTACATCCTGACGATCGAGGAATTTCAGTCCTGGCAGCGCGCCATCGAGCAGCATGGTCTGCCTGGCCTGCGCGCCACCCGCCTGCAGGACTACCGGCCCGGCATGTTAAAGGACACTCCGGCCCGCTCGCTCTGAATGTCACTCTAACTAATTGATTTAATTCAATTCTGGCAGGTTAACATTCCGGTAGGCAAATTTTGCCGGGATGTTAACCTCTCTTTCATCCCGGCTTCCTAATTTGGCGTCGAGGGCAGGCAGGACCTGACCGCAACGCGTGCCTGGTGCATGGGGTGATGCCGTGAACGGAATTATGAACATGATGCGGAACATCGGTCCCGCGCGGCTGGCAATGCTGGCGGCGACCGCTGCGGTTCTGATCGGTTTCTTCGTGTTCCTCGGCATGAAGGTGACGCAGCCCAAGATGGCGCTGCTCTACGGCAATCTCGACCTGCAATCGTCGGGCGAGATCGTCGCCCGCCTCGAAGCGCAGAAAATTCCCTATCAGATCGCCGGCAACGGCGCCCAGATTCTGGTGCCGGAAGACCGCGTGCTGCGCGCCCGCATGCAGCTCGCCGAAGGCGGCCTGCCATCCGGCGGCGGCGCCGGCTATGAAATCTTCGACAAGGCCAATGCGCTCTCGGCCACCAATTTCATGCAGAACATCAACCAGCTGCGTGCGATGGAAGGCGAGCTGGCGCGTACCATCCGCTCGATTGAGCAGGTGTCGTCGGCGCGCGTGCATCTGGTGTTGCCCAAGCGCGAAGTGTTCAGCCGCGAACAGCGCGAACCCTCGGCCTCGATCATCGTCAAGACCAGAGGCGGCCGTCTCGATCAGCCGCAGGTGCGCGCCATCCAGAATCTGGTCGCCTCGGCCGTGCCGGACCTGAAGCCGTCGCGCATCGCCATCGTGGATGATCGCGGCAACCTGCTGGCCGGCACCCAGGAAGAGCCCGATGCGGCCACCGCAACGGCCAATCGCATGGCCGACATGCGCCGCGTGATGGAAGACCGCCTTCGCAAGAATGTCGAGGCGCTGCTCGAGCGTTCGGTCGGCGTTGGCAATGTGCGCGCGGAAATCTCGGTCGATATGGATTTCGATCGCGTCACCACCAACCAGGAACTGTTCAATCCCGACCAGCAGGTGGTGCGCTCGACCCAGACCATCACCGAAAACAACCAGAGCCAGGAAGGCCAGCAGAACGTCTCGGTGGCCAACAACCTGCCCGAGGCCCAGGGCCAGGGCGGCACCCAGGCCACCACGACCGGCAACCGCACCGAGGAACTGGTCAACTACGAAATCTCCAAGACCATCCGCACCCAGGTGCGCGAGGCCGGCGTGCTGCGCCGCGTTTCGGCCGCCGTGCTGGTCAACAACATTGTGCAGGTCGATGGTCAGGGACAGCGCTCCTACCAGGCGCGCTCGACCGAAGAGATGCAGCAGCTCAATGCACTGGTACGCAATGCCATCGGCTTCGACCAGCAGCGTGGCGACACCGTTGAAATCGTCAGCATGCGCTTTGCCGAACCGGGTGACATTCCCGAGGAAATCGATCCAGCCAGCCTGCCGATCCTGCTCGGTCTGACCAAGGCCGATCTGTTCCGCATCGGCGAGATCGCCGGCTATGTCCTGCTCGGCCTGCTGGCCATGCTGCTGGTGGTACGCCCGCTGATTCGCCGCGTGCTGGAAGCCTCGCAGGAAGGCGAAGACATCCCGCCGGGCATGCTGACGCCGGCCTCGCCGGGTCTGCCGATGGTGGTTGGCGGTGCGCCGATCGCCGAACTGCCGGCCGCGCCCGACGCCGGCATGGCGCCGCCGACGCCCGGCATCGAATCGATGATCGACATCGCCCGCATCGAGGGCCAGGTGAAGGCGTCGTCGCTCAAGAAGATCGGCGAGATCGTCGACAAGCATCCGGAAGAAGCCGTGTCGATCATCCGTAACTGGCTCTATCAGGCCGCGTGACGGGTTAGGAGCGCGCTATGGCAGCTGACAAGGACTTTCGCCAACTCAAGGGCCCGGACAAGGCCGCTATGCTGATGCTGGCCCTGGGCGAAGAGCATTCGGCAAAGATCTGGCCGCTGCTCGACGACGAAGAGATCAAGGAAATCTCGCAGAACATGGCCAACCTCGGCGCGGTGAATTCCGACGTCGTGGAAAAGCTGTTCCTCGAATTCGTCAACAACTTCTCCTCCACCGGTTCGCTGACGGGTACCTTCGACAGCACGGAACGCCTGCTGATGAAGGCGTTGCCGTCGGAGCGCGTCAACCAGATCATGGAAGAGATCCGCGGTCCGGCCGGCCGCACCATGTGGGACAAGCTCGCCAACGTGAACGAAAACGTGCTGGCGAATTACCTGAAGAACGAATATCCGCAGACTGTTGCCGTCGTGCTGGCCAAGATCCGTCCGGAACATGCCGCTCGCGTACTCGCGGCGCTGCCGGAAGAATTCTCGATGGAAGTCGTGATGCGCATGCTGCGCATGGAAGCGGTGCAGAAGGAAGTGCTCGACAAGGTGGAGCAGACGCTGCGCACCGAATTCATGTCGAATCTGGCGCGCACCAATCGCCGCGACGCCCACGAAATGATGGCGGAAATCTTCAACAGCCTGGACCGCAACACGGAAGCCCGCTTCCTCGCGGCCCTGGAAGAACGAAGCCGCGACGCGGCCGAGCGCATCAAGGCCCTGATGTTCACCTTCGAGGATCTGATCAAGCTGGACCCCTCCGGCGTGCAGACCCTGCTGAAGAGCGTGGAAAAAGACAAGCTGGGCCTGGCGCTCAAGGGCGCTTCGGAAACCCTGCGCGACCTGTTTTTCTCCAATATGTCCGAACGCGCCTCCAAGCTGCTGCGCGAGGAAATGGAATCGATGGGTCCGGTGCGCCTGAAGGATGTCGACGAGGCGCAGATGCTGATGGTCAACACGGCCAAGGAGCTCGCCTCGAAGGGCGAAATCATGCTGGCCGACAACAAGGGCGAAGACGAGCTGATCTACTGATGACTTCACCGGTACTGAGAGAAGCGGCGTAAATCCCGATGGCAAGCAAGGCCAAATTCCTGTTCGACATGCCCTTCGACGGCAGCCGCCCGAAGGTGGAGCGCAATTACGCGCCCAAGGCGCCGCCGCCGAAATTCTCCGCCGAGGAAATCGATCAGGCCAAGGCCGCGGCCTTTGCCGAGGGTGAAATCGCCGGCCGCAATGCCGCCCATGGCGAGCATCAGCGCAATCTGGAACAGGCGCTGCACAATATTGCCATGCAGCTGGCCGGCATTGCCGCCGGCGAGCAGCAGGCCCAGATCGCCGCCCGCACCGAGGCAACGGAACTGGCAGTGGCGATTGCCCGCAAGCTGGCCGGCCGGCTGATCGAACGTCAGCCGCTGGACCAGGTCGAAGCCCTGGTGCTGCGCTGCATGGACGATATGCGCGAAGAACCGCGCCTGGTGATCCGTGCCAACGAAGCCGTGGTGCAGCAGCTCGATGCCAAGATCGATCAGCTGGTGGCGCAATCCGGCTTCGGCGGCAAGGTCGCCCTGATTCCGGATGAAACCATGGCGCCGACCGACTGTCGTATCAACTGGGCCGATGGTTCGGCCGAGCGGCGCCAGACGGCGCTGGAGCATGAAGTCGATCAGGCCGTCGAACGGTATCTGGCCGGTCTGCAGTCGCAGCTGGCGGAGCCCGGCGAATAGCCGCGGCGAGGAGTGAACGAGTATGGCGGATAGCGACGATCTTGAACTGAAGGATCTTGGCCAGGGCCAGGATATGATGGATGAGGAAGATCCCAATGCGGCCCGCACGGCGGCGGATCTGCAGGCGGTTTTCGACATTCCGGTGCATGTCTCTGCCGTGCTGGGCAAGGCCAATATGCAGGTCAGCCAGCTGCTCAAGCTGGGGCGCGGCGCCGTGGTCGAGCTCGACCGCAAGGTCGGCGAGGCGATCGATATCTATGTGAACAACCGGCTGGTGGCGCGTGGCGAAGTGGTGGTGGTGGAAGACCGCCTCGGCGTGACCATGACGGAAATCATCAAGGGTGGCCGCGGTGGGTAATCGCGGCGCGGCATATAGAGCGGGAAGCTGGGGCGGATTATGCGGCTGATCATCTTTGGAACGCTTAACGGGCAGATCGGCGCGGCAACGCGCATCGCGCTGCAACGCGGCGCCAAGGTCATCCAGGTCGAGGATATCGAGCAGGGCCTCAATACGCTGCGCTCGGGGCGCGGCGCCGACCTGGCGATGATCGATGTCAGCCTCGATGTCAAACTCCTGGTCGACAGCCTGAAGGCTGAACGCATCAATCTGCCGGTGGTGGCCTGCGGCATCGGCAACGATGCACGCGCCGCCGTTGCCGCCATCCGTGCCGGCGCCAAGGAATATCTGCCGCTGCCGCCGGAAGCCGACCTGATCGCCGCCGTGCTGGAAGCGGTGGCGGAAGACAGCCACCAGATGCTGTTCCGTGATCCGGCCATGGGCCAGGTGGTCAGGCTGGCCGAGCAGATCGCGCCGAGCGGCGCCTCGATCATGATCACCGGCGAGAGCGGCACCGGCAAGGAAGTGATGGCACGCTTCATCCATATCAAGTCGCCGCGCGCCGACCGTCCTTTCGTGTCGGTCAACTGCGCCGCCATTCCGGATACGCTCCTGGAATCCGAATTGTTCGGTCATGAAAAAGGCGCCTTCACCGGTGCGGTGGCGCGCCGGCTCGGCAAGTTCGAGGAAGCCAACGGCGGCACACTGCTGCTCGATGAAATCAGCGAGATGGATGTGCGCCTGCAGGCCAAGCTGCTGCGCGCCATCCAGGAACGCGAGATCGACCGCATCGGCGGCAGTAAGCCGGTCAAGATCGATATCCGCGTCATCGCCACCTCGAACCGCAACCTGGTCGAGGAAGTCGCCAAGGGCACGTTCCGCGAGGATCTGCTGTTCCGCCTCAATGTGGTGAACCTGAAGCTGCCGCCGCTGCGCCAGCGGCCGGCCGATATCGAATTACTGTCGCAGCATTTCGTCAAGAAATACGCCGAAGCCAATGGCGTGCCGGAGCGCCCGCTCTCGCCGGCGACCATCGAGGCGCTGCGCATGGCGCCCTGGCGCGGCAATGTGCGCGAGCTGGAAAACACCATGCACCGCGCCGTGCTGCTGGCGCTGGGGTCGCAGATCGAGCTGCCCGATATCCGCCTGCCCGACGGTTCGGCGCTGTCCGACACGATCGGCCGCGGTGCCGGCGCGCCGGCCGATGCGGCCGGCGGCGAAAACGGCGGCGCATCGCCCAATCTGGTCGGACGTACCGTGGCCGATGTCGAGCGCGATCTGATCATCGACACGCTGAAGCATTGCCTGGGCAACCGCACCCATGCGGCAACCATCCTGGGCATTTCGATCCGCACCTTGCGCAACAAGCTGAAACAGTATTCCGACGAAGGCCTTGCGGTTCCGGCGGCCAACGAGGGCACGCGCGTCACGGCTTGATTGCCATGCGGCGCGCGGGTTGAGGAGAAACGGGTATGGCGGAGAACGTGCCGGCTGAAGCTTCAGCCGCCCCAGGGGGCGGTGGCGGCGGCATGTTCGGCCGGCTGGGCAATATCGGCCAGCATGGCGATATCCTGCTCGCCATCGGCATCATGGCCATCCTGTCGGTGCTCATCCTGCCGATGCCGACCTGGCTGCTCGACGTGGCGCTCGCGCTGTCGATCACCGTGTCGGTTCTGGTGATGATGACCTGCCTGTTCGTGCAGCGACCGCTCGAATTCTCCAGCTTCCCGACCGTGCTGCTGATCTCCACGATGCTGCGGCTGTCGCTGAACCTGGCCTCGACGCGCCTGATTCTCGGGCACGGTCACGAAGGCACCGATGCCGCCGGCCATGTGATCGAGGCTTTCGGCCAGTTCGTCATGGGCGGCAACCTGGTCATCGGCATCATCGTGTTCGCCATCCTGGTGATCGTGAACTTCGTTGTCATCACCAAGGGTTCCGGTCGCATCGCCGAGGTTTCAGCCCGTTTCACTCTCGACGCGATGCCGGGCAAGCAGATGGCGATCGACGCCGATCTCTCCGCCGGTCTGATCGACGAGGCCACCGCGCGCACCCGCCGCAAGGAACTGGAAGACGAGTCTGGCTTCTTCGGTTCGATGGACGGTGCCTCGAAATTCGTGCGTGGTGATGCCGTTGCCGGCCTGCTGATCACCTTCATCAACCTGATCGGCGGCATCCTGATCGGCGTGATCCAGAACGGGCTGAGCTTCAGCCAGGCGCTCAATACCTATTCGATCCTGTCGGTTGGTGATGGCCTGGTGGCGCAGATTCCGGCCCTGATCATCTCGGTCGCTGCCGGTATCATGGTGTCCAAGGGCGGTGTCACCGGCACCACCGACAAGGCGCTGTCGCGTCAGCTGTCGTCGGTCAAGGGGCTCGGCATGTCGGCGGTGCTCTCGGCCTGCTTCGCGCTGATCCCGGGCATGCCTTTCCTGCCCTTTATCATCCTGGCCGCGGTCACCGGCGGTCTGGCCTATCTCTCCTGGGAACAGGAGAAAAAGGCCGTCGCGGCCGCTTTCGTGCCGCCGCCGGCGCCGCCGGCCGCCATCAGTCCGCTGGACGAGCCAGTCACCAATGCGCTGGTGATGGACGATCTGCGGCTGGAACTCGGTTTCAGCCTGCTGCCGCTGATCAACGACGCGCGCGGCTATCGACTGACCGACCAGATCAAGGCGCTGCGCCGCCAGATCGCCATCGACATGGGCTTCATCATGCCCAGCGTGCGCATCCTCGATAATATGCAGCTGCCCGGCACCACCTATGTGATCCGCGTCAAGGAAGTGGAAGCGGCGCGCGGCGAGGTGAAACCGAACCTGCTGCTGGTGATGGATCCGCGCGGCGAGCGCATTGCACTGGCCGGCGAGGAGACCATCGAGCCGACCTTCGGCCTGCCGGCCATGTGGGTCGACGAGAGCATGCGCGACGAGGCGATGTTCCGCGGCTATACCGTGGTCGATCCCGGCACGGTCATCACCACGCATCTGACCGAAGTGGTGAAGGACAATATGTCCGACCTGCTCAGCTTCGCCGAGACGCAGAAGCTGGTCGACGAACTGAAGAAGACCAACGAGAAGCTGGTCAGCGAAGTGATCCCGACGCGCACCAATGTCAACGGCGTGCAGCGCGTGATGCAGAACCTGCTGAGCGAGCGCATCTCGATCCGCGATTTCGCCACCATCCTGGAAGCGATCGCCGAGGCCAGCGGATATACGCAGTCGATCACCCAGATCACCGAGCATGTGCGCTCGCGCCTGGCGCGCCAGATCTCGAATGCCAATGTCAGCCCGGACGGCTATATCCCGCTGGTGACCCTGTCGCCGCAATGGGAGCAGAATTTCGCCGAGGCGCTGGTCGGCCAGGGTGAGGACCGCCAGCTCAGCATGCAGCCGTCGAGGCTGCAGGAATTCATCACCCAGGTGCGCCAGACTTTCGAGCGGCTGGCTGCCGAGGGCCATATGCCGGTGCTGCTGACCAGCCCGACGGCACGGCCCTATGTGCGGTCGATCATCGAACGCTTCCGCCCGGCCACCGTGGTGATGTCGCAGCAGGAAATCCATCCGAAGGCCAAGCTTCGGACGATTGCGCAGATCTGATGATGGGCTGAAGCATGCGGCTCAAAACCTTCCAGGCACAGACAATGACCGAGGCGATGGACCTCGTGCGCCAGAGCCTGGGCGACGAGGCGATCATTGTCTCGACCTTCACGCATCGCAACGGCGCCGGCGTCGAGATCACCGCCGCCATCGAGCAGCAGACCGAGGATGATTTTGTCACGCCGGAGGCCCAGGCCCTGCGCTATGGCCAGGGCAATGGCCGGCTGTTCGTGCCGGATGAGGATTTCGCGCCGCAGGACGAACAGCAGATTGCCGAACTGATTCTGGGTGCGCTGAGCTGGCATGGCGTGCCGGGCCGCGTGGCCGAACGCCTGACCCAGGCGGCCCTGCGCGTCGGCCTCGACGATGCGGTCGGCGCCCTGGCCGAAGCGCTCGACGAAACCTATCGCTTTCCGGGTTTGAGCACCGACAACCGGCCGCTGATCCTGATTGGTCCGCCAGGCAGCGGCAAGACCGTGGTGGCCGCCAAGCTTGCCGCCCGTTGCGTGATGGAACGCCGGCCGGTGCAGGTGATCTCCACCGATGTCAGCCGCGCTGCCGCTGGCGAACAGCTTGCCGCACTCTGCCGTGTGATGAGCGCGCCGTTCATCGAGTCCGGCGATGCCCGCGACCTGCGCCAGGCCGTCGAGGCGGTGCCCGACACCCATAAGCTGGTGATCGATACCGCCGGCATCAACCTGCATGACGCTGCCGAACGCAAGGCGCTGAAGGCGCTGATCCAGGCCAGCGGCGCCGAACCGGTGGCCGTGCTGGCCGCCGGCACCGATGCGATGGAAAGCGGCGAACTGGCCGCGCAGGCCGTGTCGCTGGGTGCCCGGCGCTATGTCGGTACCCGGCTCGATGCGGCCCGCCGGCTGGGTGCGCTGGTCGCCGCCGCCGATCTCGGCGGTCTCGCCTTTGCCGATGTCAGCGCCAGTGCCTTCATCGGCAAGGGCTTCGAACGCTGCGACGCGCTCACCCTGGCCCATCGCCTGCTTGCCGATCCCGATGCCCGCAGCTCGGTCGACCCCGAGTCCGATATGCAGTACTTTGCCCCGAAACCCGCTGCCCTGAAGGCCGCCGAATGACCGTGATGACCATGACGCCGACTCCGCCGTCCTCTCCCGCTCGCCCGGCCCGCCATCCAGCCGCGGCGGTACGGCAATCCAATGTGATTGCCATCGCCTCCGGCAAGGGCGGTGTGGGAAAAACCTGGCTCTCGGTGACGCTGGCGCATACCTTCGCGCGTCAGGGCCAGCGCGTGCTGCTGTTCGATGGCGATATCGGCCTCGCCAATGTGGATATCCAGCTCGGTCTGATGCCGGACCGCGATCTGGGCAGTGTGATCGCCGGCCGCTTCAGTCTCGCCGATGCGATCATGCCCTCGGAAGCCGGCTTCGACATCATTGCCGGCAAGTCGGGCTCGGCCTCGCTCGCCACGCTGGACCAGACGGCGATGGCGACGATCCGCGACGAGCTGATGCAGCTGGCGAAAAGCTACGACCGCGTCATCATCGACCTGGGCGCCGGTGTCGATGCCGTGGTGCGCACCTTCTCGGCCGCCGCCGGCATCACCCTGGTGGTGACCAACGACGAGCCGACCGCGCTGACCGACGCTTATGCCTATATCAAGCTGGCGCGCATGGCCGATCGCAATGCCGATGTGCGCGTGGTGATCAATATCGCGCCGACCACCCGCGAGGGCGAGCGCACCTATGCCAAGCTCAACAAGGCAGCCGAGAATTTCCTCAAATATTCTCCGCCGCTGGCCGGCGTAATCCGCCGCGACGACAAGGTGCGCGATGCCATCCGCAACCAGGTGCCGCTGCTGACCCGCCACCCGATGTGCGAGGCGGCCGAGGATGTCGAGGCGCTGATGAACACGCTGCTGCGCGCGCCCGTCGCGATGCAGCCCTGATCATGACCTGAGGGGCGGAGTCTCGCGTGAGCGATCTCGGCCCCCTTGTGCCCGCCGCGTCGGTTGCCACCGGCACGCCGGCCGCGCCGGCGACCGCACCGGGTCAACCGTCCGCTGCTGTGCCGCCGTCTGCGGGTCAGACTGTGCCGCCGGCGCAGACGGCATCTCCGCCGCCGTCGCCGACCACTGTCCTGCAGTCGGATGCGACCGCGCTCGCCGCCAGCGCCAGCGAACTGGCCAAAGGCGGCCAGATCGCCGCCCAGGTCGTGGCGCGCGACAACCTGGCCCTGCTGGTGCGCACGGCCGCTGGCAATACGCTGGCGCTCACCAATCTCGCCCAGGCCTTCGAGCAGGCCAATATTGCCGTGCTGAATGCGGCGATCAAACTGCAGCTCAATCCCGCCAATCCGCAGCAGGCCACGGTGATCAGTGCCAATGGCACGACGCTGCAGCCGCCGCTGACCGCGCTGGCGCAGCCGCCGACCGCGGCGCAGCTGGCGCTGGCCGTATCGCCGCCGCAGCCGGCCGGCAATGCCGCCGCGCCGGTGCTGCCGCAGGTCGGTCAGACGCTGACCGCCGTGGTGGTGACGCCACCGGCCGGCAATACAGGTGCGCCGGTTCTGCCGCCGGGCAGCCAGCTGCAGGTGGTGGTGCAGAGTGTGACTCTGCCGGCTGCCGCGCCCGCAGCCTCCGCCGTGCCGGGGGCGGCAGTGCCATCGCCAACACCCGCAGCGCCAGTTCCCGCAACGCCGCCAGTCCCTGCGGCGCCGGTTCCCGCGACGCCAGTCGCCACGCTCCCGCTGCCGGCAACGCCGGCGCAGCCAGTGACACCGCAGAGTCCCGGGGCGGCTCCGCCGGCGCTGCCATCCGCCACCGCCATTCTCGCGCAGGCGCAGGCACAGCAGGCACCATCCGTCGTGCCGGCGCCGCAAATACCGGCCGCACCGCAGGCACCGGTGCCGCCGGCCATTTTGCAGGCGGCAACAGGCACCGCGTCTTCCGCAGTGCCGCTGTCCGCGTTGCCCGCCGGCAACCTGCTGGCGCCGGGTTCCGCCGGCCAGATCGTCACCGGTATTGTCTCCGGCCAGGGTCAGGCCGGGCAGGTGCTGGTATCCACGCCGCAGGGCGTGCTGTCGCTGAATCTGCCGCAGGCTTTACCGCCCGGCACGCAGCTGGCGCTTGAACTTGCCGCCATCACGCGGCCGCCGACGCCGACACCCACCGCGCTCGGTCCGGCGCCTTTGGCCGGCGTGCTGAACCGGCTGCAGGACGGCTGGCCGGTGCTGCAGCAGACATTGGATGCGGTGCGGGCCGCCGATCCCGCGCTGGCGCAGCGCCTGCAGGCGGAATTGCTGCCGCAGCCCAATGCGCGGCTGGCGGCCACGGCATTGCAGTTCATGGCGGCGGCGGCGGCCGGCAGCGCCCAGGCCTGGCTCGGCTCCGAAGCCGTGCGCAGGCTGGAGCAGAGTGGCCGCGGCGATCTGCTGCGCAAGCTGGATGACGATTTCCGCGAACTCGGCCGGCTCAACCAGCGCCAGGGTGACAACGACTGGCAGGCCCTGGTGATGCCGATGATGGTCGGCGGCAAGGTCGAGGCGATTCAGATCTTCATGCGCCGGCGCAAGGATCCGAAGCGGCAGCAGAAACAGACGCGCTTCATCATCGATTTCAACCTGGAAAGCACCGGCCCGATCCAGTTCGACGGTTTCGTCGGCACCAAGCAGCTCGACCTGATCCTGCGCAGCGAAACCGCATTCGGCCCGGCCTTCCGCCTCGATGTCAGTGCGATTTTCGAAGAGGCACTGGCGGTCACCGGCATGGTCGGTTCGCTGCGCTTCCATGATCGCGAAAAGCCGCTGGCCTGGCCGAGTCCGGAGCTGGACAGCCGCGGTCCCAGTACCGAAATCAAGGCCTGACGGCATGAACGCAAGATGCGGATAGCGCGGCCGGCGGCGCGCGGCTAGGACCGTGCGGATGTTTGCAGGAGAACGGGAATGAATGCGGGCCGCATGACGGCGCAGGTCTGGCTGCTGCTGTTCGCCCTGTCAGTGCTGTGGGGCGGATCGTTTTTTTTCGTCGGTGTTGCCGTCCCGGCATTGCCGCCCCTGACCATCGTCGCCGCGCGCGTGGTGCTGGCCGCGCTGGTGCTGCTGCTGATCCTGCATGCCATGGGTATTGCCCTGCCGCGACGGCGGGATCTGTGGCTGGCCTTTTTCGGCATGGGCCTGCTCAACAATGTCATTCCCTTCACCCTGATCGTCTGGGGCCAGGGCCAGATTCCCAGCGGGTTGGCCTCGATCCTGAATGCCACCACGCCAATTTCCACCGCGCTCGTGGCGCATGCCTTCACCACGGATGAGAAGCTGACGCCGAACCGCATCCTCGGCGTGCTGCTGGGCGTTGCCGGCGTGGCGGTGATGCTGGGGACCGATCTGCTGGATCTGCGGCTGGCCGACACCCTGCTGGCGCAGGGCGCCTGCCTGCTCGCCACACTGTCCTATGCCTGTGCCGGTGTCTTCGGTCGCCGCTTTCGCCGCATGGATGTGCCGCCGCTGGTGACCGCCGGCGGGCAGCTTGTGGCGTCCAGCGTGATCTTACTGCCGCTCGCGCTGCTGACCGACCGGCCCTGGATCCTGCCGTTACCCGGCTGGCCGGTGCTGGCCGCACTGGCGGCACTGGCCGTGCTGTCCACCGCGCTGGCCTATGTGATCTTCTTCCGGGTGATGGCGGCGGCCGGCAGCAACGTCAACCTGGTCACGCTGCTGGTGCCGGTCAGCGCCATCCTGCTCGGCGTGCTGGTGCTGGGGGAAACCCTGCTGCCGCGCCATCTGTTCGGCTTCGGCATCGTCGCGCTCGGTCTGGCCGCCATCGACGGGCGGCTGCTGGCCCTCTTCAGGAAGAAGCCGGTTTATCCCGGCTGACCGCCTGAAGCGGATTGCTTACTCCGGCGGATTGCCCGGCTGTTCCTGGCGGCGGCGGAAGCCCTGCAGGCCGGCTTCGTCCATCTCGTCCTGCTCGCGTTTTTCCTGCTTCAGGCGTTCGCGGCGTTCCCAGTTTTCGAGCACCAGTTCGTATTTCTTCAGCTCGCGGAAGGCGGCGTTGACCTCTTCCTGCGCGGCGGCGATACGGTCGATGGTCTCGTCGCGCGCCACCTCGGCATTGGCATGGCGTTCGCGGTTCATCCGGCGGTAATTGGTGAAACCGAAGCCGGCGGTATAATTCTGTGTCGCCACCTTGCGCTCGTGTTCCAGTTCCGCGTCCAGGCCGGCCATCTGGCGCTCGATGCCGGCGCGCAGGATTTCCAGGTCGACGACGATGCGGCGGCGCTCGTCAAGGCGCCATTTCCACAGCCGGATCAGTCCGTCGACGCCGCGCATGCTTCAGTTGCCTTTATACGCCCTGCAGAAAGATTTCCGCCAGCCGCTCATAGCCCGACGACAGGTCGGCGCGTTCGCTTTTCTGCTGCTTGAGGAAGGTTTCCAGCAGCGGCTGGTAGCGGATCGCCTCATCCACCTTCGGGTCCGAGCCGGTGCGGTAGGCGCCGAGCCGGATCAGTTCGGCCATGTCGTCATAGGTGGCCATCAGCTGGCGCGCGCGAGTCACCAGCGTATTCTCGTCTTCTGTGTTGCAGCCCGGCATGGTGCGGGAAATGGAACGAAGAATATTGATGGCCGGATAACGCCCGCGTTCGGCAATGCCGCGTTCCATCACGATATGGCCATCCAGAATACCGCGCGTGGCATCGGCGATCGGCTCGTTATGGTCGTCGCCATCGACCAGCACCGTGAAGAGTCCGGTGATGCTGCCGTCGCTGGTGCCCGGTCCGGCACGTTCCAGCAGGCGCGGCAGTTCGGCGAAGGTGGTTGGCGGATAACCCTTGGTGGTCGGCGGCTCGCCACCCGACAGGCCGATCTCGCGCTGTGCCATGGCAAAGCGGGTGACCGAATCCATCAGGCAAAGAACCTGCTGGCCCTGGTCGCGGAAGTATTCCGCCACCGCCAGCGTCATATAGGCAGCCTGGCGGCGCACCAGCGCCGGCTCGTCCGAGGTCGCGACCACGATCACGGTGCGGGCCAGGCCGGTCGGGCCCAGATCGTCCTCGATGAATTCCTGCACCTCGCGGCCGCGTTCGCCGATCAGCCCGACCACGTTCACATCGGCCTCGGTATAGCGCGCCATCATCGACAGCAGCACGGACTTGCCGACGCCCGAGCCGGCGAAGATGCCCATGCGCTGGCCGCGGCAGCAGGAGATGAAGGTGTTGATCGAGCGCACGCCCAGGTCGATCTTGGCGCCGACGCGCTTGCGCGAATTGGCCGGCGGCGGATTGGCGCGCAGCGGATAGGGCCGGGTGCCGTTGGTCAGCGGCGGGCCACCATCCAGCGGACGGCCGAGACCGTCGATCACGCGGCCGCGCCAGCTCTGGTCGGGATAGACCACCGGCTGGTCCTCGCCGACCACGGCGCGGCAGCCCAGGCCGACACCTTCCAGCGAGCCATAGGGCATCAGCAGGGCGCGGTTCTGGCGGAAACCGACCACTTCGCATTCGACATTGCGGTGGTCGCGGGCCTGCAGATGGACACGGGAGCCGATGGAAAGGTGCCGTTCGACCCCGGCGACCTCGACCAGAAGGCCCTGGATGGAGGTCACCCGGCCGGTGAAACTCACATCCTTGATGCGGTCGAGATCCATCATCAGGCTATGCATGGGGCCTCAAGCGGGTTAACGGAAAAATACCCTACAGGTCAAAGCCTTAACCGCCGGTAAACCCTCCTGCCCGGGCGCGGACAGGGGCGGGTTTTGCGGATCAGGATAGCATGGATATCGGGCTGGACCCCGCCCGTATAAAGGGCCGCGTTAAAGAATGCGTTAACTTCATTTGTTAACAATGGTAAACTGAACCGAATCGGGCGGAAAAACGCCAAACCATGATTCGGCTCGGATCGCAGTTCGGCTCGGATCACGGCTCGAAATCAAAGCGTGGGGTGCACCATGCGCGTGCTGCTGATCGAAGATGACGCCACCATGGCCAAGAGCATCGAACTGATGCTCGGCGCCGAGGGCTTTAACGTATACCGGACCGAATACGGCGAAGAGGGCCTCGACCTCGGCAAGCTGTATGACTACGACATTATCGTGCTCGACCTGAACCTGCCCGACATGCACGGCTATGACGTGCTGAAGAAGTTGCGCGCGGCCAAGGTGAATACGCCGATCCTGATTCTCTCGGGCATGGGCGAAGCCGACAAGAAGGTGAAGGGTCTCGGCTTTGGCGCCGACGACTACATCACCAAGCCCTTCAACAAGGACGAGCTGATCGCGCGGATCAATGCCATCGTGCGTCGCGCCAAGGGCCATTCCCAGTCGGTGATCCAGACCGGCAAGCTGACCGTCAACCTCGATGCCAAGTCGGTCGAGGTGGAAGGCGGTCGCCTGCATCTGACCGGCAAGGAATATGCGATGCTGGAGCTGCTGTCGCTCCGCAAGGGCACCACGCTGACCAAGGAGATGTTCCTCAACCATCTCTATGGCGGCATGGACGAACCCGAACTGAAGATCATCGACGTCTTCATCTGCAAGCTGCGCAAGAAGATCGCTTCGGCCACCGAGGGCGACAACTATATCGAGACCGTCTGGGGCCGCGGCTATGTGCTGCGCGACCAGGTCGAACCGGTGGCTGCCGGGGCCAAGCGGGCGGCCGGCGGGCATTAAGACAGCCAGATACCGATTGCGGAAAAGCCGGCGCCTCACGCCGGCTTTTTTTTATGATGGGGGCATCGATGAAAGCACTGCTGTCTTCCTGGCAGGTCTGGGCCCTGTTCTCGGCGGTTTTCGCGGCGCTGACAGCCATTTTCGCGAAGGTCGGCATCGAGCAGATCGGTTCGGATTTCGCCACCTTCATCCGCACCTGCGTGATCCTGGTGGTCGTGGCCGGCATCCTGTTCGCCAGCGGCCAGTGGCAGCCGCTCGCCAGCGTCTCAAGCCGCGCCTGGATATTTCTCGTGCTGTCAGGACTTGCGACCGGCGCATCCTGGCTGTGCTATTTCCGCGCGCTGAAGCTCGGCGATGCCGCCCGCGTCGCGCCGGTGGACAAGCTCAGCGTCGTGTTTGTTGCGGTGTTCGGCGCGCTGCTGCTGGGTGAAAGCCTCAGCCTGCTCAACTGGCTCGGCGTGCTGCTGATTGCCGGTGGTGCCGTGTTGGTGGCCCTGAAAATATGAAAAAAGGCGGCGGATCGCTCCGCCGCCTTGATCATGTCGTCGCTTACGGCTTCACCTTGAAGACCAGCGATGCATTGTAGAAGCTGCCTTCCACCGTGCTGCCGGCATCCTTGGCGAAATGGCTGACTTCGATGCCGGCGAACACGCGCTTGGGCACAGTCACGGTGGCCTTGCCATCCTTGTCGGTTTTAAGTTTTTCCGCCTTCACGTCGTGACCGAGGAAGATGTCGCCGACCAGTCCGGCATCGGCCAGCGGCTGGCCCTTGAGCAGAACCAGCACTGTGAGTTTGTCGCCCGCCTTCAGCGTCGCCGGATCGGCCTGCGGCACGATTTCGAGATCGAGGCCGAGCGGCCTGGCAAAGCTGGCCACCGGCGCCAGATAGGTTTTTGGCATCTTGATGGACGGACCAGCAACGGTGGGATTGTTCACGGTGCCCTTCGGGCCGTTGCTCCATTTGCCGTCCTGGCCCTTGGCCCAATACTTATTGTCGAAATAGGCCGCTACCAATGCCGCATTGCCGGCCGGTTTGACGGCTGCGCTCTTGTCCATGCGATCGACTTCGGCGGCGACTGCTTTGCCGTCCTTATCGTAGGCCCAGGCCTTTGTCACGCGCGCGGGATCGTAGCTGTCGAGTTCGCCCGGATCACCGTTGTTGATCATCAGGCGGCCGCTCTTGTCGGGCTCGATCCAGACCGAATGGGCGGCGGCAGAACCGGCGAGCAGCAGCAGGCCGAGAGCATATGCGAGAGTGCGTTTCATCGTGGTCTTCCTTTTGTTACGAGGCATGAGAATCAGAAGGTGACGCTGAGTGCGGCGATGGCGCTGAGCGGGGTGCCGGGCACGACACGCAAGGGACCGAAGCCGCGTTCGTAATATTCGGTGTCGAACAGGTTGTAGATGTTGAGCGAGACTTTCGCGGTCTCGGTCAGCTTGTAGAACCCGAGCAGATCCACCTTGGCAAAGCCGGGCAGAGTGAAATTATCGCCGCTGCCGCTGCCTGAACGGGCATCCATCGCCGTGACGCCGCCGCCGAAACCCAGGCCCTTCATCGGCCCGCTGTGGAATTCATAGACATTCCACAGGGCCAGACTATGGCGCGGGATATTCTGCAGCGACGCGCCGGCCGGAATCGTGCTGTCCTTGGTCACTTCCGCATCGATGAAGGCATAGCCGGTGATGATGCGCCATTCCGGCGTGAGGCTGCCGGCGATATTGATATCCAGGCCGCGGCTCTGCACTTCGCCAGTCTGGATCTGCCGGCTGCTGTCGGCCGGATCGGTCGTCAGTACATTCTGCTTGGTGATGTGAAACAGGGCTGCCGTCACGCTCAGGCGCCGGTCCAGCAGGTCGGCCTTGATGCCGGCTTCGTAACCCAGTCCGGTTTCCGGCTCGAATGGTTTGCCGTCTGCCGTCGTCGAGAAGCCGGTGTTGGAATCCATCACCGGACGGAAGGATTTCGCCACGCTGCCATACAGGGCGACATCAGGTGTCACCTTGTAGGTCAGGCCGGCGCGCGGGCTGTAGCCCTCGCGCGATTGCGGCGCCGACCTGCGACTCACGCGCTCCTCGAAATCCTGCTCCAGCCAGTCGGCGCGCAGGCCGAGCTGCAGCTGCCAGCGTTCGCTCAGTTCGATCTGGTCCTGCAGATAGATCGCATAGGTATCCGAAACATCCAGCAGGTCGGTGAGGATCGCTGGCGTGACGCTGCTCTGGCCATAGACCGGGTTGTAGATGTTGATCGTGCCGGGAACGTTGGCACGATAGAAATGCTCGCTGGCGCGGGCACGTTCGTATTCCAGGCCGGCCAGCAGAGTATGCTTCACGCTGCCGGTCTCGATATGACCCAGCGCTTCCAGTTGCGCGGTATGGCTGTTCCAGTTGTAATCGCGCAGGCTGCGGCGACGCGACAACTCGCCCGTCGTGCTGTTGAGCGAGCTCGGTTCGGTGGCAAAGCCATACATCGAACCGGTTTTCGACAGCAGGCCGGCGCGCAAGGTCCAGTCGTCGCTGACGTCGCGCTCCAGTCTGGCTGAGGCCTGGTAGTTGTCGTTGCGGATGCGGCCGTCGCCCGGTTCGCCCAGGAAGCGCGTGATCGGGACAAGGCCGAGCTTGCCGTTCACCGCCACCACGCCGCGGTCGAAGGTGCGCTCGTCTTCCAGCGCTTCTGCCTCGAGGGTCAGGCGTGTTTCACCGTTCGGCTGCCAGCTCAGCACCGGCGAGAAGAATTGCCGGTCGGATGAAACGTGATCGCGGAAGCTGTCGCGGCTTTCGATCGCGAGGTTGGCGCGGCCGAGCAGGCTCTTGTCGTCGCTCAGCACGAAATTGCTGTCCAGCGTGCCGCGGAACAGGTCGTAGCTGCCGGTCATGCCCTGCACGGTGGTGCTGTTTTCCGTGAAGGGCTTTTTGGTCACGATATTGACGAAACCGCCGGGATCGCCGCGGCCGTAGAGCGAGGCCGAAGGCCCGAGCAGCACATCCACCTGTTCGGTATTGGCGGCATCGGCGGTGCCGTCGTAGCGGCGATTGGCGGGAAAGCCGTTCTTGGCCGAATTCACCGTCTTCAGCCCGCGCAGGTTCATCTCATAGAGATTGAGCCCGCCGAAATTGTTGCCCTTGGCAACGCCGCCGACATAGTCGAGCGCCGATTCCACGGTGGTGCCGCCAACATCCTCCAGCACCTGTTTGCCGACCGGGATCGCGGTCTGCGGCACGTCGATCAGCGGCGTGTCTGTCTTGGTGGCGCTGCTGCTGCGCGGCACCCGATAAGCCTCGCCGGTGTCGCTATTGGCCGGCGCGGTGCCTTGGATGGTGAGGGCCGGCAGGACGGCCGGCTGGCTGTTCTGCGCAGTGGCCTCACCCCCCGTTACGGCAAGCAGGGTCATGGCCATGGGCAGCGCCTTGCGGCCCAGTGTGTTCAGAAACATTGGTTTTCCCCCAGATCGAGTGCAGATCGTTATTTTATAACGTTATAATATAACAGTTCGCAAGACATGGAGGAGGCGAGCGCAGAAGGAGGTTTGGGAATGGCATGTCAGACGGCCTCGTTGTGGCACGTCACTCGCGCGCAGGGTCGCCATGCCCGTCGGGAGCGGACAAAGACTTCCATTGAGACACCCCGCCCAATGTGCGCGCGCGTGACCACGGCTGACGGCAGGTCTCCTGGCTCGCGGGTCGCGGTGTTCGCCGCCTTCCCAGTGCCGTGCGGCACCAGTGGCTGGTTGACGAAAACTCGCCGCTTACAGTTGCGGGGGCAGCGCCGGCATAGGATGACCCTGCTGAGTCAGCATGGGCATCCGCACCGGCTTCCCTGTTCGGCCCCGAAGGGCACCGTCGCAGAAGATGATAGTCAGTCGCAGCTGCGCCGTCAAACGCCCATCGCCGCGAAGCTGAGTGTCACGCTGCTTTCATGCGGCTCGGCCTGCAGTCGGTAACCGGCGCTTTCGGCCAGCCGGCGGGTATAGCGCGCGATCGCGGCCTGCGGTTCGGGCGGCATCGCGGCATCGCCCAGGCCCTGAGCCATGGCTTCCTGCCAGCGCAGTGTGGTGCCTTCGGCGCGGATATGCCAGCCGTCGCGGGCTTTGATCAGGCTCAGGCTGCCGCCGCGCGGCAGGGCCCCTGCTGCCAGCGACAGGCCGAGCAGCAAGGCCTTGCCCAGCGACTTGGGCATGGACTCATCCGAGCCCGGCAGCAGCAGGCTCAGCTTGCCGCCATCGAAATAGGCCCTGGCGACGCGGGCCAGTTCGCCATAGGCCATCGGTTCGGCGGTGCTGCCCGAGGCGCCGAGGGCGAGCCGGAAAAAGCTCAGGCGCCGCGCCGCATCGCTGGCCGACTGCGCGATCAGGCCGATGGCTTCCTCGCGCATCGTGGCATCGGTTTCCTCGGCCAGCAGCTCGACGCCGTTGTTGACCGCTCCGATGCTGCCGGCGAGGTCATGGCATAGCCGCGAACAGATCAGGGCGACTAGGTCGAGGTCGTCGGTGGCCATTGCAGTCCATGCTCCGTGATTCCGCCAGCCTGCGGGTGGCAGGACGGCGATGCCCTGTCTAGAATGTCCGCAGCAGGCAGGCAACCGCAAGCGAGAGAGCATGCTGGCACCGTTCGTTCCGGGCGACTGGGTGGAAAACCCGCTGCAGCCCGATTGGGGCCCGGGCCAGGTGCAATCGGCGATCGGCGCGCGCGTCACGGTCAATTTCCTGCATGCCGGCAAGCGCCTGATCAATACCGATCAGGTCGTGCTCAGGCCGGCGAAGCCTCCCGAAGACTGAAGCTCTTATGACCATCCCCTACGATCATGCGACCCTGGCCGATGCTCTGCTGCCACTGGCCCAGGAGGCCGGTGCCGCCATCATGGCGATCTATGCCACGCCTTTCGTCAGCCGTTCCAAGGACGACCGCAGCCCGGTCACCGATGCCGACGATGCCGCCGAGCTGATCATCCTGGCCGGCCTGCGCCGCCTGACGCCGGATATTCCCATCGTGGCCGAGGAACTGGCAGCGCGCGGCGAGGCGCCGCAGGTGGGGGGCGGCCCGTTCTGGCTGGTCGATCCGCTGGATGGCACGCGTGAATTCATCGAGCGCAACGGGGAATTCACCGTCAACATCGCGCTGATTGAACAGGGTCGGCCGGTGCTCGGTATCGTGCTGGCGCCGGCGCAGGAGATCGCCTGGCTTGGCAGCAGCAAGGGTGCGCGCCGCTTCGATCGCCTCAGCGGTGCCGCCGGCCGGCCGATTGCGGCGCGACCGGTGCCCAAGGTGGCGCCGATGGTGCTGGTCAGCCGCAACCACCGCGAACCGGCGGTCGATACCTGGCTCAAACAGCAGATGGCGCCGGAAACCCGCACGGTCGGCTCGTCGCTGAAATTCTGCCAG
>NZ_JAOZVR010000107.1 GCF_025869515.1 Ferrovibrio sp.
AGTGGCTAATGGAATCTTGCCGACACCGGCAACCAGGACTTGGGCATTTACTTCTCCCCCTTTTCGCGTTTTCTTTGGCGGAAACGACAGCCGGGCAACCGAAAACGGCCGGCGGTTCATCACCGCCGGCCGCTGACGTAACGGGTATAAACCCTTAGTTCGAGCGGGCCTTGTCGACCAGCTTGTTCTTCGAGATCCAGGGCATCATGGCGCGCAGCTTGGCACCCACTTCCTCGATCGGATGCTGCGCCAGCTTGGCGCGGGTCGCCTTGAACGAGGTCTGGTTGACCTTGTTTTCCAGCATCCAGTTGCGGGTGAAGCGGCCGGACTGGATGTCGTCCAGCACGCGCTTCATCTCGGCCTTGGTCTCCGAGGTGATGATGCGCGGGCCGGTGACGTATTCGCCATATTCGGCGGTGTTGGAGATCGAGTAGTTCATGTTGGCGATGCCGCCTTCGTAGATCAGGTCCACGATCAGCTTCACTTCATGCAGGCACTCGAAATAGGCCATCTCCGGGGCGTAGCCGGCTTCCACCAGCGTCTCGTAGCCGGCCTTGATCAGTTCGACCAGACCGCCGCAGAGCACCACCTGCTCGCCGAACAGGTCGGTTTCGCATTCTTCCTGGAAGGTGGTCTCGATGATGCCGGCCTTGCCGCCGCCATTGGCCGAGGCGTAGCTCAGCGCGATTTCCAGCGCGTTGCCCGAGGCATTCTGGTGCACGGCGACCAGCGACGGCACGCCGCCGCCCTTGAGGTATTCCGAACGCACGGTATGGCCCGGGCCCTTCGGCGCGATCATGAAGACATCGAGGTCCTTGCGCGGCTCGATCAGGTTGAAATGGATGTTCAGGCCATGCGCGAAGGCAAGCGCGGCGCCTTCCTTCATGTTGTCGCGCAGATCGTTGGTCCACAGGTCGGACTGGCCCTCATCGGGGGTCAGCACCATCACCACATCGGCCCACTTGGCGGCTTCGGTGGGGGTCATCACCTTGAAGCCGGCCTCTTCGGCCTTCTTGGTGCCGGCCGAACCCTTGCGCAGCGCAACGGCGATGTTCTTCACGCCGCTGTCCTTCAGGTTCATCGCATGGGCATGGCCCTGGCTGCCATAGCCAATGATGACAACCTTCTTGCCCTTGATCAGGTTCAGGTCCGCATCGCGGTCGTAGTAAACGCGCATCTTGGTCTCTCCTCGGAAAGCGTCGTTGTTATGATTCGGGTTACAAAGAGTTAATGCGGCCCTTACAGCGGTTTCGGGCCGCGGCTGATCGCCACCACGCCGGTGCGCGAGACATCGACCAGGCCAAGCGGCTTCATCAGCTCGACGAAGGCGGTGATCTTTTCCGGCGCGCCGGTCAGTTCGAAGACGAAGGATTCAATCGTGCTGTCCACCGCGCGGGCGCGGAAGATATCGGCGATGCGCAAGGATTCCACGCGCTTCTCGCCGGTGCCCGCGACCTTGATCAGCGCCAGTTCGCGCGCGATATGCGGACCCTCGACCGTCAGGTCGTGCACATTATGAACTGGCACCAGACGGCCGAGCTGCGCCTTGATCTGCTCGATCACATTGGCCGGGCCGGAGGTGACCACCGTGATGCGCGACAGATGGGCTGCATCGGAGACCTCGGCCACGGTGAGGCTTTCGATATTGTAGCCGCGGCCGGAAAACAGCCCGACCACGCGGGCGAGGATGCCGGGCTCGTTATCGACGAGCACGGAGAGGATATGGGACTGGATCGGCTGCTGCGGCGCGGACATGGTTCGATTTCTTCTATGCTGTGACGCCGGACCTCAGACGAGGGCCATGCCTTCTTCGCTGACGCTGGCGTTGGCCGGATCCTTCGGCTTGTCGTCGGCCAGGATCATTTCGTTATGCGCCGCACCCGATGGCACCATCGGGAAGCAGTTCTCCGCCTTGTCGACGGCGACATCGACCACCACCGGCCCATCGATGGCGATCATCTCCTTGATGACGGCATCGAGATCGGCCGGATCGGTGACGCGCAGGCCCCGGCAATGGAAGGCTTCCGCCAGCTTGACGAAATCGGGCAGCGATTCCGAATAGCTCTGCGAATAGCGGCCGCCATGCAGCAGCTGCTGCCACTGGCGCACCATGCCCATATATTCGTTGTTGAGGATGAACACCTTCACCGGCAGGCGGAACTGCGCCGCGGTGCCCAGCTCCTGGATGTTCATCAGGATCGAGGCCTCGCCGGCGATATCCACCACCAGCTTGCCCGGATGGCCGAGCTGCACGCCGATGGCGGCCGGCAGGCCGTAGCCCATGGTGCCCAGGCCGCCCGAGGTCATCCAGCGGTTCGGCTTGTTGAACTTGTAGAACTGGGCCGCCCACATCTGGTGCTGGCCCACTTCGGTGGTGATGAAGGTGTCCTGGTCCTTGGTCAGCTCATACAGCCGCTGAATCGCCTGTTGCGGCTTGATGATCTTCGGATCCGTCTTGTACTTCAGGCTGTCGCGGGCACGCCACTGGTCGATCTGCTGCCACCACCTGTCGAGCGCCTTCTGGTTCGGCTTGTAGCCGCCCTGTTTCCAGGCGGCGATCATCTGCTCCAGAACCTTGCAGGCATCGCCGACGATATTGAGGTCGCAGCGCACGGTCTTGTTGTGCGAGGACGGATCGATATCGACATGGATTTTCTTCGAACCCGGCGAGAAGGCATTCAGGCGGCCGGTGATGCGGTCGTCGAAACGCGCGCCGATATTGATCATCACGTCGCAATCATGCATCGCATGATTGGCTTCCCAGGTGCCATGCATGCCCAGCATGCCGAGGAACTGCCGGTCAGTGGCGGGATAGCCGCCCAGACCCATCAGCGTGTTGGTGATCGGGAAACCGGTCAACTGCACGAACTGGCGCAGCAGCTCGGACGCCTTCGGCCCGGCATTGATGATACCGCCGCCGGTGTAGAAGACCGGACGCTCGGCAGCCGCCATCAGCGCGACTGCTTCCTTGATCTTCGCATCGTCGCCATTCACCTGCGGACGATAGGTCTTATGCTTGATATTGTCCTTGGCGGTGTAGGCGCCGGTGGCGACCTGCACGTCCTTGGGCAGGTCGATCACCACCGGACCGGGACGGCCAGCGGTGGCGACGTAGAAAGCCTCATGCACGACGCGCGACAGGTCGTCGACATTCTTCACAAGATAGTTGTGCTTGGTGCAGGGCCGGGTGATGCCGGTGGTGTCGCATTCCTGGAAGGCGTCGGTGCCGACCAGATGGGTGGCGACCTGGCCGGTCAGGCAGATCACTGGGATCGAATCGAGCAGTGCATCGGTCAGGCCGGTGACGGCATTGGTCGCGCCGGGGCCGGAGGTGACCAGCACCACGCCGGGTTTGCCGGTCGAGCGGGCATAGCCTTCGGCGGCATGCACCGCGCCCTGCTCATGGCGCACCAGGATGTGGCGGATGGCATTCTGCTTGAACAGCGCGTCGTAAATCGGAAGGACCGCGCCGCCGGGGTAGCCGAATACGACCTCAACACCCTGGTCGATCAGGGCCTTGATCAGCATTTCAGCACCACTCATCTGCTTGTCTGGCATCTGGGCCGGTGCGGCCTGGGCTGCGGTGGACATGACGCTCAAATCCTTCGGGCTGACAGCCCTGTGAGACAAACTGGCCTATTAGACGAAAATCGGCCGGAACACGCCGCTCCGGCCGTCAAAAGCGGCGCCAAACTAAACAGCCGCTCCGCGCACGGTCAATAGGTATCTCACAATGAATGGAAAGATTTCCGCCTCCAGGTTGAAATTTTCTTGCTGACTTAGATCTTTTTCCACAACCAGGTCGGCGGCGAACTGGTGCCGGAACCAGGTGGTCTGCCGCTTGGCGTAATGCCGGGTGTTGAGCTGGCCGATGCGGATCGCCTCGTCGAGACTGATCTCGCCCTTAAGATATTGGATTAATTCCGGAAGTCCATGGGCCTTGCGCATCGGCGCATCGGCCGGGATGTCGGTCCGCGCCAGCACGGCCCGGGCCTCCTCCACGGCGCCGGCCGCCACCATCCCCTCGAAACGCCGGTCGATCCGGGCATAGAGGCTGTCGCGCGGCGGCCGCAGCAGCAGGCGGCAGACCGGATTCTGCAGCGGCGGGCTGCTCGGCGTGTCGGCCTGCCAGGCGGCCAGGCCGCGACCGGTGGCCTGCAGCACCTCCCAGGCCCGCACCAGCCGCTGGCGGTCGCCGGGCTTGAGCTGGGCGGCGGTGTCCGGATCGGCGCCGGCCAGAACGGCATGCAGGGCGGCCGGACCTTCTGCGTCCAGCCGGGCCCGGACCGCGGCCCGGATATCGTCCGGGATCACCGGAATCTCGGCCAGGCCTTCGAACAGGCTGCGCAGATACATGCCGGTGCCACCCAGCAGGATCGGCACACGGCCCTCGGCCAGCGTCTCGGCGATTGCCTGCCTGGCCAGATCGACCCAGACGGCAGCGGTACCATGCAGGGCGCCGTCCAGCACCCCGTAAAGCCGGTGCGGCACCCGGAGCATCTCCTCGTCGGTCGGCCGTGCCGTCAGGATGCGCAGGTCGCGATAGACCTGCATGCTGTCGGCATTGATGATCGTGCCGCCGACCTTCTCCGCGATACTGATGCCGAGCGCCGACTTGCCGCTGGCGGTCGGGCCGGCAAGCACGATAATCGGGGCTTTGGAAGGGTCCATCTGAGCGGGCCTGTCGGTTGCGTCGCCCCTTTTACAGGCCTAGAAGAGGCCGATGCAAAACATTCTGACCCTGATCACCGCGCCCCATAACGCCGTGCTGACGCCAAGGCTCGCCAGTGCCGTGCGCGATGCGCTGGCGCTCGCCCGCGGCCGGGTCGGCCCGGCCGACTGGCTCGATCCGGGCATCGCCTGCGACATTCCCTTCGATGGCGTCGACCTGAAAGAGGCCGAAAAGGTGGCGCGCATCGCGCTGCGCAACGCGCCGGTCGATGTGGTGGCCCAGGCCAATACGCCCAACCGCCGCAAGAAGGCGCTGGTCGCCGATATGGAATCGACCATCATCCGCAACGAGATGCTGGACGAGCTGGCCTATCTGGCCGAGATCGGCGAGCAGGTCGCCGAGATCACGCGCAAGGCGATGAATGGCGAACTCGATTTTTATGCCGCGATCCGCGAGCGCGTTGCCCTGCTGAAGGGCCAGCCGGCCAGCCTGCTCGACGACGCAGCCAAGCGCATCAGGCTGATGCCCGGTGCCGCCGCCCTGGTCACGACGCTGAAGACTCACGGCGTGCATTGCGCGTTGGTCTCCGGCGGCTTCGATTATTACACAAGGCCGATTGCCGAGCAGCTCGGCTTTGACGAGCAGCAGGCCAATACGATGCTGATCGAGAACGATGCCATTGCCGGCATCGCCGAGCCGATCCTCGGCCGCGAAGCCAAGCTGGAAGCCCTGCAGCGCGTGGCGCGCGAACGCGGCATCGCTGTGGCCGACTGCATGGCGGTGGGCGACGGCGCCAACGATCTCGCCATGCTGGAAGCGGCGGGCTACGGCGTGGCCTATCACGCCAAGCCGGCGGTGCAGGCGGCGGCCAGGATCAACATCCGCCACGGCGACCTGACCGCGCTGCTCTATCTGCAGGGCTATCGCGCCGACGAGGTTTTCGGACGGGGCTGAAGCAAGACGTGGATCCTCGGGTCAAGCCCGAGGATGACGGTCTTTGTTGTAAGCGCTCATTCTCGTAAATCGTCATGGCCGGGCTTGACCCGGCCATCCACGAGTTTTTTTGATTACCGCGCCGTCCAGCCACCATCGATGGCGATCGACGTGCCGGTGATCGACTTCGCCATGTCGCCGCAGAGATAGACCGCCAGCGCCGCCACTTCCTCGACCTCGACGAATTTCTTGGTCGGCTGGGCGGCGAGGATCACCTCGCGGATCACCTGCTCCTGCGACATCTTGTGCACCTTGGCCTGGTCGGCGATCTGGTTTTCCACCAGCGGTGTGCGCACGTAACCTGGACAAATCGCATTCACCGTGATGCCGGCCTCGGCCACTTCCAGCGCCACGCTTTTCGTGAGGCCGACCTGGCCATGCTTGGCCGCCACATAGGCCGACTTGAACGGCGAGGCCACCAGGCCATGCGCCGAGGCGATATTGACGATGCGGCCCCAGCCCTTCTGCTTCATACCGGGCAATGCCGCCTTGATGGTGTGGAAGCTGGAGCTGAGATTGATATTGGCGATCGCCTCCCATTTCGCCTCGGGGAATTCATCCACCGGGGAGACGAACTGGATGCCGGCATTGTTGACCAGGATGTCGACGCCGCCGAGGCCATCCGCGGCCTTCTTCATGAAAGCGGCAATCGCCTCGCCCTTGCTCATGTCGGCGCCATCGTAGAGTACCTTGACGCCGAATTCGGCGGTCAGGCCGGCGCGCAGTTTCTCGATCTCGGCGGCATCGCCGAAACCATTCAGCATCAGGTTGACGCCCTGTCCGGCGAACGCCCGGGCGATGCCCAGGCCGATGCCGCTGGTGGAACCGGTGACGACGGCGGACTTGCCTTTCAGCATGGGGCGACCTTTCTTATCCGGCTGGAGAGTGTGGCCGGAGCCTAGCGGAAAAGCCGGGCTTTTGCCTAGCCGCGGCCCCCTCTCCAGAAGGCGCCCCGGGGGGCCTGAGCCTTGCAGGCCCGGCGCCCCCGTGGGATACCAGACAAGAGCTTTTCAGGCGCGTTTTTCAGGAGCTTTTCCCGCATGCTGAACCGCATTACCCAGCCCGCCGACAGCCGGCTCGATGACGAAGACGACGACAAGCCGGAGCAGAACGGCGAGGCCGAAAAGGCCAAGAAGGAAAATCCCGGCATCGAGGAGCGCCTGTTCAAGGCGCGCACCATCCTGATCTATGGCGGCATCGACCAGAAGATCGCCAAGGAAGTCTCGGCCCGCCTGCTCGCCCTGCAGTCGTCCGGCGAGGATCCGATCACCATTTTCATCAACAGCCAGGGCGGCCATGTCGAATCGGGCGACACGATCTATGACATGATCAAGTTCGTGAAGCCGGATGTGCGCGTGGTCGGAACCGGCTGGGTCGCCTCGGCCGGCGCGCTGATCTATGCCGCGGCGAAGCGGGAAAACCGCTTCAGCCTGCCCAATACCCGCTTCCTGCTGCACCAGCCGTCCGGTGGCGCCGGCGGCACGGCCTCGGATGTCGCCATCCAGGCCAAGGAAATCATCCGCATGCGCAAGCGGCTGAACGAGATTTTCGCCCGCGAGACCGGCCAAACGCTGGAGCGGGTGGAGAAGGATACCGATCGCGATTACTGGATGAGCGCGGAGCAGGCGGTGGAATACGGCCTGGTCGGCAAGATCGTGCAGAACGCCAGAGAAATCGAATAAACCGCACGGATCGAAACGAAAAAGGCCGGCTCTTCAGCCGGCCTTTTTTATTGCCCTGCGGGGATCGCTCAGGATTTCAGCGGTACCGGCACGAAGCGCGGCTCGCCGGCGCGCTGGATCTGCAACAGCGCCACCTTGCGCTTGGCATCCTTCAGCGCCTTGAGCATTTCCACCGCGTCGTCGGTATTGCGGATTTCCGACTGCGCCATCTCGATGATCACGTCGCCGATGCGCACATCGCGCTTGGCCGCCGGACCATCGGCTTCCACATCGGTGATCACCACGCCCTTCACGTCATCCTTGATGTCGTGCTTCTGGCGCAGTTCCTTGGTCAGTGGTGCCACGCGCACGCCGAGATCGGCCAGATCGGTTTCGTTGCGACCGGCCTTCGGCCGCGCCGCATCGGCCTTCTGGCTGCTTTCCTGCTTGGCCGAGGCGAGCGCCGCTTCCAGCTCGCCCAGCGTGGCCTTCACAATCTGCTTCTTGCCCTTGCGGATGATCTCGACATTGACGCTCTTGCCGACCGGCGTTTCCGCCACGCTGCGGGTCAGCGCGTTGGTGGAGGCGATCTGCTTGCCGTCGAAGCTGGTGATCACGTCGCCGGAATCGATGCCGGCCTTCTGCGCCGGGCCGCCGGGGACCACCTTGGCCACCAGGGCGCCGCGCGCCTGCTGCAGGCCGAGCGCCTCGGTCATCTCGTCGGTGACCGACTGGATCTGCACGCCGAGCCAGCCCCGCTTGGTGCGACCGAATTCGATCAGCTGCTGCACCACCGGGCGGGCCAGGTTGGCCGGCACGGCGAAGCCGATGCCGATCGAGCCGCCGGACTGCGAGAAGATCGCGGTGTTGATGCCGATGACATTGCCGTCCTTGTCGAACAGCGGACCGCCGGAATTGCCCTTGTTGATCGAGGCATCGGTCTGCAGGAAGTCGTCATACCGGCCGGCGTTGATGTCGCGGCCGCGCGCCGAGATGATGCCGGCGGTGACGGTGCCGCCGAGGCCGAAGGGATTGCCGATCGCCAGCGTCCACTGGCCGACGCGGATCTTGTCGGAATCGCCCCAGCTGACCGCAGTCAGCGTGCGGCCCTTGGGCTCGACCTTCAGCACCGCGATATCCACCTCTGGATCGCGGCCCACCACCTTGGCTTCCAGTTCGGTATTGTCATGCAGGATGACGCGAACCTGGTCGGCCTCGGCGATCACATGGTTGTTGGTCACCACATAGCCGCGCGCATCGATGATGAAGCCGGAACCCAGCGACGACACCTGGCGCGGCGGCCGGTTGCCCTCGCCGCGCTGCTGGCGTTCGAAGAATTCCTTGAAGAAATCCTCGAACGGCGAACCGGGCGGGAACTGCGGCAGGCCTTCCGGCATGGCGCCCCGGTTCTGCACCGTCTGCGTCGTCGAGATATTGACCACCGCCGGCAGCAGCTTCTCCGCCAGATCGGCGAAATCGCCTTCCGGCGCCCGCGCCTGCGCAGCAGTTGCGCCGAACAGCAGCACCAGAGCGGTGGCGGCAACCGCGCAGCCCCGGATCAGTCGTGCCTGCATCATGACACCCATGATATTCCTCCTCGCCGCATCAGCAGCGAACACACTCAGCGGCCGGCCGGACGCCGCGGCGCGCCGGACGGGCTGTCAAAAAACCTGAAGAACTCGGAATCCGGCGACAGAACCATGGTGGTATCGCCCGGCTGCATCACCTTGGTATAGGCCTGCAGCGACCGGTAGAAATTGTAGAATTCCGGATCCTTGTTGGCGGCTTCGGCGAAAATCTTGGTGCGTTCGGCATCGCCTTCGCCGCGCAGGATTTCCGAACGGCGCCGCGCATCGGCAATCAGAATGGTGCGTTGGCGCTCGGCCTCGGCACGGATCTTTTCTGACAGCTCGAAGCCGGTGGCGCGCTGCTCGTTGGCCTCGCGCTGACGCTCGGTCTGCATGCGGCGGAAAATCGCCTGGCCGATGGTATCGGGGAAGTCGGCGCGCTTGATGCGCACATCGACCAGCTCGATGCCGAGGCGGCGGCTGTCTTCCTGCAGGGTGTTCGTCACCTGCTGCATCGCCGAGGGGCGGTCGCCGGAGATGATCGTGCTGGCATCCAGCTTGCCGAAGGCGCCGCGGAAGGCATTGGCCACCGACGGCGCCAGACGGCCGCGCAGACCGAGTTCGTTGCGAACGGTCTGATAGAACAGCAGTGGGTTAGTGATGCGATAGCGCACAAAGCTGTCGACCACCAGGCGGCGCTGGTCGGAGGTGAGGATTTCTTCCGGCTGCGCGTCGAGGCCGAGAATGCGCTTGTCGAAATAGACCACATCCTGGATCAGCGGAATCTTCATGTTCAGGCCGGGTTCGGTGATCACGCTGCGCGGATCGCCGAACTGCACCACCAGCGCCTGCTGCGCCTGATGCACGGTGAACAGCGATGCCTTGACCAGGAAACCGGCGGCAACCAGAACGATGACGATGATGGTGAGGAGCGAGCGGTTCATGATGCGTCTCCTCCTTATCGCTGCTGCGCCGGCTGCTGCTGGCGCTGCTTTTGCAGCTCCGGCAACGGCAGATACGGCACCACGCCGTTGGCGCCGCCCTGGCTATCGACGATCACCTTGTTGGTGCCGCGCATGATCTGTTCCATGGTCTCGAGATACATGCGCTTGGTGGTCACGTCCTTGGCCTGACGGTATTCGTTGTAAACCTGGGTGAAGCGGCTGGCGTCACCCTGGGCGTTGGCGATGACTTCCTGCTTGTAGGCCTCTGCCTGCTGCAGCAGGCGCTGCACCTCGCCGCGGGCACGCGGGATGATGTCGTTCCGATAGGCTTCCGCCTCGTTCTGGGCACGCTCACGGTCGGCCTGCGCCGCCTGCACGTCGCGGAAGGCATCGATCACCGAAGCCGGCGGCTCGGTGCGCTGCAGCGCTACCTGGGTGATCACCACGCCGGCGCTGTAGCCGTCCAGCACCGCCTGCATGACGCGGCGGGTGTCGTCGGCGATCTTGGTGCGGCCTTCGGTCAGGATGAACTGGATGTTGTTCTTGCCGACCACTTCGCGGATGGCGCTTTCCGCCACCTGCTTGATGGTGCGCGAGGGTTCGACCACGTTGAACAGATACTGGCCGGCATCCTTCACCTGCCACAGCACGGTGAAATCGATATCGACGATATTCTCGTCGCCGGTCAGCATCAGGCTTTCTTCCGGCACGTCGCGGGTCTGCGCGCCGCGGGTGGGTGAATCGCCGAGTGAACGGAAACCGATTTCCTCGCGGTTCACGCTGGTCACCTTCGGCGTCAGCACGCTGTCGACCGGCCAGGGCAGGCGATAGCGCAGGCCCGGTTCGGTAACGGCATGCACCTTGCCGAAACGCAGCACGACGCCCTGCTCGTCAGTATCGACGCGGTAGAAGCCGGTGCCGAACCAGATCGCCACGGCGACCAGGATCAGCAGCAGGATGCCACGGCCGGAGACGTCGCCGCCCGGCAGCATGCCGCGGAACTTGTCCTGGCCGCGGCGCAGGATTTCCTCCAGGCTGGGCGGATTGGGGCCGCCGAACGGGCCGCCGCCATTGCCGCCGCCCGGGCCGCGCCCGCCGCCCGATCCCTGGCCCCAGGGCCCGCGGCCACCGCCGCCGCCACCTTGCCAACCCCCACCTTGATTGCTCCAGGGCATCCTACCGTCCTTCTTAACCGTCTGACTTTTTAACCGTCTGAATCCGACCGTCCGCGCCCGCTGCTCATCCGAGGCCGGCGCAACGGCAGTAGTTTCGCATTGTTACCGGTGGTTGTCGCGCATCCCCGGCCCGTTGCCTCACGTTATCCTGTTGGGCAGATGAATTGCCGCGGCTCAGCCCCCGCTATATATCAATCACTTGGGACAAGCGCGGCTTTGCCTGCCATTAATCGACAATATTGGAACGTTTACAGGGATTTCAAGCATGACCGGGGTAACTGAGGCGCAGATCATCGACGCGCTGCGCGGTGTGGTAGACACCGATCATGGCAAGAATGTGGTCGATCTCGGCATTGTGTCCGGCCTGGTCATCAAGGGCGGCAATATCGGTTTTGTCCTGGAAGTGCCCGCCAGGGAGGGCGCCCGCAAGGAACCGCTGCGCAAGGCGGCCGAACAGGCCGTGGCCCGGCTGCCCGGCGTCACCTCCGCCACCGTGGTGCTGACCGCCGAAAGCCCGGGAAGCAAAGCTGGCGCCGCACAGCCGGCCCACAGCCACAGTCACGGTCCCGCCGTGCAGCCCGGCGCGAAACCTGCCGGCGCACCGGATGTCAGCGCACGTCCGGCCATTCCCGGCATCCGCTCGATCATCGCGGTGGCATCAGGCAAAGGCGGCGTCGGCAAGTCCACCACGGCGGTCAACCTGGCGCTGGCGCTCGCCCAGGGCGGCAAGAAAGTCGGCCTGCTCGATGCCGATATCTACGGCCCGTCGCTGCCGCGCATGATGGGCATCACCGGCAAGCCGAATTCGCCCGACGGCAAGCGCCTGCATCCCCTGCAGGGCTGGGGCATTCCCTGCATGTCGATGGGTTTCCTGGTGCCGGAAGACACGCCGATGATCTGGCGCGGCCCGATGGTGATGAGCGCGCTGGAACAGATGCTGCGCGATGTGGAATGGGGCGAACTTGACGTGCTGGTGGTCGACATGCCGCCCGGCACCGGCGATGCCCAGCTGACCATGGCGCAGCGCGTGCCGCTGGCCGGCGCCGTGATCGTCTCCACGCCGCAGGACATCGCGCTGCTGGATGCGCGCAAGGGGCTGAACATGTTTCGCCGCGTCGATGTGCCGGTGCTCGGCATCGTCGAGAATATGAGTTATTTCTGCTGCCCCAATTGCGGCCATCGCAGCGAGATTTTCGCCCATGGCGGCGCGCGCAGAACGGCCGAGGAGCTGGGCTGCGACTTCCTCGGCGAACTGCCGCTCAATATCGCAATCCGCGAAACCAGCGATAGCGGCGCGCCGATCGTGGCTTCCAAGCCCGACAGCGACGAGGCAAAGGCCTACCGCGCCATCGCAAAGCTGGTGGCCGCCAAGCTCGACCGCGACGCCGCCGCCACACGGATGCCGCGTATCACGATCGAGTGAGCGGCCTCAACGTATTACCGACCAATCGGTATCGCTCTCAGGCGTGGCAGAGCACGGCGCCGATATTGCCCTGCATCGCGGCGATCACGATGCGGCGCAGCGCCCCGAGTTCGTCGCGCAGGCTGCGCAGCAGGTCGCTGGCGGCCATATCGATCAGCAGGCAGACCTTCTCGCAGATACCGGCAGCCCGCATATGACCGCAGGACAGGCTCAGATGGCGAAGTCGCTGCATGATATCGTAGATGCGATCCAGCGCTGGCCCTGCCTGCCGCGGATCGGTAAACGCCTCGTCATAGGCCCAGGCGGCGCATTCGGCGCCAAGCTGCAGGGCTTCTGCAAAACTGACGGCTTCGCATTCGTCGGGTGAGTCCAGGAAATCGATCGTCTGGCTGACCATTGGATTCTCCCACAGAAAAAAGCGGCACCGGATATCCGGTGCCGCCTGTTTTAGCGCCGATACCTGACGGCTCGGGAGTTACCAGTCAGCCACGTTACGGTTTGGTTAGGCTGCCCGCCGCTCAGGCTTCGCTGGCTTTTTCCTCGGAAATCGCCGCCTGTGCCGCGGCCAGACGGGCAATCGGCACGCGATAGGGCGAGCAGGACACGTAATCCAGGCCGGCATTGTGGCAGAAGCGCACCGACGATGGATCGCCGCCATGCTCGCCGCAGATGCCGAGCTTGATATCCTTGCGGGTGGCGCGGCCGCGCTCGGCCGCGATCTTCACCAGTTCGCCGACGCCGGCCTGGTCGATGGTGACGAAGGGATCGCGCTCGAAGATGCCGGCCTTGAGGTAGTCTTCCATGAACAGCGCCGAATCATCCCGGCTGATGCCGAGCGTGGTCTGCGTCAGGTCGTTGGTGCCGAAGGAGAAGAATTCGGCGGTCTGGGCGATGTCGCCGGCGCGCAGTGCCGCGCGCGGCAGCTCGATCATGGTGCCGACCAGGTACTTCACCTTCTTGCCCTGTTCCTTGAACACTTCGGCTGCCACGGCATCGATGCGGGCCTTCAGGATGTCGATCTCGGCCTTGGTGGCGACCAGCGGGATCATCACTTCCGGCTCGACCGGCTTGCCGCCGCCCTTCGACACCGTGACGGCCGCCTCGAAAATGGCGCGCGCCTGCATCTCGTAGATTTCCGGATAGCTGATGCCGAGACGGCAGCCGCGATGGCCCAGCATCGGGTTAGTCTCTTCCAGCGCCTTCTTGCGCTCCTTCAGGGCCGCAACGCTCAGGCCGGTACCGCGCGCGACCGCGTCGAAATCGGCATCGGTCTTGGGCAGGAATTCATGCAGCGGCGGATCGAGCAGGCGGATCGTCACCGGACGGCCGGCCATGATCTTGAACAGCTGCACGAAATCCTCGCGCTGCATCGGCAAAATCTTGGCCAGCGCCTTCTTGCGGCCCTCGACGGCCGGCGAGAGAATCATCTCGCGTACCGCGGTGATGCGGTCGGCATCGAAGAACATATGCTCGGTACGGCACAGGCCGATGCCTTCGCAGCCGAAGCGCACGGCGGTTTCCGCATCCGCCGGGGTTTCGGCATTGGTGCGGACCTTCAGCTTGCGCAGCTTGTCGGCCCAGGCCATCAGCTGGGCGAAATCGCCCGACAGCTGCGGCTCGATCATCGGCATCAGGCCGAGGATCACTTCGCCGGTCGAACCGTCGATGGTGATCACGTCGCCCTTGTTCACGGTGACGTCGCCGACCGTCATCTTGCCGGCCGCGTAGTCGATGCGGATGCCGCCGGCGCCCGAGACGCAGGGCCGGCCCATGCCGCGCGCCACCACCGCCGCATGGCTGGTGGTGCCGCCGCGCGCCGTGAGGATGCCCTTGGCGGCATGCATGCCGTGAATGTCTTCCGGCGAAGTCTCGACGCGGCAGAGGATGACGGCCTCGCCCTTGGCGGCCCACTGCTCGGCCTCATCGGCCTGGAACACCGCCTTGCCCGAAGCGGCGCCCGGCGAAGCGGCCAGACCCTTGGCGATCACCTTGCGCTCGGCCTTGGGATCCGGCGTCGGGTGCAGCAGCTGGTCCAGCGAGGCCGGCTCGACGCGCTCGACGGCTTCGGCCTGGGTGATCAGCTTTTCCTTCACCATGTCGACGGCGATCTTGATCGCCGCCTTGGCGGTGCGCTTGCCCGAACGGGTCTGCAGCATCCACAGCTTGCCCTGCTGGACGGTGAATTCGATATCCTGGATATCGCGGTAGTGCTTTTCCAGTTTCTGGAACACGCCGACCAGCTGCTTGAACGTGGTCGGCATCGCCTCCTGCATGGAAGGCATCTCGTTGCCCACCTTCAGGCGCGTTTCCTTGGTCAGCTGCTGCGGGGTGCGGATGCCGGCCACGACATCCTCGCCCTGGGCGTTGATCAGGTATTCGCCGTAATAGGTTTTCTCGCCGGTCGCCGGATCGCGGGTGAAGGCGACGCCGGTGCACGAGGTTTCGCCCATGTTGCCGAACACCATCGCCTGCACGTTCACCGCCGTGCCCCAGGAGGCCGGGATGTTATGCAGGCTGCGATAGGTGATGGCGCGCTGGTTCATCCAGCTGGAGAACACGGCGCCGATGGCACCCCAGAGCTGGTCATGCACATTCTGCGGGAAGGGCCGGCCCAACTCCTGCTGCACCTTCTTCTTGTAAGCGGCAACCAGCTGCTTCCAGTCTTCGGCCTTCAGCTCGGTATCCAGATTGAGGCCATGCTCCTCCTTGTGCATTTCGAGCAGTTCCTCGAAATGCTCGTGCCCGACATCGAGCACGACGTTGGAGTACATCTGGATGAAGCGGCGATAACTGTCCCAGGCGAAACGCTCGTTGCCCGACTGCTTGGCCAGCGCCTCGACGGTGGCATCGTTGAGGCCGAGATTGAGCACGGTATCCATCATGCCCGGCATCGAGGCGCGCGCGCCCGAGCGCACCGAGACCAGCAGCGGCATCCTGGCGTCGCCGAATTTGGCGCCGACCAGCTTCTCGACACGGCTGAGTGCTGTCTCGACCTGGCCCTTGAGTTCCCTGGGATACTGCTTGCCGTTCTTGTAGTAGGCAGTACAGACCTCGGTGGTGATGGTCAGGCCCGGCGGCACCGGCAGGCCGATATTCGACATCTCGGCGAGATTGGCACCCTTGCCGCCCAGCAGATCGCGCATGTTGGCGCGGCCCTCGGCCTTGCCATCGCCGAACGAGTAGACCAGCTTGCCCTTTGCGGGCGCCGACACCTTCGTGGCAGTCTTCTTCGGCGCGACCTTCTTCGGTGCGCTCTTCGCTTTCACCTTGGACTTTGCCCTGGACTTTGCCTGGGCCCGGCTGCTCGCCTTGGCTGCCGGCTTGGCGGTCTTCCTGGCGACTTTTTTCTTGGCGGCTTTTTTGGTGGCCATGGCGGTATTACCCCTCGATCTGGGAAAAGTCGGCGATACGGTCCATGCTGCCGGCGACGGCCGACAGCAAACTCAAACGATTGCGTCGCACGGCCGTGTCATCGGCATTCACGGTGACGCGTTCGAAAAACGCGTCGACCGGCGCACGTAGCCGCGCAAGTGTGGCAAGATAGTGGCGGAAATCCGCCTCGTCCTGTGTCTTTCCCGGGACTGCGCCGGGCAGGTCGCCGAGCGCCGTGACCAGCGTCCGCTCCTCGTCCTGCGCGATCAGGCGGCCGTCGACGTCGCCGAGCTTGAGATCCGGTGTCTTTTTCAGCTCGGCGCGCACGATGTTGTTGGCGCGACGATAGGCCACCAGCAGATTGGCACCCTCGCCTTCGGTCAGGAAACCGCGCAGCGCATCCACCTTGGCCAGCACGCGCACCAGATCGTCGTCACCGCCCTTGGCGAAGACCGCGGTGACCAGATCGTGCCGCACGCCCTGCTCGCGCAGATGCACCTTCAGGCGGTCGACGAAGAACTGCAGCAGCTCCTCGGTCGGATTGCGCTTGCCGTCCGCCTGCACGATCTGCAGCGACAGCGCCGAGCGGAACAGCGCGCGCAGCGGCAGCGCCAGCTTGTTTTCCAGAATGAGGCGGATCACCCCGAGCGCGGCACGCCGCAGCGCGAAGGGATCCTTCGAACCGGTCGGCTTCTCGTCGATGGCGAAAAAGCCGGCCAGCGTGTCGATCTTCTCGGCCAGCGCCACCGTCACCGCGACCGGCGCGGTCGGGCAGCGGTCGTTCGGCCCCTGCGGCGCATAATGCTGCGCGATCGCCTCGGCCACCTCGGGCGCCTCGCCGTCGTTCAGCGCGTAATAACGCCCCATGACGCCCTGCAGTTCGGGGAATTCGCCGACCAGGCCGCTGACCAGATCGGCCTTGGCCAGCTTGGCGGCGCGGCGTGCCATCTTGGCATCGGCATGCAGACTGCCGGCGATCTCGTAGGCCAGCCGTTCGACGCGCTCGACCTTCTGCGCCACGGTGCCGAGCCTGGCATGGAAGACGATGTCCTTCAGCGCCGGCAGGCGGCTTTCCAGCGTCTGCTTGCGGTCCTGGTCCCAGAAGAATTTGGCATCCGACAGGCGCGCGTTCAGCACGCGTTCGTTGCCGGCGATCACCTGTTTGCCGCCATCGTCGGTCAGCGTGTTGGCGACGATGACGAAACGCGGCGCCAGCGCGCCGTCCTTCGTATTGAGCGCGAAATACTTCTGGTGCGAGCGCATGGTGGTGGTCAGCACCTCGCGCGGCACCTCCATGAACTGCTGCGGGATGCGGCCCAGCAGCACGACAGGCTGTTCGACCAGGCCGGTCACCTCGTCGGCCAGACCGGCATCCTCCACCAGCACCAGCTGCTCGTTGGCGGCGGCGAAGCCGGCATCTTTCAGCACGGCGCTGCGGCGCGCGGCGAAATCGGGCTCGACATAGGCGGCACGCAGCCGGCGCAGATAATCGGTGGCGTCGCGCACGGCAAAGCGGCCCGGCGCCTGGAAACGATGGCCGCAGGTGCTGTCGCCGGCGGTGAGATGACCGGACACGAACGGCACCGTTTCGCCTTCGAACAGGCAGATCATCGAGTGCAGCGGCCGCACCCAGCGCAACGGGTGATCGGCCCAGCGCATCGATTTCGGCCAGGGCAGCAGCGCCAGCGCCTCGGGCAGCAGGCGCCTGAGCGCGTCTTTCGTCGCCTCGCCCGGCTTCTCCACCACGGCGAACCAGAATTCACCCTTGCCGGTATCGCGTTTCTCGCACTGGTCGAGCGAGGATAGCCCGGCGCCGCGCAGGAAGCCCTGGATCGCGGCATCGGGCGACCCCACGCGGGGCCCCTTCTTCTCCTCGCGCACCGCCTCCTGCACGCGCGGCAGGCCGCGCACCACCAGCGCCAGCCGGCGCGGCGTGACATAGGCCTCGCTCTTGTCGAAATTCAGCCCGGCCTTCTTCAGGCTTTCGGTAACCAGGCGCTGCAGGTCCTCGGCGGCACGCAGCTGCATGCGCGCCGGAATCTCTTCCGAATGCAGTTCGAGCAGGAGTTCGCCGAGCATCATGCGCCCTCCGCTTTCAGATCGGCCGGCAGATGGCCGCGGCCCTTGAGCCACTGGGTGCAGCAGGCCTTGGCCAGCGCCCGCACGCGGCCGATATAGGCGGCGCGTTCGGTCACGCTGATCACGCCGCGCGCATCCAGCAGGTTGAAGGTATGGCTCGCCTTCAGGCACTGGTCATAGGCCGGCAGGGCCAGGCCCCTGTCGATCAGCGCCACGCATTCCTTCTCGACATCGGCGAAGCGGCGGAACAGCTGCTCGGTGTCGGCATGCTCGAAATTGTAGGCGGAGAATTCGCGTTCGGCCTGCAGGAAGACCTCGCCGTATTTCACACCACGGCCGTTGAAATCGAGGTCGTAAACGTTGTCCTTGCCCTGCACATACATGGCCAGGCGTTCCAGGCCATAGGTGATCTCGGCCGAGACCGGCGTGCAGTCGAAACCGCCGACCTGCTGGAAATAGGTGAACTGCGTCACCTCCATGCCGTCGCACCAGACTTCCCAGCCCAGGCCCCAGGCGCCGAGCGTCGGGTTTTCCCAGTCGTCTTCGACGAAGCGGATGTCATGGCGCTTGGACGAGATGCCGAGCGCCTCCAGCGAACCGAGATACAGCTCCAGCACATTGGCCGGGCTCGGCTTCAGGATCACCTGGAACTGGTAGTAATGCTGCAGGCGGTTCGGGTTCTCGCCATAGCGGCCGTCCTTCGGCCGCCGCGAGGGCTGCACGTAGGCGGCACTCCACGGTTCGGGGCCGAGCGCGCGCAGCGTGGTGGCGGGGTGGGAGGTGCCGGCGCCGACTTCCATGTCGTAAGGCTGCAGCAGCAGGCAGCCCTGCCGCGCCCAATAGCTCTGCAGCGTAAGGATCAGATCCTGAAACGACGAAGCCGCAGCGGGTCCGGTGGGCGCCATCGCAGGGTCCTTTGCGCTCTCGCCTTTGCGTGCGTTGGGAGGGTTTGAAATCGGGCGGACCTTAGCCAGCGCAGGCTTTGGAATCAAGCCATTGGGGGCTTCGACTTAGGCCGGGAAATTCAGACCGACAGCTCAGGCCGGGCGACAGTCCGGACGGCCGCAGGTCTGGCCGGGAGACTGGTCCGGACCGGCAACCATGTAGGTGCCGCAGACCGGGCAGGGTTTCAGGTCTTCGGCGACGGCTTTGGGCTGCTGCGTCGCCGGATTCGGCGGCGGCGCAGCCGGGGTTTTAGGCGCAGGCTTCCGATTGATATAGCGCCAGCCATACCAGACGGCGGCAACGATCACGATCAGCAGCAGGTATTTCAGCATGGCGGGCGGATACGGGCTCGGAAGCAGGATATGGACGTCTGATTCTGGGGCTTTGTCCTGCCTGCCGCAAGGGCTGCCCGGAAGCCCCCCTCCCGGACTTGCGGCCGCTAGACCGCGGGCAGGGCGGCGCCATCGCGCAGCACCGCCTCGATCTCCGGCAGGTAGCTGCCGTCGGGCCGGTGCAGCAGCAGGCCGGGCGTCAGCGTCAGCGGCGTCTTGCTGCCCTTGATCGCCCGCACGATCACGCGTTTCGCCGGCTGGCCGGCCTTGGACCACAGCGGAATCACCCGAATCGCGCCGGCTTTGCGGTCCAGCGCCGCCAGGATGTCGCCCAGCCGCTCGGCCTTGTGGATCAGGGTCAGGCCGGCATTGGGCCTGGCATAGCGCAGCATGGCGGCGATCCAGTGGCCCAGATCGGCATCTTCGGCTTCGGCGCGCGCCGCGGCCCGTCCGGCATGCGGTGAGACACGATGTCGCGCCATGTCGAAATACGGCGGATTGGCGAAGACCTGGTCGAAACTGTTGGGCGCCAGGCCGGCAATGCGCCGGGCACGGATGTCGCCTTCGTATACGCTGAGCCGCTCGCCCAGCCCATTGGCCTCGATATTGCGGGCGCAGAGCGCGGCCAGGTCGGGCTGCAGTTCGATGCCGGCAACCGTAATCGCCTTCAGCCGCGCGGCCAGGCAGAGCATGGCCACGCCGGAGCCGCAGCCGAGTTCCAGAACCCGCGCACCCGCCCGGCAGCCGATGGCGGCGGCCAGCATCACCGCATCGGCGCTGGCCCGCTGGCCCTTGCGCGGCTGTTTCAGGCGGATCAGGCCGCCCAGCAAAGCATCATGTGTGTGATCGATGTCAGGCATTTGATATGAAAGAGGAACTTGGCAAATGAGCGGCGCTTGACCGACCCGGCCAGCCCACTATGCTCCAGCCAGACCGCTCGACACAATCATGGGTTCGGCCACCGTGGTGCAGACCGCCTCCAAATCGTTGCAAGACCTGCCGGCGCCGGGCCCCAAGCCCAGCATCGAGCCGTTGCGCGCCCTGGTGGCGGCCCATATGGATGCGGTGAATCGCGAGATCATCGCCCGCATGGCCAGCGATGTCAGCCTGATCCCCGAACTGGCCAGTCATCTGATCGCCGCCGGCGGCAAGCGTATCCGGCCGCTGCTGACACTGGGCGCCGCCCGGCTCTGCGGCTACCAGGGCGACAAGGATGTGCTGCTGGCCACCTGCGTCGAATTCATCCATACCGCCACCCTGCTGCATGACGACGTGGTGGACGAGAGCGACCGCCGCCGCGGCAATGCCACCGCCAATGTGCTGTGGGGCAACCAGCCTTCCGTGCTGGTCGGCGACTTCCTGTTCACCCGCGCCTTCCAGCTGATGGTCGAAACTGGCTCGCTGGAGGTGCTGCGCATCCTGGCTGGTGCATCCTCGGAAATCGCCGAGGGTGAAGTGCTGCAGCTGGTGATCGCCAACGACATGAATTCGCTGGAAAGCGATTATCTGAAGGTGATCAAGGCCAAGACCGCGGCGCTGTTTGCCGCCGCCTGCCGCGTCGGCGCCGTGATCGCCGACCGGCCGCAGGCCGAGGTGCAGTCGCTCGACGATTACGGCCACAATCTCGGCATCGCCTTCCAGCTGGTCGACGATGCGCTGGACTATGCCTCCGACGGCGCCACGCTGGGCAAGAATACCGGCGACGATTTCCGCGAGGGCAAGATCACCCTGCCGGTGCTGCTCGCCTTCTCCAGGGGCAGCGAGAGCGAACGCGGCTTCTGGCGCCGGGTGATCGAGCGCCCGGAAGAACAGACGGCCGAGGACTGGCCGCAGGCGCTGGCCTGTATGGAGCGCCATGGCGCCATCCAGGAGACCATGGCGCGCGCCCGGCTCTATGCCCAGAAGTCGCGTCAGGCGCTGGCCCCCTTCCCCGCCGGCGCAATGCGCGATGCGCTGGCCGAAGCGGTCGATTTCGCCGTCGAACGCGCCCTCTGACGCAGCGCCCGGGCGGCTTTTAAGCCGCTGGTGCAGCATGATTTTCCGCCGATCCTAAATTCCTGCCGGAATGCCCCGAATCCTGTCGGGGGGCCGCTTGCGGGGGCGCCCCTCAGGCGTTATACAGTCGGCCCGCGCCGGTCGGAGCGTAGCTCAGCCTGGTAGAGCACTAGCTTCGGGAGCTAGGGGCCGGAGGTTCGAATCCTCTCGCTCCGACCAGCGCGCGAATTCTCCCAAAAATCTGTCTTGATCCTGCGGTGACGCGCGGCTCTCCTGCCGCCTCCCCAACCGTCACCCTCGGATTTATTCCGAGGGTCCATCTGCCCAAGAAGATCTATTGGCCGATGCACTGATGGATGGCATGGACCCTTGGCCATCGCGCTTTGCGCGAAGGCATATGTATGGCGGCAAAGCCGCCGGGCCCAAGGGTGACGTTGTGTGGAAGGCGCGAGCCCTACTCCGTCACCCACCCTACTCCGTCACCCACCCTACTCCGTCACAATGGGCGGCACGGGCGCGCGCCTCACTGTCTCGCGATACAGGATGTACAGCCCGCTGGCGATCACGATGGCGCAGCCGATCCAGGTCTGCACGTCCGGGAAATCGCCCCAGACATACCAGCCGATCAGCACCGACCACAGCAGATGCGTGTAGTCGAACGGCGATACCACGGCGGCCGGCGCCAGCCCGTAGGCGCGCGTCATGCACAGCTGCGCCGTGCCGCCGATGAGGCCGGTGCCGATCAGCAGCAGCAGGTCGGTGAAATCAGGCGTCACCCAGAAGAACGGCAGCGCCAGCCCGGTGAGCAGCGTGCAGAAGGCCGTGAACCAGAAGGCAATGGTGGTGGAGGGTTCCAGGCGGCTGAGCTTGCGGATCTGGATGATGGCGAGCGCGTAAAGCAGGGTCGCCATCACCACGATCAGGCTGGCGCTTTCCAGCATGCCGCTGCCGGGCCGGATGATCACCAGCATGCCGACAAAGCCCACGATAATGGCCGACCAGCGATGCAGGCCGACGCGTTCCTGCAGCAGCCAGACCGACAGGCAGGCGATGAAGATCGGCGCGGCAAACGCAATCGCCGTCACCTCGGCGAGCGGCAGGAACTGGTAGGAGTAGAAAAACAGCAGCATGGCGCCGCAGCCGAACACCGAGCGCAGGCCATGGCCCGCCAGCTGCCGGGTCTTCAGCAGCGTCAGGGCATTGGCCAGCGTGGTGCCGAGATCATTACCCGCGCCGCCGGCGCCGCGCCACACCATCAGCAGGATGGGCGGGAAGGCAAACAGGCTGCGGAAGAACATGATCTGCACGGTGGGATAACCGGCCGTGAGCCATTTCACCAGCGCATCCATGATGCCGAACAACGACACCGCGATCAGGATGTAGCCGATGCCGAGCGGCGTGTTGGACACTTGCGTATGCACGGGAAAGACAGACATGGGACTGCGGCTCAGACCTGACATGAAACGGCCCGGCTGGTTGTGCCATGCCGGGCCGTGGAATGCATCCCCTATCCATTATTTTGTCATTCACCCCTGCCACACAAACCGTCACCCCAGGGCTTGTCCCTAGGGTCCATCGCGCGTTCCGATACGCCGATGGTGCAGATGGACCCTTGGAATAAATCCGAGGGTGACGATCTGCGTTACGAAGCGTCACTCCAGCGAAAGCACTAAAACGCCAGCGACTCAGTCACCCGGGTCCAGCGACCGCCCTTCACCTGCACCATGAAAACCGACTCGCTGCCATGGCGCTTGTTCGGGCCGAAGGTCATCACCGGGCCACCGAAAATATCGGTGTAGCCCTGGATCGATTCCATCGCCTTGAGGAAGCTCTCCGTGGTGAGGTCCCTGCCGGCGCGGTCCAGCCCCATGACGATCAGGTCGGCGGCGACATAGGAAAACTGCGCCGCCGGATTGGGATCGGTGTTGTATTTGGCGCGATACTTCTCCACCCACTGCCGGATCGCCGGATTGGCGGAGTCGGGATACGGCGCCTCGATCTGCGTCATCGTATAGAGGCCCTCGGTGGCCCCGCCCGGCGCACCCGAGACATTGAGATCGAAAGCCGCCGTGGTGCCGACCATGTCGACCGTCCAGCCCATCTTGCGGGCGGTGCTGTAGGCCAGGATGGTATCGCGGATGATCGAGCCGAGCGCGATCAGGTCGCAATTGGCCGCCCGCAGCTTGGTCATCTGCGCGGTGAAGTCGGTGTCGGTGGGCTTATGCGTGGTGGCATCCGCCAGTTTGGCATTCATCGCCCCGAGCTGGTCGCGCGCCCCTTCGAAAATCTCGCGGCCGAAATCGGTATCCTGATACAGCGCGCAGACCGTCTTCTTGCCCCGCTTCTCGACGAAATGCTTCACCGCGCCGCGCATCTGCGCGTAATACGAGGCACCGGCCGCCCATTTCATCGGATGGAACGGCTCGTAAAGCTGCTTCGCCCAGCTGAGCGGGAAGAAGTTCGGCACCCCGGCCTTGAGCTGGTCGGGTATCACGGCGTTGTTCATCGGCGTGCCGGCGCCGAGCAGGATCAGGAAGACCTTGTCACGGTTGATCAGCTTGTTGCCGGCCTGCACCGCGCGCGGCACCTGATACTGGCTGTCCTCGATGATGTAGCGGATCTTGCGGCCCTGCACGCCGCCCTGGGCATTCACCTCGTCGAAACGCATGCGCGCCGCGTTGGAGGAATGCACGCCGAAAGCGGCCGCCACACCGGACAGGTCGGTATGAGTGCCGATGATCACTTCGGTCTTGGTCACGCCCTGCTGCTTCTGCGCCGCGGCCTGACCGGCCGGCAGCAACAGCAGCGCGGCGACGGCGGTAAGGGTTACTCTGCCCAGGTTATGCATGTTTCCTCCGGATTTTCGTTTTCTGCGGTTCAAAGAATACCGGCCGCGGCGCCAGGCTGCGCCGCGGCCGGATAGCGTGGAACGCACCGGCAGGCGCCGGAACGCTTACATGCCGTAGCGTACCGGGCCGGCGATCTGCACGAAGCGGCCCTTCTGCACCTGATGCAGGAAAGCCTCGTCGGCGCCCTGGTGCTTGTTCGGCCCATAGCTGACCGCCGGGCCGCCGAAGATGTCGCGGAAGCCCTGGATGCCTTCTATCGCCGCCACCATCTTGTCGGTATTGAGGTCCCTCCCGGCACGATCAAGCGCGAAGATCAGCTGGTCCATCAGACCGTAGCCGTAGACGGCGCCGATATTCACGTCGACACCGAACTTGGCCTTGTACTTGTCCATGAAGGCCGCCACCTGCGGCGATGCCGTATCGCGATAGGGCATCACGGTGCCGGCCATCACAAACAGGCCTTCCGTCGCGCCGCCGGGCGCGCCGGCAACGATCTGGTCGTAATTGGCCGACTGGCCGAGGAAGTCGACGTCCCAGCCCATCTTCCGCGCCGTGCCGTAGGGCACGATGGCATCGCGCACGATGGTGCCCATCACCACGATGTCGCAATTGGCGGAACGCAGTTTGGTGATCTGCCCGGTGAAGTCGGTATCCGCCGGCTTGTTGGTGGCGGTTTCGACCACTGGCATGTTCATCGCCTTGGCCTGGTCCTGCACGGCCTCCAGGATTTCCTTGCCGAAGTCGGTATCCTGATACAGCGTGCAGAAGCGCTTCTTGCCCTTGTTGGCCACCATCCATTTCATGCCGGCGCGGATCTGATCGTAATACGACGACAGGCCGGCGAATTTCAGCCGGTGAAGCGGTTCCGACATCTGCCGCGCCGCCGTGATCGGCGAGAAGTTGATTACGCCGGCCTTGAGCTGGTCGGGCAGCACCGCATTGTTCATCGGTGTGCCGAGCGCGCCGGCCATGATGAAGATATTGTCGCGGTTGATCAGCTTGTTGGCCGCCTGCACGGCGCGCGGCACCTGATACTGGTTGTCCTCGACGATCAGCCTGATCTTGCGGCCGTAGATGCCGCCCTGTTCGTTGACCTCGTCGATGCGCAGCCGCATCGCATTCGAGGAATGCACGCCATAGCTTGCCGCCGGGCCGCTCAGGTCCGTATGCATGCCGATGACGATCTCGCTCTTGGTTACCCCACGCACCTTGCCGGTCTGCGCCATAGCAGCGCCGGCGATTGCCACTGTACCGGTCACGACCGCGGCCGTGAGCACATGGACCCTACGCATGCGGACCTCCCTCGTTTTTGTGGTCTTGCGGTTTAGCTTGACCCGGGAAGCTTAGTCCTCCGTGCCGGGCGGTCCTATACGGATTCTGCGCCGGCATCGCGTTGCTGCGACGCACAAAAGCAAAGAGGCCCGCGGTTTCCCGCGGGCCTCTCGCAATAGGCCGTAACCAGACGATTGAGATCAATACTTGATCGGCCCGTCGGCGATCTGCACGAAGCGACCCTTCTGGATCTGGTAGAACAGCACGTCGGTGGTGCCCTGATGCTTCTGCGGGCCGAAGCTGATCACCGGACCGCCGAAGATGTCACGATAGCCGCTGATGCCTTCCAGCGCCTTGAGGAACTTCTCGGTGGTGAGGTCCTTGCCGGCACGATCGAGCGCCGTGACGATCAGGTCGGCGATGTTGTGGCCGTAAACCGAACCGATATTCGGATCGCTGTTGTACTTGGCCTTGTAGGCATCCCACCAGGCCGCAACCTGCGGCGAGGCGGTGTCGCGATACGGCATCACGGTGCCGGCACCCACATAGAGGCCCTCGGTCGACCCGCCCGGCGCCGAAGCGACGATCTGGTCGAAGCTGGCCGACTGCGACACGAAGTCCACATCGGTCCAGCCCATCTTGCGCGCGGTGGCATAGGGCACGATGGCGTCGCGCACGATGGCGCCCATCGCCACCAGGTCGCAGCCGGCGGTGCGCAGCTTGGAAATCTGCGCAGTGAAGTCGGTAGCGATCGGCGTGTTGGTGGCGGTTTCAACCACCGGCATGTTCATCGCCTTGGCCTGGTCCTGCACGGCTTCCAGGATTTCCTTGCCGAAATCGGTGTCCTGGTACAGCGTGCAGAGCTTCTTGCGGCTGTTCTTCGCTACCAGGTATTTGATGCCCGCGCGGGTGTGATCATAGTAGCTGGAGAAGGTCTGGAACTTCAGCGGATGGAACGGCTCCGCCATCGAGCGGGCAGCGGTCAGCGGCGCCAGGTTGGGCACGCCGGCCTTGAACTGGTCGGGGAACACCGCGTTGTTCATCGGCGTGCCGAGCGCGCCGGCCATCAGGAAGATCTTGTCGCGGTTGATCAGCTTGTTGGCCGCCTGCACCGCGCGTGGCACCTGATACTGGTGATCTTCCACGATCAGCCGCAGCTTGCGGCCATGGATGCCGCCTTCGCCGTTGATCCGGTCGAAATACAGCCGCATGGCATTCGACACATGCACGCCATAGGACGCCGCCGGGCCGCTGAGATCGGTATGCTGGCCAATCACGACTTCCGACTTGCTGACGCCGCGAACCGCCTGGGCCTCCGCGGTCGCGGCGAGGCCGACAACCGCCGCAAAAGCCGCCGTGGCGGCTACAATTCTCGTACGCATCCTCATTCTCCCTTTTTCAGTAAACCGTTGGATCAGCTTACACTTCGCCGGTCGCCGTCAGGCGCCGGCATACATTTCCTCGATCAGAGGCTTGTATTTCTCGTTCACGAACTTGCGCTTCAGCTTCATCGTCGGAGTCAGTTCGTCATCCTCGGCGGTGAGCTGCTGGTCGATCAGGCGGAATTTCTTGATCGTCTCGACACGGGCGAAGTTCTTGTTGACCTTCTCGATCTCGCTCCAGATCAGTTCCTGCACTTCCTTGGCCCGGCACAGCGAGGCGAAGTTGGTGAAGGGCACGTTGAGATCCTGGGCGTATTTCACCACGTTGTCGTGGTCGATCATGATCAGGCAGGTCAGATAGGCGCGGCGGTCGCCGATCACCACTGCATCCGAGACATAGGGGCTGAATTTCAGCTGGTTCTCGATTTCCGACGGCGTGATGTTCTTGCCGCCCGCGGTGATGATGATGTCCTTCATGCGGTCGGTGATGCGGTACCAGCCCTCGTTGTCGACCACGCCGACATCGCCGGTATGCAGCCAGCCATCGACGATGGTCTCCGCCGTCTTGGTCGGGTTGTTCAGGTAGCCCATGAAGACATGCGGCCCCTTGAGCAGGATCTCGCCGTCCGGGCTGATCTTCACCTCGGTATTCGGCACAGCCTGGCCGATCATGCCGAGCTTGATCTCGTCCATCTGCGGCGAGGTGGCGAGCCCGACATTCTCGGTCTGGCCGTAAACCTCGCGCATGTCCTTGCCGAGCGCCAGGTACCACTTGATCAGGTCGGGCGAGATCGGGGCGGCGCCGGTGACCAGCCATTTGCAGCGGTCGATGCCGATGATGCGCTTGATGTTCTTCAGCACCAGATGGTCGGCCAGCCAGAAGGCGAGCTTCAGACCGGGCGAGGGCGTGCGCCGCTCGAGCCGGCATTGCGCCATCTTGTAGCCGATGCCGAGCGCCGTCCTGTAGGCGAATTTGCCCAGTCCGGTGGCATCCTTCATGCGGATGGCGATGCCGGAATAGAACTTCTCCCAGAGCCGCGGCACCGCGAAGAACACGGTGGGCTGCACCTCCTGCAGGTTCTGCGGGATGGTTTCCGGGCTTTCGGCGAAATTCACCGTCGAGCCGGAGCGGATCGGCCACAGCAGGGTGAAGCCGCGTTCGGCGATATGGCACAGCGGCAGGAAGCTGAGCTGCTCGTCGGTCTCGCCCTGCTCCAGCAGCCGCCCGGCAGTCTCCATCTGGAACACCAGGTTGCGATGGCTGATCATCGCGCCCTTCGGCGCCCCGGTGGTGCCCGAGGTGTAGATCAGGATGGCGAGGTCGTCGGGCCGGCCGAGCTTGAGCTGGTCTTCCCAGAAGGCCGGATGGGCCTTCTCATAGTCGCGGCCGAGCTGCAGCAGCGCATCGAAGCTGATCACCATCGGATCGCGGAAATCGGCCAGGCCTTCCATGTCGATGACGACGATCTTGCGCAAACTCGGGCAGCGGTCGCGCACTTCCAGAATCTTGTCGAGCTGCTCGTCATTCTCGGCGATGTAGACCACCGTCCGGCTGTCGTTGCAGATGTATTCCACCTGCTTGGCGGAATCGGTGGTGTAGATGCCGTTGGTGACGGCGCCGATGCCCTGGCTGCCGAGATCGGCATAGAGCCATTGCGGATTGCCCTCGGAGATGATCGAGACCACCTCGCCGCGCTTCACGCCGAGCGCGGCAAACCCTAAGCCGGCATGCTTGGCATTGTCGCCATACTGCCGCCAGGTGATCGAATTCCAGATGCCGAGATCCTTCTCGCGCAAAGCCACCTTGTCGCCGCGCTCGGCCACCTTGCGCCAGAAATAGCGCGGCAGGGTGTCGCGTTCGATGATGGCGAGGATATCGGCATCGATGGCAATGCCGGTTTTCGGGTCGACCGTCTTGGCACTCATACCAGCCTCCCTGTGGCGCCTGGCGCCCAAGTGATTAACGCCACGTTTTCCGTTTCTTCCAGCGCCGCTTGCCGCGCACGCCCTGTTCCTTCATGCCGAGATAGAATTCCTTGATGTCTTCCTTCTCGAGCAGCTTCGCGCAGGTATCGGCCATCACGATGCGGCCGACTTCCAGCACATAGCCGTAATGCGCAGCATGCAGCGCCACATTGGCATTCTGCTCGACCAGCAGGATCGTGGTGCCCTGCTCGGCATTGATGCGCACGATGATCTCGAAGATTTCCTTCACCAGTTTCGGAGAAAGCCCGAGCGAGGGCTCGTCGAGCAGCAACAGCTTGGGCCGGCCCATCAGCGCGCGACCGATCGCCAGCATCTGCTGCTCGCCGCCCGACATCGAGCCGGCGGCCTGGTTCTCGCGCTCTTTCAGGCGCGGGAAATAGCCGTAGACCAGCTCCATGTCCCTGGCCACGCCATCGGCATCCTTGCGGGTGAAGGCGCCCATCATCAGGTTTTCCTTCACCGTCAGGAACGGGAAGGTTTCGCGGCCCTCCGGCACATGGCCGATGCCGAGCCGCATCACCTTGTCAGGATCCATTTTCTGGATTTCCTGGCCGTTGAAAACCACGCTGCCCTTCTGCGGGTCCATCACCCCGCAGATGGTCTTCAGGATCGTGGTTTTGCCGGCCCCGTTCGCACCGAGAACCGTGACGATGCTGCCCTCGGGCACCTGCAGGCTGACGCCGCGGATCGCCATGATCGGGCCGTAGAAGGTCTCGATATTCGACAGCTTCAGCAGCGGCGGGTTGGCCAGCTTCTGCTCGATGGTCTGCTGCGTGACGGCGGGTGCGGCGCTCATCTCAGCCTCCCAGATAGGCTTTGATGACTTCGGGATGGCTCTGCACCTCCGACGGCGTGCCCAGCGCCAGCACGCGGCCGTAATTCAGCGCCAGTACGCGGTCCGACACCTCATTGACCAGGCCCATGTCGTGTTCGACCATCAGCACGGTGATGCCGAGCTCGTTGCGGATGTCGTGAATCCAGAAGGCCATGTCCTCGGTTTCCTCGGTATTGAGGCCCGAGGAGGGTTCGTCGAGCAGCAGCAGCTTCGGCTCGGTGCACAGCGCGCGCGCCAGCTCCACCACCTTGCGGGCGCCGTAGGGCAGGTTGACGATATAGGTGTCGCGGTAATGCTGCAGGTCGAGGAAGTCGATCACATGCTCGACCTTCTCGCGATGCGCCAGCTCCATCTTGCGCACGCTGGGCAGGAACAGCAGCTGCGAGGCGATATTGCCGCCGCGATGGGCATGGCGGCCGAGCAGCAGGTTGTGCAGCACGGTGGCATGCTCGAACAGCTCGATATTCTGGAAGGTGCGGGCGATGCCGAGCGCGGCGATCTTGTGCGGCGCCACCTGGGTGATGTCGTTGCCCTCGAAGCGCAGCGCGCCGCTGGTCGGGTCGTAGATGCGGCTGATCAGGTTGAACACCGTGGTCTTGCCGGCGCCGTTCGGGCCGATGATGGTGAAGACCTGACCCTTCTGCACGTCGAAGCTGACGCCGTCGACCGCCTTGATGCCGCCGAAGTTGATGGCGAGGTTATCGGCCTGAAACAGCGTCACCGGTTGCGCTCCGATTTGGTGTAGGTCTTCTGGCGCTTGAAGGTCGCCTTCTTGTAGAGCGGGAAGAGCGAGAAATAGAGCTTCACCTTGAGCCAGCGGCCGTAGATGCCGAGCGGCTCGAACAGGATGAAGAAGACCAGGATCAGGCCGAAGATGCCCGGTTCCAGGCCGGGCTGGCGCGAGACGCTTTCCGGCAGGTAGTCGCGCAGGATGGCGATCAGCTGCGGCAGCGAGCCGACGAAGATGGCGCCGTAGATCGCGCCGTGCAGCGAGCCGAGCCCGCCGACCACCACCATCAGCAGCAGCTGGATCGAGAGCAGGATGTTGAAGGCATCCGGCGCCAGGTAGCCGATCTTGTGGGCGAACAGCGTGCCGCCGAAGCCGGTGAAGCCGGCCGAGAGCGAAAACGCCAGCGTCTTGTAGGCGGCGAGGTTGACGCCCATCGACTGGGCGGCGATTTCCGAATCGCGGATCGCCACGAAAGCCCGGCCGGTGGGCGAGCGCAGCAGGTTGAGCGCCGCCAGCACTGCCAGCACCAGGGCGCCGAAGGCGATGTAGTAGAACGGCACGTCGTCGACGATGGAAATCCCGAACACTTCCGGCCGGTCGACGGCGAAGCCCTTGAAGCCGCCGGTGACATGTTCCCAGCGGATCAGGATCTGCTCGATGATGAAGGCGAAGGCCAGCGTGGCGATGGCGAGATAGACACCGGTGAGCCGCAGCGCCGGCCGGCCGATCACGGCGCCGATCACCGCCGAGAGCAGCGTGGCGACCGGGATCGAGATGAAGAACGGCACGCCGAGATTGAGCAGGATGGCATGGGTATAGGCGCCGATGCCGAGGAAGGCGGCATGGCCGAGCGACACCTGGCCGGTATAGCCGGTCAGCAGCATCAGGCCGATGCCGACGATGGAGAGGATGAAGACGTAGGAAATCTCGCCGAGCCAGAAATCCTCCAGCACGAAGGGCGCGGCCAGCAGCACCAGGACCAGCAGGCCGTACCAGAACCGGTCCGTGTTGTCGCGGAACAGGTCGATGTCCTGGTTGTAGTCGGTCTTGAAGAAGAAGCGCATGACTGTCTGTTCCTTACACGCGCTTGCGGCCGATATTGCCGAACAGGCCCTGCGGCCGGGCAAACAGCACCAGCAGGATCACGATATAGGCGGCGACATCCTTGAAGCCTTCCGGCAGATAGATGCCGGAGAACTGCTCGATCACGCCGATCACCAGCCCGCCGATCACCGCGCCCGGGATCGAGCCGAAACCGCCCAGCACGGCGGCGGCGAAAGCCTTCAGCCCCAGCAGGCCGATGGTGGTGTCGATCAGCGACACCGGCGCCAGCAGGATGCCGGCCACGGCGGCGACGCCGGCCGAAATCGCCCAGACCAGCGAGAACACCATCTTCACCGGGATGCCCATGTAATAGGCCGCCAGCTGGTTCTGCGACGCCGCCTGCATGGCGACGCCGATGCGGGTGAAGCGGAAGAAGGCATAGAGCGCGCCGCACAGGATCGCCGTGCCGACCACGATCGACACGTTGACATCGGCGACGATGAAGCCGCCGACCCGGGTGACGCCATCGGTGAACGGCGTGGCAAAGGCGCGCGTCTCGGTGCCCCAGATCATCGAGGCGCCGGAGCGGAACAGGAAGCCCAGCCCGATGGTGAGCATGACCACGGAAAACTGCGGCTGGCCGATCACCTGCCGCAGGATCAGCGTATCGAGCAGGTAGCCGAACACCGCCATGAACAGCACGGCGCCGAGGAAGGCGAGCCAGTAGTTCAGGCCGAAGCCCTCGATCAGCGAAAAGGCCACGAAGGCGCCCAGCATCAGCAGGTCGCCCTGGGCGAAATTCACCATCTCGGTGGCTTTGTAGATCAGCACAAAACCGAGCGCGATCAGGCCGTAAATGCAGCCTGCCGCCAGCCCGTTCAGCAGCAACTGGACAATCTCGGACAGCGTCCATCCTCCCAAAGATGTCAGGCGGTTCTTGGTGCCGCCCTGATTGGGTGGCAGATTACGGAAGCCACGCCGCACAGGTCAATCGCTTTCACGCTCGGATGAATGCTAATCACTTGACGTAGCGTCAATTTTCGCCCCTGCTCCGCTCCACGCCCGCCCGGAAACCACCCCGGGAAACTGCTCAAGGAACCGGCATGTCCATTCCCTTCATCAAAGAGTTGCAGTTTGCCTACGGAACGGTCAGCGGCCTGTCGCCGCTGGTGCGCCGCGTCATTGCGCAGAATCCCTCGGCTTTCACCTTCCATGGCACCGGCACCTATATCCTCGGCCATGGCGATGGCGTCGCCGTCATCGATCCCGGCCCCGACGATCCGGCGCATGTCGAGGCGCTGCTCGACAACCTGCGCGACGAGACGGTCAGCCACATCCTGGTCACCCATACCCATCGCGACCATTCGCCGGGCGCGGCGCTGCTGAAGGCGCGCACCGGCGCACAGACCTGGGCCTTCGGTCCGCATCCGCAGCCGAAAGGCAGCCTCGCGGTGGAGGAAGGCGGCGACCACGATTTCATGCCCGACCATCTGCTGCAGGATGGCGAGGTGCTGCAGGGCAAGGGCTGGACGGTGAGCGCGCTGCACACGCCCGGCCATATCTCCAATCATCTGTGCTTCGCGCTGCATGAGGAGAAGGCGCTGTTCAGCGGCGACCATGTGATGGGCTGGTCGACCACGGTGATCTCGCCGCCCGACGGCAGCATGGCGGATTACTATGCCAGCCTGAACCGGCTGCTGCCGCGCGACGACGTGCGCTACTACCCCACCCATGGCGCGCCGATCGACGCGATGAATACCGGCCATTCACCGCAGCATTTCGCGCGCGCGCTGATCAAACACCGCCAGGGGCGCGAGGCACAGATCATGGACTGCCTGAAGGCCGGACCGCAGACCATCCCGCAGATGGTGGGCGCGATGTATGCCGATATTCCGAAATACCTGCATCCGGCGGCGGCGCGTTCGGTGCTGGCGCATCTGATCCACATGGCCGAGGACGGCCGCGTGAAGGTGGAGGACGGCGGCGCGGCGGACGAGGCGGCGGTGTATCGGCGGGATTGAGCTGACCGGACCGCTCAGATGATCGAGCCGACGGCAGGCGGGTTTTCCGGATCCATCGGTCGCATGGATGAGTGTTCCGAGTAATGCATGTAGCGTTGCGGATCTTCATTCGCCCAGCGGATTGCATCATGGCCGAACCAGAACAAGGATCCCTTGTCATGGAGATGCGTCACCTTGCGGCTGGGCAAGTCGAAGCTGACCTGATTGCGATTGGTGCAGAACTTTCCCAGCAGGCGATAAAAGCGACGCGACATTGCGTCATGCTCGCGGTTCCCGGGATCGCAATAGAAGGTGCAGTCGCTCTGTGGGAGCATCTTCCAGTTCTGCTGCAAAGCTGGCCCGAACATGTACCAGATTTGGATCATGAAATACGGATTCTTTCTTCTCTTACCTTCCGCATCCTTCTTCACCACCCAACGCCCCAGACCGCGATCATCGATTTCCCACTGCATATTCGATTCGTACCGGTCTTCGTCGAACACCGCCATCGCCTCGCATTTGGTTTCGATGCCTGGCAGGTCGAACATATGCTTGTGAAAGACTGTTTTTTCCATCGGCGCGGGATCGTAAAATCGCTGCCAGGGCGTTCCGGCATAATAGCGGAACATCGGAAAAGTCCCGGCCAGCGCATCGGCGAAGCCGCGCCAGTCCGTATCCGTCATATATAGATACCGGACACGCATCGAGGGATAGATTGGCTGATCGGTCATGATGGTGATCTATCGCTTGTTGTTGCTCTTAAGATGCCGCTCCCATTCCAAACCAACACGCTCGGCCAAATCGCGCCGGATGTCGGACTGGCTGTTGAAGCCGACCGGCTCGCCGGTCTGGCGATGTCGTTCGGCAGCCACAATATCGGTCGATGGCATATCGCCATGGCGGCCGACCGAGCCGGAGAAGTCGAAAGGGTCATTGTCGTCGGGTGGCTGAAGTGCCATCGGGTATCGCTTTCGAAATAAATTTCTTGATAATATTCCTACAATATATACCCTCTATGTTCTTAGCGCAATCGCTGTTTTCAACGCAATCATCTGTACGGGAGATGGACGCCGCACTGGACAACGAGAACGGGAACAAACCGGAATAAGCACCGGATAAGCCGAAATAAGCTTGGGATAAGGTATCGATAAGCCGGAATAACGCCGGCATCAGCGCGGATAAGCCTGTCGAGAGCAAAAATAAGCCGGGGATAAGCCGAATTTGTTGCAGGACAGGCGCCGCCCGGCCGTGCAGTCTGGCCGGGCGGGCGCCCCTGATTGTCTCACCGGAACAAGGGGTTCCCTCACGCGTTCTGCTCTGCCCGAGGAGATTTGCACATGATGGCTTCCGCCCGAGACGACCGCACCACAGCCGAAGCCGGCGACGACCGCGCCGTGGTGCTGGTGGTCGAGGACGAGGTGCTGGTGCGCATGGTGATCGCCGAATACCTGCGCGACTGCGGCTATGTGGTGATCGAAGCCGGCAACGCGAAAGAGGCGGTGGCGCTGTTCCAGGCCGATATCGAGGTCGATGTGGTGTTCACCGACGTGCAGATGCCGGGCGAGATGGACGGCTTCGGCCTCGCGCGCTGGGTGCGGCAGACTCGCCCCGGCGTCGATGTCATCATCACCTCGGGCGCGGCAAAAGCCGCCGATGCCGCCGCCGGCCTGTGCGAGGACGGGCCGTTCATGCAGAAGCCCTACGAGGCGGAGGATGTCATCCGCCGCATCCGCCAGCTGCTGGCGGCCCGCGCCGGCAAGGCCGGCCGCGACGGCGGGAACTGAAACGAAAAAGGCCGCCCCACAGAGGCGGCCCTTCGTCGACTTGCCGAACGCGGCGCTTACGCGCCGGCTGTCGGCAGCTTGTGGTCCTTGAACTGCTCACGCAGCTTCACCTTCAGCAGCTTGCCGGTGGCGGTATGCGGCAGCTCGGTGACGAAAACCACATCGTCGGGCAGCCACCATTTGGCGACGCGGCTTTCGAGGAAGCTCAGCATCTCGTCGCGGCTGACCTCCTGGCCGGCCTTCTTGATCACCAGCAGCAGCGGGCGCTCCTGCCATTTCTCGTGATGCACGCCGATCACCGCGGCTTCCTGCACGGCGGGGTGGCCGACCGCGGCATTCTCCAGGTCGATCGAGGAAATCCACTCGCCGCCCGACTTGATCACGTCCTTCGAGCGGTCGGTGATCTGCATGTAGCCGTCTTCGTCCAGCGTGGCGACGTCGCCGGTGGTGAACCAGCTTTCGTTATCCAGCACGTTGCCGCCCTCGCCGCGGAAATAGCCGCGCGTGATCCAGGGGCCGCGCACCTTGACGTTGCCGAAGGCCTTGCCGTCGCGCGGCAGCTCGTTGCCGTCGTCGTCGGTGATCTTGATCTCGACGCCATAGACGGTGCGGCCCTGCTTGGACTGCACATCGATGCGCTTGTCGAGCGGCAGGTCGGCATGCTTCTTCAGCAGGTTGCCGGTGGTGCCGAGCGGCGACATCTCGGTCATGCCCCAGGCATGGATGACGAAGCAGTCGAGCTGCTTGGCGAAACGCTCGATCATGGCGCGCGGCGCGGCCGAGCCGCCGATCACGCAGCGCTGGATCAGGATGTCCTTCTTCACATCGAGGCCGGGCGTGGCGTCGATATACTGGAAGAAGGCGAGCCAGACCGTGGGCACGCCGAGCGAGAAGTTGCATTTCTCGTCGCGCAGCAGCTCGTACACGCTCTTGCCGTCCAGCGCCGGGCCGGGGAAGACCAGCTTGGCGCCGCACATCGCCGCGCCGTAGGGCACGCCCCAGGCATTGGCATGGAACAGCGGCACGATCACCAGCGCAGAGTCGCCCGAACCGAGATTGAGGCCGTCGCGCTGGCAGACCGCGTAGGAATGCAGCACGGTCGAGCGATGCGAATACAGCACGCCCTTCGGATTGCCGGTGGTGCCCGATGTATAGCAAAGGGAGGACGCTGTCCGTTCATCGAATTCCGGCCAGGCGAAATCCGGCTTCTCCTGCACCAGCAGATCCTCGTAGCACAGCAGGTTGGGGATCTTGCTGTCCTTGGGCATATGCGCCGCGTCGCTCAGCAGCACGAAGCCCTTCACGGTCTTGAGCTGCGGCGCCAGCTTCTCGAGCAGCGGCAGGAAGGTCAGGTCGAAGAACAGATACTGGTCTTCGGCATGGTTGACGATGTAGTCGATCTGCTCGGGGAACAGCCGCGGGTTGACGGTATGCAGCACCGCGCCCATGCCCGAGACGCCGTAATAGAGCTCGAAATGCCGGTAGGTGTTCCAGGCCAGCGTACCGATGCGGTCGCCGAGCTTGACGCCGAGCCGGGTCAGCGCGTTGGCCAGCTGCTTGGAGCGGTCGCGCAGGTCGCGATAGGTGTAGCGGTGGATCGGACCTTCCACCGTGCGGGTCACGATCTCCGTCTTGCTGTGGTACAGCGCGGCATATTCGATCAGCTGCGAAATCAGCAACGGACGGTCCTGAACCAGGCCCAGCATCGGTTTCCTCCTGTAAAACCTTATGGATTATGGCGCGCAGTCTATGGGCGCGCCAAAACCGCCGCAAGCGGCTGCGGCGGCTTCCGCAACGGCAGAAACAAATTGAATTAGCGACCCGCGAAAACCGGCTTGCGCTTGGCCAGGAAGGCATCGCGCCCTTCGGCGAAATCCGCCGAGTTGAACAGCAGCGCCTGCCCATCCGCCTCCTGCGCCAGCAGGGCGTCCAGAGGCTGCGGCCCGCGCGCCAGGGTCGCCTTGATGAAACCGACCGGCAGCGGCGCCAGGGCGGCGAATTTCGCCGCCAGCGCGAGCGCGGCAGGCAGCGCTTCGCCCGGTGCGGTGACCTGGTCGGCCAGGCCGATGCGGCCGGCGGTCTCGCCGTCGATCTCCTCGGCCAGCATCAGCAGGCGTTTCACCCAGCCGGCATTGACGCGCTGCGGCACGGTCCACAGCGCCGCCATGTCTGGCATCAGGCCGACCTTGCCGAAGGAGCAGCAGAATTTCGCGTCATTGGCCGCCACCACCTGGTCGCAGAGCAGCGCCAGCGACATGCCGGCGCCATAGGCGAAGCCCTCCACTGCGGCGATCACCGGCTTGGGTCCGGCGAGCAGCAGGCGGGCCAGACGGTGCAGATTGGCCAGCCGCTGCCGCCCGGCCACCCCGGCCACATTCTGCATCGAAGAGATATCGCCGCCGGCGCAGAAGGCGCTGCCGGTACCGGTCAGCACGATGGCACGCACCGCCGGATCAGCCATGGCGGCCTCCACGGCTGTCATCAGTTCGGCCCGCAGTTCCAGCGACAGGGCGTTGCGCTTGGCCGGATAGTTCAGGCGGATGACCTGCACGCCGGGCGGAATCCCGGGGGCGGATTCGCCGGGCGACTCGATGATGACCAGAGGCTGCGCCGACGTCATGGCATCTTCTCCTGATAGGGAATCGGGGTGGATTTCCCCGGCTGCGTTGTGATTGGAAGGATTGAAATTAAATTACCGATGGTCATTGCACAGATTTTATACAAAGTGATTAGTTCTCGACATGAGTGTAACCGTAGAGACACAGTTCCCGGCCACGATTGCCATAT
>NZ_JAOZVR010000108.1 GCF_025869515.1 Ferrovibrio sp.
CTACGAATTCATCATTGCGCCGCCGTGTGGCCAGCCTGACCGTGGGGCAGACCCCGCGGGCCGATGTGCTGCCCGATATCCTGGCCCATATGCCGGTGCCCGTTGAGGTGGAAGAGTTTGGCGCGCTGGACGGCCTGAGCGATGGCGAGATCGCCGCCCTGGCCCCGCAGGCCGACGAATACTGCCTGATCACACGCCTGCGCGACGGCCGCGAGGTTCTGGTGTCCAAGCCCCGGGTCGCCGAACGGCTGGAAGCGATCTGCCGCTCGCTCGACAGCCAGCGGTTCGACCTGGTGGTGATCCTGTCGACCGGCCTGTTCCGCGAGTTCGAAAGTCCCTGCCCCATGGTGAACGCCCAGCGCGCCATGGAGGCCTCGATCGACGCCATCGCCGCTGCCGGCCAGACCGTCGGCGTGATTTATCCCACCCATCGCCAGATCGCCGAAAATGCCGGCTATTCCGTGCCCGGCCTGTCGCTGCGCTTCAGCTATGCCGAAAGCGGCGTGGCGGACAGCCTGCGCGAAGCTGCCACCGATCTCGATTCCTGCGACCTGATCGTGCTGAATTCCGTCAGCTTCACCGAAGCCGATCGCGTCATCATTACCCGCCACACCGGCAAGCAGGTGATCCTGGCCCGCCGCATGGTGGCCGGCGCGATCCGTTTGCTGCTCGATCCAGGCATGCGGGCGCTGCCACCGGCGGCAGCGGAGGTCGTGCCGGCCCGCAGCGATGTGGATGACCGCATCGACAAGCTGACGCCGCGCGAGCGGCAGGTGATGTCCCTGGTCACCGAGGGACTGTCCAACAAGGCCATTGCGCGCCAGCTGGATATAAGTCCGCGCACGGTTGAAATCCATCGCGCCAAGGTGATGGAAAAGATGGAGGCCGGCTCGGTTGGCGCCTTGATCAGATTGGTTCTGGCGGCACAGCACGCCGACCGCTGACCGGGTGGCCGAGACCAAAATCCTGCCGCAGCGCACAAAAAACGCGCAACGGGAACAGGGCCCCGAGCCGGCCCTGTAAGTGTTCACCCGTATTTGCCCTTTGCCGGCCATGGCATAGCCTTCCTGACTGCAGACGACAGAGTCGCATCTCACAGGAAGGCCGGCCATGCCGCATGCCCCGCGTATCGCTTTCGTCACCATCGGCCAGTCGCCACGCATCGACCTGACGCCGGAAATCCTCACGCGGATTGGCAGCAAGATCGATGCCGTGGAATTCGGCGCCCTGGATGACCTGACCACCGCCGAAGTGGCCGCAATGGCGCCGCGCGCCGACGAAACCAGCCTGTGCACCCGCATGCGCGACGGCAGCGAGGTGGTGATCGGCAAGGACCAGACCCGCGACCGCCTGCAGGCCCTGTTCGACCGCCTGGATGGCGAAGGCTTCGATGCCATCACCCTGCTCTGCACCGGCCATTTCGACCACTTGGGCAGCAAGACGCTGCTGATCGAATCGCAGCGCGTGGTCGATGCCACCGTCGATGCCTTTTCGCTCGGCTGCCAGAATCTCGGCGTCATCCTGCCGCTGGAACGCCAGGTGCAGGAATTCCATGTGCAGTCCGATGCCGACCGCAAGATCAAGGCGACACATTATTCGCCCTATAGCGGCGACCGGCTGGAAGCCGCCGCGCGCGAAGTGGCCGACTGCGACCTGATCGTCATGCACTGCATGGGCTATTCCGAAGCAATGCGCGCCAAAGCCGCTGCCGTTACCAACAAGCCGGTTCTGCTGGCGCGACGCATCGTCGCCGGGGCCGTGCAGCAAATCATCTGACATCAGGGAAACCAAAGGGGAGCTTCTGCCATGAAGAAATTCGTCATGCTCGGCCTTGCCGCAGCACTTCTGTCCACAGCCGCATTGCCGGCCGCCGCCTTTGAACGCGTCGGCGATCGCAAGGTGATCGTGTTCGGCGGCCGCCAGCAGGTGCCCGTGATCGATCCGCATGTGCGCTACGACTGGTCGATCCGCATGATGCAGCAGTCGCTCTATGACGCGATGGCCAAATACAACGGCAATCCGGCCAAGATCGAACCCTGGCTGGCACAGAAGTGGGAATCGAGCCCGGATGCCAAGACCTGGACCTTCCATCTGGTGAGGAACGCCAAGTTCCACAATGGCGACCCGGTGGATGCCGAAGCGGTGCGCTATTCCTTCGAGCGCGGCCTGAAGCTGAACAAGGGCGTGGCCTGGATGCTGAAGGATGTGCTCGATCCGTCGGGCATCGAGGTGGTGGATGCCCATACCGTCCGCTTCAACCTGAAATCCTCCTACGCGCCGTTCATCAGCTGGATTCCGTGGTGGTATATCGTCAACCCCAAGCAGGTGAAGGCCAATGAGGTAGATGGCGATTACGGCCAGAAGTGGCTGACCGAGAATGCGGCCGGCAGCGGCCCGTTCAAGACCAAGCGCTGGGAGCAGAATGTGCTGTACGAGCTGGTCGCGGTGGATAACTACTGGAAGGGCTGGCCGCAGGGCGAGAAGAACCGCCCGGCCGGCATCATCTACAAGATCATCCGCGAACCGGCAGCCCAGAAGGCCGCCCTGCAGCGTGGCGAGGCCGATATCGTCGAGGGCCTGACGCCCGACGATTATGACCAGATCAAGAGCACCAAGGGCATCGTGGTGCAGAGCCATGCCGGCATGACCACCTTCGGCATCAAGTTCAACACCCAGACCGGCCCGACCAAGGATATCAACCTGCGCAAGGCGATTGCCTATGCGGTGGACTACGACAGCTTCGTCAAGGTCTATAACGGCGCCGCGATCCTTGAGACCAGCCCCTTCCCGCAGGGCATGCAGGGCCATGTCGATGTGCCCGAGCGCCCGAAGCAGGATTTGGCCAAGGCCAAGGAATACCTGGCCAAGTCGGCCTATCCCAATGGCGGCATCGAGCTCGACTATTATCATGTCGCCGGCCTGGAAGAGGCGCGCCGCATCGGCCTGGTGCTGCTCGACAACCTGTCGAAGCTGAACATCAAGGTGAATGTGACGCCGGAACAATGGCCCAACATGGTCGCCAAGGGCTCGAAGCCCGATACGGCCCCCAACATGACCAGCGTTTATGTGACGCCGATCTCGACCGACCCGGATGCCGTGGCCTATCAATATCACCGCAACGCCTGGGGCCAGTATTTCGCCATGAGCCATTACAACAACGCGGATGTGAACGCGCTGATCGACAAGGCGCGCACGCTGGGCAAGTGGGAAGAGCGAGCACCGCTCTATGCCGAGATCCAGAAGAAGATCGTGGCCGACCAGCCGGAAGTCTTCGGCATGATCCAGAACCGCCGCTGGGCCCATCGCGACTATCTGAAGGGCTTTGCCTTCAGCCCGGTCCGGTTCACCGGCGAAGTCGATCTGTATCCGCTGTGGATCGACGCTAAGTAAGCAGAGTATCGTAAGGGCGGCCGGCTGCAGGGTCGGCCGCCCAGAACGGAAAGCGCCCCATGGTTCTCTTTGTCGGCAAACGGCTGTTGCTGTTCGGCTTCATGCTGCTCGGCCTGCTGACAATCATGTTCCTGATCACCAATGTGGCGCCTGGCGATCCGGCCAAGCTGATGGCCGGCCAGAATGCCACCCAGGACATGGTCGAAACGATCCGCCGCGAATACGGCCTGGATAAATCCCTGCCCGAGCAATATGCGGTCTATATCGGCGGCGTGCTGCGCGGCGATCTTGGCCGCTCGATCGTCTCCACCAAGCCGGTGGTCGAGGAACTGCTGCGCTATTTCCCTGCCACCTTCGAGCTGGTTCTGGTGGCCATGGGGCTGGGCATCCTGATCGGCGTGCCGTTCGGCATGCTGTCGGCGGTCTATCGCGACAGCTGGATCGATCACGCGACCCGGATCTTCTCGGTCTCCGGCGTGGCGCTGCCGGCCTTCTGGTTCGGCCTGCTGCTGCAGCTGTATTTCGCCGTGCATCTGGAATGGCTGCCGGTCTCGGGCCGGCTGGAACTGATCACGCCGCCGCCGGAACCGGTCAGCCGGCTCTATCTGATCGACAGCCTGCTGCGCGGCGAGTTCGACACCTTCCGCGAAGCCTTCCAGCACATCATCCTGCCCGCCCTGGTGCTGTCTTTCCCCTGCCTGGCGTCGATCCTGCGCGTCAACCGCGCCGAGATGCTGGAAGTGCTGCAGTCGGACTACATCGTGGCCGCGCGCGCCAACGGCATTCCGGCCTTCCGCATCATCACCGTCTATGCACTGAAGAATGCCATGCTGCCGACGCTGGCAATCATCGGCCTGCGTTTCGGCTGGATGCTGGGCAGCACCGTGCTGGTGGAAACCGTGTTCGACTGGCCGGGCATCGGGCTCTATGCCGTGCAGTCGGCACTGTATTCCGATTTCAAGCCGGTGCTGGGCGTCACCCTGCTGATCGGTTTCTGCTTCATCTTCATCAATTTCCTGATCGACCTGGCCTATGGCTGGCTCGATCCGCGCCTGCGGACCCAGTGATGGCGAGCGATATCACCTCTGCGGCCCCGACCGGCTGGCGCGCCCGCCATGCCGGCACCATCCGGCAGTGGCGGCTCTATGCCCATCTGTTCCGGCGCAGCTTTTCCTCCATGCTCGGCCTGTTCCTGGTCGTGCTGTTCCTGGTGCTGGCCGCCGCCGGACCCGCACTGGCCCCCTATCCGGAAGACACCATGGGCGCGGTGCATCTGGACAATCGCCTGAAGCCGCCGTCGCTGGCGCATCCCTTCGGCACCGACGAGATGGGCAACGACATTCTCAGCCGGGTGATCGTCGGCACCCGCACCTCGCTGTGGATCGGCCTGATCATCACCGGCGTGGCCGCCCTGATCGGCGTGCCGCTGGGCATCTTCGCCGGCTATATGGGCGGCCGCATCCGCGAGGTGATCATGCGGATCACCGATGTGTTTCTCTCCGTGCCCGGCCTGGCGCTGGCGCTGGCCATCGTCGCGTCATTAGGCCCCGGCATCACCAACTGCGTGATCGCGCTGTCGCTGGTCTGGTGGCCGGGCTATGTGCGGTTGATCGACAGCAAGACGCTGGCCCTGAAAGAAGAGCTGTATATCGAAGCCGCCCGCGCCATCGGCGCCCGCACGCCGCGCATCCTGTTCCACCATATCCTGCCCAACTGCGTCTCGCCGCTGATCGTCAAGGCCAGCATGGACATGGGCATGGCGATCCTCTCGGCCGCCAGCCTCGGTTTCATCGGCCTGGGCGCCAAGCCGCCGAGCCCGGAATGGGGCGCCATGATCAGCGTGGCGCGCAGCTACATGCCGGACTGGTGGTGGTATGCGCTGTTCCCCGGCCTGGCGATTTACCTGACCGTGCTGGGCTTCAACCTGTTCGGCGACGGTCTGCGCGACATCCTCGATCCGAAAAGCCGCGGCCGATGAGCAGCCTTCTAGACATCCGCGACTACCGGCTGGATTTCGATACCTTCGACGGCGCCTACAAGGTGCTGGACGGCATCGACCTCAGCCTGGCCGAAGGCGAGACGCTGGGCGTTGTCGGCGAGACCGGCTGCGGCAAGTCGGTGCTGGCGAAAAGCATCATGGGCCTGCTGCCATCGCCGCCGGCACGCGTGCTGTCGGGCAGCATCATGTTTGAAGCGCATGACCTGCTGAATGCCACGGCCGCCGACTGGCGCGCCATCCGCGGCCAGCGCATCGCCATGATCTTCCAGGACCCGATGACCTTCCTCAACCCGGTGCTGACCATCGGCCAGCAGGTCTGTGACGTGATCGCCGCCCAACAGGGCAGCAAGCCGAAAGCCGCACGCCTGGACCGCGCCGCGATCCGCGCCCATGCCACCCGCATACTGGAACTGGTGCGCCTGCCCGATGCCGCCGAGCTGCTGAACCGCTATCCGCACCAGCTGTCGGGCGGCATGCGCCAGCGCGTGCTGATCGCCATGGCCCTGAGCGGTTCGCCGCGCCTGCTGATCGCCGACGAACCGACCACGGCCCTGGATGTCACCATCCAGGCCCAGGTGCTGGCGCTGATCGACGACCTGGTGCAGCGCCTGAAACTGGCCGTCATCATGATCAGCCATGATCTGGGCGCGGTTGCCGCGGTCTGCCGCCGTATCGCCGTGATGTATGCCGGCACCGTGGTGGAGGATGCGCCCACCGCCGAACTGCTGGCCCACCCGCGCCATCCCTATACCAGGGGGCTGCTGGCCGCCCTGCCCGATATCGACGGCGACCAGGCCACCCTGGTCGGCATCGCGGGCAGCATCCCCAACCTGCTCACCCCGCCGCAGGGCTGCCGCTTCCATCCGCGCTGCCCGCTGGCGGACGGACGCTGCAGCAACGAAAAGCCGCTGCTTCGCCGGCTGAGTGAGATCCATCGCGTGGCATGCCATCATGCCTGAAGCGCTGCTGAGACTGGAAAACCTGACCAAGCACTACACCGTCAAGCGCGGCTCGTTTGCCACCGCGACGGTGAAAGCGGTGGACGGCGTCAGCCTGCATGTGATGCCGGGCGAAGCGCTCGGCATCGTGGGCGAGTCGGGCTCCGGCAAGTCGACCGTGGCCAAGGTGTTGCTGCGCCTGACCGATCCTACGGCGGGCCGCATCCTGTTCGACGGCCAGGACATCACGGCGCTCGACGGCGATGCGCTGCGGTCCTTGCGGCGCGACATGCAGATCGTGTTCCAGAATCCGCATTCGGCGCTGAACGGCCGGCACACCATTTTCGATGCCATCGCCGAACCTCTGGTGGTGCAGGACGGCCTGCGCGGCCAGCCGCTGATCGACTGCGTCAGCCGCCTGATGGACCTGGTCAGCCTGCCGCGCAGCTTCATCTACCGCTATCCGCATGAACTCTCGGGCGGCCAGAAGCAGCGCGTCTGCATCGCCCGCGCCGTGGCGCTGAAACCGCGCCTGCTGGTGCTGGACGAGCCGACCTCGGCGCTGGACGTTTCCGTGCAGGCGCAGATCCTGAGCTTCCTGAAGGAACTTCAGCAGGAGCTGAAACTCACTTACCTGTTCATCTCGCATAACCTGGCGGTGGTGCGCTATCTGTGCGACCGCGTCGCGGTGATGTATCTCGGCGCCGTGCTCGAACAGGGCAGGGTCGCGGACGTGTTCGACCAGCCGCAGCATCCCTATACGCAGGCCCTGGTTGCTGCGATTCCGAAACTGGGCACGGCAGCAGGCCATAACCTGTTGAGCGGCGACATCCCGACCGCGAGCCGCATGCCCTCAGGATGCCGCTTCCACACGCGCTGCCCGGAAGCGGCAATGCCCCTCTGCGCCACGCAGAGTCCGGATTTGGTCCCCATCTACGGCGATCACGAATGCGCCTGTTTTGCGCGCACCCTGCGGAATGCAGTACCGTCTGCCTAGTAGCCGCGGGTCCTATCATAGGCTATCCGCACTTCGCCTCGCTCTATAGCGTCCACGAGGTCTACGACTTTTTGAACGCGAGCCCGACGACTCGCGAAGCCGGCGATATGCGCCGTGACCGTCACTTTGGGATGACTCCAGATCGGATGATCCGACGGCAGCGGCTCGATATCGAAAACATCCAGGACCGCAGCCGACAGATGGCCGCTATTCAGAGCCGCGATCAGATCGTCGAGCACAACCAGCGGCCCGCGTGCGACGTTGATGATTGCCGCGCCCTTCGGCAGATGCCATATCGTGTCCGCATTCACGAGGCCACGGGTCTGCGGCGTATCAGGCACCAGACCGACCAGCAGATCGCTCTGTTCCAGAAACGGCTGCAATCCACCCAGTCCTACGTGGCATGAAATGCCAGGGACGCTTTTCGGCGTCCGCGCCCAGCCATGCACCTGAAAGCCCAGAGCCAGCAGCATGCTGCCACAAAGCTGACCGATCGTGCCCAAACCCATGATGCCAACGCGCGTCTGCGATGCGAGCCGTGGCGCCTCGAAGGCATCCCAGCGCCGCTCGGCCTGTGCACGGCGCATCCGCGCAAAATCGCGCAGCCAGGCTAGGGCATGCAGACAGACATATTCGGCAACCGTCTGCGCTGTCTGCTCAACCACCATGCGGTAGACCGGCACATGATTCGGCAGCATGGGATCATCGACAATGTGATCAACACCGGCAGCCGAGCTGAAGATGGCACGCAGATTGGGATAGCGCGCCAGGCGCCCGGCTTCCGGCTGCCAGACCAGGGCATATACCACGGCGTCAGGGTCTACCGCGGGATCATCCCACCAGCGGATATCCCATTGCGGCGCGGCAGACTGGAACAGGGCGCGCCATTCCGGCAGCGCAGCCTCGCCGCCCGATTTCACCAACAAGACGTCACGCGTCATTCAGTGCTTCCATAAAAACGGCCGGGAGCCCTCAGGCTCCCGGCCTTCACCGACCACCGACTTAGCGCTCGATCTGCTTGTTCCAGCGCGTATTCCATTCCGGACGCTTCTCGTTGATGGCGTCCCAGTCGACCAGCACGGCAGTATTCATGTAAGTCTTGATCTGGGCCACTTCCGCTTCATTGGTCGCGTTGTCTGCCTTGGCCTTCGGGTTTGACGGAATATACGAACCGCCACGCAGGAATTTTTCCTGTGCGGCCGCGGTCATCAGGTAAGCCGCCAGTTTCTGCGCCAGTTCCGGCTCGCTGTTGTTGGCGGTGACGCACTGCGCCACCATCAGAACCACCGAACCCTCCTTGGGCTGGGCATAGTCGATGGCGATACCCTTGGCCTTCAGCAACGCCACCTGGGTCGGCGTCAGCGGAAACAGGCCTGCCTCGTTGGTCTGCACCATCTCGCTGATCTTGGCCGAACTGGCGATATACTCGATGACATTCGGCCCAACCGTTTTCGACCATGCATTGAAGCCCGGCTCGACATTGGTATCGGTGCCACCCTGCAGGCGATTGAACATCAGGAAGGCGTGCAGACCAAATGTGCTGCTCGGCAGCGACTGGAACACCACCTTGCCCTTGTATTTTGGATCGGCAAGATCGGCCCAAGAGGTCGGGGCCTTCCAACCCTTCTCATCGAACATCTTCTTGTTATAGGCGAGGCCGGTCATACCCATGGTGACACCTGACGCCATGTTGCCCTTCAGACGTGCCACCGGATAAAGCTCGTCGAAGGCAGCCGATTTCTGCAGCGGCTGGCATAGGCCCATATTGATGGCGCGATACATCACGCCGTCATCCAGGAAGATGACATGCATCTGCGGCTTGTCCTTCTGGGCCACCGCCTTGGCCAAGATGTCGGACGAGGTGCCGGGCACCACGACGACCTTGGCGCCGGTTTCCTTCTCGAAATCCGGAAAAACGAATTCGGCAAAGGTTTTTTCCATCGGGCCGCCATTCATGCCGATGTAAAGCGTCTTGCCCTGCGCGACTGCCTGTGTGGCAGCCGTCAGTGCGAACAGCAGGCTCGTACCTGCTAGAACCGATCTGAACAGTTTTACCTTTTTCATTCCTCTACCCTCCTGTTGATACCTGTTGATCATCACGAATACGACTTGGCCGGAGCCATCTGCCTGGTCCGGGTAAACCGCTGAATGGAAAAAGCCTCGATCGGCGTCGCCGTGCGGCCATCGCGCACCAGATCGGCCAGCACGGCACCGGCCGCCGGGCCGATCTGGAAACCGGCGCCGGAGAAGCCGAAGCCATGCAGCAAGCCCGGCGTGGTGGCGCTCGGCCCCAGTACCGGATTGCGATCGGGCATATAGGCCTCGACGCCGCTCCAGAAGCGAATAACATGGGTCTGCCGCAGAGCCGGCAGCAGAGCCGTGCCATCCTGCAGCGTCTGCATCAGCGCCTTCATGTCAGGACGGCAGTTGCGGTCATCCAGCGCATAACCCTTGCCGCCACCGAAGACGACATTGCCACGCGCCACCTGCCGGGCATACACCCCCCCGCCCTCGACACCGAGATTGAACGCAAACAACGGCGGCAACGGTTCGGTCACGCCCAGGCAGGGGTAGCCTGAACTCAGCGGCACCGTTTCGCCAAAGGCCTGCGTCGCCAGCCCCGCGCCGGGACCGGCGCAGTTGAGCAGATAACCCGCACGGATTTCATCGCCGCCTGCCTGCAGCATGAATCCGTTGCCGGTGCGCTCAACGGCCGTAACCTCGGTCTGCTCTCGAATCTCGGCGCCGGCCTTTGCGGCGGCGCGGGCAAAAGCCGGCGAGACCAACCGCGGATTCGCATGACCGTCATCGGCGCAGTAGGAGGCGCCGACCACCGCGCTCCCCAGCATAGGAAAGCGGTCGCGCAGCGTATTGCCGCTGACAAGTTCCAGTTTGAGGCCCAGTCCGGCAATGCGGTCGCGGTAAGCCAGCAATGAGGCCATCTCGGTTTCGCTGCGTGCCAGCTTCAGATGGCCGGAACGGATATATTCGCCGTCGATGCCGATGTGGTCCTGCAGCCTTGCCCAGATCGCATGGGCGCGCAGGCTGAGTGGAATCTGTTCCGGCGGCCGGCCCTGGCGGCGCACACCGCCATAATTCACGCCGCTGGCGCCGGCGCCGCAGAAACCTCGCTCCAGCAGAACGACACTGAGACCGCTGCGCGCCAGATTGAGCGCCGCGGAAGCGCCGACAATGCCGCCGCCCAGAATTGCCGTGTCATAGCGCCTAGCGCTCATGCGGCATCCTCGCGACCAAGCGTGACAACCGGCAGCGGCTTGACAGGGGCCTGGCCCCGCAGCCGGCCGACTGCTTTCGGCGCGCACTGCAGTTCGGCGGCGAGTATCGCTGTTGCTGCCGCGCCACAGATGCGGCCCTGGCAGCGGCCCATGCCGATGCGGGTGAGGGCCTTCAGACGATTGAGTTCGGTGACGCCCAGATCGCGCGCCGCCTGGCGCAGACTGCCGGCCGTGATCGCCTCGCAGCGGCAGAGCACCAGATCGTCGGCCAGGGCAGCGCCGCCCCAATCGGCTGGCGGCAGCGGAAAAGCCCGTTCCAGACCATGGCGGAATTTCGCGATGCGCTTCAGGCGGCTTTCCAGCAGCGCGATGCGGCGCCGGTCCGCCACATGGCCGGCATCCTCCAGCAACGCCAGCGCGGCACGCTCGCCAGCCAGTTCAGCCGCATCGGCGCCGGCGATGCCGGCGCCGTCGCCCGCCAGATAGACATGCGCCAAGGATGTGCGGCCACTGAGGCTGCGCTCCGGCAGCCAGGCGCGATTAAGATCGTCATACGCAAAGCGGCAGCCGAGCAGATCGGCCAGCTGGGTTTCCGAGCGCAGGCCGAGACCGAAAGCAACAGCATCGCAGTCGACGCGCTTCGTCCTGCCACCGCCCTGCCAGGCAAAGCCCTGCACACGGCCCTCGCCTTCGACGCGCAGCGGCACGATGCCACCATACATCGGGACACCATGGGCGCGCAGCCAGGCCACATAATACATCCCCTTGGCCAGATGCCCGATGCCGTGCAGCAGGCCGGGTAACGCCGCCAGCTTGTCTGCAAACCGCGCGGTGTCGAAGACGCCGACCACATCGGCCCCGGCCTTGGCATACTGGTAGGCAACGAGATAGAGCAGCGGTCCGGTGCCGGCGAAAGCGATGCGCGGCCCCAGGATGCTGCCCTGGAATTTCAGCGCGATCTGCGCCGCGCCGAGCGTGAAGACGCCGGGAGTCAGCCAGCCATCGAACGGCTGGACGCGGTCGGTGGCGCCGGTGGCCAGCAGCAGGTGGCTGAAGCCGAGTGACGCCGCCGCACCGTCAGATGCCATCAGATCAAGATGATCTGCCCCGGCATTCCACACCAGCGTGCCGGGGCGATAGTCGATCTGCGGGCGGATTGCCTCGAACAGGTGATGCAGCCGGTCGGCCTTGCGGCTCTCGAAACCATAGAGGCTCGATTTCGGCCGGGTGAAGCCGTCCGGCGGCTGGCGGTAGATCTGGCCGCCAGCCTTGATCGCCTCGTCGACCACCACGGGCTTCAGTCCGGCAGCGATCAGCGTGGCCGCGGCACGGATGCCTGCCGGTCCGGCACCGACAATGACCGGGCTCAGGTTGTTCATTCTCACACCGAAACCAACCGCATGCCGGCCACGACGAAGCTAGTGCAGGCACGCAGTCGCGTGCCGTCTTCGGTCAGCATCCAGCAATCCTGGCAAGCCCCCATCAGGCAAAAACCCGCGCGTGGCGCACCGTTGAACTCCTCAATACGCAGCCGGTCGCGCTGGATCAGCACGGCGGTCAACACGGTATCACCGACGAGCGCCTGGCAGGGCTGGCCGTCAAGGATGAAGTCGACCGTCTGACGATGGGTTTCGGCAACACGTTGCAACAGGGCCATGCTTGCCTCCGCTTCAGCGCTGGCCGACCAGAACGCGATCGAGGCCGTAGATGCGATCGAGCAGCAGCATGGCAGCGGCCGTCACCGCGATCACCAGCGCCGAGACCGAGGCCATCATCGGATCGATCGATTCCGTGGCATACATGTACATCCTCACCGGCAGCGTCACCGTGGACGGTGCGGTGACGAACACCGACATGGTCAGCTCGTCGAAACTGTTGATGAAAGACAGCAGCCAGCCGCCGGACAGGCCCGGCAACATCAGCGGCAGGGTGATACGGCGGAAGACCGTGAAATCTGATGCGCCCAATGACTGCGCGGCATGCTCGATACTGGGATCGCTGCCGATCAGGGCGGCCAGGATCAGACGCAGCGCATAGGGCGTCACCACGACGGCATGCGACCCGACCAGCCACCAAAAACTGCCCGTGGCGCCGATCATGGAAAACAGCTGCAGCATCGCCACACCCAGGACCAGATGCGGCACGATCAGCGGTGACAGGAACAGACCGTTGAGAAAAGCACGGCCGGGAAACCGGAAACGGGTCAACGCCAGTCCGACCGGTACGGCGAGACCAACCGAGATGGTTGCGGCCAGGAAAGCCAGCAGCAGGCTGTTCCAGAAGGATTGCATGAAATCGGCATGACGGAAGACTTCTTCAAACCAGCGCAGCGAGAAAGACGCTGTGGGAATGGTGAGTGTGTTCTCCGGCGTGAAGGCGACCAGGCAGACGATCACCAGCGGCGCCAGCATGAAGGCCATCACCAGCACGTGGAAGACCAGGGCGGGAATGCCGTTGCGCGTCATGGCTTAACCCAGCGCACGGCGGTAACGCCGTTCCATCAGCCGGTTGTAGCCCAGCATGATCAGCAGGTTGGCGATCAGCAGAATAACGGCAATTGCGGCACCGAGCGGCCAGTTCAGTTCATGCAGGTATTCGTCATAGATCAGCGTCGCCACCGTCTTGATGCGGCGGCCGCCGAGCAGGCCGGGGATGGCGAAGGCACTGGCACTGAGGCCGAAGACGATGAGGCTGCCCGACAGGATACCCGGCAGCACCTGCGGCACGACGATGCGGCGGAAGACGGTGACGGGCGAGGCACCGAGCGACAGCGCCGCCTGCTCGGTGGTGCGGTCGAGCTTCTGCAGTGAAGTCCAGACTGGAATGATCATGAAAGGCATCATGATATGCACCAGGCCGACGATCACCGCACTCTCGGTATACAACAGGCGTTGCCGCCCGATACCAGCCAGTTCGAGCAGTTGATTCACCAGGCCCTCGCGACCGAGCAGCATGCTCCAGCCGAAGGCGCGCACTACCACCGAGATCAGCAGCGGCGCCAGCACCACCAGCAGGCAGACGGCGCGCCAGCGCCCCGACATGCGACTGAGGATATAGGCTTCGGGCGCGCCGACGGCGACGCAGATCAGGGTGGTCACTGCACTGAGCCGCAGGGTGCGCAGGAATATCTCGTGGTAAAACTCATCGGTGATGACCACGGCATAATGCTGCAGCGTCACGCCGGCCTTGATCCCGCTGTGATGGTCAAACTGGCTGAACGACAGGATGGCGGTCAGCAGCAGCGGCACCAGCAGCAAGGTGGCAAAGAGCAGGAAGGCCGGCCCGCTCATCGCATAGGGCGCCCACCGGGCGATGGGCGTCGCGCCCGGGCCGCTCATGCTGCGACCTCATCTTCCGCCAGCAGGCGGATCGCTTCATCGGCCCAGTCGATGCCGACAGACTCGCCTTCTTCGTGCGGGATACTGCCATCATTGGGCAGCACCGCCAGCAGCATGCCGAGCGGCGTATCGACATGATAGAGCCACTGGCTGCCAAGGAAGTAACGGCTGGCGATCGTGCCACCGATCCGGCCACTGCCCGCTTCCATCAGCCGCAGCTTTTCCGGCCGGATCGCCAGTGCCACCGGCGCATCCGCAACCATCTGCACCGGCAGGTCGACGGCAAAAAGCTGGCCGCCGATAGCAGCGCGGCCACCCCTGCCCGCCTGCGTCACACGGGCTTCCAGCAGGTTGGTCTTGCCGACAAAGTGCGAAATGAACCGCGTGCGTGGATGCTCATAGATGCGATAAGGGGCATCCACCTGGGTGATGCGGCCGGCTTCCATGACCACCACGCGATCGCTGATCGAAAAGGCCTCGGTCTGATCATGGGTGACCATGATAGTGGTGGTGCCGAGCCGGCGCTGGATGGCACGCAGTTCGAACTGCATCTCCTCGCGCAGTTTGGCATCGAGATTGGACAGCGGCTCGTCGAGCAGCAGGATCGGCGGCCGGATCACGATGGCCCGGGCGAGCGCCACACGCTGGCGCTGGCCGCCCGACAATTCGCGCGGATAGCGCACGGCATATGCCTCCAGATGCACGAGCGACAGCGCCTCGGCAATACGTGTCGCGCGCTCGGTCTTGGACACCCGCTGCATCTCCAGGCCGAAGCCGACATTCTCGGCCACGGTCATATGCGGGAACAGCGCGTAGCTCTGGAAGACGACGCCCAGGCCCCGGCTGTTCGGCTTGGCATGGGTTATGTCGCGGCCATCCAGCCGGATCCTGCCGGCGCTGACCGGCACGAAGCCGGCGATCATATGCAGCGTAGTAGTCTTGCCGCAGCCGGACGGCCCGAGCAGGGAAACGAACTCGCCCTTCGCCACGGTCAGACTGAAATCGGTTACCGCCGTCACGGCGCCGTAGTCTTTGCGGATGTCGGTCAGGGTCAGAAAGGCCATGGGGGCTCCGGCATTGGTCCGGATGCGAATAAATGGCAATGCTCGCCGCCGGCTTTCCAATTCGGTCATAGTTCTCCCTAACCGACAAAAGATTTTTCTATTTTATGGAATTTTTATTAAAAATTTTTTATTATATGAAAATATTCAGAGATCAGACCTTGGACAACTTCCACTGGACAGAAAAGCGCCATGGACAAATCACAGGCAAAACCCGCCCTCACCCGCAGCTTCGATCTGCTGCGCGCCCTGGCGACCGACGAGTCCGGTGAAAACCGGCTGACCGACCTGGCGCGGCGCGCCGGCCTGACGCCCTCTACCGCCCTGCGCCTGCTGCGCGGCCTGATCAACGAAGGCATGGTCGACTATGACGAGGGCCGTCGGCAGTACCGGCTCGGCATCGAGTTCTTCACGCTGGCGGCCCGGGCGGGCAATCCGGGCAACCTGCGTGATCTCTGTCGCCCGGTGCTGCTGCGACTGTCAGCCACTCTGCATGACACGTTGTTCCTGTTGGTGCGCAGCGGCTTCGACGCCGTCTGCCTCGACCGCAGCGAAGGGCCCTTTCCGATCCGATCCTTCACCGGCGATATAGGTGGTCGCGTCATCATGGGTGTAGGCCAGGGCAGCGTGGCGATCCTGGCCTTCCTGCCCGAGGCGGAACGCGAGGAGGTGATCCGCTTCAACCTGCCACGGCTGTATGATCAGCACCGACTGGACGAAGTTTTCATCCGCGGTGAAATCGCCGCCGTCCGCAAGCTCGGCTATGCCAGCCGCTCATCCGGATTGCTGCCGGGCATGGCCGGCATCGCCGTGCCGATCCTGGACCGTGAAGGCCAGGCTGTCGCAGCCCTGAGCATGGGCACCACCACCGAGCGGCTGAATGGCGAACGCATGCCGATCGTTGCCGATATTCTGAAGCGCGAGGCCGAGACTGTGAGCCGGTTGGTGAACCCATTCGACCCGGTGCTGCGCCGTCCCGCCGCAAGCCTGAGCGGCGTATAAGCTTGTTCATTACTGCACATTTCGTGCATATGCTGGATTTGCAAATCTTGAGTTCGCTCAGGTCGCGCACGGGCCTCGATTTATACTGCCGCGGAGATGAATCCTGCAAAATCCACCAAGGAAAATCCCGCTGGTGAGGTTCTTTGGAATATCTGCTTCGCAAAGAATTGGCTTATTTCGGACCTAGTATAATCGCGGCGCCTTAAAACATACGGCTACGGATTCAGTACCGAGGTTGCCGTTTTTCTCGGAAAGCCCGAAGACCTTCAGCAAGATCACGACTCGTCAGGTGAGCCTGAAAAGCAGTTAGTTCGGCGCGCAGACCAGAGTGAATGACTCCGTCATGCACAGTACGAGCAAGCGATTTCATATGCTGCAACACAGCGGGACTCTGCTGGCTATATTGTCCGGCGATTTCCATTACCCGGTCATGCAACCGCTCTGCCGGCACAACCTCGTTGACCAGCCCCCATTCCATGCATTGCCTGGCCGAAAACAGCTCTCCGCTGAACAGCATGTGCATGGCATGTGCCCCATGCATCCGCGTCAGCAGTTGCACCGTCGATCCGGCGGCAGGCACGATGGCGTATCGGGCGTGACCGTCACCGATCCTTGCCGCTTCAGCGGCAATGACGACATCGCAGGACAGGATTATTTCGAGTCCCCCGGCTACCGCCACACCGTTGACGGCAGCCAGAACCGGCATGGGCAGTGATCTCAGCTTTACGAGAACTCTTTGGTTATACGCGAGCGTGTCGAGCAGCGACGACGGGTCGAGCTCCAGCTCCCGGCCGAATTCGAGCAGGTCGCCGCCGGCGCAAAACGCCCTGCCGGCACCGGTGACGATGACGACCCGCGTCGTTTCATCGGCATGCAGCTCGTCCAGAACACGATCCAGCGCGTCCATGACTTCAGGCGACAGCGCATTCATGGCTGACGGCCTGTTCAGCGTAATGGTGGCGACATGTCCCGACCGGCTGAGCAACACGGGCTCCGCCACCGCAATCTCGTCCGTCGGTCCAGTCACGATGTCATACCGCTGCGGCAATGGCTCCAATGCGGCCTTCAGTACCTGGATGGCACCATCATCCGGTGCCGCAATTTCGACCCGGACCACCGTGTTCAGCTTGTCGTCCTTGCCGACCTGTATCCGTGCCTCGACCGACGCCCCGAATGCGCGTTCGATCTCGGCTTTCACCTTTTCCTCGATGGCGCGATCGCGCAGATCGGCCTTGACGATCTTGCCCACGGCTGTGGTCGGCAGGGCATCGATCTGGAAGACCCGCTTCGGCCGCGCCGGCGGTTCGGCGATGGCACTGCCGAGATGCCGGTCCAGGGCCTCCATGTCGATGACCATGCCCGGGGACGGTACAACGAACAGCACAGGCACCTCGCCGGCATAGGCATCGGGCATGCCCACCGCGGCACTTATCTGGACTCCGGGGAAGATATTGGCGACATCCTCAATGTCGGACGGATTGATATTGTGCCCGCTGCGGACGATGAGATCCTTTTCCCGGCCGGTCAGCACCAGGCGCTGATCCTCGGTCAGATAACCAACGTCGCCGGTGATCAGCCAGCCGTCAGGGCTGCGAATACCCCTGTTATGCGCGGGATCGACATAGCCGGGGAAAACCTGCGGCCCCATGACCTGGACCAGACCGCTTTCCTGCGGGGCGCAGGGCATGTCCTGCCGTGCAGGATCAAGACTGGTAATGCGTGTGCGGGCAAACGGCGCGCGGAATCCGACGCTGCCCTGCACCGGCAGGGCACGGCCGGGGTTGAAGGCGATGGCGGCTGCTGTTTCGGTCATCCCATAGGTCTCGTAGAGCCGGATGCCGGTGCGGGACTGGAACCGGTCGCTGACCGCCCTGGGGCAGACGGCGCCGCCGGTAAGTGCCATGCGGACCGAAGAGATATCGGCGTCGCCGATCGGCACCTCGGTAATGGCCGCAATCGAGGTCGGCACGCCGCCGACAATCGTCACCCCGAAGGCCTCGACGATCTTCCAGTATGTCGCGATAACGCCCCGGTCGCGCAGGCCATAAGGCGACGGGACGATCATATGGCCGCCGGCCGCCAGAACCGACAGGCCCGCCGTGATCGTGCCGCCGACATGGAAGAGGGGAAATCCGTTGATAACGACATCGAGCTCATCCAGGCCGTGGACCTGAGCAAAGCTCCAGGCGGCATGAATCTGGTTCCCGTGAGTCAACTGGACGAGCTTCGGGCGGCCGGTGGTGCCTCCGGTATGGAACAGGGCGCAGACCGTGTCCCGGCCGGCCGTACTCGCAAAATCGAGGCCGTCATCGCGGCAACGCTTCTGTTCGGCCTGGAAGTCCAGCTGACCGGCGGCGACGTCGCCCGATGCACCAAGCACCACGATATTGCGCAGCGTGGGCGTCAGGGCGATGACTTCATTCGCCTTCCGCCAGACTTCTCCATCCAGCTCTTCCGCCGGGATGACCAGGGTCGTGGCGGCCTCTGCAGCCAGCAGGTCGGCGATGACCCTCGCATTCAGCAGATAGTTGATCGTGCTGGCGATCCCGCTCGTCTGCGCGCCGTAGAGTGCCTCAACCATGCCGGGGAGGATGGGCGTCAAAAAAGCCACGGTGCCGCCACCTGCTTTGGCTCCGGCTGCCGCGCCGAGCTGGTGAAAGAAATTGGCCGCGCGGAGAATAGCGCGGTACAGATCGGCATGCGACAGTATGACCGACTGACCGGCATAGCCACCGGCGGCAATGGTGGTCAGGGCTGGTCGCGACGGATGCAGCTCCGCCGTGGCGCGGAACAGGTCGAGCAGCGTGCACGCCGGAACCAACGCGTCATACGGCATCGCCTCGAGGGCTTCGACATCTGCAATCGATGTGATCGTCCGGATCGCTTTCGTCGTCTTCATGTCCCAACCCCGGACGGTTTAATGGACCGCCGCATACATGATGGTTTCTTCATCGGCCTGCCCGCCGGTGAACTCCTCGACGATACGGCCCTGGCGCGACACCAGGATCCGGTCCGACAGATGCAGGATTTCCGGCAGGTAGGAAGAAATCACGACCACCGCCATGCCGTCATCGGCCAGGCGATTGATCAGCTGGTGAATCTCGGCAATGGCGCCGACATCCACGCCCCGGGTGGGCTCGTCGAAGATGATCAGCTTCGGTTTCTGCACCAGCGCCTTGCCGACCACGACCTTCTGCTGGTTGCCGCCCGACAGTTCGACAACGCGGGCATCCGAATTGATCACCCTGATATTCAGCGCCTTCGTCCAGGTCTCGGCCAGTTGCCGCATTTCCGACATGCTGACCATGCTGGATCGGCTCTGCCCGCCGGCCATGGCGGCGACGTAAATATTCTCGGCGACCGACATCGTCTCGAAGAATCCCTCCAGCTTGCGGTCTTCCGTGACGTAGATGATACCGTCCCTGATGGCGGGCCGTGGCACCCGGTAACGCACCGGCCGGTCTTCCAGGCGAATCTGTCCGCCGTGGAAGAAATCCCGTTTCATGATGCCGGCGATCACCTTGGCGGTTTCCGTGCGACCCGACCCGATCAGGCCGAAGATGCCGGTGATCTGGCCCGCGAAGACCGAGAAGGTGTTGTTGCGCACCATCGTTCCCATCGACAGGTTCTGCACGCTCAAAACCTTCCGACCCGCCGGCCTTGCGCGGCGCTGATCGGCCCTGCCGTAGAGCTCGTCAGACAATGTCCGGCCGACCATCGCGCGCACGATCCGGTCGCGGTCGAAGTTCTCGGTCCGATCGGTGACGACATACTCGCCATCGCGAAGAATGGTGATACGGTCGGATATCTGCAGCGCTTCTTCCAATGCGTGGGAAATGAAGATAATCGACACACCGCGGGCCTGCAGCCGCTTCACCAGCGCGAAGAAATGATGCTTTTCCTCGGGCGTGAGCGTGCCGGTCGGTTCGTCGAAAATGATCACGCGTGCCTTGTGGTGTACTGCACGGGCAATCTCCACCATCTGCTTCTGCCCCGCGCCGAGGCTGGAGACCAGCGCGGTCGGGTCGACCGGGAAGTTCAGCGACTGCAGGAACTGCTGTGCTGCAATGTAGATGCCGCGCAGGCGGTTGAACCACCTGGCATCGCCGAGATACAGGTTCTGCGCCACCGTGAGCGACGGGACCAGGCTGGTCTCCTGGTACACCATGGCGATGCCTTTGTGCAGCGCATCCGACGGGCCGCGCAGCTCCACTGCTTGTCCGTCCAGCAGGATATCGCCCGCCGTCGGCGCAATAACGCCGGCCAGCATTTTCGTCAGCGTCGATTTTCCTGCGCCATTTTCGCCCAGCAGGGCATGCACCTCGCCCTGCTCCAGTGTGAAGGTGACATCTTTCACAGCGGGAACGCCGCGATATTCCTTGGTAGCGTGCCGGAGTTCGAGAATCGTCTTCATGACCGGGCCTGCCTTTACGAACCGGGAACGAGTCGAACGACGACATCGTCTCCCCGCGATGCCACATAGAGCGCGTCGTCCTGCATGACGGCACCGGTGATTCCATGTGTCATGCCGTCGGCGCGGCTCTGGAAACTGTCATAGGGCAAACAGTGTTGATCCAGCAGAACAACCATGCCGAAGGATAAAGTGGGCGCCCAGGGCTTCAGGATGCCGAGGTGCTTGACCCCGCCGCCCTGCAGCGGCTCGTAGAAGGACCGGCCGCTGCGATAGGTGGGAGCGACCCAGTAACGCGCATCGACTTCCGCCATCATACGGCGCCGGTAATGGTCCTCGCGCAGGATGAATTCCACCAGCTGGTTGCGCGGTGCAAACATGGTCATGACATAGCCTGCATTCGGCCCATGCCCGAGATGACCTGGATAGCCCGGCAGGTCGGCCTGGATCAGCCGCCGCATCGCACCGGTTGTCCTGTCCAGGAGCACGACCCGGTGTTTCCAGCTCTCCGAGACGATCAGGCCATCGCCTGACATCGCCAGGCCGGCGGGAAACGCCAGGCCGGCGGCGAGACGATGATGCTTGCCACCGCGCAGGTCCAGGCGCCAGAGAGATCCGGACGCATTCCGCTCCATCAGATCGCGCTGCCAGGCGGATGGTGGATTCTGCGCCGATCCATGGCTGACATAGAGCATGCCATCATCCGCAACCATCGCCGTGGGGCAGCGCGCGCCGTCCAGGGGCGACAATTCGAAGCCGTCGAACTCACCGCCGGTGACGAGAATGCGACCGTCATCGAGGCCGAGGGCAATGCCGCCGGCGACAGGAGCCAGGCAGCTTATGTCCGCCGTCGCGCGGTACAGAACCTTGCCTGCACTGCCACCCGACAGCAGATGCAGGTCGCGGCCTGAGCTGACCACCGGGCCATCCCGACCCGTAGCGATTGCGCCGGGCGCGCGGATCGGAATGCGCTCCGACGCATCGTCGAGCCGCCGGTTCGGCCGGAGCGCGCCGTCCAGTGACGGAACGGTGATCGCGCTTTCGCCGCGACCGAGAAAGGAATCCAGAGCCCGGGTAAAGAAGAAGCTCATTTTCCGCCCCAGTAGGATTGCGGGCCGGTCCAGTGCGGATCGGCATCCGGCAGCGGCAACCTGCCGATCCGGTTGTTGAGGATACCGCCGATATACAGATGCCCCCTGTGTTCACGCATCGAGGTAATCATGGGATGGTTGTTACCGCCGAAATCCCAGAGGACATCCAGAATGCGACCTCTTTCGTCGAAACGGACAATGCAGCCGGTGTTGATGTTGGGAAACAGCCATTCGTCGGGTGCTACGCGCCGGGCCATCCGGCGCCGGAAACCCGGCATCCTGAGCGCGAGATCGAGACTCGGCGTCCGGATGCCGACCAGGGCCAGCCAATAGGTGCCGTCCGAGGCCCGGTTGATATTGTCGGGATAGCCGGGCAGCGCCGGGATCACGGTCTCGACGGTTCCCGCTTTCGGGCCGCCGAAATAGTACCGGCTGACGCTGCAACTCCAGGTCTCGGCGAACAGGAAGGATTCGCCGTCATGGGTCATGCAGATGCCGTTCGGAAAATTCAGATTCCGCAGTATTGTGCGCGTCGTGTCCATGCCGGGGTCGTAGCAGATGATGCGGCCGTTGCCCCGCGACTCCAGGCCATCGACCGGCCATTCATGCATCTCGTAGCGGATGGTGGCTTCGCTGAAGAAAATCCGGCCGTCGGGGGCGATGTCCAGATCGTCAGCCAGCCGCAGCCGCGCATCGTCGACAACCGAGAATGGCGTCCTGTTGGTTTCGTCGGTCAGCTTACTGATCTGCCGGTCCGGGGCGATCCGGTACAACCCCATTCCACCGATACAGCATATCAGTGCCCCGTCCCGGGCAAATGCCATACCGAGCGGTCGTCCGCCGACATGGGCGAAGACTTCCTGTTGGCTGTAGTCCGGTGCAAAGAACCGGACAATGTCGCCCGTCCGCGTGCCGGCATAGATATGGTCATTCTCGTCGAGGATGACATCCTCGGGGCCATCGATCTCGCCCAGACCGATCACAGACACATCGTGCAGTCGGTCGTTCAGTGCGTAGGGCGAAGCCGACCCTCTTTCCGTACTGGGAGGATCGGGCAGGCGGCGGAATGCCGGCGAGACATAAACCTTGGCCAGCACCTTGTGCCGGTTCTTCAGCCAGCGGACATCGATGGCGACCGCCGCCAGAAGAATGAGACCGAGAATCAGGGAATTCGCACCGCTTCCGGCTCCGACCCGCACCAGACCGTTGATGATGATCATCACGGTGATCGCGCCAAGTGCGGCCTTGGCCGCCGAACCGCGACCGCCGCCGAGGCTGTTGCCGCCAAGCACGGCCGCCGTCAGCACCGTGATTTCAAGGCCGATGCCGGTGTCGGATCCGGCGCCGCCGAGACGGGCGGCGAACAGGAAGCCTGCCAGTGCGGCGAGCGTACCCGAGACGACGTAGGTGAGGCAGACAGTGCGGCGAACATGGATGCCGACATTGTGGGCGGAACGGCGCGAACCGCCCACAGCCATCAGATGCCACCCAGGCCGGGTGCGGCTGAGTACCAGATGCACGACAATGGCAATGCCGATAAACAGCGCGAAGCTGAACGGAACCTGGGCGATCTTGCCGTCGCCGATGAACTCCCAGAGATCGGAATCGACGAAGCCGGCCGAAATCTGCACCGCGTATTTCAGCAACAGCATATCGACGATGGAGCGTACGATGATCAGGGTAACCAGCGTGGTGAGGAAGGCGCGCAAGCGCAGATATCCGATGAGCAGTCCGTTCACCAGCCCGACTGCGGCGCCGACCGCCAGGGTGATCACGAATGCTGCGCCGACCGGCAGCCCGAAAATGTTCATCATTGCCAGCGCCGTGATATTGGCGAGCGCCAGCACGGAACCGACGCTGAGATCGATACCCCCGGCCAGCATGACGATGGTCATGGCGATGACGACCAATCCAAACTCGCCGAGCTGCCGCGTCAGCGCGGTCATGCTGCCGATACTGAGGAAATCCGGCACGGCGACACCGAAGCCGACCAGAACGACGATCAGGATCGTGAAGGGAATCGCGTTGTCGATCCATCTTTTCGCGAGGATTTCGCCAACGATATGGTCTGGCACCAGCCTGTAGCGCCAGTAGGCAATGGTATCTGCTATCGACATCTGCGACCCGGAGCTGGAAATCAGTTTCCGGAACCGGGCGCGCCATGCAGCGGCCCGGCCCCGGAATGACGCGTGCTACTTCTTCTCAAGCGTCCAGCAGGCGCCGGGCTTCATGTTGTCATTGTTGATGAAGGTGAGCGGCGAGAACAGGGTTGTCTTCGTCGCACCCGGCTTCGGCTTGTTCTGGAACAGGGACTGTATGATGTTGGCGATGTCGCGCGCCTGGGCGGGCACGTCATAGCTGACCACCTCGCTGTAGAGATTCTTGTTCAGGTTGTCGCAGGCAGCCTGGTTACCGCCGCCCTGGGTGATCCAGTATACTTTCTTGTTGGCTTCGCGGATCGCCGCCCCGGTGCCGACATCCATCACGTCCCAGAAACCGACGCCGCCGCACAGATCGGGATGCTGCTGCAGAACCGTGGCCATGATGCTCCTGGCCTTGGTGGCGTCCCAGTCGGCAGCCTGGTTGGAAACCACCTTCATCTGAGGATTCTTGGACAACACATTGTCCAGGCCTTTCATCTGGTAGGCGCTCGCCGCGGCGGTCAGCACGCCCTGCATGATGGCGATCTTGCCGTTGCCGCCATTGGCCGGACTGCATTTCTCGATCAGTCGGTTGGCTATCCGCTCGCCCATGCCGACATAGTCGGCGCCGGCGAAGCCATCGGTCGAATAGCTGGAGCGCATGTTGACCTGAATGACGTAGATGCCGGCTTCTTCCGCCCGCTTGAGCAGCCTGGCGTAGGACTGCACATCGGGATTGTGGACCACGATGGCATCCGGCTTCTCCGCGATCAGCGAGGTGATCGCTTGGGCGCCGGCATCTGTATTCCAGTTCGGGTCGCGGATATCGAATTTCACTCCGAGCGGTTCAAGCGCGCTGCGGATGCCCGCCGCCCAGCCTTCGGTGAGATCGAAACCCATGGCGATCGGAACGAAGACGACTCGCTTGCCCTTGAAAGCATCGTAATGTGATGCCCGCGCGGGATCATCGATCCCCGCAGCAGTAGCCATGGTGCCGGCCGACATGATGACGGCTGCCGCAAGCAGCGCTGTAATACCCTTCATGGTGTCCTCCCGTTAGGTTTGCTTTTATTAAAACTAGATGTCGCCCTGTTGCGCGGTCTGCTCATCCCTGGGGTTGATGATCGTGTCGGCCACGATCGCCGCGAGCAGGATCAAACTCTTGATGACGTTCTGGACCGTGTACTGGACGTCCATGATCGTCATGCCGTTGATCAGGACGCCGATCAGCAGCGTGCCAACGATGACGTTGCGGACCCCGCCCTTGCCGCCGGACAGGCCGATGCCGCCCAGCACCACGACAAGAATGACGTCGTAAACGAAGGTCGAGTTGGCCACCCGGATATTCATGCTGGCCACCGAGGTAGCGGTGACGAGGCCGGCGACAAAGCCGATCAGTCCGGACAGTGCGTATTGCATGACGATGATCGGACGCACCGGAATGCCGGTGATTCGCGCCGCCAGCAGATTGTCGCCGATGGCGCGGACATAGCGTCCGGCCTTGACGTAACGCAGGAACAGCGCACCGAGCAGGCAGACACCGCCGAAGACCAGCACCGGCACCGGAATGCCCAGGAAGGAGCCGCTGCCGATCCAGACGATCGAGCGCGCCGCATCCGGCAGGTAGACTACATCGAGCGTGATCAGGAAGTAGCGACCGAAACCGTAGATGAACGTACCCATGGCCAGGGTCGCGAAGATTGCCGGGATTTCGACATAGGCGATCAGGAAGCCCGTAATGATTCCCGCCAGCAGGCAGAAGGCGAGGCCAAGAGCAAGTGCGACTGCCAGCGGCACGCCGGTGGCAACCATATGAAGCGTCCAGGCCAGCGACACGGCCATCACGGCGACCAGCGACAGATCGATGCCGCGTCCGATTACCACGAGAGCCATGGCGATGCCGAGAATGCCAAGCACCGAAACGCTGCGCACCAGCGACAGGAGATTCTCGGCAGTCAGGAACCCCGGCAGGGCGATGGAGAATACAGTTGTCAAACCGAGCGCCAGCGCCAGTACGATGCGTTCCTGGGTCAGGTTCGCGACGCCGAACATGAGTTGTTTCCTTCCCAACTATTTTGAGCGGCGCATAGCAGGCCACTGGAGCCTCACTAGCATTCCGGGCCACAACGCGGCTTGCCCAAGCGCGCAAGATTCTTGCCTGGCCGTGCACTGGTGATTCCTGTTGCCGGATCGTCGGGAATGGCGAAGAATATAAGGGGGTTTCGGATCGTCGATCCGCCGGCCCAAGTCCGCCGTTCAGTCCTGAACGACAATAATAGCGGCCGCCGGTGTTGCGCCGGCTGACCGCTAACCATTGGATGGCGCGGGAGGAAATTTTGGATCTGGTGTTCTCGACCGATGCATTGGATCGAGCCAAGCGCTATGCCGCCTGGCGCGACGCCATCTGTGATGTTTACGTTCACGTCAACGTCAAGGCGGACGATCCGGAGAATTACGACGGCTTTATTCGTGAGACCCAGTTCGGCAATGTCGCGATGACCGACTGCCTGCTGTCGCAGCAGCATATCTCAAGGCGGAAATCGCATCTGTCGAAGCTGGACAAGGATTGCTACTACGTTCAGTTCATCCAGACCGGCAGCATCAACGTCCTGCAGTCCGGCGCCGCGTTCCAGACCACGGCGGGGCTGGGCGCCCTCTTCTGCGCCTCCGAGCCCTATGACCTGCAATGTATCGGCAAAGTGCGGTCCTACTACCTGGAGATTCCGCGCCAGACCTTCGGCAGCCGTTTCCCGAATGGCCAGGCGCCACTGTCAGCCACCATGAGCACCGGACGTGGCCTCGGGCGCATTGCCGTCGAATTCTGTTCGATGCTGGCCAGCCAGGGCACGAGCCTGGAGGCGGATATCCGCGCGCGTCTCGGCGAGGAACTGATGGACGTCCTCGCCCTCGCTTTCGATTCCGCGCATCGGGATGAGCCGATGACCGAGCAGGTTGTCCGCAAGGCACGTCTGCGTTCGGTCAAGTCCTGGATCGAGGATCATCTCTGCGATCCAGCGCTTAGCCCGGAGATGATCGCCAAGAGCAACGGCGTATCGCTGCGCTATCTGCATGCATTGTTCCGTCTTGAAGGCCAGTCGGTATCGAACTGGATTTGGAACCGGCGAATCGAACTCGGCCATGACATGCTGCTGCGCTCCGACCACAATGCCCGATCGCTGACCGAGGTCGCCTATCGCGTCGGCTTCAGCAGCTCATCGCATTTCAGCACGATGTTCCGCCGCCGTTTCGGCATCAGGCCGTCCGACATCACGCGCGGCAGATCCTCTTAAGAAACCGCCTCTCCTCTGTGAGCAAACTGGGAAAGTCTGCTGACCGAAAACACGTTTGCCAGATTGGCTCTTAGCGGAGACCAAAGTGAAAAAATCTACTGGACGAGATTCTACTGGCGGCGTTTAACTCCACCGCTCTCAAATCGGTAAAAATCCACTGGAGTCGATTATTTATCTAAAGTAAGTCTGTAAAAGTTGACCACATTCTTGAAGAAGACTTGGTCTTTTTCATTCGTCGTCAAACTCGCTATCGCCAGATCGCTTAATTGTACCCACTGCGCATACGTACCCGCCAAAGTCATAACCGGCCAGTCGCTGCCCCAGATCAGTCGATCTGGCCCAAATATATCCAGTATAATTTGTATGACCGGCAGCAGGTCGCCCATCTGCCAATCAAGCCTCACCTCGGTCAGCAGGCCCGAAAGCTTGCAGCAGACTTGCGGATGTTGCGCCAGTCGGCGCATATCCCGTTCCCAGGCCTTCCGCGCGGCGACATCGTTTTTCCAGGCGGCCAGCTTGGGCTTGGCGCCGTGATCGATCACCATCAGCAGAGCGGGATACCGCTGCGTCAGGGTCAGCAGCGCCGGAAGATGCTGCGGATGCACCAGCGCATCGAAGCTGAGGCCGCAGCGGATCATCGCCCTGAAAACCGGATCGAAAGCCGGCTGCAGAATCCAGTCCGGATCGTCGATGAATTCCAGCATCGGCCGCAGCCCGCGCAGTTTCGCCTGTCCGGCCCGGCGCTCGACCTCGGCCACCGCATCGGCCGCCGTAAAATCGATCCAGCCCACTACGCCCAGGACGCTCGGCGTTGCGGCGGCGATCTCCAGCAGGAAGTCGGTTTCGCGCGCCGTGGCATCGGCCTGCACCAGGATGGTGCCGTGGATCCCGGCTGCCGTCAGCAGCGGTGCCAGGTCCGGCGGCATGAAGTCGCGCCGGATCGCGGCATGCTGCGGCTGCATCCAGGCGTAATCGCTGCGTCCGAGCTGCCAGTAATGCTGATGGGCGTCAATGCGCATCACGCCCCCTTATACCGGCACTGGTGCCTCGGGTGGCAGCAGCCCTGCGGCTTTCAGTTCGCTCCACAACGCTGCCGGAACCGGTCGCTCGAACAGATCGATATTGGATGCCATTTCTGCCGCCTTGCGCGCCCCGGGCAGCACTGAGATAACAGCCGGATGGAAGGATGGAAACTGCAGCGCAGCAGCCGCCAGCGGCACATCGTGGCGTCGACAGATCGCTTCCAGCCGCTCCGTGCGCTGCAGAATCTCCGCTGGCGCCGGTTTGTAGTCGTAGCGCGCACCGGACATCGCACCGGTGGCCAGGATACCGGAATTGAAGGCCCCGCCGATCACAACGCCCACGCCCCGCCGCGCACAGGCGGGCAGAAAGCTGGCGAGCGCCGACTGGTCCAGCAGAGAATAACGTCCAGCCAGCAGGAAGACGTCGAGATCGGCATCCGCGAGGGCGCGGGCGCAGACCTGCCATTCGTTGACACCGAGGCCGATGGCACCGATCACGCCCTGATCGCGCAGTTCGGCCAGCGCACGATAGGCGCCACGCATGGCTTCGCCGTAACGCTCATCCAGCGCATCGCCATGACAGGTCGTATCGAGATCGTGGATATAGACAATATCGATGCTGTCCAGCCCAAGGCGCTCGACGCTGGCCTCAATCGACCGCAGGGTCGCGCCATAACTGTAGTCGCAGCGGCGCCGGCTGCCGTCCAGCCCAACATAGGGCCCATCCTGTTTCACACTGGCAGCCGCCTCGATCAGCCAGCCGATCTTGCTGGACAGCACATATTCCTGCCGCGGCAGGCGCGCGAGCGCGCGCCCCATGCGCCGTTCGCTCAGACCGCTGCCATACAGCGGCGCAGTATCGAAATAACGGATGCCGCCCTGCCAGGCCGTGGCCACAACCTCGTCGGCATCAGCGTCGGCGACTGCATGATACAGATTACCCAGCGGCGCACCGCCCAGACCCAGCCCGGTCAGCGTGAGATTGCCGCGACCGAGGATGCGGCGTCGGGCAGCGCGTGTCGGCCCGGCAAACAACTCACGCGACATAGTGAGGCGAGCCTACGGCAATCACACCCTTGCGCAGGATGATGTTGGCATACGGACGCGCATCGGCCGTCGCCACGATGGCAAAAGCGCTGGCCGCCCGGTCGTAAAAGGCATTGCGTTCGAGCTGTTCGACCTTGCCGAACGAGGCCAGCGCCGCCGTCAGATCGGTCAGGGCCGGGGCATCGCGATCCTGCGCCCGCTCCCCCTGCATCAGGGTCAGCGGTGCCGGCACGAATTCATCGAGCGGCAGCAGCGTTAACACCGCCATCGCCAGCCGAGTCGTGCTCTCCGCTGTGGTCTGGACCAGACGGCGCGCCAGCCGTGCCGCCGGGAAATTGGCATCGGCGATCACCAGATCGTCGCCATGCCCCATGCTGGCAAGGCCATGCAACAGATCGGCCGGCAGTTGGGCGGAAATCCCGATCAACATCACACACTCGCTTTCATTGGCCCGCTTTCATCAGAGGCAGCATCCCGGGCCGAAACGTCGGCCCGGGATGCCATGGCTCAGTTGGTCTTCTTGATGTTCCAATAGACCGGGATCGCAGCCTTCGGGATATCGGTCAGGCTGGTCGAGACGCCGCGCACCAGATGCAGCTGACCCAGCGGCACATAGGGCACGACTTCGTTGGCGCGGAGCTGCAGTGCCTTGGCGATTTCCTGCCGCTTGGCCAGATCCGGCGTCACCGCGAATTCGGTGCGCATCTTTTCGATCTGCTCGTCGCAGGGCCAGCCGAACCAGGAGGAATCGCAGTTCGAGCGCAGACCGAGATGGCCCAGCGGGTCCATCATGTCGGCACCGGTCGGCGCCGAGATGAACAGCGACCAGCCGCCCTCGCTGGTCGGCTTCTTGCTGGTCCGGCGCGCGGTCAGCGTGCCCCAATCCATCGCCTGCGAATCGACCTTGAGGCCGATGTCGCGCATCAGCTGTTCGGCCACCGAGGAGAAGGTGTTTGTGATACCGGCTTCGGTGCCGTGCAGCACGACGACCGGCGTACCGTCATAGCCCGACTCCTTCACCAGCTGGCGCGCCTTGGCCAGATCCTGCTTCACCCAGCCCGCATCCGTGTAATACGGCGACGAGCACATGTAGAAGGATGGGCAGTCCTTGTAGAGCGCCGGGATGTCGACATAGGCACGCATGAAGACATTCTGGTCCACCATGTAACGAATGGCTTCGCGGATCTTCGGATTGTTGAACGGTGGCTGGATGCTGTTCATGCGGAACACCACCTGCACGCCGAGCGAATCCTGCGGCGCCACCTTCACCTTCCGGTTCTTCGACAGGAGGGTGAGCATGTCCGGCGGCACTTCCTCGAAGATGTCGATCTCGCCGGCCTGCAGTGCGTTCAGCGCAGTCTGCGCATCCGGCATGTAGAGCCATTCGACCCGGTCAACATTGGCCTGCTTGGCACCGGCAAGACCCGAGGCGGCATCGCCGCGCGACTTGTAGTCCGGGTTCTTCACATAAACGACCTTCGAACCCGGCACCCATTCATCCTTTTTCATGATGAAGGGGCCGGAACCGACTGGATCGGTCAACGATTCCGTCGCCGGAATCTTGGCGATGCGTTCCGGCATGATGAAGGGCACGCCCGAACTGGGCTTGCCCATGGCATCCAGCACCAGGCCCCATTTCTGCTTCAGCACTAGCCTGGTGGTCTTGGCATCGACAGCTTCCAGGCTGGCGGTATTGGCGAACAACTGCTGGCCCAGGCCATCGCGCTGGCCCCAGCGCTTCAGCGAGGCGACCACGTCAGCCGATGTCACCGGCTGCTTGTCGTGGAAAGCCAGGCCGTCACGCAGGGTGAAGGTCCAAGTCAGGCCATCGGCACTGGTCTCGTACTTCTCCAGCATCTGCGGTTTAATCTGCAGCTTGTCGTCCATGGCGAACAGCGTGTCGTAGATCATGTAGCCATGATTACGCGCCATGTAGTCCGAGTTTGTAACAGGGTCGATGCCCTTCAGATCGCCGAAGGGGCGAATTCGCAGCACGTTGCTCTGCGCGGCGGCAATGCCGGTCTGCAGCAGCAGCGCAGCGATGGCGGTAGCTGCCAGTAGTTTCAAACTCTTTGTCCTACGCATTGTTTCCTCCATTGTTTTTTGATGACTCGTTACGCATTCTCGATGTGATGGCAGGCGACAAAATGCTGTGGAACGATCTCGCGCGTGACTGGCGCCACTTCGGCGCAGAGGTCGGTGGCCTTGGGGCAGCGCGTGCGGAAGCGGCAGCCACTGGGCAGCGCACTGGCACTGGGCACCTCGCCCTGCAGCAGGCTGCTGCGGCGGCGGCGCGCCGGATCCGGCGACGGCACAGCATCCAGCAGGGCACGGGCATAGGGATGCGCGGCGGCATTGAAGAAACGCTGGCGTGGCGCCACTTCCACGATGGCGCCCAGATACATTACCGCCACGGTAGTACTGATATATTCAACCACGCCGAGGTCATGACTAATGAACAGGTAGGACAAGCCAAGTTCGCGCTGCAGATCGGCCATCAGGTTGAGAATCTGCGCCTGCACCGAAACATCGAGTGCGGATACTGGTTCGTCGGCCACCACAACGGCAGGGTTGAGCGCCAGAGCCCGGGCGATGCCGAGCCGTTGCCGCTGGCCACCGGAGAATTGGTGCGGATAGCGATCGCGCTGATAGCGCGCGAGGCCGACGCGGTCAAACAGTGTATCCACCTGCGCGTCATGGGCGGCTGCATCGCCGATCCCGTAATTCACCAGCGGTTCGCCGACAATGGCGGCAGCATTGAGCCGCGGGTTGAGCGAAGCAAAGGGATCCTGGAACACCATCTGGATGCGCTGACGTGCCTGCCGCAACGCACCGTCGTCCAGACCGGCCAGATCGGTGCCTTCGAGCAGAACCGAACCGGCGGTCGGTTCGATCAGACGCAGGATCAGCTTGGCGATGGTGGATTTTCCGCAACCGCTCTCCCCCACCAGCGCCAGCGTCTCGCCGCGCGGCAGAGTGAAGGACACACCATCCACCGCATGTACGGCGCCCTGACCGCCGCCACCGAACCAGCCGCGCCGGAACGGGTAATGCTTGACCAGATTGCGAACTTCCAGGGCGGGCGTGTGAATATCGGACATCATCATGCATCCGCCTTCAGCCGTGTAGGCTGTGCCGCATGCCAGCAGGCCACCGCATGACCCTGCCCCTGCACTTCCAGAACCGGCACAGCCGCGCAGGCGTCATCGGCCAGGCTGCAGCGCGGCGCGAAGGCGCAGCCGGCCGGCATATCGAAGGGCGACGGCACAGTGCCGTGGATTTCCTGCAGTCGCGCCAGCGGCTGGTCGCCTCGATGCAACGCCAGATGCGGCACCGAATTCATCAGGCCACGCGTATAGGGATGACACGGCGCTGCGAAAAGATCGCCAACGGCAGCCTGTTCGACGCTGCGGCCGGCATAGAGCACCACCACGCGGTCGGCCACTTCGGCCACCACGCCGAGATCATGAGTAATCATGATGACGGCTGCGCCGGTCTCGGCGCGGATTTCATCCAGCAGGGCGAGAATCTGCGCCTGAATAGTGACATCGAGCGCAGTGGTCGGCTCGTCGGCGATCAGGAGCTGTGGGCTGCAGGCCAGCGCCATGGCGATCATCACGCGCTGACGCATGCCGCCGGAGAGCTGGTGCGGATACTGCCGCAGGCGCCGTCTGGCGTCCGGGATGCGCACGCGCTCGAGCAGGTGCTGGGTCTTCACATCGGCCTCATGCCGCGTCAGTCCCTGATGCAGACGCAGCACCTCGCCGATCTGCCGGCCGATGGTGAGCACCGGGTTGAGCGAGGTCATCGGCTCCTGGAAGATCATGGCGATGCGGTTGCCACGGATACCGCGCATCTGCGCCTCGTCCAGCATGGCAAGATCGGTGCCGTCGAACAGGATGCGGCCGGCCGAGATCCGGCCGATCCGCCGGGGCAGCAGGCGCAGCAACGCCAGTGCCGTGATGCTTTTGCCGCAGCCGCTTTCGCCGACCAGGCAAAGCGTCTCGCCGCGACTGACCGTGAATGACAGGTCGCGCAGCACCGGCATGGTGCCATGCGGCAGCGCCAGGCTGACACTGAGATGCTCGACACTGAGCAGAGGGTTATTGTTCGGAGAAACCGTCATTTCAACTTTCCCGCCAGACGCGGATCCAGCACATCGCGCATGGCATCGCCGACCACATTCACGGTCAGCACCAGAAAGGCGAGCATCACGCCCGGGAATGCCGCCATCCAGGGCGCACGCTGCAGATACTGGCGCCCCTCGGCCATCATGTTGCCCCAGCTCGCCACTTCGGGCGGTGTGCCGGCACCGAGGAAGGACAGCACGGCCTCCAGGATCATGGCCGAGGCAAAGACATAGGTGGCCTGCACCAGCACCGGTGCCATCGTATTGGGCAGCACATGGCGGAACAGCAGGCGCGGCAGGCGGGTGCCGTTGGTAATCGCCGCATCGATATAAGGTTGCTCACGAATGCTGAGTACGGCGCTGCGCACCAGCCGGGCCATACGTGGGATTTCCGGGATGCTGATAGCGATCACCACATTCTGCAGGCTGGAGCCGAACAGAGACATCAGCGCAATCGCCAGCAGCACGCCCGGAATCGCCATGATTCCGTCCATCACCCGCATCATCAGGCTGTCGAAGCGGCGCAGGAAACCGGACAGCAGTCCGACCGTGACGCCGGCCAGCGTCACCGCCACAGCCACCATGATGCCGACAGCGAGCGAGATGCGCGTGCCATGCAGGCTGCGCGACAGGATCGAGCGGCCGAGATGATCGGTGCCGAACCAGAAGGCTTCGCCGGGCGGCCGCAGGCGGTAGATCGGGTTGATCGCCTTGGGATCGGGCAGCAGATACGGCGCTGCCAGTGCCACCACGATAGAGGCCAGCAGCACGACCAGGCCAAACAGAATCACCGGATGCCGACGCAGGAAGCGCAGTCCAGCGATCATGCGGCTCAGGGCCGGGCTTGGCGGCATCGCGACAGCGGAATGATCCATCATCGCCATGCACTACAGCCGGATGCGCGGGTCGAACAGCATGTAGCTGAGATCGACCAGCAGGTTGATGACGACATAGACGCCGGCGAAGAGCAGGATCAGGCCCTGCACAACCGGATAGTCGCGCCGCATGATGGCGTCGGCTGTCAGGCGGCCGAGCCCGGGAATATTGAACACCGTCTCAGTCACCACCACGCCGCCCAGCAGGGCGGCAATGCCGACACCGACCACGGTGACAATCGGCACGGCGGCATTCTTCAGGGCATGGCCGACCAGCACCGGCTGCGGCGCGAGGCCCTTGGCATGGGCAGTGCGCACGTAATCCTCGGCCAACACTTCCAGCATGCTGGCGCGAGTGACGCGGGCGAGCAGGGCGGCATAGAGCAACGCCAGCGTGATCGCCGGCAGGGTCAGGCTGCGCAGAGAGCCAAACAGCCCCTCGGCCAGCGGCACGTAGCCCTGGGTCGGGAACCATTCCAGCCCCAGCGCGAAGACATAGACCAGCAGGAAGCCGACGACGAAAACCGGCGTGGAGAAGCCGAGGACGGCAAAGCCCATGACGGCCCGGTCGACCCAGCTGCCGGCGCGATAGGCCGCCAGTACACCGAGCGGCAGGGCAAAGGCAATCGACAGCACCACGGTAAACAGCGTCAGCACCAGGGTCGGCTCGATACGCTGGGCGATCAGGTTGGTGACCGGCAGGCGGGAAAAGATGGAAACGCCGAGATCGCCCTGGGCGAGGCGCCCGAGCCAGGCCATCAGCTGCTCCAGCATCGGCCGGTCGAGGCCGAGCTGCTGCCGGATCGCCTCGACCTGCTGGGTGGTGGCGTAATCGCCGGCAATCACCACAGCAGGGTCGCCGGGTGTCATCTGCAGCAGCAGGAAGACGAAAACCGCGACCAGCCCGAGCACCGGGATGGTCGCCAGCAGCCGGCGGACCAGATAGCCCGTCACGATGTGGCTCCCCGCATGGCTTTGCTGGATTGAGCGGCTTTATGCCAGTGCACGTTGATCCTCCCGACTCTTGTAAAACGTTTCAAAACGAATGCCAGAAATGACAAGCACTGGCAAGGCCGGCCTTTAATTTTCTTGAATCTCCGCTTGCTGCATTTGCACAAATACAGCTTATTTAATGCTGCATTTGCGAAGAATTCGACAAAAACAGACCGGAATCTTCCGCTTGATCCAGGCACTTGTCTCTGGCATATGAGATTGAGTTTAAACGTTTAACAGGCGAGCATGGCAACCATCCGGGATGTGGCCAAACTGGCAGGGGTCTCGGTCGCGACGGTGTCCAATTCCGTCAACGACCCCGGCCGCGTCAGCGAGCAGTTGCGCAATCGCGTACTCAAGGCGATTGAAACCCTGAATTACGCGCCGCGCGCCGCGGCGCGCAGCCTGCGTAAGCAGTCGAGCGGCCTGCTCGGTCTGATCGTGGCTGACATCACCAACCCGTTTTTCACCGAGCTGGTGCAGGCCGTGGAAGGCATTGCCAGCCAGCAGGGTTTCTCAGTCCTGCTCTGCAACAGCGATGAAGACCCCGCCCGCGAAGAAAAGCATCTGCAGGTGCTGCGCTCGCAATGGGTCGACGGCATCATTCTGGCAACCACCGGCGATGTCTCACTCAGCCGCAGCAGCCTGCTGAGCCAAATCAGGGTCCCCGTCGTGCTGGTCGACCGCGCCTTTGACGGTCTCGGCCTCGATGCCGTGGTACTGGACAACCGCCTCGCCGCCCATCAGGCCACCGAACACCTTATCCGTCGCGGTCATCGCCGCATTGGCCTGTTGTCGGGCCCGACCAGTGTCACCACTGGCGCCGACCGCCTCGCCGGCTATCGCGAGGCACTGCTTGCCAGCCAGATCCGCTTCGATCCTGCCCTGGTGCTGGAGGCCGGCTTCCGCGAACAGCAGGCCTATGATGCCACGGTGGCGCTGATGCGCCTGCCGCAGCCACCCACGGCCGTGTTCGCGGCCAACAACCTGATGGCGATTGGCATGATGCGGGCATTGAGCGTTCTCGGCCTGCGCTGCCCCGACGATGTCTCGGTCATCAGCATCGACGATTTCGCCTGGGCGAATGTGTTCCGGCCGAAACTGACCACCGTGGCCCAGCCGGTACGCCAGATGGGCGAGATGGCGGTGCAACTGCTCACCGACCGCATCCATGGTCATCGCAGCGGCACAGGCAGCACCCATATGCTTGAATCGCACCTGGTGATCCGCGAATCCTGTGCCGCCCCGGTGCAGGCCGCCCAGTCCGAGGCCACTCGGGCCGAACCCGCCCCGTCACGGTAATCCCATGTCCGCAGAGCTGATCCGCCTCTCGGCTCGCGCGGTGCGAGGTTTGCTCGCGCGCCGCGAGATCACGCCGGGCGATCTGGTCGAGGCCGCGATCACCCGCATACAGGCTGTCGATGGTGCGGTGAATGCCGTGCCGACACGCTGTTTCGACCGCGCCCGCGCCCAGACTACCAGGGCAGACCTGTCGACCTCCACGCTCGGCGGTATTCCCTTCGTGGTGAAAGATAATGCCGAAATCGGCGGCGTGCGTTGGACCGGCGGCACACCGATCTTCGCCGATCGCGTTTCGGCTCAGTCCGACCGCACCATTGCACTGATCGAACGCAACGGCGGTATCCCCCTCGGCAAGGCCAACCTGTCCGAGCTCGGCGGCGCCAACACCACCAACGCCGTGCTGGGCACCACGCGCAATCCCTGGAACACCGCGCTGACCTGCGGCGGCTCGTCGGGTGGCTCGGCTGTGGCCCTGGCCACCGGACAGGTCTGGCTGGCTCATGGCAACGATGTCGGTGGGTCCTTGCGTATTCCAGCCAGCTTCTGTGGCGTCACTGGACTGCGGCCTACGCCGGGCCGCGTGCCGCGTCGCAGCATCCTCAACCCTTTCGACACGGTCTTTGTCGATGGGCCAATGGCGCGTGATATCGGCGATCTGGCACTGTTCTTCGATGCCATGGTTGGATTCGATTCAGCCGATCCGTTATCGGCACCTTCGCCAGACGGCCCATTCCTGCCGGCTGCCCTTACTCCCGATAAGCCTTTGCGCGCCGCCTGGTCTGCCGATCTCGGCAGCCTGCCGATTGCCGACGAGGTGCGGGCACTGGGTGATGCTTTCGTTGCCGCCCTGCAGAAGGACGGCGCCAGTATCTCTGCCGCCTGTCCCGATTTCCGTGGTGCATTGCCTGCCCTGCTGACGCTGCGCGGCGCCAATTATGTGGCCACGTGGGAACCGCTGCTCGAACAACATCGCCATCAGTTCACACCCGAGGTGATGGGTGATATCGAAAACGGTCAGCGGCAGACGCAGTCATCCATTGGTGCGGCTGAACGCTATCGTGCCGAAATGTATCGCCGCGTTATTGCTTTCCTGAGTGACTATGAAGTCCTGATCACGCCGGCCACCCCGATTCTGCCCTTCCCGGTCGAGACCATGTGGCCGCAAGAAATCGCCGGGGTAAAACAGCAGACCTATGTCGACTGGATCGCCATCACGGCGGTCACTTCGCTGCTGGCCTGCCCGGTGCTTGCCGTGCCGGTAGGCTTTTCGCGCGACGGTTTGCCATTCGGCGTGCAAATCATCGGCCGGCCGCGGTCAGAAGTCAGGCTCCTGCAGATCGGCGCTTGG
>NZ_JAOZVR010000109.1:0-23195 GCF_025869515.1 Ferrovibrio sp.
CTTGTCGAAATAGATCAGCGCCGCGGCGGCCACGCCATAGGCGCCCGAGCCGAGATAGATCTCGTTCAGATACAGTTCGAGAATCTTGTCCTTGCTGAAGGTCTTCTCGATGCGGAAGGCGAGGATGGCTTCCTTCGCCTTGCGGCCGAGCGAGACTTCATTGCCGAGCAGGAAATTCTTCGCCACCTGCTGCGTGATGGTGGAGGCGCCGACCGGGCGGCGGCTCTGCGCGATATTCGCGATATTCTGTACCACGGCGCGGGCGATGCCGACCGGATCGATGCCGCTATGCTCATAGAAGTTTTTGTCTTCAGCCGACAGGAAGGCCTGGATCACCGGCTTGGGGATCGCCTCGATCGGCACGAACAGGCGGCGCTCGCGGGCGAATTCGGCGATCAGTTTGCCGTCGCCGGCATGCACGCGCGTCGTCACCGGCGGCTGGTAATTGGCCAGCTGCTGATAGTCCGGCAGGTCGCGGCCGTAATACCACAGGCCGGCCAGGCCGGCGACGCCGGCACCGATCAGCGCCAGGACGGCGAGGAACAGCAGAAAGAAAAACCGCGACACCAGACGCATGGGAGGTCAGCTTCCCCGGGAAGATTTACAGGCACATTTTGGCCGTACAGGTATCCCCGAACGGCCAGCCTGTATAGCCACAAGATTATGGCGCCGATACGGCAGCGAAAACGGCGGCTTAGCGCGAATCCACCCCGAAAAACCGGTCGATGGCGCCGACCACGGCGGCGGCCAGCCGGTCGCGCCCGGCCTCCGAGAACAGCAGGGCCTCGTCGGCCGGATTCGACAGGTAGCCCAGCTCCAGCAGCGCCGAGGGCACGTCCGGCGCCGACAGCACGCGGAAATTGGCAGCGCGCAGGGCGTTGCGCCGCAGCGGCGTGGTTTCGCCCATCGACGCGGTCAGCAGGCCGGCGAAGCGGCTGGATAATCGGGCCGTATCGCGCGAGGCGAGGTCGAGCAGGATCGACACCACGTCGTCCACCTCATTCACCGGCATGCCGTCGGCCAGCTGGTCGGCGCGATTCTCGCGCAGCGCCAGCGCCTCGGCCTCGGTATCGCTGGCGGCCTCGGCGCGGGTATAGACGCTGGCGCCGCGGGTGGCACGGTCGCCGCTCAGGCTGTCGGCATGGATCGAAAGGAACAGGTCGGCTTCCCTGGCACGCGCCAGCGCCACGCGTTCCGGCAGGCGGATGAAGCGGTCGCTCTCGCGTGTCATCAGCACGCGGTAGCGCCCGGTGGCGCGCAGGCGCTGCGCCACGGCTTTCGCCACATTCAGCGTGATGTCTTTCTCATAGCGGCCCGAGGCGCTGATCGCGCCCGGATCCTGCCCGCCATGGCCGGCATCCAGCACGATCAGGCGCCGCCGTTCGCCCGGCGTCCCCACCGGCGGCGGGGCGATGTCCACCACGCTGTCGAGCGGCAGATGCACCGGAGCCACAAAGGCGGCGGCAAAGGCATTCGGCTCCGCCGGCCGCAGGTCGATCACCAGCCGATGGCCGCGCCCGCCCTGGGGGGCCAGATGGAAGGCGCGTTCCACCACCGCCGGTTCGATCAGGTCGATGGCGATCCCGAGCTGGCCGTCGGGCCCAGAAACGGGCAGGCCGAGGGCCGCCACCAGGCCGCCGGCGGTGATGGTGGGGGCCGGCGCGGCCCAGCGCATCGCCGGCAGGCTGAGAAGCAGGCCCAGTCCGTCGGCACTGGCAGCCAGACTGGCTGCGGGCGGGCCGGAGGCTTCCACCACCAGCCGGGTCAGGCCGGCATTCAGCCCGAGCTGCAACCCGGTCAGGCGCAGCGGCTCGGCCTGCACCGGGGGCGCCGCGCCCAGCACGGTCACAACTAAAAACAATATTAAAACCAGAGGCTTAATGGAAATCCCCCGCGCCATTGCCGCGTCGCGACAAGAAAGACCTTGTGGGTATGGCCCGGCAAAGCGTAGCATGCAACTGCGAATATCCGAGTCAGACCCGACCGTCCAGCCAATGCTTGTTCTTCAAGGACTTATGTTCTTCAAGACGGGCGGCCCGGAGGCGGCGGGTCGGCGTAGCGACGGTGAGCCCGCCCGCAATCATCCAGAGTTCAGCCCGAAGGAGGCGACCTGGCGCGAAGCGGCCCCCCAGTGGCGCTTAAGACATACCGGATGACAGTTGAAACCTTCGGGGCACCCGGTTCGGCCAATCCATATTGGGTTCGGTTCGGACGGAGGCTCGGCAGACCGGCGCCGCGGCGCGCTCAGCATCCCGTCTTGAAAGGGGACCGCTGATGAAGCGCCCACTCACCGGTCACCAGGATCATTACCGCCGTCGACCCTGAAAGGGTTTTGCGTCGGGCCGATCCGGCCGCAGTCCGCTTCGACAGCAAAGGCGCGCCGCCGTTTGTTATTCGCGCGGGCGGCGCCGCGCCGCAGGAATAATGCCTCATGGGCATGCGTATGTTGATTGATGCGACCCATCCGGAGGAAACCCGGGTTGTGGTCGTGAAGGGTACTCGGCTCGAAGAGTTCGATTACGAGACCTCCACCAAACAGGTAAACAAGGGCAACATCTATCTGGCGCGCGTCACGCGCGTCGAGCCCTCGTTGCAGGCGGCCTTCGTGGAGTATGGCGGCAACCGCCATGGCTTCCTGGCCTTCAGCGAAATCCATCCGGATTACTACCAGATCCCGATCGCGGATCGTCAGGCGCTGCTGGCACAGCAGGCCGAGGAAGAGGCGCGTGCCGCCGAAGCCGAGGAAGCCGAACTGGCCGCCGAGGAAGCCCGCGCGGCCCGCCGCGCCGAGCAGGCTGCCGCGAGCGATCGCGCCGACAGCGATGCCGGTGTCGAAACCGTCGATGGCGATTACGACACGGTCGAAGAGATCACCACGGAACCGACCGTTTCGGATGCACCTGCCTCCGAGGCGCCGGTAGCGGAAGCTGCGGCGGCCGAACCGGCTGCGTTGCGGGCCGAACAGGAAGAAACCGCGGCAGCTCCGGCTGAAGCACCGCCGGCTGAAACAGGCGCGGTGGACGCACCGGTGGCTGAAGCCGCTGCGGCGGAAACCCCGGCCGGGGAAGCCGTCGAAACCTCCGGCCAGCCGGCTTACTGGAACGTGCCGCATGCCGCCGCTCCCGTACCGACCGTGAGCGCGCCCGCCGACGACGAACATCACGACGACCACGCCTCGGACGCACATGACGAGTCTCATGGCGATGAGCACCATGCCGACGATCATCATGGCGATGAAGGCCATGCCGAAGACGGCAAGGGCGAGGAAAACGGCAAGAGCGACGAGAGCGACGAAGGTCGCGCGCGCCGCCGCCGCACCAACGTGTTCCGCCGCTACAAGATCCAGGAAGTCATCAAGCGCCGGCAGATCATGCTGGTGCAGGTCGTCAAGGAAGAGCGCGGCAACAAGGGCGCGGCCCTCACCACCTATCTGTCGCTGGCCGGCCGCTATTGCGTGCTGATGCCCAACACCGCGCGCGGCGGCGGCATCTCGCGCAAGATCCAGTCGCAGGCCGACCGCAAGCGTCTCAAGGCGATCACGGCGGAGCTGGATATCCAGGACGGCATGGGCGTGATCGTGCGCACCGCCGGCATGGAACGCTCCAAGCCGGAGATCAAGCGCGACTTCGAATATCTGCTGCGCAGCTGGGACAGCATCCGCGAACGCACGCTGGAATCCTCCGCCCCGGCCCTGATCTACGAAGAGGCCGGGTTGATCAAGCGCTCGATCCGCGATCTCTATTCGGATCAGATCGACGAAGTGATCGTCGAAGGCGAGGAAGGCTATCGCTTCGCGCATGATTTCATGCAGATGCTGATGCCCAATCACGCCGACAACGTGAAGCAGTATCAGGACAAGATTCCGCTGTTCACCCGTTACCAGGTCGAACAGCAGCTCGATGCCATGTTCTCGCCCACCGTGCAGCTGCGCTCGGGCGGTTACATCGTCATCAACCCGACCGAAGCGCTGGTCTCCATCGACGTGAACTCGGGCAAGTCGACCCGCGAACACAATATCGAGGAAACCGCCTACAAGACCAATCTGGAGGCGGCCGAGGAAGTCGCCCGCCAGCTGCGCCTGCGCGATCTTGCCGGCCTCGTCGTGATCGATTTCATCGACATGGAAGAGAACCGCAACATCCGCAAGGTGGAGCAGAAACTGAAGGAATGCCTGCGCAACGATCGCGCACGCATCCAGGTCGGCCGCATCTCCGGCTTCGGCCTGCTGGAAATGTCGCGTCAGCGCCTGCGTCCCAGCCTGCTGGAAAGCTCGACCATGCCCTGCCCGCATTGCCAGGGCCGTGGCTATGTCCGCTCGATTGAATCGACCGCGCTCACCGTGCTGCGTGCCATCGAGGAAGAGGGCATCCGCGACCGGTCTGCCGAGATCACCGTCGCGATGTCGGCGGAAGTGGCGCTCTATCTGCTCAACCACAAGCGCGACCGTATCGGCGACATGGAACGCCGCTATGTGATGCGCGTGATCCTGGCCGCCGATCCGAGCCTGGTGCCGCCGGACTTCCGCATCGAGCGCAGCAAGACGCGCCAGCCGGGCGAAGTGAATCGTCCCGAGGCGCCGGTCAAGCTCGATCCGATGCGTCCGATCACCCAGGAAAGCGCCTATGCCAGCGACGCCGATGAGGGCGACGCGGAAGACGCCGACAGCGAGACCGAAACCGCGGCCGAAGCCGGCGGCACCGCCGGTGAAGAGGGTGCCGAGGGCGATGCCCGTCGCCGCCGCCGTCGCCGTCGCCGTCGTGGCGGTCGCGACCGTGAAGGCCGCGAGGATGGTCGTGAAGAGGGCGTCAGCGCCGGAGCCGCCGCAGGCGAGACTGAAGCTGATGGCGAAGCCGGCCCGGCCGGCGACGATGCCGCCGACGAGTCCGGCGATGACGAGGCCGGCGAACAGTCGGCCGAGCCGCGCGATGGCGAGGCCCAGGGCGAGAACCAGGGTGAAGGTCTGGATGGCGAAGGCCGCCGCCGCCGCCGTGGTCGCCGTGGCGGTCGCCGTCGGCGCGGTCGCGAAGAAGGCGGCGAGGGCGGCGAACGGACTGGCGAACGCCAGCCGCGTGCCGAGCGGGCGCCGCGCGAGGATCGCCCGCGTCGCGATGACAGCTATGACGCCGGCAGCGCGATGACGCCGGCCGCCATCGGCGCGATGCTCGATGGCGTGCCCGATTTCGATTTCGGCGATGACGAACCGGTGCCGCAGCGCGCGCCGGCCAGCAAGGCGATCGAGCATGAGCCCGAGGCGCTAGCGCCGTTCGAGGCTCCCGCGCTCTCGGCACCGCCGCCGGTCGATCAGACTTCGACGGCGCCGTCCGCCGCGCCCGACATGCCGCCTGCCGCGCAAAGCCCGGCAAAGCCGGCGCCGGCCGCGCCGGTCAGCACGGGTCCGGTCTTTGAAACCACCGTGATCCGGCCCGATGGCAACGCCGACAAGCCGGCCGACGCCCCAGCCCCGAAAAAGGGCTGGTGGCGCCGTTGAGCGCACCGATGATCGAACCGGCCATCCGCCGCGCCGCGTCGAAGGACGAGGCGCGGCTGGGCGCCCTGCAGAAGCGTGCCTATGTCAAATACGTGCCGCTGATCGGCGCCGAGCCGCAGCCGATGGCGGAGACGCCGGCCATGCTGCTGGCCGGCTACGAAGTGTGGGTCGTCGATGGCGTGGAAGACGGCCTGGCCGGCGCGCTGGTGTTGCGCACCGCTGCCGATCATCTGCTGGTCTGGAGCGTCGCGGTCGATCCGACCCAGCAGGGCACCGGCCTTGGTCGCCGCCTGCTCGATTTTGCCGAAGCGCAGGCGCTGGAGCGCGGCTTCAGCGAAGTGCGACTCTACACCAACGCGCTGTTCACCGAGAACCGCAAGCTCTATGCCCATCTCGGTTATGCCGAGACCGGCTCGGAAACCTTTGAGGGCCGCGAGCTGGTGCATATGGCCAAGGCGCTGGCGGCAACGGCGTAAGCGGCCCGGCCGCGATGACGATAGACTCCGCGCGCGATCTCGAAACCTATCTGCACGCGCATATCCCGCTCTCGGCGGCGATGCAGGTTTCGGTCGTGTCGGTGTCGGCAGAGGCCGTGACGCTGGCGGCCCCGCTGGCGCCCAACATCAATCACCGCAGCACGGCCTTCGGCGGCAGCGTCTCGACGCTGGCGATCCTCTCCGCCTGGTCGCTGGTCAACCTGCGCCTGAATGCCGAAGGGCTGCGCAGCCGTCTGGTGATCCAGTCCAATCGCATGGATTACGACGCGCCGATCGAAAGCGATTTCACCGCCACGGCAACGCTGGCCGATCCGGCCGCCTGGCCGCTGTTTACCAGGATGCTTCAGCGCAAGGGGCGTGCGCGGGTCGTGGCGCAGTCGCTGGTACGCTGCGGCGATGTCGTCGGCGGTCGTTTCGAGGGCGAGTTCGTGGCGTTCCGGCTGGATAGCTAGAATACGTCATCCTCGGGCTTGTCCCGAGGATCCATCTGCGCGTGCCGATGCGTGGATGGTTGGGATGGACCCTCGGCACAAGGCCGAGGGTGACGGCTTTTATAGCGCCGTCACTTCACCCAGTCCTTCAGCCGCTTTGCCGCCTCGATCATGCGCTCGGTGCTGCCGGCGAAGGAATAGCGCATGAAGTAATGGCCGCGGCCGCGGTCGAAATCGAAGCCCGGCGTGGCGGCAATCCCGGTCTCGGCCAGCATCCTTTTGCAGAACTCATTCGCGTCGTTGGTGAAGCGGCTGATATCGGCATAGAGGTAGAAGGCGCCATCGGCCGGTGCCAGGCGGTCGAATCCCGCCTGCGGCAATTCGTTCAGCAGGATCTCTCGGTTCTTCGCATAGCGCGCGACATTCGCCTCCAGCTCGTCGTAAGCATCGAGCGCCGCCACCCCGGCCACCTGGCTGATGCCGGGCGCCGAGATGTAGAAATTCTGCGTCAGGCATTCGATCGGACGCAGCAGGCTTTCCGGCACCACCATCCAGCCGAGCCGCCAGCCGGTCATCGAGAAGTATTTGCTGAAACTGTTGATCACGATGGCCTGGTCGGTCAGCGCCAGCACCGACTGCGCGCGGCCGTTATAGGTGATGCCGTGATAGATCTCGTCGACGATCAGCCAGCGGCCTTTGGCCTGGCAGTCGTCGACCAGCGCCTTCATCTCGGCCTCGCCCAGCATGGTGCCGGTCGGATTGGCCGGACTGGCCACCAGCACGCCTTTTGCCTGCGGCGCCTGTGCGTTGATCAGTTGCGGCGTCGGCTGGAAGCGCGTCTCCGGCTCGGTGACGATCATCGCCGGCTGCAGGTCCAGCGCCTTCAGGATGTTGCGATAGGCCGGATAGGCCGGCTCGCCCAGCGCCACCGTGTCGCCGGCATCGAAGGCCGAGAGAAACGCCAGCTGGAATCCCGCCGAGGAACCGGTGGTGACGACGATGCGCTCCATCGGCACATCGAGGCCGTAATAGCTGCGGTAATGCCGGCTGATCGCCGCACGCAGCTCGGGAATCCCGAGCGCCAGCGTATAGCCGAGCGGATCGCGCTGCATGGCGGCCGCGGCGGCCTCGATCGCCTTGCGCGGCGCCGGCGTCGAGGGCTGGCCCACTTCCATGTGAATCACATCGCCGCCAGCGGCTTCGCGCGCTGCTGCGGCCTTCATCACTTCCATGACGAAGAAGGGGTCGATCGCCCCGCGTTTTGACGGCACCGGTTTCATGGCAATGCTGCCGTCAGTAGTGGCGGCCGAAGGCGAGGCCGTAGCCGCGCCGGTCGGTGGCGAAGCTGCAGGTCGTCAGGTCGCGCGGCGCGCCCTCGGCGCAATAGGCGAGATTGACGCGGCCGAGCCGGCCGATCTCGTTCACCGTCACGCCGCGCTGCTGCATCTCCTTGTAGATCGCCGGATCGGCGCCGGGTTCCACCAGCAGCGGCGCTTGCGGATTGGCCTGGAACAGGCGCGGCTGCGCCAGGGCGGGCAGGGTCGGGTCCTGCTTGACCTTGCCCAGCGCCGCCTGCAGCACGCTGTAGGCGGTGGCCGCCGCGGCCGGCGCGCCGCCGCTGCCGGCTGCGGCCAGCACTGCCTGGTTGATGCGCGGCATGGTGCCGATCATCGCGGTCAGATACGGCGTCTCGTCGCCCCCCAGTCCGGGCGGCGCCGCGAACAGGATGCCGGTCTCGCGGCCGACCAGGCGCGATCCGTAAGCCAGCCCCATGCTGAAGGCGCAGGCCACGGTGCCGCCGCGGCTGTCCATCGCCGCGATGCTGCTGGAACCGAAGCTGTTCATCGGCAGGGTGGCGGGATCGCTGCGATAGGCCTGGCCCAGGCTGGCGGCGAACGTGTCGCTGCGCACGGCATTGCTGCCGCCGAACAGATTCGAGCTGCGCAAAAAGCTGCCGCCGTCATAGGTCTGTTCCAGCAGCCAGGCGGCGACGGCGCCGCCGGCCGGCGTATTGGCGGCATAGATGGTGGTCGAATTCTCGAACGGCACTTCGATCGGTTTGGTCACCGCGACCGCATAGGCGCCGAGGTCTTCCAGCGTGATCTTGCCGCCGGCGGCTGCGATATCGGCCGCCACCTGGCGCGCCAGCTGGCCCTGATAGAATTCGCTCGGGCCGGTCAGGCGCAGCCGCGCCAGCGTGGCGGCCAGTGCCGGCTGGCTGCGGCGCTCGCCTTCCTGCGGCACCATGCCGGTGCGGGTGCCAAAAACCGGGCGCAGGCCGGGGCTGTCGGTGACCGGGGGCTGGGTCTCCACCGCGGCCTGCACGAAGGCCCGGCTGGCGCCATCGCCGAAGCGTGCCAGCTGCTCGGCCGGCGCCACCACGGCCTCCCAGCGCAGGCGGCCGTATTTGCTCTGCAGCAGGCCGAGGCCGCGCACCAGCGCCGGCATCGCCACCGGGCCGCCGGCCCTGGCGGCCACGGCGGGAAATTCGATGGTCTCGGCCTTCTTGAGCGCGGCATCGCTGGCGACGCAGACACCGCCGCTGCCCAGGCCGGCACCGTTGGGATAGGTCACCGCATAGGCCAGCGCCGCTGCCGCCACCGCATCGGCGGCGCTGCCGCCATTGGCCAGGATGTCGCGCGCCACCATGGCCGCACGCGGCTCATCGGCCGCCACGCCGCCGCGGAAACCCGCCATATAATTCACCGAGCCGGCGTTCTGGGGCGAATCGAACCAGCTGCTTTTGCCGCAGGAAGCCGTGATTAACGCTACCAGAGCGAGCAGGGCGCATTGACGGAGGCCGTGACCATGCTTACCTAATCGATACTGCAGGAGGTCGCCCGCTTTGTTGGGACAATACTTCGCCATGCGCCGTTCTCTCATCCGTCGTTCGTTGCTCCGACGTCTCACCGTGTTGCGACGTGTGACTGCTGCCGGGTGTATGCTGCTGACGGCCGCCAGCGCGATTCTGCCGACCGCGGCCGAGGCCCAGCGCCGCAACGCCATTTCTCTTGTGCGCGACGCCGAGATCGAAAATACCATCCGCGCCTATGCCGCGCCACTCTTCGGGGCGGCCGGATTGTCCAGCGACGCCATCTCGGTCCACCTGGTCAATGACCGCGTGCTGAACGCTTTCGTGGCCGGTGGCCAGCGCATTTTCATCAATACCGGCCTGCTGATCCGCGCCGACCGGCCGGCCCAGGTGATCGGCGTGCTGGCCCACGAAATCGGCCATATCTCCGGCGGCCATCTGGCCCGCCTGTACGATGCGCTGGATAACGCCTCCACTGCCATGATCCTGGCGATGCTGTTCGGCGCCGCCGCCGCCGTCGCCGGCTCGGGCGGGGGCGGGGCGGCGGCCGTGCTGGGCGGCCAGCAGATGGCCGAGCGCAACCTGCTCGCCTTCAGCCGCGCCCAGGAATCGGCCGCCGACCAGGCGGGCGCCAGCTTCCTGGAACAGACCAACCAGTCGGCCTCGGGCCTCGTCGAGTTCCTGCGCATCATCGGCCAGCAGGATGCCCTGCTGTACGAGCGCCAGGACCCCTATGCGCGCACCCATCCGATGACGCCGGAACGCGTTGCCGCGCTGGAATCGCGACTGTCGCGCTCGCCTGCCCGCAATGCCAAAGACAGTCCGGAGAATATCGAGCGTTTCCGGCGCATGCAGGCCAAGCTGATCGGCTATCTCGATGGCCTGCCGGCCACCTTGCGCAAATATCCCGAAACCGACACCTCGCTCTATGGCCGCTATGCCCGCGCCTTCGCCTATTTCCGCGCGCTGGATTTCCAGCGCGCGCTGGCCGAGACGGATGCGCTGATCCAGCTCTATCCGAACGACCCGTATTTCCGCGAGCTGAAAGCCGACATCCTGCTCAATCAGGGCAAGGTGGCGGAGTCGCTGCCGCCGATGCAGGAGGCGCATCGCCTGGCGCCGAACGAGCCGCTGCTGGCCTACGGACTGGGCCAGCGCCTCGTCGCGCTGGACGACACCGGCCGGCTGCCCGAGGCGATCGATATCCTCAAGCAGGTGACGCTGCGCGAGCCCGATAACGGCGCGGCCTGGCAGCAGCTCGCCGTCGCCTATGGTCGCAGCGGCGATATCGGCATGGCCTCGCTGGCCTCGGCCGAACGCTTCCTCGCGTCCGGCAGTTACCGCGATGCGCTCGGCCAGGCCGAACGGGCCAGCCGGATGATGAAGGAGGGCGCGCCGGGCTGGCTGCGCGCCCAGGATATCATCGCCGCTGCCAAGGATGGCCAGCGCGAGGAACGCCGGCGCGGCAGCCGCCTGAATTCGGGTTTCCATATCGGTCCGCGCACCGCCGACTGAGGCTTTTCCCGCCATTCTCACAGGCTTGTGGCTTGGCCCGGGCAGCGGCGCCGGGCATAGTCCGGGCTGGTTTTTCAAAGGGTTTTCCGATGCTCCGTTTCGCCCGTCCGTTCGTTCTCCTTGCCGCGCTGTCTGGCTTCGCGCCGGCCGCCTGGGCGCAGACCGCGCAGCCGTTCACGCCCGACCAGAAGGCCGCCCTGCACCAGCTGGTCCGCGAAGTGCTGATCAGCAATCCGGAAATCCTGGTCGAGGCGATGAACGCGCTCGAGGCCAGGCAGCAGGCCGAGGCCGGCAAGGCCGCGAAAGCTGCGATCGTCGCCAATCGCAAGGCGCTGGTCGATGACGGCGTGTCCTTTGTGGCCGGCAATCCGAAAGGCGATGTCACCATCGTCGAGTTTTTCGATTACCGCTGCGGCTACTGCAAGCAGGTGCAGCCCAGCCTGCTGACCCTGCTCAAGGAAGACAGCAAGGTGCGGCTGGTGCTCAAGGAACTGCCGGTGCTCGGGCCGGAAAGCGTGATGGCCTCGCGCGCCGCCGTGGCCGCGCTGGAACAGGACAAGGGCAGCAAGTATCTCGGCTTCCACAATGCGATGATGGCCTATCGCGGCCAGATCACCGAGGCGGAAGTGATGCGCATGGCGACCGAGGCCGGACTCGACCTCAAGAAGCTGAAGGCCGACATGGCGAGCCCGAAGGTGGAGCAGGTGCTGCGCGCCAATCTGGCGCTGGCCGACACGCTCGGCATCCAGGGCACGCCGGGCTTCGTGGTCGGCGACGAACTGATCCCCGGCGCCGTTTCGCTCGACGCCCTGCGCCAGATCGTCAAGCAGACGCGGGGCTGAAAACGGGACCCCGGGTCAAGCCCGGGGTGACGAATTTTCAGTGTAGTTCCGGCACCCCGGCCTTTTGAGCCGGGGTCCCGTTTCTATCGGGAAAGTCGCCGTATTTGACGAACCGGGCCGGTTTCCGTATGGTCCGCCCGCAACAAACCATCCGTAATCAAGGAATTACCATGCGCGCCGAAATCAGGGCGATGGCCGATGAGATCCAGCAGTCGCTCGGGCTGCTGAGGAGGTCTCTTTGACTGGGACAACGCGGTCAAGAAACTCGAAGAACTGAACGCGCGGTCGGAAGACCCCTCGCTCTGGAACAAGCCGGCCGAGGCACAGGCGCTGATGCGCGAGCGCACCAGGCTGGAGCGCGCGGTCTCCACCCAGCGCCGGCTCGAATCCGCCCTGCAGGACAATCTCGACCTGATCGAACTCGGCGAGGCCGAGGGCGACCAGGCCGTGGTCGATGAGGCCGAGGCCGTCATCATGGGCCTTGCTAAGGAAGTCGCGCAGGCGCGGCTGGAAAGCCTGCTGTCGGGCGAAGCCGACATGAACGACAGCTTCCTCGAAGTGCATGCCGGCGCCGGCGGCACCGAGAGCCAGGACTGGGCCTCGATGCTGCTGCGCATGTATGTGCGCTGGGCCGAGAAGCACGGCTACAAAGTCGAATACCAGGAAGAGAGCGAAGGCGAAGAGGCCGGCATCAAATCGGCGACCATCAAGGTGATCGGCCCGAATGCCTATGGCTGGCTGAAGAACGAGAGCGGCGTGCATCGCCTGGTGCGCATCTCGCCCTACGATTCAAATGCCCGCCGCCATACCAGCTTTTCTTCCGTCGGCGTCTATCCGGTGGTCGACGACACCATCGAGATCGAGGTGCTGGACAAGGACCTGCGCATCGACACCTATCGTGCGTCCGGCGCCGGCGGCCAGCATGTCAACAAGACCGACTCTGCCGTGCGCATGACCCATTTGCCGTCGGGTATCGTCGTCGCCTGCCAGATCAACAAGAGCCAGCATCGCAACCGCGACGAGGCGATGAAGATGTTGAAGGCGCGGCTGTACGAACGCGAATTGCAGAAGCGCGAGGCGGAGAAGCAGGCGGTGTTCGACTCGAAAAGCGATATCGGCTGGGGCCACCAGATCCGCTCCTACGTGCTGCACCCGTATCAGATGGTGAAGGACCTGCGCACCGAGTTGGAGACCAGCGACACCCAGGGCGTGCTGGACGGCGACCTCGACGCCTTCATGGCGGCCCAGCTCGCCTCCAAGGTCGGCGCCGGCGACACGGCGTAGGCACCGCACATTCACATATCGTCATGCCCGCGCAGGCGGGTATCCAGGCCGCCCGATCAACTGGGTTCCCGCTTTCGCGGGAACGACGACTAAAGAGAGACAACAGAAAATAGTCATCCTCGGGCTTGTCCCGAGGATCCATTTCCCTTTCGGCCTGGTTATGGCCCGACAGAAGCGGTGGATGGACCCTCGGCACAAGGCCGAGGGTGACGGTCTTTGAGTAACGCGCTTATTCCGAAAGCATCAGTCAAACCAAGTCACCACATCGTCACCCCGGCCGGAGCGGTAGCGGAGAGCCGGGGTCCCGTTTCGTCGCTGCGCATAAATGAAACTGCGAACAAACAAAAACGGCGACGCTGACTCGCGCCGCCGTTTTTGCCGTCTGCTAGGACTGCTACTGTAAACTCAGCTCGTGGCGCGGGCCAGGCCGGGCAGGCTGCCGATATCGGCGGCGCCGGCATTCTGGTTGCCGGCCTTGATCGTCTTGGCCGGTTTCTCGGCCACGGTCTCGGCGGTCTCGCTGTTGGCCACCACGCTCAGCTTGGCGCCATTCTCACGCGGGTTTTCGGCGAACTTGCACAGACCTTCGATCTTGGCGCCGGCGGCAATCGACAGCAGCTCGTGCCAGATATCGCCGCGCACCTTGGCGGTCTTGTCGAGTTCGACCGACTTGGCGCGGATGCGGCCGATCACCTCGCCGCGCACCAGCACATGCTCGGCCACCACTTCGCCGACCACCTTGGCATTCTCGCCGATCGCCAGCCGTGCCGCGGTGACGTCGCCGTTGACCAGGCAGTCGATCTGCACCTCGCCATCGGAGTTGAGATCGCCGTTGACCGTCAGGCCCGCGCTCAGGATCGACGGCGGCGCCTGCTTAGCGGCGGCCGGCGGATTGGTTTTCTTGCTGTTTGAAAACATGATAGCCAGCCTCAATGAATTTGCCGGGATCGATCTGCTCGTCGTCGAGCAGGATTTCGTAATGCAGATGCTGACCGGTGCTGCGACCGGTCGAACCCATGGTGCCGAGCTGCCGCCCGAAGGCGACGGTTTCGCCCGCCTGCACCGCAATCGCGCTGAGGTGAGCATAGCGCGTTTTCACGCCCAGGCCATGGTCGATTTCGACCGCGCGGCCATACGGGCCCTTGCGGCCGGCGAACACAATCACGCCGGGCGCGGTGGCGCGCACCGGGGCGCGCGTCGGGCCGATGAAATCGATACCGGCATGGAAGGCCGGCTGCTTGGTGAAGGGATCGGTGCGCCGGCCGTAGGTGGACGACACTTCCGCCTCGCCGCCCATCGGCAGGTCGAGCGGCAGGCGCTGCGCCAGCGCGAGCAGATCGCCCCAGCGGCCGAACTTGCCTTCCAGGTTGTTCATCTCGCGATCCGCATTCGGATCGGCCGAAGCCAGCGCAACGCCATTGACAGCATGCGGGCCATTGACGGCATGCGGTGCTTCGCCCAGTGCGCGCAGCGGGCCGCCGACACCGACATCGGCGCGCGCCTCGGCGGCGCGCGACAGCATGGCGCCGATATCCAGTCCGGTGCGGCCGAGCGCCTTTTCCAGCAGCGCCACGCTCTTCTCGGTGCGCGCGCCCAGTTCGTCGATCAGATCGCGCTGCTGGCCGCGCACGCCCAGGATGCGGGTTTCGATGTCGCGCGGCTTCACCGCCGGCACCGGCGGCCTGGCCTTGGACTCGCGCAGCATGCCTTCCAGGTCCTCGATCGAGGCCGGATCCTCCGCATCGCGGAGGGCGGCATCGCGCGGCGCCGCACTGGCCACCTTGATCTCGCCGGCTTTGCCGTCTGCCTTTGTCGTATCGGTGGCCTTGCCGGCATCGGCCACGGCGGTGCGGCTTTCGCCGGCCGGCGGCTTGGCCACCTTCGGCTCAGGCGTTTTCGCGGCCGGACCGGCGGCCTTGCCGGCTTCGGCGGTATCCGAGGGCAGGGCGGGGGTGCGCTGCTTCATCGCCATGTCATACAACCGGCGATAGCGCTCCTCGAGGTCGCGCGAGGCGACGACGAAATTCTCCTGGTTCTTTTCGTAATCGGCGGCGAGCCGCTCGTAGGCGTAGCTCAGTTCGGTGATGCGGCGGTCGCGCGCATCCAGCATGGTATCGCGATAGAAGACGTTGACGGAGGCGTAGCCGATCCAGCCGGCGAAGGCGACGATGCCGGTCGCCATGGCGATCTGGGCACGGCTGGAGAGGGCGACATAACGGACATCGCCGCGGCTGCGGAAGATGATCTGCCGCTCTGGGAACAGGCGCTCGCGCAACTCCCGCCATTGCCGTCTCGCGCGTCGCGTCACTCAACCCCCCGATTATGTTTCGAGAACTACCCGGACTTTTCCGTAAAACGCCTACGCTTTTTTAACCCCTCGCAGCAGGCCGCTCGATTAGGGCTTATTTGGTTTGGTTAATGCAAGAAAGAATCTGTTACGTTTTCCAAAAAAACGCGCGCGAACACAGACTTAACTCATGTCCGACGAGTTATCCACAGAGTGTGGATAAAGGCTGCAAGCGCTTGATTCTAAACCGTCTGGGCAGCCTTCAGAACAGCTTCCGCATGGCCATCGACTTTGACCTTGCGCCAGATGGCGGCGATTTTGCCCACACGGTCGATCAGGAAGGTGGCCCGTTCGATGCCCATGTAGGTCCGCCCGTAGAGGCTTTTCTCGACCCAGACCCCGTACGACTCGGTCACCTTGCCCGACTCGTCGGCCCCCAGCGCCAGCTTCAGCTTGTGCTTGGTTTTGAACTTGTCGTGGCTGGCGACGCTGTCGCGCGACACCCCGATCACCACGGCGCCCAGCTTGTCGAACTTCGCCTTGGCGGCGGTGAAGGCGATGGCTTCCCTGGTGCAACCGGATGTGTCGTCCTTGGGGTAGAAATACAGCACCACCGGCTTGCCCTTCAGCTCGGCCAGCGAAATCCTGCCGCCGCCATCGGTCGGCAGACTGAAGGCCGGCGCCCGATCTCCCGCTTGCAGCCCGCCTGCCGCTGTCGCGGGCTTCGGCTTGGCGGCTTTGGCGGCGGTCTTCGTCTTCGCTTCAGTCATCTTGGCCATCGGTCGGTCCTGTCGTGCTGTCGGTCTTGAGGGAGTCGGCGAGCGCAAGATAGGGCTCGGCCGGGGTGTCGACCAGAGCGGCGAACAGCGCCTGCACCTCGGCCTGGGTCTTCTGCAGCCGCCTGGTCAGTGCCGTCATGTCCCTGTCGCCGACCAGGCCGGGCAGGCGGCGCGCCAGCGCCGGCGGCCAGCGGTCCGGATCGCCGGCTTCATCGCGCCCGGCCAGCCGCGTGGTCGCCAGCAGGGTGGCATACAGGCTGCCGGCCGCGATCAGGGTTTTCGCCTGCGCCGCCTCCAGCAGTCTGGCATCGCGCAGCGCCTCCAGCGCCGCCAGCGGCTGCTGCTGCAGGATCGCGGGCGTCTGCGCGCCATGGCGCAGCAGCAGATACTGCACGATGAATTCCACATCGACCAGGCCGCCGCGCACCTGTTTCAGGTCCCAGGGGTTGTCGACCTTCTTATGTGCCGCCATGCGTCGCCGCATGGTCGCCACATCGGCCAGCAGCTTTTTCGGGTCGCGCGTCATGGTCAGGATGTCGTGGCGCAGCGCCTCGATCCTGCGGATCAATGCGGTCTCTTCCTTCGAATCATCGACCCCGCAGACGATGCGCGCCCGCGTCAGCGCCATATGCTCCCAGGTCCAGGCTTCCTTGCGCTGGTAATCGGCATAGGCATCCAGCTTGATGGCGATCGGCCCGGCGCCGCCGCTGGGCCGCAGCCGCATGTCGATCTCATACAGCTTGCCTTCGCCGGTCATCGCCGTGATCGCGGCGATCAGTCGCTGGCACAGCCGCGCGAAATACAGCCCCGGCGTCAGCGGTCGCGCGCCATCGGATTGTCCTGCCGTGTCCGGGCAGTCGAACACCAGCACCAGGTCGAGATCGGATTCCAGCGTCAGTTCCTGGCTGCCGAGCCGGCCGAGGCCGAGCAGCGCGATGCTCGATTTCGCGATGCGGCCATGCTGGGCGACGAATTCGGCACTCACCCGGCGCAGCAGGTCCTGCAGAACGACATCGGCGACATGGCTCAGCGCCTCGCCGGAGGCGCGGCCGTCCAGTTTGCCGCGCAGCAGCCCGATGCCGACCTGCAGTTTCAGTTCGGTGGTCCAGCGCCGCGCCCAGTCCAGCACATCCTGGAAATCGCGCGCCGCCTGCATCTGGCGCTGCAGGCTGGATGCCAGTGCCGGGCGCTCGAAAACCGCGGGATGCGCGGCATATTCGATCAGGCTGTCGAACAGCGCGGCATTCTGCGCCAGCGCATCGGCCAGCTGCGGCGCCGCCGCCAGCACCTCGGCCAGCGTGTCCAGCACATCGGGATTGGCCTGCAGCAGCGCGAACAGCTGCACGCCGGCCGGCAGGCTGGAGAGGAAATAGTCGAAGCGGCGGAAGGCGACATCGGCGCTGCCGGTGTTGGAGAACGCCTCCAGCAGCTGCGGCATGATGGCGGTGAGTTTTTCGCGCGCGCGTTCCGAGCGCATGGCGCGATAGCGGCCGAAATGCCAGCCGCGGATCATCGCCGCGATCGCCGGCGGATCGCTGAAGCCCATGTCGCGCAGGGTGTCGAGCGTGGCGGGATCGTCATCGGTGCCGGTGAAGACCAGGCTGCCGGCCTCGGTGCCGAGCGGCGCGGATTCGGCGAACAGGTTGTCGTAATAGGTCTTCACCCGGCCCAGCGTGGCCAGCATCTGCCGGCTCATCGCCTTCGCATCGGGCGCGCCGAGGAAGCAGGCCAGCCGCGCGAGGCCGTGCCTGTCGCCGGGCAGGGTGTGGGTCTGCTCGTCGTCGATCATCTGCAGGCGATGCTCGACGGTGCGCAGGTAGCGGTAGTCGGCGATCAGTTCGTCGCACACCGCCTGGCTCAGCCGCTCGGTGGCGACCAGCGCGCGCAGGGCATCGCAGGTGGCCGGCGCGCGCAGCCGCGTATCGCGGCCGCCGGCGATCAGCTGCTGCGTCTGCGCGAAGAATTCGATCTCGCGGATGCCGCCGCGTCCGACCTTGATATTGTGGCCGGCCACCGCGATCTCGCCATGGCCGCGATGCGCATGAATCTGCCGCTTGATCGAATGGATATCCTCGATGGCGGCGAAGTCGAGATTCTTGCGCCAGATATACGGCGTCAGATGTTTGAGGAAGCGCGCGCCGGCCTCCAGGTCGCCGGCGACCGGCCGCGCCTTGATCATCGCCGCGCGTTCCCAGTTCTGGCCGAAGCTTTCGTAATAGCCCTCGGCCTCGAGGGTGGAGACCGCCACGGGGAAGGAGCCGGGATCGGGCCGCAACCGCAGGTCGGTGCGGAACACATAGCCGTCTTCGGTGCGGTCGTGCAGCAGGCGCACCATCTGCTGGGTCAGGCGGATGAAGCATTCCAGCATCGAGCGCCGGCCGGTGTAGCGCGCCACCTCGGGATCGAACAGCACGATCAGGTCGATATCGCTGGAATAGTTCAGCTCGCGCGCGCCCAGCTTGCCCATGCCCAATGCAAAGAATCCGGAACCCCTGCACGGATTTTTCCTGTCCTGCACCACGAGGTCGCCGCTGTCGCCGGCCTCGCGCAGCAGCGCGGCAAACGCCAGCTCGACGCTCAGCGCCGCGAAATCGCTTAAACTCCCGGTGATCTTTTCCAGCGGCCACCGGCCGGTGATATCTGCCACCGCGATGCTGAGCGCCACCTGCCGCTTGGCGATGCGCAGCGGCAGCGCCAGATCGTCCGGCAGCTTCGCCTTGCGCGCGGCGGCTTTCAGGCGCGCCAGCGCGGCGGCCAGCGCCTTGTCGGGCCCGCCCGCGCTGCCGGCGTCGAGCAGCATGGCGACAACCGCCGGTTCGTGCAGGCAGAGATCGGTCAGGAACGGGCTGTTGCCGAACAGCCCTGCCAGCAGGGCCTTGCCGTCACCCTTGGCCGTCCGGGCGACCAGCGTTTTGGCCAGGGCGCGATCCGGCAGAGCGGCCAGATGCTCGCGCCAGGCGGCAAAGCCGCGTTCGGCCGCCGCCGGATCGAAGGGTTTCGGCAGCACGACAGGGGCGGTGTGAACCGCCGGCCGCGCCGGTCGTTTCGCCGGGGGTGCCGCCGCCGTCTTGCCCTTCGCCTTGGCTGCCTTGCCCTTCGACGTGTCAGCCTTCAGGCCGGGCTTCACGGCGGATTTACCGGCGGCTTTGTGACGGCCGTCGGCAGCTGCCTTTCTTTTGGCGGATTTTGCCTTCAATGCATTGGCAGGCATGGCGTTTCTCTCGTAGTGGCGCTGAAGTTCGGTTAAACTTGCGGCAGGGTCAAGCAACAGCGCCAAAGGGATCGGTACGGCAACCGCCCGCGCTTTGGCCTTCGGGTCGCTACAGGACGGAAAAGGCGAGGGCGCGACGTGGTATTGCGGTGGAGTCGATTCGTGGTGCGGACGGTGTCTGCCGTCGTTGTCACCATTGCGGTTCTGCTCGGCGCATTCGCCTGGCGCGTGGCCCAGGGACCGATTTCGCTCGGTTTCCTCTCGCCCTATGTCAGCGAGGCGCTGGCGCTGCCCGAATTCGGCTTCCGGGTCGAGGTGGCGGATGTGGTGCTGGCCTGGTCGGAGCGCGACCAGAGCCTGCGCCTGCGCCTGGTCGATGCGCAATACCGTGTCGACGCCGAGCGCGTGGTGCTGCGGGTGCCCTCGATCGATATGGGACTGAGCGGGCCGTCGCTGCTGCGCGGCGTGATCGCGCCGCGCTATGTGCTGGCCAGCGGCGTCGAGGCCCGGCTGGTGCGCGATGCACAGGGCCGTTTCCAGCTTGGCCTGCCGGAAACGGCGCCGGCCGACGGTGCGGCGACCGGGGATACGCCCGTCGTGCCGGCCGAGATGCATGCCGACGACCAGGCGGTGCAGGCGATGTTCGGCGCGATCTTCGACCTGCTTTCCAGGCCGCCATCGCACGACGATCCGCTCGGCCAGCTGCAGACTGTCTCGATCCTGGCCGACCGCCTGGTGATCGAGGACTGGAAGCTGAACCAGCGCTGGGTCGTGCCGCAGGCGCAGATCGGGTTTCATCGTGGCGAGGGCCATGTCTTCGCCTCCGCCAACGGCGCGCTCGACTGGCGCGGCCGCCGCGTCGATCTCAATGTTGACGCGGATTACACCGTGGCCGAGCGCACCGCCCGCGTCACCCTGAATTTTTCCAATGTCGAGCCGTCCGATTTCGCCGATGTGGTGCCCGAACTGGCGCCGCTGGACTATATCGCCGCGCCGCTGGCCGGCAGCCTGACGCTGACGGTCAGCGATACCGGCACCCAGCTCGGTCTCAATTTCGACCTGCGCGCCGGCGAGGGGCAGATCAATGCGCCCGACCTGCTGCCGCAGCCGCTGGCCCTGCAGGAGGCGCGTTTCCGCGGCTATGCCGATGGCAGCAAGGGCATCCTGTTTCTCGACGAAGCCAGCCTGTCCTTTGCCGACAGGTTCCGCGCCTCCTTCGGCGGCACGCTGACGCGGCAGGAGGGCGAGCGCTACGGTCTCGATATCAACGGCCAGTTCTTCGATATGGCCACCAATGCACTGGGGCAGTACTGGCCGCCGGGGATGGCGAAGAATGCGCGCGACTGGGTGACCGGCCATCTGAGCCAGGGCAAGGTCGGCGCCGGGCGGTTTGCCGCGAAACTGACGCCCGAGATGGTCGACGGCAGCAAACGCCTGCCCAGCGATGCGATCAAGCTGGATTTCGCCTTCGAGGGACTGACGCTCGATTACCTCGCGCCGATGAGCAGGATGACCGACGGCAAGGGCATTGCCAGCCTGGATGCCGATGTCTTCACGCTCAATCTGGAAAGCGGTCGCGTCGGCAATATCGCCAGCGGGCCGGGCAATGTGAAGATCACCGGTCTGCAGGACCGCGACCAGTTCGCCGAGATCAGCAACGTGGCGCGCGGCAGCAGTGCCGACATCCTCGGTCTGATCGACCAGAAGCCGCTCGGTTTCCCGTCCAAGCTCGGCATCAAGCCGGCCAGCGTCGGCGGTCAGGGCGAGGTGAAATTCCGCCTGCGTTTCCCGCTGCTGGTCAATCTCAGGGTCGACGATATCGCGGTCAATGCCGAGGCCGATCTGACCGATCTCACCATGGGCGGCCTGCTCGGCCGCTACGCGCTGAGCGAAGGCCAGATGAAGCTGAAGGTGGACACAAAGGGACTGGAAGCCAGCGGCCGGGCGGCGCTGAACGGCGTGCCGCTGCAGATCGGCTGGCGCGAGGAATTCAGTGCCAAGGCGCCGGTCACCGCGCGCTACACGCTGAAGGGCCGTATCGACGAGGCACAGCGCAAGGCGCTGGGCTATCCGCTGGCACCCTGGATCGACGGTCCGGCCGAGGCCAATATGGAGATCGAGGAGCGCCGCGGCGGCGAAACCGCGATCGGCGGCGAGTTCGATCTCAGGGATGCGACGATTGCCGTCGCCGATGCGCATCTGCTGAAACCGGCGGGCATGGCCGCCACCGGCCGCACCCAGATCCGCACCAAGACCGGCCAGCCGGTGCAGTTCGACCTGATCGAAATCGCCAGCGAAGCATTATCGGGCAGGGCACGGGCCGTGCTGAACGCCGACAACAGCTGGACGGCCGATATCGCCGCGCTGAAAGCGGGCCGGAGCGATGCCCAGGGACGGATCAGTTTTGCCGCCAATGGCGATGCGCAGGTCGCGCTGACCGGGCATCGCTACGACCTGCGCCCCTTCGTCGCGACGATCTTCGAGGACGATACGCCGCCGGGCACGAAGAAGCCGCGCCTGGCGCTCGACCTGCGGTTCGACGAGGCGCAGCTCGACGACGTGGTGGAGTTGCGCAACATGGCGCTGAGCGTGCGGCGCGAACCGACGCGGCTGGAAAAGGTCAGCCTGACCGGCGGTTTTTCCACCACCGGCGGCCTCACGCTGGAGATCGCGCCGGGACTGAACGGCCGCGACCTGAAGCTGCTGTCCGACAATGCCGGCGCGGTGCTGCATTTCCTCGGCGTCACCGACATGCAGGGCGGCACCATGACGGTGAATGCCCGCTACGACGACACGCAGGCGAGCCAGCCGCTGGCCGGCAGGATGGTGCTGAAGACTGTACGCGCGGTGCGGGCGCCCTTCCTGGCGCGACTGCTCGGCATCGGATCCTTCACCGGCCTGGCCGCGCTGCTGTCGGGCGAGGGCATCATGTTCGAGAATGGCGAGGTGCCGTTCAGCCAGAAGGACGGCGTCCTCACGCTGCAGCCCTCGCGGCTCAGCGGCCCGCAGCTCGGCATCACCTTCGAGGGCCATATCAACCAGAAGGCCGATACGGTGAGCGTCAGCGGCACGGCGGTGCCGGCCTTCGTGCTCAACACCATGCTCGGCAAGATTCCGCTGATCGGCAACCTGCTGGTGGGCGATGGCATTATCGGCGTCAATTTCGCCGTCTCCGGCGCCAAGGACGATCCGCAGTTCACCGTCAATCCGCTGTCGGCGATTGCGCCGGGCTTCCTGCGCCGCATCTTCCAGGCGCCGGAAGTCTCGACGCCATCCACCGGCGGAGCGCCGCCCGTGCTGCCGCCCACCGGCGGCGAGACCACCTCGGGGCAGCAGTAAGTCGGCTCAGCCCCGGCTGTCGAGCAGGTCGAAGGCCCAGCTCAGGTCGGCCTCCAGCGCCTTGCGCACGGCGGCGATGTCGCGCTTGCGCAGCGCGGCGACGATGCGGCTGTGGAAGCTGCCGCGCGTGCCGCGCTGGCTCGGCTTGTGGCGGTCGGAATGCCGCTCCACGGCGGTGCGGATATAGGGTCCGGATTGCAGCCACAGCGACCGGATGATCGCCAGCAGGCTGGGCGAGCCGCAGGCCTCGTACAGCGTGAAATGGAAACGCTGGTTGCACAGCAGTTCGCGGTCGGCATCGCCGGCCTCGGCGGCGGCGGTATAGGCGGCGTCGGCGGCGGCCAGTTCGGCCAGCAGCGCTGGCGTCACATGGGCGGCGGCCAGTTCGGCGGCATGGCCTTCCACCAGCAGCCGCGTGCGGCGCAGATCGGCCAGCCGCTCCGGCGTCATCGGCGGCACCCGCACGGAACGCTGCGGCAGGCCTTCCAGCGCCTTTTCGGCGATCAACCGGCGCAAGGCCTCGCGCACCGGCATCACACTGGTATCGAAAGCGGCGGCAAGGTCGCGGATGGTCAGCAGCTGGCCCGGTTGCAGCCGGCCGCAGATCAGCGCATCGCCCAGTTCGGCATAGACGCGGTCCTGCACGGTATCGCGCGCCACCGGCGCCACCGCACGGCGCACGGCCAGGATCCGGTCACTGGACGCGCGGT
>NZ_JAOZVR010000109.1:23205-35911 GCF_025869515.1 Ferrovibrio sp.
CCCGCGTTTTGGGCGGGGCGGGGCGGCGGGCGGGCTGCGCCCGGGCAGACGTTTGCTCGGCATCGGAGTCAGCTTGACAGAAATTCCTTCGTCTCTCTACTGTGATCACATATCAAATCCGGGAACGGCCAGCCGCCGCATGCCAGACAGCCACGCCTCTTCCTTTGCCCGCGCCCTGGCCAGCCGCCTCGATCACGGCTTCGCCATTGCCGGCGGCCTCGCCCTGCTGGCCATGGCGGCTGTGGCTTTCCTCGACGTGGTCTTCCGCAGTTTCAACCGCCCGGTCACCGGCGCTTATGAACTGACCGCCGTGCTGGTGGCGCTCACGGTCTTCGCCGCCCTGCCGGGCGTGACCCGGCGCGACGAGCATGTGCGTGCCGGCCTGCTCGGCGCGCTGGCGAAACGTCGTCCGGCGCTCGGCGTGGCGATGCGCTGGCTGCGCCGCCTGCTGCTGGTGGCGCTGTTCGTCTATCTCGCCGTCACCCTGTGGACGATGGGGCAGACCTTCCGCCGTGCCGGCGACCTGGCGCCTTTCATCGACCTGCCGCTGGCCTGGGTCGCCTGGTTCGGCGCCGCCAGCAGCGCGGTCAGCGCGCTCTGCGCGCTGTTCAGCGCGCGCGGCACCGGAGCGGAACTGGCATGACCGCCGCCATCGTCGCGCTGATCGCCATGCTGGCGCTGATCGTGGTGGAAGTGCCGATTGCGGTCGCCATGGCACTGCCCGGCATCGCCGGCTTCCTGTGGATGCTGGGCTGGGACCCGACCGCCTATATGGTGGCCGAAACCACCTTCAGCACGGTGAATTCCTATGCGCTGTCGGTGATCCCGCTGTTCATCCTGATGGGCAACCTGATCAACGAGGCCGATGTCTCGCGCGAACTCTACGATGCCGCCTATCGCTTCGTCGGTCATCTGAAGGGCGGGCTGGCGATTGCCACCGTGATCGCCTGCGCGGCGTTTGCCGCCGTCTGCGGCTCCAGCCTGGCGACGGCGGCGGCAATGTCGAAAGTCGCCTATCCCTCGATGAAGCGTTACGGCTATGCCGATGGCCTGGCCGCCGGCAGCATTGCCTCGGCCGGCACGCTCGGCATCATGATCCCGCCCAGCGTCGCCTTCATGGTCTACGGCATCATGACGCAGACCGATATCGGCAAGCTGTTCATGGCCGGCGTGCTGCCCGGCCTGCTCGGCGCGCTGCTCTATATCGGCGCGGTGATCGTTGTCGTCACCCTGCGGCCGCAGGACGGCCCGGCCGGCGAGCGCAGCAGCTGGCGCGACCGTTTTCTCGCCCTGCGCGGTACCGCCACGGTGCTCGGCCTGTTCCTCGTCGTGATCGGCGGCATGTATGGCGGCATCTTCACCCCCACCGAGGCCGCCGGCATCGGCGCGGTCGGCGCCTTCGTCATCGCGCTCATGCGGCGCAAGCTCAGCCGGGCCCGGCTGTTCGCCATCCTGGTCGATACGGCGGCCACCACCACGATGCTGTTCTTCGTGCTGGTCGGCGCGCTGATCTTCTCGAAATTCATCACCATCGCCGGCTTCACCCAGGCGCTGACCGGCTGGTTCGCCGCCATGCAGATCGGCCAGCTCGGCCTGATCCTGATCATCTGCGCGCTCTATCTGGTGCTCGGCTGCTTCCTCGAAAGCATGTCGATGATCCTGCTGACCCTGCCCATCGTGTTTCCCGTGGTGATGGCGGCCGGTTTCGATCCGGTCTGGTTCGGCGTCATCATGGTCACGCTGATCGAGGTGGCGCTGATCACGCCGCCGGTGGGCATGAATGTCTACATGATGCACACCCTGCTGCCGCATATCCCGATGAAAACCATCTTTGCCGGCGTCGGCGGTTTCGTCGCCGCCGATATCATCCGTATCGCTTTGCTGATCGCGTTTCCTGCCATTGCCACTTTCCTTCCATCGCTCATGTGAGAGGCCCGTCATGACCGCATACCGCACCCTGATTCTCGCCGCCGTCGCGGCCACTGCCGTCGCTTCGGCGGCTGAAGCCCAGACCGTGCTGCGCTTCTCCAACTGGCTGCCGCCGACGCACCATGTCGTCACCGAGATGGTCACGCCCTGGGCAACTGACGTGGAAAAGGCCACCGAGGGCCGCGTCAAGCTGCAGATCCTGCCGGCGCTCGGCGCGCCGCCGGCGCATTTCGATCTGGTCAAGAACGGTGTCGCCGATGTCGCCTTCGGCGTGCATGGCTATACCGCCAACCGTTTCAAGCTGACCGAGATGTCGGAGCTGCCGTTCACCACCGATCATGCGGTGGTCAATTCGGTCGCCTATTGGCGCACCTACACCAAGCATTTCGCCAAATACAACGAGCATGAGGGCACCCATCTGCTCGGCCTGTGGACCAACGGCCCCTACCAGCTGTTCACCAAGGCCAATGCCTTCACCAGCCTGGATGCGGTCAACGGCATCAAGATCCGCATTCCCGGCGCCACGGTGGAGCGCATCACCAAGGCGCTCGGCATGACGCCGATTTCCTCGCCGCTGACCGAGGCCTACGAGCAGATTTCGCGCGGCGTGATCCAGGGCATGTTCCAGCAGAAGGAAACCGTGATCGCCTTCAACATGACCCAGCATATGCCGGTGGCCAGTTTCGTGCCCGGCGGCTTCGCCCATTCCAGCCAGTTCATGGTGGTCAACGAGGCCAAGTGGAAGGGCCTGGAGGCGCGCGACCGCGATGCCATCGCCAAGCTGTCGGGTGAAGCGATGGTGCGCCGCTTTGCCGCCGTCTGGGAAGCCAAGGAGGCCGCGGCACTGGCGAAGTTCGCCGAGACCGGCGTGAAGGTGACCAACGTGGAGGGCAAGCTGCTGCAAGAGCTGCGCGGCAAGCTGCAGTTCGTCACCGACGAATGGCTGGCCGAGGCGACCAGGAAGGCGCCGGAAGCGCCGGCCGCGCTCGCCGAATACAAGGCGGCGATCCCGGCGGTGGCCAAAGAGCTGAACGTGAAGCCGTAACATGAGCGGCGACGACAGGTTCAGCCTTTACGACCTGCGCGTCGAGTGGGTGCCGGGCGAAAGCTGCTTCTGCGCAGCCAAGCCCGGCGACCATTTCGAGCTGCACGGCGAGCAGCTGCAGTTTCCGCCGGGTCAGTCGTGGTCGATCTACACGCTGGCCGCCCTGCTGCCGCTGTTGCCGGCCAAGCAGCGCGAGACGCATCCGAACGACTGGATGAGCACCGATGCGCTGGTTGCCTGTCCCGATCCGAACTGCACGGCGAAATTCCGCATCCGCCGCCTGGGCAAACGCGAATTCCGCCATTCCGAAACCACGGCAGTGCCCCTGACGGGGAACGACGACAGCAAGGCGTAGAGATTATGGTCGAGCGTTACCAACTGGCCCCCGGATACACCATGTCGCGGCTGCTGAAAGGCGGCTGGCATCTGGCCGGCGGCCATGGCGAGGTCGACCGCCGACAGGCCATCGACGACATGGCGGCTTTCGTCGAGGCCGGCATCACCAGCTTTGACTGCGCCGACCATTACACCGGCGTCGAGGAACTGATCGGCGATTTCCGCGCCGCTTATCCCGAACTCGGCCGCCGCATCGAGATCCACACCAAATTCGTGCCCGATTACGACCGGCTGACCAGCTGCGACCGCGCCTATGTCGAAAGCATCATCGACCGTTCGCTGACCCGCCTCCGCACCGACTGCCTCGACCTGGTGCAGTTCCACTGGTGGAATTACGCCGTGCCCGGCTATGTCGAGGCGATGGGCGTGCTCGACGACCTGCGTCGCGCCGGCAAGATCCGCCTGCTCGGCCTGACCAATTTCAACACCGCCACCACGCGCGAGATCGTCGAAGCCGGCGTGCCGGTGGCGGCGACGCAGGTGCAGTATTCCGTTCTCGACTCGCGGCCCGAACGTGGCTTGGTCGAACTCTGCCGCGCGCATGGCATCGGCCTGCTGTGCTACGGCTCGCTCGCCGGCGGATTTTTGAGCGAGGCCTGGCTCGGCCAGCCGGAGCCGCAGGAGCCGCTCGAAAACCGCTCGCTCACCAAATACAAGCTGATCATCGAGGATTTCGGCGGCTGGGCGCTGTTCCAGCAGCTGCTCGGCGTACTGCAGCGCATCGGTGAGCGTCATGGTGTCGGCATCGGTCCGGTGGCGACGCGTTACGTGCTGGATCGTCCCGGCGTCGCCGGCGCCATCGTCGGCGCCACCTCGACGCGGCATCTGGCCGCCAACCTGCGCGTCGATACGCTGCGCCTCGATGGGGAGGATGCCGTGGCATTGCAGGCCGTGCTGGCCAAACGCCAGGGCCCGCCGGGCGACTGCTACGACATCGAGCGCGACAAGACCGGCCGCCACGGCCGCATCATGCGCTACAACCAGAATGACGGGCGGCATTAGCCGCCGGCAGCTTACGCCGCCTCGATCAGCACATGCTGCTTCTTGCCGAAGCTTAAGCGCAGGCGACCGTCGGCGCCGAGATCGGCGGCGGTGACCTTCTGCACTTCATCGCTCACCGGCCGGTCGTTCAGCTTGATCGCATTGCCGCGGATATGCCGGCGCGCCTCGCCGCCGGATTTCGCCAGTCCGGCTTCCAGCACCAGCGCAAACGCCTCGATGCCGGCCTCCAGCCGCGCGCGTTCAACCTTCACCACCGGCAGCGCGCCGCCGAAGCTGCCCTGCTCGAAGGCCTGCTTCGCCGTCTCGGCGGCGGCCTCGGCCGCGTCGCGGCCGCGGCACAGCGCGGTCGCCTCGGTGGCGAGGATTTTCTTCGCCTCGTTCAGCTCGGCGCCCTGCAGGCTTTCCAGCTTGGCGATCTCGTCCAGCGGCAGGTCGGTGAACAGCTTCAGGAAGCGGCCGACATCGGCATCCTCGCAGTTGCGCCAGTATTGCCAGTAGTCGTAGCTCGGCAGCAGGTCCTCGTTCAGCCACACGGCGCCCGAGGCGGTCTTGCCCATCTTGTGGCCGGCGGCGGTGGTCAGCAGCGGGCAGGTCAGGCCATAGAGGCTCAGGTCGTGCACGCGGCGGCCGAGTTCGACGCCGTTGACGATATTGCCCCACTGGTCGGAGCCGCCCATCTGCAGATTGCACCTGTAGCGCCGCGCCAGTTCGACGAAGTCGTAGGCCTGCAGGATCATGTAGTTGAATTCGAGGAAGCTGAGCGGTTGCTCGCGTTCCAGCCGGATCCGCACGCTCTCGAAGCTGAGCATGCGGTTGACCGAGAAATGCCGGCCGTAGTCGCGCAGGAAATCGATATACTGCAGCCTGTCCAGCCATTCGGCATTGTTGGCCATGACGGCATCGGACGGCCCGTCGCCGAACTGCACGAAGCGGCCGAAGGCGGTCTTGATGCTCGCCATGTTGGCGGCGATGTCGGCGTCGGTCAGCAGCTTGCGCGCCTCGTCCTTGCCCGAGGGATCGCCCACCTTGGTGGTGCCGCCGCCCATCAGTACGATCGGCTTGTGGCCGGCCTGCTGCAGCCGGCGCAGCATCATGATCGAGAGCAGATGGCCGACATGCAGGCTCGGGCCGGTGCAGTCATAGCCGACATAGCAGGTGATGCCGCCGGGCTGCTGCGCCAGCGCATCCAGCGCCGCGTTGTCGGTGCACTGGTGCAGATAGCCGCGCTGGCTCATGGTCTGCAGGAAATCGGAACGGAACTCGGTCATCGTCAGGGTCCGGCTGATATGGTGCTGCTGATATGGAACTGCCGATATGGCACTGGGACGGCCCGATGATCTATCATAGCGGCCTCGATTCTCCCAGCCCCGGCGTTCCCGCCTTGTCCCAGACTGCCTGGCATATCGGCCTGATGAGCGGCACCTCGATGGACGGCATCGATGCCGCCCTGCTGCGCACCGATGGCGTGACGCTGGCCGCCTTCGGCCCGGCGCTGACGCTGCCCTACGAACTCGCCCTGCGCCTGCGCATCCGCGCCTGCCTCAATGAAGGCGCCGGAAAGCAGGGCGGGGGCGATGCCCCGGCGCTGTCCCGCGACCTGGCCGCCGCCCATGCCGTTGCCGTGCAGGTTCTGCTCGACCAGGCCGGCCTGGCGGCAGCCGACATCGCCTGGCTCGGCTTCCACGGCCATACGCTGCTGCATCGCCCTGCAGCAGGCCGCACCTGGCAGACCGGCGACGGCGCGCTGCTGGCAAAACTCACCGGCATCGATGTGGTGGCCGATTTCCGCTCCGCCGATGTGGCGATGGGCGGGCAGGGCGCGCCGCTGGTGCCATTGTATCATTCGGCGCTTGCCCGATATACGCAGTTGCCGCCGCCTTTGCTGGTGCTCAATCTCGGCGGCGTCGGCAATGTCACCTATATCGGCGGAGAGCGTGAGGCCGACCTGATCGCCTTCGATACCGGCCCGGGCAACGCGCTGATCGACGACTGGATGCAGCAGCGGACCGGCAAGCCGCAGGACGAGGGCGGCGCAATGGCGGCGAAAGGCCAGGTGCAGGCCGACCGCCTGGCGCGCCTGCTCGATCACGCCTATTTCAGCGCGCCGCCGCCGAAATCGCTCGACCGCAACGACTTCACTGCACAGGCGGTGGAGGGACTGTCCACCGAGGACGGCGCGGCGACGCTGGCCGCCTTCACCGCCGCGTCAGTGGCGCGCGGCCTGGGCCATCTGCCGCAACGGCCGCTGCGCTGCCTGGTCTGCGGCGGCGGGCGGCACAATGCCACGCTGATGAAACTGCTGACCCGGCATCTCGACATGCCGGTGGAGGCGGTCGAGGCGGTCGGCTGGAACGGCGATCATCTGGAGGCCGAGGCCTTCGCGTATCTGGCCGCGCGCGCTGTGCGCGGGCTGCCGCTCAGCCTGCCCGGCACCACCGGCGTGCGGCTGCCGGTGAGCGGCGGGCGGCTGTATCGCGCCTAGCTGATAACGGCGCGCTGCGGGATATGATCGGCGCGCAAAGCCTGGCGATGGCCCGGCGTGGCGATCATCGGGGCCACGGCATCGCCGATCAGGAAGCTGAAGCCCACCTGGCTGCCGGTGCGCAGGTCGTCGGGACTGCCAATATTCGACAGCAGCGATTCCAGTTTATGCCAGGCCGCGCGCTTGGCGAAGTTGGCCAGCAGTGCATTCTGGATCCCGCTGTCGGCCGCTTCCACCGGCAGGCTGGTCTCGAAACCATGTGCGCCGCTGTCGGCATACAGGTCGATCAGTTTCGGATCGGCAGGAATCTTGATCAGCCGCGACGCACAGAAGGGGTGCAGGTAGTTCATCGCATCGGCCACCCGACTGGCCGGCGTGCCGGGCGGGATATTGCACAGGGTGATGCACAGCGAGCGGAACAGGCCGCGCGGCAGGTCGCGGAAACGGCTGAGGTACAGGCTGCGGTTTTTCGAGGTCGCCAGGGTCTGGAACGATACCGGAATGATGATGACCCCCTGATGGCCGCCGGTCACCATGCGATGCATGCCGAGCAGGGCGGTGGTCAGGCGATAGCGGTCGAGCAGGAATTCAAGCTCCTCGGGATCCTCCAGCATCGGATCGCTGGCATCGGCCGGCCGGCCGGTTGGTACATGGCTTACCGCCACCGTATAGAAGGAGAAGGCACGCCGCCGCGTGCTGAAATTCGGATAGAACGCCGCCTGGCATTCCTTCAGGAAGCTGGCGCTTTTCTTTTTCTGGAACAGCGCGGTCAGCGACTGGTCGAGGTCGGCCAGATCGGGGCCCGCGCCAGTCATCGGCACGGCCGCCTGCGGCACAGCGGCCTGGCTGAAATCCTCGAATGGCTCGCCTGGATCGTCATCAAACAACATCACATCGCCTTGCGAGGACTGGCCGGTCTGCCGCACATGGTCGACCAGTTCGTGAATGGAGTCGATCTTGCTGGTCACGAAATCGCGATCGATCTCCGCCACGCGTGAGATCACATGGATATCGGCGCCCGGCACTTCGCCCAGGATCAGCCGGCGCAGCTCGTCGGCGATCATTGCGGCTTTTGCCTTGGCCTGGGCATGCGTCAGGTGCAGGAACAGCACCAGATAGTCGTCGTTGTCGAGATGGAAATGCGCATCGCCCGGTTCGAGGCGGCGGCGGATCGCGCTATCGACGATCTGATTGATCTTGTCGCGGCGCTCCTGCCATTGCTCGGCCAGCGTATCGCGGATGGCCTGCAGGCCGACCACTTGCAGGTTGCTGGCTTGCAGGCGAGGCGGCAGGCCAGCCTTGGAGAGAGTCTGTTTGGATTGCAGGCGCGACGAGGAGGCGGCGCTGTCGGGCTCGTCCTCTGCGCCAAAAATCCGTTTGATCCAGCCGAATGCACCGACCATGAGTACTCTCCTGCAACACAGGATAGGTGCCTGTAGACGGGTTTGCGCCGAAATTTCCGGTTACTGTTTGTGCCCGCAGAATTACTTTTCGGAAATGTCGAGACGGCTAAAGCGCCTTCACCATGTCATACGTCGCGCCGCTGGCATGCATCCTTTGCGCGGTGCGGCGATAGCCCAGCCGCTCGTAGAATTCCACGCCGGTGAGCGAGGCCGACAGGCCGAGTTCGCGGGCGCCGCGCCGGCGCGCATGGTCCTCGATATGCTGCACCAGCAGCGTGCCGAGCCCGAGCCGCTGGCGTTCCGGCACCACGAACAGCGCCCAGAGCTGGCCGCCCTCATAGCCCACGGTGGCGACGATCTCGCCATCGATCTCGGCGACGAACACATCCTGGCGCCGGATGCGCGCCTCGACGCGGCCCGGCGTGAACAGGGTGAAGACGTGACCGATCTCCGCCACCGAATAATCGGCGGCGTTGCTGACGCGCAGCGTGCGCTGGATCAGCGCGGAAATGGCGTCGGCGTCGTCTTCGGTGGCGGGGCGGACCGGGATGGCGAACATGCAGACTCAGATAGGGTGGGGCAGGGCGGAAACCCAGATGGTCGCGCCGGACGCATCACCAGCTTGGTCACCCTCGGATTTATTCCGAGGGTCCATCTGCCGGTGCCACGCGGTCACGGCCGCGAAAGACAGGTGCCGTCATCGCCGCCGGGAAGGCAATGGACCCTCGGAATAAATCCGAGGGTGACGGCTTGTGAGGTGGTGGCTCAGTCCTTGCCGTTGTCGGCTTTGGTCTTGCCGCCGTCCGCCTTGTCGCTGTCCGCCCTGGCGACATGCCGGCGCAGCACGGCATTGATTTCGGTCTGGTAGCCGCGCTCGGGCGCATGGTCCTTGAACCATTGCAGCACATCGGCATCGAGCCGGATGGTGACCGACTGCTTGAGCGGACGATACAGCGCGCCGCGCCGGGCATAGCGCCAGTTCTCGGCCGGCGCCTCGGGGATATCGACGGTGTCGATCTCCGCGTCCGGCATGGCGCGCAGGCGCTCAAGCTGGCGCTTCTGTTCAGCGGTCAAAGGCTTCGGTTTCGTAGCGGTGTCTTTCATGGGCCGTTGCTTTTCGGGCGCTGATCAGTCTGATGCGGGTCTCGTTGGCGTCGTCGGGATAGGCATGCACCACCACCAGGATTGCTATGCCGCCGACCATGCCGATGGCATGCCAGCGCTCTTCGCCATCGACAATGCGATCCGGCAGCAGCAGATGTTTCGGATCGTCCCAGACGCGGCAGGCCAGTTCAAAAGCCACGTCATGCTTGGCGGCATTGCGGCGGGCTTTCTGGTCGTCCCATTCGAAGATCATGGGGCGACCTGATCGATGTTGACTGTATGTACAATTGTGTAGTTCGTCAAGCCAATTGCCTACAGAATTATGCCTTTAATCATATTTGTTCTATATTTGTTTTACTTTCCTGTCAATCCGCGCTATCCTGATCCGCCTCTGCACTCTGCATGGAGGCTGTCATGGCACTCACCCAGACCCTGCCGGCGCGCGGTACTCCCGCTGCGCCGCGTAAACGTGTGCGTATCGACTGGAAACGCGGCGCCGGCCTGCTGATCGACGGCGAGAAACCCGCCGCCGTCTGCGCCGCGCTCGGCATCGACGAAGAGCGGCTGTGGCGGCATCTGCGCGGCAGTCTGCGATTCCAGTTCCTGCTGCGGCAGGCGCGCGAGCGCCGCCAGCTGCTCGGCCGGCTGCGGCTGGAAGCGGCGAGCGGCGATGCCGCCATCCGCGGCGCGCTGCAGGCCGAGAAACAGGATGCGGCGCTGTTCGCCGGGCTGGCCGGGGCCGGCGGCATCGGGCCGGCGGAGGAGAAAATCGCCGACGGCCGCGACGTGATCGCGCGGCTGGCCGACAGCACGCGGCGGGCGCCGAACCAGGCGCTGCATCGGCGCTTCGACGTCGAACGCAGAAAGATGGATGCCGAAGTCGACGAGACGCGCCGTCTGCTCGCCGCCCAGGCGGCGCGGCTGGAGGCGGCCGCCCGGCAACAGGCGTTGCGGCAGGCGCAGCAGCGTCCGCAGCCGGCCGCGGCGCCGGCACAAGCCACGGATAAACCTGCGATACCGGAAAATAAGACTCAGATAAGCGAAAATAAGCCCGCGCTAAGCGCGGATAAGCCAGCAACAAGCCCGGATCAGACCGGGATAACGCCGGAGCTGCGTCGGGCTGGGCCATTGGCACCGCTGGCGATGCACGGCAGCAATGCGATCCTCGATCTCACCGATATGTACGGCAATCCGTTGCCGGGAGCGGCGGATGATATTTCAGACCGTCATGGCCGTGCACCTCATGCAGGACCGGTACAACAAAGTCCGTCATCCTCGGGCTTGTCCCGAGGATCCATCCCAACCGTCCGCGCATCGGAACGCGCAGATGGACCCTCGGCACAAGGCCGAGGGTGACGACAGTGTGGGGTGGTGGATTGTGGTTTAACCCTGCTGCGCTGCCTGGGCGCCCTTGCCGGCGCGGGCGGAGGTCGGCGTGAAGCTGGTCTTCACATACTTGTCGGCAGACGCCGTCAGCTCATCGAGCTTGCCCTCGAAGAAATGGTCGGCGCCCTGCACCTTCTTGTAGTCGATCTTGATGCCCTTCTGCAGCGACAGCCGCTGGGCCAGCTTGGCCACTTCGCCTTCCTGCACGATCTTGTCTTCGGTGCCCTGGATGATCAGGCCGGACGACGGGCAGGGCGCGAGGAAGCCGAAATCGAACATGCCGGCCGGCGGTGCCACGGCGATGAAGCCATCGATCTCCGGGCGGCGCATCAGCAGCTGCATGGCGATCCAGGCGCCGAAGGAGAAACCGGCGATCCACACGGCCGAGGCATTGGCATTGACGCCCTGCAGCCAGTCCAGCGCGGAGGCCGCATCGGAGAGTTCGCCCTGGCCGTTGTCGAAGGTGCCCTGGCTGCGGCCGACGCCGCGGAAGTTGAAGCGCAGCACCGAGAAGCCGCGCTTGGCGAAAACGTGGAACAGGTTGTAGGTGACCTTGTTGTTCATCGTCCCGCCATACAGCGGGTGCGGATGCAGGATCAGCGCGATCGGCGCATTGGCCTCCGGCCCGTGGGTATAACGGCCTTCCAGCCGTCCGTCGGGGCCGGGGAATATGATGTCAGGCATCTTGGTTCGTCACTTTGGCGCCTCTGGGGAGGGGGCGGCGCTGGATAATTGGTTGAAGCAGGTCCACTTTTACCATACTCGGCAGAGCGAAATTCAAGCTTAAAAGCAGGAAATGAACTCCACCTACCTTGATTATAACGCAACGGCGCCGCTCCGGCCCGAGGCCCGGGCCGCCCTGCTGGCCGCCCTGGAGGCCCCGGCCAACCCCTCGTCGGTGCACCGTTTCGGCCGTGCAGCGCGGGGAATCGCCGATATTGCCCGCCGCCAGGTCGCCGATCTGGTCGGCGCCGAGGCCAGGCGGGTGGTGTTCACCTCGGGCGGCACCGAGGCCAACAATCTGGCGCTGCGTCTGGCCTGCGAGGCGGCCGGGGTGAAAAGCCTGGTCGTGGCCGCCATCGAGCACGACTCGGTTTTGCGTCCCGCCTGCCATCTCGGCCGCACCACCACCCTGCCGCTGATCGAGGTTCTGGCCGGGCCGGAAGGGCAGATCTACCCGGCGGTGGTGGCTGCTGCCCTGGCCGAATTGCCCAAACCGGCCCTGGTCTGCCTGATGCTGGCCAACAACGAGACCGGCACGATCCAGCCGGTTGCCGAGGTCACCCGGCTGGCCCACGCGGCCGGCGCGCTGGTGCTCTGCGATGCCGTCCAGGCCGCCGGCAAGATCCCGGTCGACCTGGCCGCGCTCGGCTGCGACTTCCTCACCCTGTCCGGCCACAAGCTCGGCGGACCGACCGGGGTGGGCGCCCTGGTGCTGCGCGACGACTGGGTGCCGGCGCCGCTGCTCAGGGGCGGCGGGCAGGAGCAGGGCATGCGGGCCGGCACCGAGAACCTGCCGGGCATCGCCGGCTTCGGCGCGGCCGCCGCCGCCGCCCAGCAGGGGCTGTACGAGATGAAGAAGATCGCCGGCCTGCGCGACCGGCTGCAGGCCGCCCTGACGGCGGCCTGTCCGGACGCGCCGGTCTACGGGCCGGGGGCTGCCGGGACCGAGGGCCGCCTGCCCAACACGCTGTGCATCGGCATGCCCGGGGTGCCGGCCGAGACCCAGGTGATGGCGCTCGACCTGGCCGGGGTGGCGGTCTCGGCGGGCTCGGCCTGCTCGTCCGGCAAGGTCACGCCCAGCCATGTGCTGACCGCCATGGGCCTGTCCGAACAGGTCGCCCGCGAAGCCATCCGCTTCAGCCTCGGCTGGGCCAGCCAGCCGGAGGATGTCGAGCGTGCTGCCGCGGCCTGGATCGCGCTGCAGCAGCGCAAGCGGAAGTGATATGTGTGATTAAT
>NZ_JAOZVR010000110.1 GCF_025869515.1 Ferrovibrio sp.
CCCGGGGGAGCCGTTGCGAAGCAACGGGGGCCATGGCCCCCGAGGAGCCGGAAGTCGGTTAGCGCGTCCAGCGCTAAAGCCTTGAAAACACGGCGAAGCCGCGCGCCAGCGCCCCCTCCGGGGGTGTTTCAAGGCGGTCCGGCTGGAGGGTTCTCGCCAATGCCGCGCATTCAAAATTCCGGGATACCGCTCAAGGGTGGATTCCGAGAGTCCTTCCATTAGGGGAATACGAATGTCGAACAGCACCAACAACGAATCCAAGCCGCATGCAAAACGGCGCGGCGGCGTGATCACTGAAGCAACCTTGACCGGTCTCAGGGCCGCGCTCAATGGCATGACGCCACGCGAGAAGGGAGCAGAAAAAGCCGCACAAGCACTCGATTGGATGTATCGCTGGGGGTGGACCACCAGTTCCGTCATTGCCACCCTCGCTGGCACCGGACGGAACTCTGCGCTGGCCGCTCGCCTGGCAAAAAACGGGTGGGCAAAACGGCAACCGATTCGTATCGTCTCGAGCTTCCACTTGACGCCAACAGACATCCTCTCGATTACACCCGAGGGCGTAGCAGAGTTGGTTGCCTTGCGGGGTGAACTACCTTTCTCCAGGCAGGGATCAGTCAGTAAGCGCGTTGTGAAGAAAAACGTGACTCACGATCTGCTCGTGCAGAAGCTCACGCTAATGTACATGGGCAGGTGGCCTGGGAGTGAAAACGAAGATCTGCCCGAAGGGTATGGGCCGGTGACAGAGTTCACCACCGCACACCAACTCGGCGAAGCGACTCTCGGGGAGAAAATACCAGATGCAATCTGGTGTACCGAGAGTGGTCACATGCTGGCGATTGAATTGGAGCTCTCCCCTAAATACGGGCGTGAACTCGATCAGTTCATCAAAGGTCACCTGGATCTGCAACGTCGGGCTACCGATCCAGTTGACGGGTTGGTCACTTTCTTTGCTTCGCCCGACACCGCAGAGAGGTATGCTCGTGCGATGTCAGTTGGTAGACGCGTCCAGGAATGGGCCTACGACAAAATGCGTCGCGAATGGTGGCCGCTGCCCAACGCACCGAAGATCGAACTCGATGCCAATTTCATTACATATGAAATTGTCCTGCCGCGCGCCGCGCGCTGACTCCAAAAAGGTCACCGCTTGGGCGTTAGCTCCCTGACGTACCCTGTGCATTCCGCAGCTTCGCGGGATTGCACCAACGGGATCCTCCCGACCATCCGAATCCCAGTGCTCTCCACGGATCCATAATTGGGGCAAGTCCATTCATCCCGAGCGAGCGGGACAGTGCCACCTGCAGATGTCCTGCCGTCAACTACAACAGCAACGACAGCAACGGGTGGCGCTAGGAATGCAAAGCGTACCCACCTCCACGCTTCGACATAGATCTCGCCGATCTTCCGCTCGTCTACACGCATTTCACTGCTCCAGTCGCAAGAGCCGGTTCCCGATCAAGACACTGCGAACACACTCAGAAGTGCATCGATTTGATATCGCGCAGCACATCAATCGGTGCTCGGTCCGCTACCAAAGGTGTACCGCTACGTGGTCGCTTACCTTTCAGCCTGATCCGTATGGGTGCCCCGACGTATCGACATCACCGACCATGACGCACCCCGTCGCTGGATTGATGAGGCCGTCGAATAGACTTTCCTCCTCGTAAACTTCTGACACAGGTGTGCCGGCCGCTGAAAGCGCTTCAACAAACCCCTCCCTAGCGATCCAGACAACTCCGCGCAGCAGCGATAGCAGGCCGGGGCACCCATTGAGTGCCAACGAAGCCGCAACGACCAACGCCCAAGAGGACTTGGGCTGATGCAGAAGTATGTCGAGCGGGATCCATCCTGTGAGCAGGAACCACGGAATTGACACTGCGGCGCAACCCGCCAGGAATATCTTGTCGCTAATTTCGCGGCGTACCGACGAAGATCCTCGCGCGGACGCAATGACGAGCGGTGCCGATAGAACTGCGGCAAGCACGAGCAACGCAGCCCCCTCCGCCATCCTGCCGTCAATCGCCATCTTCATGAGCGCGGCGGCAATCGCTACCAAGCTCAGTATCAGGCCGAGCCTTAGGCGTCTCATCAGCGACGGGCCCTGAGCAAGAACATAAACCGCTCCGCACACGTAGGCCGTCGGAATCATGGCGATCACGACCCTGTCGTTGATCTTGCTTCCAAGACCCGCGAAACAGACCACCAAAAGCCCCGCCGCAATCGGAGCCGACATCACGCCGACCGCCTTGATCAGCTTTATAGCTTCGGAACCCATAAGCATTTCCTCCTTGAGCATGGTGACCAGAGAAGAAAGCGCCGGATCTGAGATCCAGCGCTTTCGGCGTCACATCAGGTCGATCTCCGGCATGAGTGTGTCGATTCCGATCCGGGATCCTGTTCCGTCTTCAATGACCTCGTATCTGTAGGTTCGAAATTGGCGCTTCCGATCGAAGCTCCCCACTGTCCTCAGGGAGGGCTTTGGCATCTCGTGCAGAAGCTCGAAGAGAAGCGCGCCGCATGCGCCACAGAGGTCGCTTCGGATGAGGCGCCCTTCCTTCCCCGTATCCACGCTGAGGGCATGGAAAGTTTTTTGGCCTTTGTCTCCATCACGGACTGAGTCGCCGCAGCGGTCACAGACCAGGCCGACCACGCGGAAACGAAGCCCTGCAGCTTGGTCAACGATTTTCATGACCGCTCACCGGATCCGATTGTTTTCGATCTGGCCATTTCCCAGGCGCTCTTGTAGATATCGCGCCGTTCCGAAAGGCAAAATAAACAGGCGTTGCGCGGTGAATACGTCCTTGGCCTCGGCGCTCTGGCTCACGATCACGCCATTGCTCAACTCGAATCCGACGGCCAGGATCGAGATGAAGGTGCCGGTCTCGTCGCGCTCTACCAAACACGAGGAGACGTTGGTTGGGTACCAGTAGCCCTGGGACCGCGGCTGCGGTGCATTGAGCGCTTGCAGGATGCGGTCGTTGACCACCGGCCCATAGACCGAAATGTAGTGGCCTCGGCTACGCGCCAAGGCAATGAAGGCGCGGCCCGCGTCCTGGGACTCGATCGGGTTGGTCGCATTGAGCACCGCCAGCGCCTGAGTGTCGTGCACACGCGGGCCGGCGCGGCTGATCATGATGAAGTCCAGGGGGAAGCTCTCGGTGGGACCGGCCTGCTGCTTGGTGTAGATACCGCACGCTTCGCAGCTGAAGTTGTTGGTCGCCGCGCGACCGTCTGGCCCGACGTAAACCGCGCGCAGCGCTTGGTCAGGGAAGCTTCGGAGGCTCTTGACCATGTTGCGAGAGTTCGCCCCGTCGAGCTTGTCGCTCATGGTCTTGATGCCGGCCTCGACGGAGGCGCATCCGACGAGCAAAGCGACCGCCATGATGCCGACTGCGGCGGGGAGTGCTGGACGCACTCGCATGACGACGATAGCTCGGATGGAGGGAAAGGGAAGCAGGTACTTACAGCTTTTCATTGACGACTCCTAATTTATTGCGGGCGCAGTGCGTCTGCATCTGCGGCCAGTAAGTGATCAAGGAGTCGGGCGTCGTCTTGGACGCGAACCATATTTAACTATATTTCATTGCTATTTAGCAATAGACCATAGCATGCGTGCGTTCGACGCTTGGGGATGCCCGTTGCCCAGCCGAAAGCCCATCCAATCCGACGTGTCGTCGCAATGTGCGTGCGGCTGGAGCGCACTCGCTGCGACATGTCCCAGGAGCAGCTGGGCCAGTTGATCGGGCGAGATCAGGCGTACATAAGCCAGATTGAGAGCGGAAAGCGGAGCCTCACGCTGGACTCACTGGGTCGCATCGCAGACGTGCTGCAAGTTCGACCAGCGGACTTGCTGGACCAGACATTCGGACGGCGCCCAAGTAAGTCAGACAGCTGATAGGGCACATGCCCTTGGGCGTCAATTCGTATTCCTCTCGGATGCTGGGGCGATGGCTTGGCGCGGCAGACGCGACTACGAACCGATTTTGGATGCATTTGCGACGGCATGCGCCGTCGTTCAATGATCACGAAAGAAGTTAGCTTCTTGCCATCAACAGACACTCAGGCCAAAGGCGCGACAGCTCACTGTTGACCCAAAACGGACATGCCGTGGATTCCGCTCTTGGAGGTGCCGCCCTGTAACCTTGGGATAGGTTCGGGCGGAACGGAAAATGGCGAAGTCGAATAGAAAGTCCACGGAGACGCACGAGACGGCGAACCGGCAGAAGGGCGCTCCGAAGTCCAAGGCTTCGCCCAATCCCAAGAAGACAGAAAGGCCTCGAACACGCCTAGTGGTGGACACCGTCCGGGCCTCCCGCGACGGCCACGAGTTTCACGAGGCCTGGGTAGCCCGCAAGTGCTTGGGTGTTGGCGCGCATTGAAAACTGACCATCAGGGGGTGCGGACGATTTCTTGGACTACCGAAGGGGGTAGTTCATGTATTCATACGAAGATCGACTTCGCGCTGTTCGGCTGTATATCAAGCTGGGTAAACGTGTCGGGCTGACCATTCGCCAGCTCGGCTATCCGACCAAGAATGCGCTCAAGGGTTGGCATCAGGAGTATGAGCAGCGTAAGGATTTGCGCGCTGTCTGCGTGCGCCGCTCGAAGTACACCAAGGCGCAGAGAGAAGCTGCGGTCAATCACTATCTGGAGAGCGGTCGCAGTATCACGGCGACGATCCAGACGCTGGGCTATCCCTCTAGGGGTCTGCTTTCCATCTGGATTCGAGGGCGATGTCCAGAAACGCGCATTCTCGTCGCTCGTCGGTCCCTGAAGGCACCTACGGCGATGAAGCAATCGGCGGTTATCGCGCTGTGTATGCGACAAGCGAGCGCACAGGCGATCGCCGAGGAAGTAGGCGTATCTCGGCCAACGCTGTACATCTGGAAGAATCAGCTACTTGGCAGCGAGGACTCCAGCCCCATGACACGCCACCACGATCCCTCAACCAGCTCCGATCGAGACCAGCTGGAGCAGCAGGTCGAGACGCTTCGACGCGACATCCGGCGCCTGCAGCTGGAGCAGGACATTCTGAAAAAGGCGAACGAACTCCTAAAAAAAGATCTGGGCGTCAACCCGCTGCTCCTGACAAACCGGGAGAAGACGCAGCTGGTTGATGCCCTGAGATCGACCTACAAGCTGGCGGAGCTGCTCTGTGTCGTCGGTTTGGCGCGCAGCTCCTTCTTCTACCACTTGGCCCGGCTTCAGACCGCCGACCAGTACGCCGAGGTGCGGCTGGCCATGGCCGACATCTTCAATCGCAACTACCGCTGCTATGGCTACCGCCGGATGCGGGCCTCGCTTGGCGAGCGATCCGTCAATCTCTCTGAGAAAGTCGTTCGGCGCCTGATGAAACAGGAGTCCCTGGTCCCTGTCGCGGCAAAGCGCCGTCGATATGGCTCATACATGGGCGAAATCAGTCCGGCACCGGACAACCTCTTGAATCGGGACTTCAGCGCGAGTGCGCCCAACGAGAAGTGGCTCACCGACATCACGGAATTTCAGATTCCGGCCGGCAAGGTGTATCTGTCCCCGATGATCGACTGCCACGATGGCCTGGTTGTCAGCTGGTCGATCAGTACCCGTCCCGACGCCGAACTCGTCAACACGATGCTGGACACGGCCATCGAAACAGTCGTCGGCAATCCCCGTCGGCCCTTGGTGCATTCGGATCGCGGCGGCCACTACCGATGGCCTGGCTGGTTATCCCGAATGGCAGAGGCGAAGCTAGTACGATCCATGTCGCGGAAGGCCTGCTCACCAGACAACGCCGCCTGCGAAGGATTCTTCGGGCGTCTGAAGAACGAACTCTTCTATTCGCGCGACTGGATCCACACAACGATCGAGGAGTTTGTATCCGCACTGGACGCCTACATCTCCTGGTACAACGAGGCTAGGATCAAAATATCGCTCGGATTCAAAAGCCCCATGCAACACCGACGGAGCCTGGGAATCGCTGCTTAACCAGTCCAAGTTTTCTGCCGCACCCCCTCAGCTCTGCTCATTGAAAATTGACCAGGGGTGGAAACCGAGGGCGTCAGCCCTCGGTGTTGTTTAATCCTATCGATTGTCAGATTGGTTCGTCGATTGCCTCCTGGGTTTTGGCCTGTTCGCGAGATTTGATTCGCGCCTTGGCGGTACTGCTGCTGTGCCGGAATCGATAGGACTCGTTGCCGGTCTCGACGATGTGGCAGTTGCAAATAGCCATCAGTTTGACCAGCTTCCGCCAACCTCACTGACCACGGACGCCAACGTAACTGACCACGGACGGCAGCCTGACGCAGTTTAATCACTAGTCTGCTTTTGAGATTGCCGTCCTGGTGCGTTCGACGGTTATGGCCCATGCTGTTTGATGTGCGGACCTGATCGGACGACTGCGAGTCTGTGATCGCCAAGTCTCTATCGATACGCAGGAAAGCACCCTCACTCGTAATCAGTTTCCAAGCGATACATCACAGCTTAGTCCTGCAGTCGGCACCTTGGCCCCGGGCGATGTTTTTCGCCGAGTTTTCATAGCAGGCGGAAGGCAAGGACCGCGATGAGCGTCGGCGGAAGAGCGGCCAGCAATAGACCCAGCGGAGCGATGGTCCCTTCTGGAAAGCGCTCCTTGAGTATCGAAAAGCCAGCGGGATTTGGGGCATTGGCGATCACGGTGAGCCCCCCACCGGTCACCGCGCCAGCGACGAGCATGTACTTGAAGGGATCGCTTAAACCTTCGACCTGAGAGCCCAAATAGGTCAACGCAGCATTGTCTGTGATTGCCGTAAGTGCGGTGGCGCCGAAGTAGACCGCATCCGCGCTCATCGATAGCAGTAGTGGCTGTAACCACCATTGCTGAAGACCGCCGAGTACGACGAGGCCGGCCAGAAAAAAAGCAACCAGGAGCCCTTCCCGGATGATCAGCCGACCTTGATGTCGGACGTATGCAGTAGCAAATCCGATGAAGAATAGAAGCAGCCCCATGAAGATCGCCGGATGATGAGCGAAGACAACGATACCGATGAGAAACGCAGCATTGGCGAGCATCATGGGCGTCGGCACCGACTCGCGCTCGCCGGTTTTGCCAACGACTATCTGCCCGATAGCACTTCTGAACATCACGGTCACGGCTACTGCGTTCACCAGGACGGCAATCGCTGCCTTCCAACCAAAGGTAGTCATCATGAATCTGATATCCCAGCCCCAAGTGCCAGCGACCATCAGGACTGGCGGAGCGGCGAATGGTGTGAGGACACCGCCGATTGACACATTGACGAAAAGCACGCCCAGCGTCGCGTACTTAAATCGGCTCGACAAGCCCTCTTGCTTGAGGAAGCGATCGCGTAGCATCAGCGCTCCAAGGGTCATCGCCGCCGGTTCGGTTATGAACGATCCCAGGAGCGGGACGAGCGACAGGATCGTGAAGTAAGCCGCCAGATTGCGGCGCACCGGGATGACCGCACAGGCAGCGCGCACCAACAGGCTGGCGATATCGAGTATCGGGCGACTGCCGGCCACGATCATGATGGCAAAGACGAACAACGGTTCGGTGAAATTCCGCTGGTCCATGTAGGCGACGGCGCCCTCCTTGCCTTCCATCACGAACAGTAACGCGACCAGAATCATCGCCCAGAATCCGAACACGACCTCGATTTCCGCCAGGAGGTGGAAGATGCCTTCGTGCGCTGGATTTCGATGCGCCAGGTGCTCGAAGTACCTGGTCGAGAAGGTATGGATCAGGGCGATCCCGAAAAGGCAGGCGGCGATGATTTGGATCGTTGTCGGGTTCATGTTTGGCGGGATTCTCAAGGCTGGCCACCCCCGACCGTATCACGGCCAGGGAGTTGGTAGACGAAGGCCATTAGGCGTCGCGATAAGGGACTGCATGAGGGTGTCGCAGGAAAAGGCGGCAGGTGCGGGATAGCCCGTACGTTGGCTGCCGGTTTTGAGGAATCGCAGTGACGCCTACCATTTGCCCACATCAACAGACACGGGCGACTTCCGGCGATGCGAGACCGCGGCGGATCTCTGAGTGAGCCGGCTCGACAGTGCAGGAACCTACTGATGGCCGACGTGATACCTCTTCGATCTCCTTCCAACGTAGCGAGAATATTCGACACGCCGACGCTGCCTTTTCGCTTGACCCAACTGCTCCATACCACTCCCGCGTCACCGCAAGTATCCCGCGGCGATGAGATCGTCGAAGTCTTGAAACTGACCCGCTGGCAGCAGGAGGGCGTGTTCTTCGTCCAGTTCGCTGCCGAAGACAGGAGCATGGAGGACTCGGGCCTTTTCGGCGGGGAGATACTCGCTGTAGTGCCGACGATCAAAGCCAATGTTGGTGACTGTGTCCTGGTTTTCTCCGGTCGTCTGCTGGTGCGTCGAGTGGCATTCCGCGACGCGCGCCTTGCGCTGGTGCCTTCGAGCACTGCAGTTCCGTTCCCTTCGTTGTTTCTTGAGGATCGCGCCGATTGCACGCTGTTTGGTCGCGTGATGCCCTTGGATGAGTTCCGACTCACGGCGGAAACCTACTATTGCGATGGGTGACCCACTCCGGCGGCGCGTCGCATCGTTATGCTGAACTTCCCGCGGCACGGCCGCGGGCTCCTTCTAAAAAGGCGCGAAGCAGCTCATCAATCTCGAACTGATCGACTAACCGGAACGGAGCCAAGCTCTTCTCCGACGAGCCGACACGAATGCAGAGCAATCTCGGATCGGGTGGAAGCGCGAACACGTCCTCATCGGTATCGTCATCTCCGACATAGACGGCGGGTGGGTCTCCGAGCCGAGACCGCAGACGCTGAAGAGCAATGCCCTTGTGCGGAGCAACGGCCAGAGTCACGTTCAGTACCGACTTGCCGCCGAGCAGCCGAACTTCGTCAAGGTCGCTGGCGGCGCGATGTACGGCTTTTGCTGCGGCTTCGGGGTCGGGGCTTGCACGGAAGTGCACCGAAAGCGAGTAGCGCTTGTTCTCGACGGAGACCCCTTCGATGGTTGCCAGCCGCTGTTCCAGCAATCGATGCCATTCCTGAACCCTGTTCAGTAGCTGCGGCGGCGGCACTCCATAGACTTCGAAGCCGTGATCGCCGACGACATCGAGCAGCGGGACTCCATGCAAGAACTGCAATACGTCGTGTCTCGCCCTTCCACTGATGACCACGGTCGGGTAGCGATTCGCAACCGCTATGAGCAGGTCTCGAGTCACTGCGCGCATCACGGCCTGTGAGGCTCTGTCAACCAGTGGTGCCAAGGTGCCATCGTAGTCGAAGGCCAGCAGGGCATCGGTTCGGAAAAAGGGCTGCAGTAACGCCTTGTTGTCCGGTTCCAGGATGAGTGGCCGCAGAGGGCTCGTGTTCATCTGCCGATCTCGTCACGCCTGCCGAGCAGGCCGGCGAGTTGCTCGCTACGGCGAAGCCGGCTCGCATCCAAGAGCATCCTTCCGGCCCAGCGATAGACGTTCAGCTCACTGACCAAGCTGCGCATCGCGTACATGCGTGCGCGCTGCTCCTCTTCGGGCATCGCCAATGCAGCGGCGAGGGCCGACGCTGCCTCCTCCGTGTCGTATGGGTTAACGATCAGCGCTTCCGCCAGCTCGCGCGCAGCGCCGGTGAACTTCGAGAGAATCAGCACACCCCGCTCATCGTCGCGCGCAGCGATGAACTCCTTGGCCACCAGATTCATACCGTCATGCAGACTGCTGACATAGCAAATATCGGCAGCGCGATAGAGGCGGAATACTTCGGCCGGTTCAGCATGCCGCCGCTGTAGCAGAATCGGCGACCATTCCCCGGTCGCGAAGCGCTCGTTGATGCGATTAGCCAATGCCTCGACATCGGCATTGAGCGCACCGTAGCGTTCGATCAGCGTGCGGCTTGGTGACGCGATCTGAAGAAAGCTGAACCGGCCCTGCCACTGTGGCTCGCGTTCCAGCAGACGTTCCACTGCGCGGAAACGCTCTTCGATGCCCTTGGTGTAATCCAAGCGATCGACACCGACACCCAAGCGGCAACCTGGAGGAAGCTTGAGCTCTGCAAAGACCGACGCACGGGCCAGGTCAGCAGGTGGTGCGGCCTTGGCCCATCGGCTTGGCCATTCGACGGAGATGGGATAAGGCCGGATCAGTGTCCGTCGGCTGTTCTGCACCACGGCGAAGTCTTCTCGGTCGATTCGCGATTCGAGAAAGCGATCTGCGGCGTCGAGGAAATTATTGCAATGGAACTGTGTGTGAAATCCCAGAATGCTGCTGCCGAGCAGGCCTTCGATCAACTCTTTGTGCCAGGGGCAGATGGAAATCTGCTCGGCATTGGGCCAGGGGATGTGCCAGAAGGTGATGACCGTTGCGCGCGGGAGCCGTTCTCGCAGCAGTTTGGGCAACAGGGCGAAGTGATAGTCCTGGACCAGGATCACGGGATCGTCCGTATCGGCTTCCTGTACCACCGCATCGGCGAAACGCTGATTGACGTCCCGGTAGTGCTGCCAGTCATCGACGCGAAAAATCGGCCGTGCATGAGCCACATGGCAAAGCGGCCATAGGCCTTCATTGGCCAAGCCGTAGTAATAGCCCTTCTCCTCTTCCGGGCTCAACCACATCCGTCTCACGAAGTAGGATTCTTCATCAGGTGGCACGCGCACGTGATCGCGGGCATCGACGGTTTCCCGGTCGGCAGAACCCGCGCCGTGTGCAACCCAGACACCGGAGCAGGCGCGCATGACCGGCTCCAACGCGCTGACCAAACCGCTGGCCGGGTGCAGCACGCGGATGCCGCCATCGGGCAGACGATCATGAATATAGGGCTCGCGATTGGCCACCACGATCAGGCGCTCGCCATGAAGATGGCGCTGCAGCGTGAGCTTCAGCCGTTGCGGACTCCAACGCCCGCCTCCCAGCTCGGAGGACTCCTCATGGGCGAGACGATCCAGCAGGGCGCGCATGTCTTTCAGCAGTGGCATGAACTCGGGACGTCTGACATCGGCCTCGCCCAACGCCATGCGACGGAGTGCATCGCTCCATCTGCGCCACAGTAGGCGCACGCCCAGCAAGGTAACCGCGGAGGCCAGCACCGCGAGGATCACGAATGCGATCAGCAGAAAACGCCGCGTGCTGCGTTCCCGAGGCGACGTGTAGCTCAAGTCATGGATCAGAACGATGAAGCCGAGTGGCCGGTTTTCCCTGAATAGTGGAAAGGCGCTCACGTAGATGTCGCCGCCGGGCAGTTCGGTGAACTTGCTCCATGGCTGCCAATTAGCGGGACTATCGCCATGGAGCTTTTGCCCGATGTGTGCGCAATCCAGAGCAGGCGGAAAGTCCCGTGTGGCGCCGAGGGTACGCAGATCGGGAAGGCACAGTGTCGCAGCGAGGATGCGTTCGTCGCGAGAGATGTCGGCCAGAAGCTCGGACAAGCCGTGAGCGTCACCACGCTCAATTCCGTCCAGCAGGGCACGACGGGCTCCATTGACCGCCAGTTCTGAACGCAGCGCCACGTCCTTCTCGAACCAACTGCGTGTGGTGTGCGTGACGGTGATCCAGGCTGCCGAAACGAGCAGGGCCAGCATCGTCAGCCACGCGAGAAGAAATCGAATCGTGATGTTCAATTGCTTTCTACGGGAGGTCGTCCCAACGCGGAGAGGCTGCAAACGCCGCATGAATGAGCCCGACATGCGAATAGGCTTGCGGGAAATTGCCCCACATGGTCCGGTTCGTAGCGTCGTAGTCCTCGGCAATGAGCCCCAGCGGCGACAGCATCGTGAGCACGCCATCGAGCGCGCGCCTGGCGGTCTCCTCGCGTCCCGTTATCGCCAGCGCCTCGATCAGCCAGAAGCTGCAGATGACGAAGGCGACTTCAGGGACGCCGAGCCCATCATTGCTGCGGTAACGATACATCCAGCCATCGTTGCCTAGTTCGCTGGCGATGGCGTCGACGCTGGACGCAAGCATGGGGTCGCGGAAGTTCAGGAAACGCAGGGGCACCATCTGTAACAGCGCCGCGTCCAGATCAGTGCCGCCATAGGCCGATGCAAATGCTCCGCGCTCGGGAATCCAGCTCTTGTTCAGGATTTGCGTGTGGATGCGATCAGCCGCAGCGCGAAACTCGGCTGCGCGAGAGGGCAAGTGGCGGGCTGCGACCTGTTCCATCCGATCTGCAGCAGCCCAACACATGACGCTGGAGAAGGTTTGAGGCTCCCACGCCTTGCGGAACTCCCAGATGCCGGCGTCGGGCGTTCCGGCAACCTCGATGGCCTTGCGTGCCAAACGCTCGAGTAGCTTGAGCGTTGATCCGGTACGTTCGGTCGAAAAGCGCTCGTCCATATAGACCGGCGCCAGCGCCAGTACCATTTCGCCGTAGACATCGTGCTGCTGGTGGAGTGCGGCGCCATTGCCGATACGCACTGGCCCATCCCCATTGAAGCCAGCCCATTCCGGAAGTATCCGTTCCTCCAGGTCCGCGCTTCCATCCACCCGATAAAGCGGCCGGAGATCCAGATCGGGGGCACTCGCACAGACGCCGATCAAATACTGCACGAAGCTCTCCCGTTCTTCGAAGTGCCCCAGCAGCCGCAGTGCCTCGAGAACGTAGTACGAATCGCGCAGCCAGCAGTAGCGATAATCCCACGTACGACCGCTGCCGCGGGCTTCGGGGATCGACGTGGTCATGGCGGCGACGATGGCGCCGGTGTCCTCGAAGCAGTGAAGCTTCAAGGCTAGAGCGGATCGAATGACCTCCCGCTGATAGCGCGCCGGAACGTTGCAGTGCTTGACCCAGCGCTGCCAATAGCGTTCGGTCTGTTCAAGAAACTGAGTGCATAGCGGCGCCAATGACTGCTCGACCGGGATGCCCCAGGCCAGAACTAGGTGACGCCGACCCGTCAGCGCGAAGGGATGTCCGTCCAGGTGCGTGGGCGAAATATCCGATGTGAGTCGCAAGGGCGCCGCCAGACCTTCGACGTGGACATGATTGGAGCCATGCAGAAGACGCGGACGTTGCTTGCTCCAGCCGCAAAGCGGATCGAAGCGAACACGAACCATCGGAGCACCCTCCAACGGCTCGATAATGCGGATGATCTGAGTGGGGCGGAACATCCGATCGTTGAGCATGAACCGAGGTGCGAAGTCGATCACGCGGAAGCGACCGGTCGGCGTCACGAAATCGGTCTGCAGAACGTTGCTGTTGTCGCGATAGCTTTGGACGCCTTCCCCGCCGTCGGCTGGCGCGACCGCGAACTCTCCTCCTTCGGGATCGAGCAGCCGGCCAAACAATGGCTCGGAGTCGAATCGCGGCAGACAGCACCAGACGATGCTGCCGCTGCGCTCCACCAGCGCGGAAACCTGACAGTTGCCGATCAGGCCAAGATCTTCGAGGCGCATTGGACTGTTTCGATATCGGTGGATGAGGGAGATGCCTGCACGGCGATCTCCGGTAACTCCTCTGCGCGCCTCATCAGAACGCGCAGCAGAACGGCCGCGTCGTTGGCTGCGTCCACCGCGTCGCGTTCCAGAGCCGAGCGCAGCGCGGCTTGCAGCCATTCCGATGTGGTCGGATTTCCCAGTAGATCTTCCACTGTAAGGGCCATGTTCTCCCCATTCACCGGACAGTTCTCCTCTAGCGCCCACTGCTTGCAGACGATGCTGGTAGGCGGGCCGGTTGACCTGTGCGCCGACTGCGAGACAGTTGCATGGGAACCGGCCCGGATATCTGCAGCGTCTGGGTTGGGTAGGCGAAGTCGATGCCCTGTTCACCGAGCTGTCGGAACAATCCCAGGTGGATGGCCTGATGAATGTCCATATAGACGTTGTAATCGGCATCGAGCACCCAGTAGACCACCTCGAAATCCAGAGACGAGTCACCAAACTTCGCGAAGTGAGCACGATCGAAATTCGTCTTTTCCTGTGCATCGATCAGTTGGCGGACGAGGCCGGGCAATGACTCCAGCTGAGCGGGTGTGGTCTGGTAGGTCACGCCGAACGAGAACACCACCCGGCGTTGGTACATGCGCTTATAGTTTCGTAAGCGCGACTTCAGGAGGTCGCTGTTCGAAAAAATGATCTGCTCACCGCCAAGGCTGCGCACGCGCGTGGTCTTGAGGCCCACCGCTTCGATCGTGCCCATGTATTCATCCACCACCACGAAGTCACCCGCGACGAACGGTTTGTCGAGAATGATCGACAGCGAGGCAAACAGATCGCCTAGGACGTTTTGCACCGCCAGGGCAATCGCGATACCGCCGACGCCCAGGCCTGCGACCAGCGCGGTGATATCAATCCCGGCGTTGTTCAGTACGAGAAGGACGATCAACGCCCAGAGCATGGTCAGCGCGATGAACTTCAGCGCGCCCAGGCCGGTCGCGACCGACGACCCGGTTTCCGTCGAGCGCTTGCGTGCCCGCTCGATCCATAGCCCGATACAGGCGCTCCCCCACAGCCCGGCTTGCAGCGCGAAAGCGACACGAGACAAGACTCCCAACAAGCTGACGATCCGCGGCGACAGATCGAGTGCCTGAAAGCTCGCGGCCACGATCAGAACCGACACCAATGTCAGCCGGGTGGCCGATACAACGGACAACAGGACGTCCTCTAGCCAGCGTTCGCTTTGTGCTGCAGATACCCGCAGTCGGCGTTCGGCCATGCGCTTGATGATGAAAGCGACGTACAAAGTCGCCGAGGCGATCAGGAATGCGAAAAGCCAGGTTCCGATCGTGCCGCCGGGAACGACGATGTCCGCGTATTCTTTTAAGTTCATTTGGATTCCTCCGAATGCCATGCTGCATTCGAGTCGATGACGACCGTGCTCAGGTGCAGCAGGGCCTTCCTGATGCGGCATACGCCGCCGTGAGTGACGCCGCCAAGGCCAAGATCGGCGGTGGCGAGGTTTTGCAGGCGCCGATCGAGCCATGGATGCATTTGCTGCCGTCGACCCAGGTTGCGCCTTTAAGCCTGACGCCGGAGAACCGCGCACGCTCCACAAGCGCACCACGAAAGTCGGCTCCGATTGCCGTTGCAAGGTCCAGGTGCGCCCCCTCGAATTGAGCCAGCTGAAAATTGACGTCGCTCAGATCAGCGCCGACCATGTCCGCGCCGCGAAGATTCGCTCCGCGCATCGCAGCCCGCTGAAGATCCGAGCTGGAGAAGTCGGCCTGGGCCGCGTCGACACCAATGAGTTGCGCTCCCTCCATGTCGGCGTTTCTCAGCACGGTTCTGCGCATACTGGCGTTCGACAGATCGGCGTTACTGAGATCGGCGCGACTCAGGTCGGCGTTGGCGAGCTTTGCCCCACGCATGTTCGCCCCGCGAAGACGCGCACCACTCAGGGACGTGTGCTGTAGATCGGTGCCCGAGAGATTGGCACCTTCCAGATTGGCACCCTGCAGGTTCCGGCCGGATAGATTGCGTTGTGCCAGGTCGGCACGTGGACAATCCCCTCGGGCATCAACGCACGCACTCGGCGGAAGCTGCTGACTGCAGCCAGCCAAAACGAACGCCAGCGTTGCCAATGTGGAGAAGAGTTTGAGCACCGCACCAGATTAGAGGGCAGTACCCGGCCGCACCATTGGTCCTGCGGCCGTACGGTGAAGCCCCTACATCAATCGGTGGCAGCGCTTTCGTCGCTTAGTTTCGAAGCGATGTGAATCACGTCTGCGAGGCTTCGCGTGCCGAGCTTCTCCATCATCCGAGCCTTGTAAACCTCGACGGTACGCGGGCTGATGCCAAGGATCGACGCGATGTCGCGGAACTGCCGGCCGAGCGCAAGATGCCGCATAACCTCGCGCTCGCGCCCGGTCAGACGCGCAACCTTGGATTCCATATCGCTCTGTTCGAGAAACCTGCGCCGCCTGCTCGCGGCGAAGTCAAGCGCGCTGCGAACGACATCGAGCAGAATCGAGTTCTCCACTGGCTTTTCAAGGAAGTCATAGGCTCCCGCCTTGAGGGCGTTCCGCACCGTCGAGACGTCGCCGTGCGCGGTCATGATGATGACGGGAAGCAGCGAATCCCGGTTGACCAGTTCCTGATGAACCTGCAATCCGTTCAGACCCGGCATCTTCAAATCGAGAAGTACGCAGCCGTTGTAGTGGGGTTGCAGCTTGGCGAGGAACTCGTCCCCTGAACTAAAAACTTGCGTTGGAACACCGCTCAGGTCGAGGAAGGACTTGAGCGCGTCGCGAATCGAGGCATCGTCGTCAACGAAGTAGACCGATTGCGAATTCATTTTCTCGCACCTCCTCCTTTGGTCAGCGGGAAACTCATCAGGAAGCAACTACCGCCGAGGCCAGAAGATTCCAGCTTCAACCCACCCCCGTTCGCCTCGACCAGGGAACGCGCAATCGCCAGACCCATGCCCATTCCATTCGACTTGGTGGTATTGAAGGGCTCGAATAGTAACGAAGCGATTTCGGGACCGACACCCGGTCCCGAGTCTCGAATTCTGATGCAAACGCAACGGTCCTGAAGATCATGTGAAGCTTCGACGATCTTCTTGCCAGAAACATCGATTGAGGCCGCTTCAATGGCGTTCTGCAGGATATTCTGCAGAGCGTTCTCGACCTGTACGATATCCACGTACAGAGAGATGGCAAGCTCGCGATTGCGCAATTGAATGCGGACGCCTAGCCGTTCCGCGTTGGGGCGCAGTGATGTTGTCACATTCGCGAGAATCGAGAATGAGTCGATCCATTCAGGACTCGTGGCCCCTCGTTGGTAGAAGTCCCTCAGGCGGGAAACGACGTCGCTGGCACGCCAGGCTTCGGTCAAGGCCTTGCTCATCATCTCGCGCAACCGTCCCGGATCGATGTCGGACCTGGCGATCAGCGCGTCGCATGCGCCCAGATAGCCGGTTAACGCGGCGATCGGCTGATTCAACTGATGTGCGAGCGCCGAAGTCATTTCACCTGCCGAAGCGAGTTGCTGCGCTCGGTTCAAGGCGGCCTGTTTGCCTTGCAGTTCTTCCTGCAGGCGCGAGCGATGCGTGGAAAGGGAACCGAGGGTGAGCCCCGTCACGCACAGGCCTGTCATCAGCAATTGCAACTGTACGAAGGTCGTCGAGTGGTAGTCCGCGAGTTGAACGCCGACGATCAGCCCAAGCTGGATGACGATCTGCGTCAGCATGGCGCCGGCGAGTCCCCATCGTGTCGAAATCCAGATCAGTGGCAGAAATAGAATGTAGAACGATCGGTAGGGATAGTCGCCCGCGAAGGCAAACACCAAGCAAAGGCAGGCCACCAGGGAGGCCAACTGCAGTCCGACTTCAATGCGCTCCGGTCCGGTAAGCGGACGTGTCACCGAGCGCCGGGTGACCAGGTGCAGCAGCGCCGGCGTTAGCACCAGGATTCCGTTCAGATCACCAACCCAGTAGCGGAGGGTGTCCAACGCGATATCGCTCGGAGCCACGAGGCCGATCATGGCGTACAGGCCGACGAAGGTAACTGCCAGGAGAAGGCTGGCGCCTGCAATTGCCAACAGAAAGCTCATGAGATCGCGGGGAGATTCGATTGGCAACTGAAGGCGAGAGTGCCTTGTCAGTGCTCCCGTGGCCCCGGTATACGCCAGGGTGATAAGCGCCGCGCTAATGCCGGCGGTCCAGTAGTAATGGGTTGGAATGCCGCGGACGACGAGATCGGCAGCGATAGCGGACGCGAATAGCGCGGGCCAGTAGCGAAGCCCCGCCCAAAGCAGGAAAAAAACGCTGAGGCCGGGGGGCGGATTGAAGGGTGTGATCCCAAGGGGCACGATCGGGTAGATGTAGCTTGCCCAGTCGAGGAAGACATACGTTGCGACGTAAGCGAAAACTAACAGCGCGCTGCGCAGCGACCCGTGCTGGTTAGGCAAAATGAGCCGCTTCGTCGATGCTGACGTGTTCATTCAGTCGTGGCCTCCCTGTCTACGCCCAGCGGTCTCGACAGCGGGTACCACGCGGAGCGACTCTACCTTGAGTTGGCATGAGCCTTCCGCTAATGCAGCTCCCCACCGCCATCATCGGCTCTCAGCACCCGGGATTGGAGGTCCACGGTCACCGTCGGAAGGGGCGCGGTATCCCAGACTGCGGCGTCTTTTACCGAACCCGTCGAGGGCACTTGCATCGCCAACAGCCGCGCACGGTCGTCCCCCGACAGGGGCTTCACGAAATGCGCGTTGAAGCCCGCTTCGAGCGATTTTCGGCGAATATCGCTGTCTCCCCACCCGGTCAGCGCAACAATCAGCATGCTGGCACCGGCTGGCGTCTGTCTCAGACGCCTACAAAGTTCGAGGCCATCCATCTCCGGCATCCCGATGTCCAGGATGGCGAGATCAGGTGAACTCACTGCGGCGAGTTCCAGAGCCATCGCCCCACTGTCTGCGACCTCTGCAAGATGCCCGTCCATTTGCAGAATGATCGCCAAGGCCTGCGCTGCATCGACATTGTCGTCGACCACGAGTATGCGGCGTGCCGCTGTCGGCTCCTGGGGTATCTGGGCGGGCGAAGAGCGAAGGGTCGCAACGGTCGTTAGCACAGTGGGCAAGCTGACGACAGCGGTAGTTCCGTGTCCCAGTCCCTCGCTTCTAACCGAAAGGGTGCCGCCATGGAGAGCGACCAGCGTTTGCGCAAACGATAGTCCGATACCCAGTCCTCGCGGCGACCCGCCCTCAGGTTCCGGGACCTGCCAAAACAGGTCAAAAATCCGCTCCAGATACTGGGAAGGAATCCCCCTGCCAGTGTCAACGATCGAGATCTCAACGAGATTGCCGAGATTTCGGGTGCTGAGTGTGATCGTTGCCCCCGGCGGGCTAAAGCGCGACGCATTGTTGACGAGATTGGCGAACACCTGGGTCATTCGCACCAGATCGCCGTCGATCTCCTGAGCGATCGTCATACCCTCCAGTTCGATCTTTTGCATGAAGCGATCGAGCAGCGGCTGTACGGTCTCGATGGACGTCTCGATGATGCGACCGAGGGGCAGCCGCTGCCGCTCGAGGGTGATCTTGCCGTGTGTGATTCGGGATACGTCCAGAAGGTTATCGAGTAGTTGGCCGATATGGCCGAGCTGTCGCTCCATCGTGGCATGTGTAGCAACGATCGCTTGCGATTCCGGCAGGCTTCGCCGAAGAACTTCCAAGCCGTTGCTCAGGGGGGCGAGCGGATTGCGCATCTCATGCGCCAGGGTGGCGATGAAAAGGTCTTTCTGCTGATCTTCGTGACGGAGCCGCTGTTCGAGGCGAACACGCTCCGTAATATCGGCTGCCGCGCCCGTCAGATGCCGCTTCCCGGCAGCCGTTTCAACGACCCGAGCGCGGTCCCCGAGCCAGCGTAAGCTACCGTCCACGCATCGAGCGCGGTACTCGCAGTAGTACCCTGATCCTTCGTCGATCGCCGACCGGACGGCTGCCTCCAATCGCGGGCGATCGTCAGGATCGACCAATTCGAGGAAGTCGACATAAGGTTGGTCGCCGAGTCCGAAAAGCTCCATGGCGTTTTCCGAGCGAACCACCGTAACGTCAGAGAGATCCCAGTCCCAAACCACCATCCTGCCGGCATCGACCGTGATCTGGAAGCGACGATTAAGCCAACTGGCGGATTGCTCGGCATCGCGCAGGGCATCGGCTTGCATCTGAACGCGTCGACGACCCCGATGCATCGAACCGCAGATCAGAACAATACAGGAGGCCGTAATCACGAACACAACCCACACGATCTGGTCGACCTGACCCACGGCCCAGGGAATTCCCGCCGGTGGAAGCGCCGTAGCCAAGGCGACCGCACCCATCGCGATCGCTACGACTCCGGCACGGGTACTGAAGCTGCCCGCGAAAAGAACGGCGACCAGAAACGGTACCAGAGGCGTTTTCAGGGCAACGGCAGGACCCAGTGCGATATACAAGCCGGTCGCCAGCATGGCGGCTGCGACCGCGATCAGAAGATCACGAGGCCACCCCACCACGATTGTTTGCGCACTCGTTTTCATATCCTGACGCCTCTCCGTGGCATACGATACCGTGCATGCGGCCAATCGTTCCGTTCAGTTTGGTCTCCGTGGTCCTCGGCGCGCGTCAAGGTAGTTGCCGCCTCATTCATGCAGCGAGCCGCTTAAAGGTTTCGTCGACGTGCGTGTTGATGACGCTGTCGCGTTCGGGGTTGAGGGCGACGGCGGTCACCGGTGACCAGTCGCGAGTGGCGCCTGACCAGCGCGCCGGGTTGAGCTCACGCGCCTTGATGTAGAGGTTGTGGCGTGCAGAGATGGTCGGTATTCCGGCTGCTATCCCAGTCGCCCCGGTCCGGCTTGGTCGATTTGCCGCAGGAAGGGTTTAGCTAGTGCGCGGTAGAGTGGCTCCTTGCACAGCAACCGCGACACGCCGAGCGCGAGGAAGCAGGTCGCGAGCATGGGCAGAATGAGCGAATGGTCGTCGACCATTTCCATGACAATCACTGCCCCGGTCAACGGCGACTGGGTAACGCCGGTGAAATAGCCCACCATTCCGAGGACGATCATTGTCGCGAGTGATGTCTGCGGCACGAGTGGTGAGAGTGCCGCCCCAATGCCAGCGCCAGTGGAAAGCGACGGTGAGAAAAGGCCGCCGGGCATTCCCGTGAGATAGGACGCAAGGGTCGCGAGCCACTTCAATATCGGAAATAGCAGGCCAGGCGACACCTCGCCGGTGAGCAAGCCATGGGCTTGCTCGTAGCCGGATCCGTATGTCGCGCCGTGGGAAACGAGTCCGAGTGCGGAAACGATCAGTCCAAGACTCGCTGCCATAAAAACCGCTTTGCGCGTCGACAGCGGGGCGAGCAGGTCGCTCCCTCTGACCAGAATTCGCGCGAACAGGCCGCCAAGAAGGCCGCCGCTTACGCCGCAGAGAGGCACGGCAATCCATGCCCGCCACGTCAGCAAATGCGCATTGGCCACGCCAAAATAGGTGTAGTTGCCGAGCAAACCCGTGGCGACGACACCGGCCAACACCACTGCAGTAATCAACGTACCGGTCGTTCGCTCCTCGAATGATCGCGCCATCTCCTCAACCGCGAACACGATGCCGGCGATCGGCGTATTGAAGGCGGCGGCCAGTCCAGCAGCCCCGCCCGCAAGCACCAAGCCGCGCCGAAGCTGTTCAGAAGGAAAATGCGCGAAGCGTCCTAGCGCATCCATGATGGACGCGCCGATGTGCACTGTCGGCCCTTCGCGCCCGATTGAAGCCCCGCTAAGAAGGCCCACTAGCATCAGCGCAATTTTGCCCGCTGCGATACGCAACGAAAGCAAGCGGGAGCGCTGAATGTCGTCCGCCGCCGCCAGCGCGGCAATGGCTTGCGGAATTCCGCTGCCTTTGGCTGCGGGGGAAAACCGGCGCGTTAGATAGACCGCCGCAGCAAACCCGAACGGCGTGATGAATGGTGCTGCGAGCGGCCATCTCACGATCATTTTATCGTGATAGCGGATCGCCCACCCGCATGCATCGGCGAACACAACTGCAACCAACCCGACCGCAATGGCGCCACACCAGAAAACCGCTCGAGCCTGCCAGACCATGAGAAATGGATTGCGGTTCGCGTGCGCGTCTTGAGAGAGGTTCATGGCGCTATTCTACCGAGATGGCTTTTGGCAACCCGCTTGGACAGCCATGGATTAAAGGACAGATGTCATTGGTCAATCTATGCGGCAATAGCGGTCAGCCAATTTGGAGACCGTGGTCAGTTCAATGGCGTTCTACAGGCAGTGGTGCGTGAGCCGATCGAGCAGCGCGGTGGTGAGCTTCGGATCGACGAAGACGTTGCTCCACTCGGCGAAGACCAGATTGGTCGTGATGATCACGCTGGTGTGCTCGTAGAGCTTCGAGAGCAGGTGAAATATCAGCATCTGTGGCCGTCCCCCAAATCAGCGCCAAACAGGTGGAGTCCCCCTGATCACGGGGATGAAGCAACCCCCGTTGAAGGGGGGTTCAATCATCCCCGCAATCAGCGCCAAACAGGTGGCGATACCCCTGATCACGGGGATGCGGCAACCCCCGTTGAACGGGGGTTGATTCATCCCCGAGCGGGGGTTGATTCATCCCCGAACGGGGGTTGATTCATCCCCGCAATCCATCGCGCGCGCACGCGCGTATATATATAAAGAAGTAACCTCTACTAGAAGTAACAACTTAGAAGTTACTACTACGAGATAGTGAAAGGGGTACAGGGGAAAACAACCCCAGCACTGAGCGGGAGCTTGAGTTGCTCGAGGGGCAAGCCCCTCGTTGATCGGCTGAAGCCGATCCTGCTCGTAGTCTCAACAAAAATTTCTGGAAAGACTGGCTACCTGATGACGAGCGCGAGAACGATGACCAGCAGGAAGCCAGTTCGCCCGAAACGCCATCCCGAGCCCACTTCACCTGCAGGCCAAGATCTGCTGGCCTGCCGTTGGAGCAAAGCTCAACCAGAACCTGGCCAGCAAGCTCTGGCTGTGCTGCAAAACGACTCGGCTCCCTTCGGATCGCTCATGTGGCCTTAAAAATTGTCGAAGAGGGCTTAACGAGTGCGCTGGCAGCGTTTTTAGGGTGTTATCCATACCTAGGCTGCGGTTCTGGATTTTCGCGCCTTAGAGGGCCGAATTAGAGGCCGCGGTGGAAGTCGAGGATGGGCTGGTCATCGTACAGCTCATCAAAGCCTAAGTGAGCGCGAGGTGCGCTTTGTCCGATCATGAGCTGATCCGACCGCGTGCATGCAGTGGTGATTTTGCTGCTACTTCGTCCATAGATGACGAATCCCGAATCAACCGACGTCGCTTTACAGCCGCTGAGCCGCAACGAGAGGCACAGCACGCCGCAGCGGGCGAAAAGAAACGCAAACCTCCACTTCACGCCCAAGGCGGTGAAGGATCGTCATCAGTCGGTCCACCGTAAAACGATCGAGCTTTGCCCCGCGAATGCGGGAGAAATCAGCGGCGGCGACACGATACGATCTTGCGTAGGGCCGAAAACCTGCTCTCGTGAAACAGGACAAACCGGCAATGACGAACCTTGCAAACAAGGTACAGATTGCTTGATCCACGAGGCGATGCGGCCATTTCGGATCCGCTTCCCTCAATTGTGGGTGGTCGTCGAGCTTTTGGGCGGCTCTTCGATATCGCAGGGCATACGCTCGTTGGTCACGTCCATCCCTCGCGCGCGGCGGCAGAGTCGATCGAGAGTTTTGTGGTCCTTGTCGGTCGCTGTCAGAGTCGTCGCCTCGTGGTGGATGGCACGAATCAACGGATACAGGAGGGCCGTCACGTCGCCCTTGTAGCCGGCGCAGGGGCCAAACTGAGGGGCGATATACGCACTGTTCACATCGTCCCGATGCGCGACCGACTCCTCCAGCGCATGCATGAAAACCGCTGTTCCTGCCGCCATCGAATCGCTCGACGCTTTCGCCTACGGTGCCGCGGCAGATCCGGAGATGGCCAACGATGCGCCGATCGTGCGCCATCTCATCGCGCAGCTGCGCAAGAGCAAGCGCTACCTGCTGCCAGTCGGCGGCGAGGTGATGCGCCGCGAGCTGGCGGCCAGCGGCGTACTGCCGATTCCCGAGTTCAAGCTGCCGGCGCCCCAGCTCACACTGGAGTTCCAGGTCAGCGAGGCCGGCTTTCTGACCGATCCCTACCGTCACTTCAGCCAGCCGACGATTATCCGCATGGCGCTGGTGCAGTACCGTCTGCTTAAAGCTTCGGCGTATCTCGAAGCTTGGTGCGACCCAGCGCAAGGAGGTCGATCTTCCGAGGCCGACCGCCTTGGGGGCGGCGAACCGGTGCCTCATAGCTGGCGAGCCAAAGTTCAACCGTGGACCGGCGCCAGAGGCGCCTGCGCAATCCGGGAATGCTCACGCACGGTGGAAGAGCATGTTGGCGTTCGAGCCGCGAGCGTATTGCGCGTGCGGCTGAACTCGGGTTGCCATTGCCAAGACCCAAAAGGAGTCCGAGCCCCGCACTGTCGATGAGCTCAAGCTGCAAGGGCGACGGCGACAGGGCGCCGTCTAGGATTGATTCCTTCATTATCTGGACCCTCAAAGTCGCGTATCCGACTCTTGGCGGTATCCCGAATTTTTGAAGGTGGAAACGGCCGCCGCCCGGGACAGATTCGGGACAGATTGCACCTCGTAACCTAGGAGGTTTTGGGGTGTTGCTTCCTAGCCAGAGGCGCTATGATCGCATCTCGATCAACAAGTTACAGCCGTGTTGGCGGAATCTCGGTGGGAAACCTTTCGGCTCATAATGCTGAGGTCGGTGGTTCGATTCCACTCATCACCACCAACAAATCAAGCGCTTAGAAGCCCGGCCTGCTGATGCCGGGCTTTTTCGTAACAGCATCGGGCGATGCTGCTAAAGCGCTGCCAGTTCGCACTCGATCTCGTCCATCAGCGGCCGCTGCGCCAGTGGCGCTTGCAGGCAACGCGCCTTCAGCGCCGCAAGCTGCGTCAGCCTGCTGTCGTTTGCGACGGCGGCGGGTTCGTCGCAATGCTGCAGCAGCTCTTCCAGCAGGCAGCCGTAGGCGCGGACTTCGAGGCGCTGCAGGGCCTGCGATTGCGCCGCTGCGCCGGGCGCGAAGAACGAGGCCGCGCCGAAGTCGCCGATCAGGCAGTCGCCGGCGCCGTTCCACAGCGTGTTATGCGCATACAGATCGCCGTGCAGGATGCCGCGCGCGTGCAGATGCGCGGTGGCCGCGGCCAGGCCGCGCGCCATTTTCACGGCGGTGTCGGCCGACCAGCGCGTGCCCGGCGGATACACATCGCGGGTGCAGGAGGCCAGGCTGGGCGGGCCGGCGAGGTTGCGGAACACTGGGTCGATCAGCTGCATCACCAGCCCCGGCGTCGCCTGCGGATGGCCGCTGATGCGGCCTTCGACCGGAATCAGGTTCGGATGGCGGCCGGCGGCGATGCAGGCGTCCATTTCGCTGCGCGGCAGGCCGTCGCTGGTGACCGCGCCCTTGAACAGTTTCACCGCGACCGGCAGCGCCGGCGCGCTCGCGGTATCGCGCTGCCACAGCGCGCGATGGATCACGCCGGACGCGCCTTCGCCGAGCTGCGTCTGCAGTGTCAATCGCGGCCAGGCGATGTCCGCCGCCGGATGTTCGGCGACCGCCTCGGCTTCGCTGATGTCGCTGAACGGGTTGCCCGCATAGGCCAGCCACGAAAGCCGCGGCAGGTCGAACAGCCACGCCGGCAGCGAGGCCAGCTGGTTGGCGGCGATGCGCAGCAGTTCCAGCCCGGTGCAACCCGCCATCTCGGCCGGCAGTTGCGTCAGCTGGTTGCCGGCCAGCATCAATTTCTGCAGGCGCGTACAACGGCCGATCGCGGCGGGCAGCTCAGTGATGCAGTTGTCGGTCAGGATCAGCCAGCGCAGCTGCGGCGACAGCGCCGCCGCCGGCACATGGCGGATGCGGTTGGCCTTGAAGCCGACCGTGTCCAGAGCCGGGCATTGCCCGACCACCGCGGGCAGTTCGGTGAACGAGTTGTCCGAGCAGAACAGCACGCGCAGCCGCGTCAGCCGCGGCAGGTCGTCGGGCAGAGTGCTCAGCGCGTTGCCGGACAGGTTCAGCACTTCCAGCGTGTCCGCCAGATCGAAGACCTCGCGCGGCAGTTCGCTCAGCCCGCAGCTCAGATCCAGCCGCCGGATGCCGGCCAGTTCTCCGGAGCGCAGTTGCGCGAGTGTGTGCATGCCGATATCGCGAGTAGGGGAGCGCGAAGCGTACAGGATACGCTTCGCGGCCCGGCGCGCCGCTGCCGCGGGGGCTCAGATCAGATCGCGGTAATTCTGGATCACGACCATCACCAGCTGGCTGCGAGAGCGCACGTCGAGCTTGTTGAACAACTGCTGGAAGCTGGCCTTGACTGCGCTCTCCGAGCTGCCGAGACGGCGCCCGATCTGCTTGTTCGACAGCCCCTGCAGCAACCCGCGCAACACCGCGCGCTCGCGCTCGGTGAAACCGACGCGCGCCGGTTCCTGCGCGGCGGTGACGATGGCCTGCAGGTAGCGCTGCTCGATCAGTACCTGGCCCATCGCCACCGCGTGGATGCTGTTCTTGAGCTCGTCCGGCGACACTTCCTTGCGGCAGATGCCGGAGATGCCGAGGCGGATCAGCTCCAGCGCGTCGCGCTCCGGCAGGCCGGCCGTCACCACCAGCAGCGAGCCCGAGGCCGATCGCCGCGGCTCGCGCGCGAAGTCCAGCGCGGTGTGCTCGCCGAGATCGTAATCGACGATCACCACGTCCGGGCACAGCGTGTCGATCTCGGCCAGCGATTGCGCGATCGAACCGCCGTGGCCGACAACGGCGAAGCGCGCGTCGGCGTCGAGCAGGCGCCGCAGGCCTTCGCGGAACAGCGTGTGATCGTCGAGCAGGTACAGGCGGATCGGAGGCGGCGTACCGTCAGCCATGCGCCGCCTCGGCCGACGAGGCCAGCGGCAAAAGCAGCTCGAAGCAGGCGCCGCCGCTCGCAGCGCCGGCGACGTGCCGCAACTGTCCGCCCTGGTGCGCCATCAGCGTGCGCGAGATATAGAGCCCGAGTCCGGTACCATCGGCGCCGGGCCGGAACGGCTGGAACAGCGTCGCTGCGTCGCGGATTCCAGGGCCGGAGTCCTGCACCGCCAGCACCGCACGGTCGCCGTCGATGCGCGCCGCCAGCCGCAGCTGGCGTGCGGGCCGCGTGCTCACCGCGCGCAAGGCGTTCTGCGACAGGTTCAGCAGCACCTGCAGCAAGGCCTGGCGGTTGCCGCGTACCGCCGGAAAGTCGGCGGGCACGTGCACCTCGATCGCGCCGTCGAGGTCAGCCCAGTCCGGGCCGATGATCAGCTGGAGTTCGGTACACAGCGCCTGCAGCCGCAGGTGGCCGCCGCTGCCGGGCTCGGCCTGCTGGCGCAGGTCGAAGGACGCGAGTTCGAGCAAGGCGCGCACCAGGCTTTGCAGCGCCGCCAGATCGGGGTCGCCGTGCATCGCCGGATGCCGCGCCAGGTTGGACGCGACGACGCCGGCAGCCGAGCACAGGTTGCGAATTTCGTGCGACACCGCGCCGGCCAGCAGGCGGTTGTGATTCTGCAGATCGCTGAAGTGCGCAACCTCGCGTTCGCGCACTTCGTCGGACGCGTCGGCGACGATCGCCGCAAGCTTGCGGCCGTCGCCATCGCCGTAGACCGAGAACCAGGTCGTCGCCGGAAACGCGCTGCCGTCGGCGCGCCGGCCCCAGGTGCTGGTCGAGGTGCGCAGGTCGCCGACGCTGGCGCTCATCGACAGCGCGTCGGCGAGCACCGGCAGAAAGTCGCCGACCGGCCGCCCGACCGCACTCTGTTCTTCGTCGAGTTCCATCATGTCCTGCGTGGCGCGGTTGGCGGCGATGATGCGGCCGTCGCTGTCCACGGTCAGGATCGCCGCCGGGCTGCTGTCGGCGAGCAGGCGCAGCCGGCGTTCGGCGCGACGCCGCAGCCGCTGCTCGGCGCGCAGCCGCGCGTAATGTTCCAGCATCGCGCGCCGGCGTCGGCTGATCTCGGCGACCAGCAGGCCGCAACCGGCGTAGGCAACCGCGGCCATCGAAAAGCGCAGCGCCTGTTCCAGCGGCGTCTCGTGCATCACGAACAGCCCGCGCGCCGCGGCGCAGGCGCAGGCCGCGAGCACGATCTGCCGCCTTGACAGCACGGTTGCGGCGAGCACGACCGGCAGGATGTACAGCAGGCCCAGCGATACGCCGAGGCGCGAATACCACTCGGCCATCACCAGCGCGCTGAGCATGGTCGCGGCGGTCGCCAGCACCGCGGGCTGGCTCAGGCTGATTCCGTATTGACCGATGCGCAGCGGCGGCATGAGCAGTTGTTTCCACGTTCGAAGAACCTGATCAGATCACCGGATGCGCCGTCGGTTCCTCGATCTATCGAAAGATAGTCCGGCGCGCGACCTTCGTCGCCGCGATCCACGACGAGCGATGACGTTTCGATAGCAGACGCGCCACCACTGCAGGCCTTTAATGGATCGCAACGCATACGACGCGATGCATCGCCCGCAACGGAAGTAGCCCCGAGATGATCCTGCGAGAGTCCTTTCCGCTGAAACGCATCTGGCCCGGCACCTATAAAAGGCTGCTGTTGCTGCTGGCGTTCGATTGCGCGGTCGCCGGCTGTTACGTGCTGCTGGACTGGCACTGGCTGTCGCTGGACGCGCTGCCGCTGGCGCCGCTGGGTTCGGCGCTGGCGATCTTTCTGGCGTTCCGCGCCAACGCCGCTTATGGCCGTTGGTGGGAGGCGCGCCAGCTGTGGGGGCAGCTGGTCAACACCTCGCGCGCGATCGCGCGGCAGGCGCTGACCGCGTTCGACGCCGATCCGCAAGAGCCGCGGCATATAAAGCTGCGCGACGACCTGGTGCTGCATCAGGTTGCGTTCGTACACGCGCTGCGCTGCCATCTGCGGCGCCAGAACCCGCAGCCCGAACTGGTCGGCCTGCTCGGGTTCGAGCGCGCCGAGGGCCTGCGGCTCTACGGCAACGTGCCCAACGCGCTGACGCTGCGCCAGGCGCAGCTGCTGCATCAGGCGCGCGAGCTGGGGATGATCGACAGCCTGCGCTGGAGCGCGCTCGACGCCAGCCTGACCACGCTCGCGAACATCCAGGGCGCCTGCGAGCGCATCAAGAACACGCCGCTGCCGCGCCAGTTCAGCACGCTGCCGCGCGTGTTGATCGATGCCTATTGCTGGCTGGTGCCGCTGGGCCTGGTTGCCGGCCTCGGCGCGGTGACGCCGGTGGCGTCGGCGCTGATCAGTTTCACGCTGATCGCGATCGACAGCGCCAGCGGCGCGATCGAAGACCCGTTCGAAAACACCATCAACGACACGCCGATGACCGCGCTGTCGCGCGGCATCGAGCTGGTGCTGCGCGAAATGCTCGACCAGCGCCGTCCGCTGCCCGAAGTCGCCGCGATCGACGGCTTCGTCTACTGATTCCCCCGATGCTTTCTATACCCAGGAGCCATCCATGACTGCCAATGTGCCGGTGTTTCCGCGCCAGCTCGTGTTCGCCACGAATTTCTCCGAAGCCTGCCACAGCGCGATTCCGCTGGTGGCGCAGTGGGTCGACGCGCTGCAGGCGCGGCTGACGTTATTGCACGTGCATGCGCGTGGCGAGCAGGCGACCGCACAGCGTGCGCTGCATTCGTTCTTCGCCGAGGCCGCGAATTATCCGGGCTGCGAACGCGTGCTACTGTCCGGCGACCCGGCACGCGGCATCGCCGCGTTCTGCCGCGAACATCCACAGGCACTGCTGGTAATGCCGCCGAGCTCGCGCCGCTTTTTGCCGCGTCCGCTGCACGTATCGCTACGGACTCGCGTATTGCGCGACGTCGTCACGCCGATGATGACGCTGCCGTACACCGACGCGATCCCCGAGCCGCCGCAGCCCGGCGGACACGTCGCCTGCTGGCTGACCGGACGCGAACGCCGGCTCGACCATCTGCGCGAAGCGGCCGCGATCGCGCGTCGTCGCGGCGCCGAGCTGCATCTGTTCTATGCGTTGCCGGAGATCAGCGAGGGCCTGATGATGGAAGCGATGACCGCGCCGCGTCCGTTCGCCGCGTCCGCCGCGACGCGCTGGCTCGATCACATCGTCGACCATCTCGGCGACGATCTGACGATCCGCCTGCAGCTGGCGACCGGCAGTGCCGCGCAGGTGCTGCAAAAGCTGCTGCGCCGCAGCCGCGCGAACATCCTGGTTGCCGACCGCGATGCGACGATACATAGCCGCCTGCTGCGGGCATCGCTGAGCAGTGCGGGCGCGTCGCGCTATCTGCTGATCTGCGTGCCGCCGCGCGACGACGAGGGCTTCGATCCGATGCTGCCGCCGGGCCCGACGCCGACCTTGCGTCTGCCGACGCTGCCGCGTTTCGCGCGACCACCGCGGGTGGCTCGCAGCAGCGGGCACGACGCCAGCCTGCGCCTGCTGTTCGCCTGAGCCTACGCTCCGAGGCCCGCGGCGGCGTATGCTCGCCGCCCATTGCAATACCGGAGCGGCGATCGATGTCCAGCGAAGTCACCACCGCCAGGCTGCGCGGCCTCGTCAGCGATGCGGCGGCCGCAGTCGGCGAGGGCAGGATCGACACCGCCGACAGCGCCGCGGCGACGCGCGCGCTGGACACGATCATGGAGTCGATGAAGCGGGCCGCCGGCCTCGGCAGTGACAAGCTGCGGCCGATTTACGCCGAACTGCTGGCCGACGCGACGCGCGCCTACGCCCGTGCCTTGAACGACGCGCTGCCGCGTCGCATCGCCGGTGCGATCAGCGCCAAAGAGTTCCGCGACCTGATGCGCCAGGCGGCCCTGGACCACAAGGCGGTCAAGGATCGCGTCGAGCGCGCCTGAGCGATCAAGGCGGCGGCGCTGCGCTGGCCACCGCCGGCGCGGGGTTGGCCCAGCCGCCGCCGAGCGCGCGGATCAGTGCGACGCTGGCGCGCAGACGCTCGGTGTCGATCGTGACCAGGTCGCGCTGCGCGTCCAGCGCCGCGCTCTGCGCCGTGGTCACTTCCAGATAATTCACCGCGCCCTGGCGGTAACGAATCGTCGCCAGTTCCACAGCGTGCTCGGAGGCTGCCACCGCCTGCGCTTCTTCTTCGGCCGCGTCCTGGTAGCGGTCGAGCAGTGCGAGGTTGTCTTCCACTTCGGCGAAAGCCTGCAGCACGGTCACCCGATAGCGGGCGCCGGCTTCGTCGAGCAGCGCGCGTGCCTGGTCGACCTGCGCCGCGCGGCGGCCGCCGTCGAGCAGGTCCAGCGCCAGGCTCGGGCCTATCGACCAGAACAGGTTCGATGCCTTGAACCAGTCGCTGCCCTGATAGCTCTGGTAGCCGACCGTGCCGCCCAGCGTCAGGCTGGGGAACCAGGCCGCGCGGGCGACGCCGACGCTGGCGTTGGCGGCCGCGGTGCGGCGCTCGGCGGCGGCGATGTCGGGGCGGCGCTGCAGCAGCGTCGACGGCACGTCGGTCGGCAGCTGCGGCACGGCGAGCCGGGTGGTTTTCGGCGCGATGCTGAAGCTCGACGGCGATTCGCCGATCAGCGCCGCGATCGCATGCTCCTGCACCGCGCGCTGGCCCATCGACGTCGAGCGCTGCGCCTTGGCGGCCTGCAGCTGCGTGCGGGCGCGGGCGACGTCGAGGCCGGAGGCGATGCCGCCGTCGCGTCGTGACTGCGTCAGCTCCAGCGCGCGTGCAAACGCGTCGACATTGCGGTTCAGCAGATCCACGGTGTTGTCGAGGCCGCGCAGCTGCAGATACTGGTCGACCAGCTGCGCGCGCAGGCTCAGCTGCGCCGACGCCAGATCGTCGCCGGCAGCGACGAAGCTGGCGTCGCCGGCCTTGACGCTGTTGCGCACGCGGCCCCACAGGTCGACTTCGTAGCTGGCCTGCAGGCCGAGCGAATTGTCCTTGAAATAGCGCGTGTCGCTGCCGCTGGGCGGGCGCATGTCGGAGCCGCGGTTCGGCTCGTACTGGCCACTCAGCGACAGCCTCGGGAACAGCGACACACGGCTCTGATCGTAGTACGCGCGTGCCTGGTCGTAGCGCGCCAGCGCGGCCGCCAGCGTCGGGCTGTTCTGCTCTAGCCTTGCGACCAGCGAGTCCAGCGTGTCGTCACGGTACAGCGTCCACCAGTTGCCGCGATCGAGCTGGTCGGCCGGCGCGGCCGCGGTCCAGTCGCGATGTCCGGCGGCTTCCTTGTAATCGCCGGCGACCGGCACCGCGGGCAGCTGGTACTTCGGCGCCAGGCAGCCGCTCAGCGCCAGCGCTGCCGCGCCGGCCAGCGCGGTTTTCAGGAAACGCTGGCGCGACACTTCAGCTCTTCTTGGCGTCATGGCCCTTCTCGGCGGCGAGCTGCACCTTGTCGCCGGCCATCAGCGACTCCGGCGGGCTGTCGATGATGCGGTCCTTGGCGTCGAGGCCGGAGACCTCCACGGTCTTGCCGAGATCGCGGCTGATCGCGATGTCCTTCATCGTCACCGTGTTGTTGTCGCCGAGCACGGCGACACGCAGGCCGTCGCGCGAAAAGATCAGGCTGCTGGCCGGGATCGACAGACTGCCGGCGCCCGGCGGAATCAGCAGTTTGACGTCGGCGTAGCCGCCGGCCGGCAGCGTGCCATCGGCGTTGTCGACCACCAGCTGTACCAGGCTGCCGCCGGAGCGCGCATTCACCGATCCCGCCAGGTTCTGCACCGTCGCGGTGAACGTGCGGCCCGGATATTCGGGCAGGCCGAGTTCGGCTTGGCCGCCGATCTTGATCGCCGGCATGAAGCTCTGAGGCACCTGCACGTAGACGCGCAGCTTGCGCGTGTCCGCAACCGTGAACAGCGCCGGGCCGTTGCTGGCGCCGGAGCTGATCAGCGCGCCGAGATCGGTGGAGCGCGAGGTCACCACGCCGTCGAACGGCGCGACGATGCGGCGGAAGTTCTGCGTCGCCACCAGCGCGTCGACCGCGGCGCGCGCGGCCAGCGCGGCAGCTTTCTTGGCGGCGTAGTCGCCGGCCTTTTCGTCGACTTCCTGGGTCGACACCGCGTCGGTGCCGAGCATCGCCTGCCAGCGCTTGGCGGTGCTTTCGGCGAGCTTGGCATCGGCCTCGGCCCTGACCAGGTTGGCGCGCATCTGTGCCAGCTCCTGGTCCAGGTCCGGCGTTTCGATCTCCGCGAGCAGCTGGCCGGCTTTCACCGGTGCGCCGATGTCGACGTACCACTTCTTCAGATAGCCGTTGGCGCGCGCGTAGATCGGTGCGTTGTAGTAGGCCTCGAGGCGGCCCGGCAGCTGCAGGCCGCTGGCGTCTCCCAGCGGCTGGGGCTCGGCGACGATCACGCTCGGGATCACGTTGGCGGCGGTCCAGTCCTGCAGCGCGCTACTGCTGCGCGCGCGCTGGGTCAGGCCGATCGCGACAATCGCGATCGCGACGCAGGCGCCGACGATGCCGGCAGTGCGCGGGCCGCGCGTGGCCGGAGTGGAATCAGTTGACGACATGAGGGTGTCCCGAGACTGGAGCAGAAGACGAAGACGATGCGCGGCCATGACGCGCATGGACGATGCTGAATACGATCGGTACGAAGAACAGCGTTGCGGTGGTCGCGAACATCAGGCCGCCGATCACCGCGCGGCCCAGCGGGGCGTTCTGTTCGCCACCTTCGCCCAGGCCGAGCGCCATCGGCGCCATGCCGATGATCATCGCCAGTGCGGTCATCAGCACCGGGCGGAAACGGGTGAAGCCGGCTTCCAGCGCGGCCTGAACCGCGTTGCCGGTCGCGAGCAGGCGTTCGCGCGCGAAGCTGATCACCAGGATCGAGTTCGCGGTCGATACGCCCATGCACATGATCGCGCCGGTCAGCGCCGGTACCGACAGCGGCGTCTGCGTAGTGAACAATATCCAGACGATGCCGGCGAGTGCGGCTGGCAGTGCGGTGATGATCACGAACGGATCAGCCCAGGACTGGAAGTTCACGACGATCAGCAGGTAGATCAGCACGACCGCGCCGAGCAGGCCGAGCAGCAGGCCGGTGAAAGCCTGGTTCATCGTCGTGATCTGACCGCGCAGCGTCACCGTGGTGCCGAGCGGGGCAGCCTTGGCCGATTCGTCGATGACCTTCTGCACGTCGGTGGCGATGCTGCCCAGATCGCGGCCCTGCGGCGTCGCGAAGATGTCGATCACCGGCAGGATGTCGCGGTTGCTGATCACGGCCGGTGTCACGCTGCGGGTGATCTCGCTGATGGCGCCGAGCACCTGCGGCTCCGTGGCATTGACCGCGTTCACCGGCAGGCTTTCCAGCCCCGGCAGCGTGTCGAGCTTGTACTGCGGAATCTGCGCGACGACCTGGTACGGCACGCCGTTTTCGGGATTCAGCCACCACAGCGGCGCGACCTGACTGGAACCGGCGAGCGAAATCACCATGCTGTTGGTGACGTCGCGCGAAGTGATGCCAAGCTGCTGGGCGCGGGCGCGGTCGATGTCGACATTCAGCGTCGGATAGTTCGCGGTCTGCTGGATACGCGCGTCGGCAATGCCCGGAATCTGGCGGATCTTGCGCAGCAGCTCCTTGGCGTAGGCGCGGTTCTCGGCCAGCGCCCGTCCGCGAATCTGCACCGTGATTGGCGACGGGCTGCCGAAGTTCAGGATCTGGCTGGTGATGTCGGCCGGCAGGAACGAGAACGTGACCATCGGGAATTCACGCGGCAGCCGCTCGCGCAGCTCGCGCATGTAATCGGCGGTCGGCTTGTGGTCCTTGTTCAGTGCGATCTGGATATCGCCGTCCTGGGGGCCGATGGTGCCGGTGTTGTTGTAAGCATTGTTGATCGGCGACGACGGCAGGCCGATGTTGTCGGTGATCACCGCGATCTCCTGCGGCGGAATAACGCGGCGGATCGAATCCTGGATCTGCGCGAAGTAGCGCGAGGTTTCTTCCAGGCGCGTGCCGACCGGAACCCGCGCATGCAGCAGCATCTGCCCGGTGTCCACCGCCGGGAAGAAGTTGCGCCCCAGCGCCGGCACCAGCAGGAATGACAGCGCGATCACCGCGATGAAGCCGGCGACGAAGCCGCGGCGATGCTTCACCGCCAGCTGCAGCCACTGGTGGTAGCCGTCGCGGATGCGCTCGAAGCGTGCTTCGAAGCCGCGCTGGAAGCGCGCCAGCGGATTGCGCGACGGCGGCAGCGCCGCGTTGTTGCCGTGCAGGTCCGTGTGCGGCGCGTGTGGCTTCAGCAAGTACTTGGCCATCGTCGGCACCAGCGTGCGCGACAGGATGAACGAGCAGACCATCGCGAACATCACGCTCATCGCCATCGGCACGAACAGGAAGCGGGCGATACCTTCGAGGAAGAACATCGGCACGAACACGATGCAGATGCACAGCAGCGACACGAACGCTGGCGTGACGATCTGCGCGGCACCGTCGAGGATCGCGGTCTCGACGTCCTTGCCCTGTTCGAGATGCCAGTTGATGTTCTCGATGGTCACGGTGGCATCGTCGACCAGGATGCCGA
>NZ_JAOZVR010000111.1 GCF_025869515.1 Ferrovibrio sp.
AGCACCGGTCCGGGCCGCCGACGCGGTCGCCAGCCCGCTCACCAGCCCCGTGGGCCGTTGGAAGACCATCGACGACGAGACCAACACGCCGCGCAGCATTGTCGAGATCAAGGATGTGAACGGCGAATTGCAGGGCCGTATCCTGCAGATTTTCTTCCGGCCCGACGAGAAACCCGATCCGGTCTGCGAGGCCTGCGAGGGCGAACGCAAGGACCAGCCGGTGATCGGCATGACCTTCCTCTGGGGCCTGAAAGCGGACGGCGCCAACGAATGGGCCGGCGGCGGCGTGCTCGATCCGAAGAACGGCAAGATCTACAACGCCAAGGCCAGCCTCACCGAAGCGGGACAGAAGCTGCGCCTGCGCGGCTATATCGGCACGCCGATCCTGGGCCGCACGCAGGTCTGGCTGCGCGAACCCTAAAGGCCCGAGATATATTTCGCCAGCGCGGGCGACAGCCCGATGCTGGGCACCATGGGCGGCGCGGCAAAGGTGCCGACCGTCGCTTTGCCGAGCCTGGCAGACGCCACCGCCTCGGTCATGCGCACGGCCGCCTCGGTGCTGTCGATCACCGGCACGGGCACCTGATTGCGGATCGCAGGGCCGAGCCCGGCGAGACCGGCGCCACCGAGAATCACCGTATCGGCGCCCTCCTCTGCCGCAGTGCAGCAGGCTTTTGCCAGCAGTGCCATCGAGCCTTGCGGGTCGCGGGCGATATCGCCGCCGGTCGGCGCCACGGTCTGCACCGAAGCCAGGCGGTCGCTCAAGCCCCGGCTGGCGACGAATTCATGCAGCATCGGGCCCCAGCGATCACCGCCGGTGACAATGCCGAAGCGTTTGCCCAGGCTGGCCGCCAGCTGGATCGAGGCATCGGCCATGCCGACCACCGGCACGGTGCAGAGTTCGCGCAGGCCATCGAGGCCGGGATCGCCAAAACAGGCGAGCAGCACGGCATCGAAATTATCGTCCGCATGCTCGGCCCAGGCATCAAGCGCGGCATGAGCAGCAATGGCATAGGCACTGCGCGTGGCCACGTAAGCGGCGCCGAAGCGGCCGGTGGCGCCGGCCAGTTCGGTGCCCGGCGCCACCAACCTGCGGGCGACGGCAAGCACCATCTCGGTCATCGTCGCCGTGGTGTTGGGATTGATCAGCAGCAGTTTCATCAGCCGAGCTCGAATGTGGTGATACCGTAAAGCCGCGCGAGGTCGATCACCGGCGCCGGCCCCTTATACATGCGCGCCGTCTCGAAGTCCGGCTTCAGGCCGGCGCTTTCGGCCAGCTTCACGGCATCTGCATTGGTTTCCGGCACATCGAGCCAGACCTGGCCTCTATTCTCTATGGCAATGCCGTCGCACAGTCCGGCCAGCAGCGCCGAGGCGACAGCCGGCGTGGCGGCATAAAGCGGCCCGATCTTGTGGCCGCTGCGGCAGGGCCGGATCACGCCAAGGCCGGCCAGTTCGCCATCCTGCAGACAGGCCAGGGCATGGTGGCCCGGCGCGGTGAGCCAGGCAGACAGGAAGCCGTCACGCGGCGCCGGGAAGAAGCGGCGGTCGTACTCCAGCAGCCTGTCGAAGCCGATGCTGCGTGCATCCACCAGCGGCAGCGCCGCCTTGCCGAAATCCGGCAAGCCGCCGTAGCGGATGTTGCGATGGGCGAGCGTAAAGCCGGATTTGCGGTAGTTGTCCTGCTGCGCCAGCACGCCATCGAGGCCGACCACGCGTTCGCCCAGATGCTGCAGGCCGGCCTGCCAGACCGCTATGCCCCTGCCCTTGCCGCGCCAGGCCGGCGCGGCGATGTAGAAACCGAGGAAACCGTAACGGTGGCCGTAGCGCACCACCGAGATGCAGGCGACCGGGTCGCCATCCTGCAGGCCGACCAGGAAACCGCCTGGATCGGCGGCATGGAAGATACCGGCATCGCTCAGGCCCGGATTCCAGCCCTCGGCGGCGGCCCAGTCGACCGCGAGATCGAACTGGGCGCGGCTCATCACCTGAATCGAGAAACCGGCAGTCATGCGAAAAGCTTAAACACAGTATCGCTCAGACACCATGGCCGGCATCGGAGCCATGCCTCGCCCGGCGCCAGCGCACGAAGGTCACGGCACCCAGCGCAAAAATGATGATGATGAAGGAAAATGCGCTGGTGACGGTACCGAGCGCATAGAGCACCGGCGTCGTCACATTGGTGGTCATGGCATAGATTTCCAGCGGCAGGGTGTTGTCGGTGCCGGCCGTCATCAGGGTGCGGGCGAATTCGTCGTAGGACAGCGTGAGGCCGAACAGCGCGATGCCGATCAGGCTGGGCAGGATGATCGGGATCACCACATGCCGGATCACCTGCCAGGGCGTGGCGCCGAGATCGCGGGCGGCTTCCTCGTAGGATTTGTTGAAGCGGTTGAAGATGGCAAACATAATCAGAAGGCCAAAAGGAAGCGTCCAGGTCAGGTGCGCGCCAAGTGCCGAACCGTACCAGGTGGTGTCCCAGCCGATGATGCGGAACTGCAGGCCGATGCCGAGGCTGACCAGGATCGACGGCACGATCAGGCTGGCAATCGCCATGTAGAAGATCACGCCGGCGCCTTTGAACCGGTGGCGGAAGGCCAGGCCGCCGGACAAAGCGATCACCACGGTGAGCAGCATGACGATAACGCCGAGAGAAAAGCTGCGCGCGAAGCTGCCGGCGAAATCGCCGACCATCTGCTTTTCCGTCAGGTTGCGGAACCAGTTGAGCGACACGCCGCGCATCGGGAAGGTCAGGCCGCCATCGGGTCCCTGGAAGGACAGGATGAAAATGGTCGACATCGGACCATAGAGGAACAGCACGAAGAGGATGAAGAAGGCGCCGAGCACATAAAAGCTTTTTGGTCGCTTGCGGCCATGCATGGTCAGAGTTCCTTGCGGATATCGACGATGCGCATCATGGCGCCGACCATCAGCAGCACCACGACCAGCAGGATCACCGCATTGGCCGCCGCCGCCGGATACTGCAGCAGCGAAATCGCATTTGACATCATCAGGCCGACGGACGCGCTCTGGCCGCCGCTCATGAAGCGCACAGTGACGAAATCGCCCATCACCAGGGTGACCACGAAGATCGAGCCGATGGCGATGCCGGGCTTGCACAGCGGAACGATCACACTGGTCAGCACCTGCAGCCCGTTGGCGCCGGCATCATAGGCGGCCTCGATCAGCGAGCGGTCGATCCGCATCATCGAATTGAAAATCGGCACGATCATGAACAGCGTGTAGAGATGCACGAAGGCCAGCACCACGGCGAAATCGGAGAACAGCAGGAATTCCAGCGGCTGGTCGACGATGCCGGCGCCGACCAGGGCCGAATTGAGCAGGCCGTTGCGCCCAAGGAAGGGAATCCAGGAAATCATTCGGATGATGTTCGAGGTCAGGAACGGCACGGTGCAGATCAGGAAGCAGGCGGTCTGCCAAGTGTCGCTGCGCACATGAAAGGCGAGGAAATAGGCGATGGTGAAGCCGATCGCCAGCGTCGCCACCCAGACGATGGCGGCATAGCGCAGGGTGTTGAGATAGGTGCGCAGCGTGACCGGGCTGCCGAGCAGTTCCCGGTAATTGGTCAGCACGAAATCGGGGATGATGCGGGCGAAGTCATAATCCCAGAAGCTGACCACCAGGATGGTCAGGATCGGAATCACCAGGAAGGCGCCGAAGACGAAAGCCAGCGGCGCGACCTGGAGATAGGGGATGTAACTCTTGCTCTGCATCGGGATCGGAGATTGCCGTGCGGGCGACACCCGCACGGCGCTCTTTCCGTTTTAGGCGGCGATGAACTCGTTCCATTTCTGGACCATGTAACGGTCCTCGTCCATCACGGCATTCCAGCAGGCGACCTTGCCCATGCGGTTCTCGAAGGAACCGCCGTCGCGCACGGCGCCGGCCTTCTCGAGCAGCTTGCCATCCGGGCTCATGATATCGGTCTTGGCCGGCTTGCCTTCCATCCAGAAGGCCCATTCATCGGCGCTCATATGCTGCTTGGCGGTGTCCAGCACGGCAGAGTAATAGCCCTGGCGGTTCAGGTAGGCGCCGACCCAGCCCGACAGGTACCAGTTGATGTATTCATAGGCCGCATCGAGTTCGAGGCCTGAGAGATGCTTGGCGATGCCGAGGCCGCCGCCCCAGGCGCGATAACCTTCGGCCAGCGGCTGGTAGACGCAGGGGATGCCCTTCGACTTCACGGCCGTGACGGCCGGCGACCACATCGACTGGATGATGACTTCACCCGAGGCCATCAGGTTGACCGACTCATCGAAGGTCTTCCAGAAGGCGCGGAACTGGCCGGCCTTCTTGGCGGCGGTCATGATCGAGATCGTCTTGTCGATCTCGGCCTTGGTCATGTTGCCCTTGTCGCCGTATTTAATCTCGCCCATCGACTCGCAGATCATCGCCGCGTCCATGATGCCGATGGAGGGAATGTTCAGGATGGACGCCTTGCCCTTGAACTTGGGGTCCATGATGTCCTTCCAGTTGGTGATCGGACGACCGACCAGATCCGGACGGATGCCGAGCGTATCGGCATTGTAGATCGTCGGGATCATGGTCATCCACTGGGTCTGCGACTTGGCAAACCTGGTGGAGTCCTTGCCTTCGACGAAGCCGACGCTGTGCGGCGCGGTCCCTTGTGCGATCACGCTGTCGGGCTTGAGCTTGCCATTGAGGAACAGCGGCACGATCTTGTCGACATTCTTGATCTTCTTGGTGTCCATCGGCTGCATCACGCCAGCCGGGAACACCTTCTTGCAGATCCAGTATTCGATATCGGCAATGTCAAAAGACTTGGGCTGCGTGACCGCGCGCTGCGCCACCGCATCGGAGTCAAGCGCGGTCATCTGCAGGGTGATGCCGGTATCGGCCTTGCATTTCTCGGCAATGGCATTGAGGTTCGACACGCCGGTGCCGAACTGGCGCAGCGTCACATTCTTGATGTTCTGCGCCCAGATCGTGGGAAAGCCGGTGATCGCGCCGCTGCCGGCGGCCAGGCCGATACCGGCCGCTGCGCCCTTGAGCACGGTACGGCGATTGATGCCACGCGTTCTACCCGCCATCTTGTCCTTACCCATGTCAGCCTCCGCTGTGTTGACGCGGCCTGTGCCGCCGTTACGCCTCGAGGACGTGGATGTCCTCAAGTTTCCATGACACCGACACCGCATCGCCGAGTGCGACCGGGGCGGCAAAGAATTTGTTTTCATTCACGGCAACCAGGAACTCGCCCTGATCGACGGCAAAATCGGTGCCGCCATTCGGGCTGATGCCGACATGCACCACGCTGCCGAGATATTCCACGGCGCGCACCGTGCCACCGAAACCGGCCTCGCCACTGCCCGGCGCCGTCAGCGCGGCGCGATCGGCGCGCACGGAAATGCGTTGCCTGCCGCCGCCATCCGCCGGCGCCTCGACGATATTGTGGCCGCCGATGAAGCGGGCGACGAAAGCCGTGCGCGGTGTGTTGAACACCGCACGCGCCGAGGCGGCCTGTTCGATGCGGCCCCTGTTCATCACCACCACCAGGTCGGCCAGCGCCATCGCCTCTTCCTGGCTGTGAGTGACGTGGATGAAGCTGATGCCAAGTTCCTTCTGCAGACGCTTGAGTTCCTCGCGCATGCGGGCGCGCAGGAAGGGATCCAGCGCCGAAAGCGGTTCGTCCAGCAGCAAGGCGGAAGGCCCGGTGATCAGCGCGCGGGCCAGCGCGATACGCTGCTGCTGGCCGCCCGACAGCTGCGCCGGAAGGCGCGCGGCATAATCCTGCATATCGACGAGCCGCAGCAGCTCCATCGCCCGGGCGCGGCGCTCGGCTTTGGCCACACCCTTCATCTTCAGGCTGAAGGCGACGTTGTCGATACAGTCGAGATGCGGGAACAGCGCATAATTCTGGAACATCATCGCCGTGCCGCGCCTGGCCGGCGGCAGGTCGTTGATCACCTCGTTGCCAAGCAGGATGTCGCCGTCGGAGACGTCCTCATGGCCGGCGATCATGCGCAGCGTGCTGCTCTTGCCGCAGCCGCTCGGCCCCAGCAGGCAACAATAGGTGCCGGCGGGGATTTTCAGGCTGATCGAGTCGACGGCGATGGCGCTGCCGTAGCGTTTGAGCACCGCCGCCAGCTCGATATCGCCCTTGTCTGCCATTGCCTCATCCGCACCGGTTTGGTTGCGGGTTGATGATGCAAGGCAGATGCCAGCCGCCGGTTGCAGGCGCATTTTGCCGCATCGGCCGGAATCGTATGCAATCCATGTATCCAAACACCGAAGTGGCCGGCGTTTGGCTGGCTAATATTTGGGCGAAAGCAGCGCGTTTGCTTGGTAAAACGGCGGCAGGCTAGTCACCCGCCGCGGCCAGATCTGGAAACACCTGGGCGACAAAGCGCGGGTAGGTTTCCGCAATTTCCCGGGCAATCCGTGTCCGCAGCAGCGTCAGGATATCGGCATCGGGTGCGGCCGTGGCCGCAACACTGGCCGGGCAATCGAAGTCGAAGCCGGTATGGTCGCGCACCTCCTCCACGCTGTGGCCGGGATGCACGCTCTCCAGCCGGAAGCGGCGCTTGTCGCGGTCGAAGGCGAACCAGCAGAGATTGGTGAGCAGGCCGATCGGGCCGCCGGGGCGATAGGTGCCGTCATTCTTCGGCCCGGCTGAGGAAATGAAATCGACCTTCGGCACCAGCACGCGGCGTGAATGTTCCTCGCGGAACAGGATCACGCGTGGCACCAGATAATACAGGTAGCCCGAACCGAACGAGCCGGGCCAGCGCACGTCCGTCTGCGGATAGACCCCGCCGGCCCCCACCAGATTGATATTGGCCTCGCCGTCGATCTGGCCGCCGCCGAGGAAAAATGCATCGAGCCGCCCCTGCCCGGCCAGATCGAAGAGTTCGACGCCGCCATCGCAGAGGAAATCGTTGCGCACGCTGCCCAGCACGTTGACGCGCATGTGGCCGCCGGACTGCGCGCGGGCCAGCAAGGCACCGGCGCCCGGGATCGGCGAGGACGCACCGGTGGCGACCAGCCGGCAGCCTTGCAGCAGGCGGGCGATGGTAGTGATCAGCAGTTCCTGGCGGCTGAACGGCAAGGCGGTCATCACTCGGCCGCCTTCCGGTCATGCACGAACTCATCGCAATAGCGGGCAAAGCCTTCGGCCGTGCGCGCCATCTCGCCATACAGTTTCAGATGCGCCTCGTCATACTCATAGATATCCCACAGCTTGAGCGGCCAGGCGCCGCGCGGCACCTCGGCAATGCCGCCGATATAGGCGGCGGTCAGCGTGCCGGCCGCACTCTCCTCGCTAGCCAGCAGATCGACATCGCGGATTTCCTCGACCGTCACCAGCGAGGCCGTGGAAGCATGCGCCATCGCCACCAACTCGCGACGGCGACCGATGAAGACATTGCCATTGCGGTCGGCAAAGGGCGCGTGGAAGACGGCGAAATCCGGTTTGATCGCCGGCAGCAGCACGATGGGGTCGTTGTGTTTCTCGAACGGATTGTCGATCACCTGCCAGTCCGGCCGGTTCTTCAGCAGATCGGTGCCGAGCAGGCCGCGCAACGGCATGAAGGGCAGGCCCTTGCCGGCAGCCTGGATCGCGGCATGCACGGCCGGACAGGTGGCATCCATCATGCGGAACTGTTTCGCCCTGAGCGCGGCCTGGAAGCGGTGCGCGGTGCCGTATTCGCCGAGCGTGATTGCCGAGGTTTCCACCGTGCCGATGCAGCCGGCGCCAGCCAGCATGTCGACCTGCAGGCCGGAGATCGGCACGCAGACCACATGAAGGTCGCGCAAGGACCGGCGGATCATCGCCCGGGTCAGCGCCATGGCGACGCCGGAATAATCCGGCGGCACCGCGATCTTGGCGCCATGCGGAATCTGGGCTGCCAGCCGGTCGAGGTCCTGCAACGGCACCTGGCCAATGAGATTCGGCCCAAGTTCTTTGGTCATCGCGCGTTCCTCCCGCGTCGGTCTTTCCTCATTGTGAGGCAAAGACGCGGGAAAACAACCCCGACCTGTCGGTTGACGCTGCGAAAAAACGTCCGCGGCGGCTAGCGCGAGACCATATTCTTGTGTTCCAGCCGGCTGAGCCAGCGCACCAGCGGCCAGAGCAGCACCAGATAGATGATCGCCGCCAGCACCACCGGCGAGGGATTGAACAGCAGCGCCTGGGCATCGCGCGCCACGCGCAGCAGTTCGGGCAGCGCGACCACGCTGGCAATCGTGGTCAGCTTGACCACCTCGATGCTGTTGCCGACCAGGTCGGGCAGCACGTTGCGGGTCGCCTGCGGCACGATCACGTAAATCAGTGCCTGCAGCCGCGTCAGGCCGGTGGAGCGCGCCGCTTCCATCTGGCCATGTGGCACGCTGAGCAGGCCGGCGCGGAAAATCTCGCCGTAATAGCTGGAATTGTTGAGCAGGAAACCGATCGCCACCGCCATCAGCTTGGGGATATCCAGCCCGAGGAAGGGCGTGCCGAAATAGATGAAGATCAGCAGCACCAGCGGCGGCAGCGCGCGGAACACATCGACATAGGCGGCAACCAGGAAGCGTATCCAGCGGCTTTCGCTCTGCGTGCCGATCAGCGCCACGATCAGGCCACCGACCAGGCCGAGCGGGATCACCAGCGCAGAAAGGCCGAGCGTGACCAGCAGGCCCTGCAGCAGGAAAGGCAGCACCTGCACAAAGACATCGAGGTTAAAGAAACTGCGCAGCAGGGCATCCATCGGCGGCCTACACTTTCCACTGCCAGCGGCGTTCGAGCCGGCGGGCGGCCAGCATCACCGGCAGGAACAGCAGCAAATAGGCAAAGGCAGCCATGGTCAGCGGCGTCGGATTGGCCGACAGGCTGCTGGCCGACTGCGCGTTGTTCAGCACCTCGCTGAGCGCCACCACCGAGCCGAGCGCGACATTCTTGCTGATGGCGATGACGCGGTTGGTCAGCGGCGGCACGGCGATGCGGAAGGCCTGCGGCAGGATCACCGCGGTCATGGTCTGCCACCAGGTGAGCCCGGTGGAGCGCGCCGCTTCCGACTGGCCGCGCGGCAGCGCCAGAATGCCGCCCCACATGCTTTCCTCGGCATAGGCTGCCAGCACCAGGGTCAGCGTCAGCCACACCGTGGTGAAGGCATTCATCGGCATGCCGATCAGGGGAAAGGCGAAAAAGAAGATGATCATCAGCACCAGCGGCGGCAACGCGCGCAGGATATCGGCGAAGGCGATGATCAGCAGCGACAGCGGCCGGATCTGCATGGCGCGCAGCACCGCCAGCGCGACGCCGAGCGCCAGACCGCTGACCGCCACCAGCAGGCCGATGCCGGCGGTGACGCCGAGGCCGCTCAGGATATCGGGCCAGTAGCGGGCCGCCACTTCCAGATTGAAGAAGGTATGGATGAAGCGCTCGAAGTCGCTCATCGTTATTCGGCCGCGTGATAACGTGCCAGGAAGGCCTTGGTGCGCTCGTGCTGCGGCGCGCCGAACACCGCGGCCGGCACACCCTCCTCCACGATCACGCCGCCATCCATGAAGATGACGCGGTCGGCGGCGGCACGGGCAAACCCCATCTCATGCGTGACCACCAGCATGGTCATGCCGGTCTCGCGCAGCTGGCGCATCACCTTCAGCACCTCGCCCACCGTTTCGGGGTCGAGCGCGCTGGTCGGTTCGTCGAACAGGATCAGCTTCGGCTCCAGCACGATGGCACGCGCGATGCCGACACGCTGCGCCTGCCCGCCCGAAAGCTGCGCCGGATAGACCCTTGCCTTGTCGACCAGGCCGACCCGCTCCAGCGCCGCCATGGCCAGCGTCTCGGCCTCGGCCTTCGACTTGCCCTGCACCTTGCGCAGGGCAAGCGCGACATTGCCGAGTGCCGTGAGATGCGGATAGAGATTGAACTGCTGAAAAACCATCCCGATATGCTGGCGCACCGTATTGATATCGACATCGGCGCGGGTGATGTCGACACCGTCGACCACCACCTGGCCGCCGGTCGATTCCTCCAGCCGGTTGCAGCAGCGCAGCATGCTGCTTTTGCCGGAGCCGGATGGCCCGATGACGCAAACCATTTCACCGGGCCAGACCCGCAGGTCGATGCCACGCAACACGGAAAGCGAGCCGTAGGCCTTGTGCAGGCCCACGAGCTCCAGAATCGGCGATGGACTCATGACCTCTGCCGGTTGCGGCTTACGAGCACTTCAGGGTCACGGGCGTCGGATCGTAGCCTTCCATGCCCGGAACGCCGTAGCCCGGGGTGATGGTGGCCGCCACCGAACCCGGCTTCGGCTTCTCGCCCAGCCACTTCTCCACGATCTTGGCCAGCGAGCCGTCCTGCTTCATGCACTTGATCGCCATCGACAGTTCGTTGCGCAGCGGCTTGTCGTCGAGGCGGAAGGCCATCGCCCAGACCAGGCCGGTGGAGATCACCAGCGTGGCCTTGAGGTCCGGATTCTGCTTCGCCGACCAGGCACTGGAGGTATTGCCCGACATATTGGCATCGGCACGGCCGGCCAGCACGGCCTGCACTGCATCGGCATTGGTGCCGAAGACATCAAACTTGAAGCCGTATTTCTCGGCATTGGCACGCGCCCAGCTTTCATAGGCCGAACCCTTGTTAAGGGTGATGGTCTTGCCCTTGAGGTCTTCGACGGTCTTGATATCGGGCGCGCTCTTCTTCTGCACGAAACCGTAATCGGTGTTCAGGTAGCCGTCGCTGAACAGCATGGTCTTGGAGCGCTCGGGCGTCACCGTCACTGGTGCGATGATGAAATCGTATTTCTTGGCATTCAGGCCGGGGATCAGGGCGGAGAATTCGGTGCCCTCGATCTCGATCTTCTTGCCGAGCTTCTTGCCCAGTTCCTCGCCAAGATCGATGTTGAAGCCCTGCAGGCCGCCGCCCAGCTTGGCCATGGCATGCGGCGCGAAAGTGGCGTCGATACCGGTCTTCAGCGTCTGGGCCATCGCCGGCAGGCTGAAAGCGGCAAGCGATGCGGCGGCAACAGCAATCAGGCTGTGCTTGATTGTACGATGCGTCATGAAAACCCCCTGGTTTGTGGCAGTCGATTGAACGGAAAACGTCATTCTGGCGGCCTGCCGAGCGGCGCACCGGCTCCGGTGCGCTCGACGATCAGGCCGTAATGTTCGGGCCGGCGGTGCTTGGCAAAATTGAAAACATGCTCGCGGAAGGTCTCGCCCAGCGCCAAGTCGGCATTGGTGAAGATCAATTCGTCATCTTCGCCCTGGGCCTGGGCGACGATCTCGCCGGTCGGCGCCACGATGGCCGAGCCGCCGATCATGTGGAAACCGTCTTCCTTGCCGCATTTGGCCGCAGCCGCAACCCAGATTCCGTTCTGGTAGGCGTTGCCCTGCAGCGAGAGCAGATGATGGAACATCCGCAGATGCGGTGGCTCGCTCCAGTGGATGTTCCAGCTCGGCGTGTTGTAGCCCAGCGCGACGATCTCGGCGCTCTGCAGGCCCATGACGCGATAGGTTTCGGCCCAGCGACGGTCGTTGCAGATGCACATGCCGATGCGGGCGCCGAGCGTTTCCCAGACCATGAAGCCCTCGTTGCCGACCTCGAAGAATTTCTTCTCCAGATGCTGGAACGGCGCCGTGGGAATGTGATGCGAATGGCCCGGCAGGTGGATTTTGCGGTAGCGGCCGACGATCCTGGCCGTCTCGTCAGTCAGGATCGAGGTATTGAAGCGGCGGCCATCCGGCGTCAGTTCGGCATAGCCGAGATAGAAGCCGATGCCGAATTCGGCGGCGAGATCGAACAGCGGCTTGGTTTCCGGTCCCGGCATACTGCGCTCGAAGAAACGTTCCACCGCCTCCTCTTCGCTCATCCAGTAGCGCGGGAAAAAGGTGGTAAGCGCCAGTTCGGGAAACACCACGAATTTGGCACCGCGTGCATGCGCCTCGCGCAGCAGCGCGATCAGGCGCTTGACCACCGCCGCGCGGCTGTCGGCCAGATTGATCGGCCCGAGCTGGGCGACGGCCAGGCCGTAGGGGCGTTTCAGCGTACTCATTTCATGCCAACCAGACTGCGCAGCATCTGCCGCGCCACGGCAGCCGAAATCCCGGTCGGATTGGCCAGCATGTCGGACGGCTTGCGCTTGAGGAACTGACCCGAACCGCGTTCGGCATTCAGCGTGTTGTTTTCGACCACCACGCGGCCGCGATTGATCACGATCTCCGGCCAGCCCTTGAGCTTGCGGCCCTCATAGGGCGTGTAGCCGACATTGTCGTGCAGCATGCCGGTAGTGACGGTAACCTCGCGCTCGGGATTCCAGATGCCAATATCGGCATCGGCACCCACGGCAATCATACCCTTGCGACCGGAAAGGCCATACATGGCGGCATGGTTGGTGGCGGTCAGCGCCACGAATTCCTGGATGGTGATGCGTCCGGCCATGAAGCCTTCGGAGAACAGCAGCGGCATACGCAGCTCCAGCCCCGGCACGCCATTGGCCATGTCCTTGAACGTGGTGGCATCGCCCTTGGGCAGCTTGCCGGTCTTGTCGAAACGATATGGCGCATGGTCCGACGAATAGGTCAGCAGTGTGCCGTCCTTCATGCCGGCCCAGACGGCCTCCTGCGATTCCTTGTCGCGCGGCGGCGGCGAGCAGCAGAACATCGCCCCGTCCAGCCCGTTGCGGTCGAGATCTTCCGCCGTGAGGAACAGATATTGCGGGCAAGTCTCGGCATAAACGGCGGCGCCGCGCGTCTTGGCATTGCGGATGGTATGGATGGCTTCCTGGCCCGAGACATGCACGATCAGCAAAGGCACGCCGAGCAGACGGGAGAGCGCGATGGCGCGGTTGGTCGCCTCGGCTTCGGCCAGCGGGTCATGCGCCACGGCATGGTATTTCGGCGCCGTATGACCCTGCTCCAGCAGGCGATGCGCCAGCCAGCGGATCATGTCGTGGTTTTCGGCATGCACCATCACCAGGGCCTGCTCGCGCGCCGCCACGGCCAGCACATCGAGCAGCTGGTGATCGTCGAGCTTCAGCTTGTCGTAGGTCATATAGACCTTGAGCGAGGTGATGCCCTCGCGGATCGCCGCCGGCAGATCAGTGTTGAGCGCCGTATCGTCAGGATTGGCGAGGATCAGGTGGAAACCGTAATCGATCACCGCCTTTTCACGCGCACGCTTGGCGTAATCAGCGACAACTTCGGGGATTTTCATGTCGCGGTGCTGCGCCGCAAACGGGATGATCGTGGTGGTACCGCCGAAGGCAGCCGAAACCGTGGCGGAATAGAAGTCGTCGGCGCACATCAGGCCCATACCCGACAGCTGCTCGACATGGCAGTGACTGTCGATGCCGCCCGGCAAGACCCAGCGCCCGGCGGCGTCGATCTCGCGCTGGCCCGGCGCGAGGGATTGCCCCATGGCGGCAATGATGCCGTCGCGAATGCCGATATCGGCCTCGAAGACTTCGGCTGCGGTGGCGACGCGACCGTTACGCACCACCAGATCGAATTCCGCCATACGCCTCACTCATCCGTTTACGCAAATGCAATGCGGAAAGTTTCGCAATGCAGCACCAGAATGTCGCATGCCGGTTTGTCATCCGCCCTTAACACGATGTTAAGGGCGGACCGTCAGTGCCGCAGAGAACTGCCAGCTTCCGCATCGAGCAGAGAAAACCCGTTCAGCGCCATCAGCTTGCGCAGGATATCGACAAATCCCTGGGCGAGCTGCGACAGCGGTTCGAAGCGCAGAAAAGCCAGGTTCGCTGTCATCACCGGTGCATCCTGGACAGCGCAGGCGACCAGATGGCCATTCGGCCAGTTGTGCAGCGAGAATTCGTCGATCAGCGCGATGCCGGCGCCAGCCTGAGACAGCGCACAGGCGCTTTGCGGCGAACCGACCTCGATGGTGGTCCGCAATGGTTCGCCGGCGGCATCATACATCGACGCCACCATGCGGCCGTATGGGCTTTCGCGATCATAGCTGATCAGCGGATAAGGCCGCAGATCGGTCAATGACAGCGGCCCCTTGCGCTGCGCCAGCGGATGATCCTCCGGGCAGACGCAGACGATACGGCTCTGGCCCAGCGGCTTGGTTTCGAGATTGGGGTGCTCGATCGGCGTGCTGATGATGCCGATATCGGCCTGGTGGTTCAGCAGACGGTCCTGCAGCGGCGCATAATTGAGGAAATTGAAGGTGACCCTGGCATCGGTATAGCGCGCGCAGAGGCCGGCGATTGCCTGCGGAATCAGCACATGGCCGATACTTGGGCTGGACACGACATGCAGCACGCCCTGGCGCCGCTCCGCCAATGAATGCGCCACCTCGTTGACGCGCTGCACGCCCAGATAGACATGGTCGACCTCGCGGAACAGACGTTTCGCCTCCGGGGTTGCATAAAGCCGGCCCTTGATGCGCTCGAATAGCGGAAAACCGACCCGCGTCTCGGTATAAGACAGCAGGCGACTGACAGCGGGCTGCGAAACATGCAGCACCTTCGAGGCACCACTGATCGACCCCGTGCTCATCACGGCACGAAACACTTCGATCTGCCGGAGATTCAATGACATGTCCGTCGCTCCCTGTTCGTTTTTATCGGCCATCGCATGATGCACCGAAATCGGGCAGGTCCATAACACGGCGTTAAGGGCTGCGGACAAATAAGCAAGGAGCATGCCATGGGCTGCAGGCTTAGACTGCAGCCGACTGCACGGACCGCCTTGCTGATCGGGAAAACGCCATGGCCTCCACCGTTCTTGTGATCAATCCGAATTCCAACGAAGCCGTCACCGCCGGCATCGATGCGGCGCTGGAGCCGCTACGCATGGCCGGCGGCCCTTCCTTACGCAGCCTGACGCTGAAAGAAGGCCCGGCCGGCATCCAGACCCAGCAGGATGTCGAATCCGTCGCCCTGCCACTGGCGCGCCTCGCCAAATCGCTGGAAGCCGAAGCCGGCGCTTTCGTGATCGCCTGCTTCAGCGATCCCGGCCTGCATGTGGTGCGCGAAACGGTGAAGAAGCCGGTGCTTGGCATCGCCGAATGCGGCGTGCTGACGGCACTCACGCTGGGCCAGAATTTCGGCGTGATCGCCATTCTGGACGGTTCGATCCCGCGCCATCTGCGCCTCTGGGGCGCCATGGGCGTCACCGACCGGCTGGCCGGCGAACTGGCCATCGGCATGGGCGTGGCCGAACTGGCCGACAAGGAACGCACGCTCACCCGCATGGTGGCAGTGGGCAAACGGCTGCGCGACGAGAAACAGGCACACAGCATCGTGATGGGCTGCGCCGGCATGGCCGCCTTCCGCGCCCCCCTGCAGGATGCGCTCGGTATTCCCGTGGTGGAACCGACCCAGGCGGCTGCCGTGATGGCACTCGGTCGCGTGCGGCTGGGCTGGTAAGCCGGCATGGATTTCTCTGCCGCCGACCTGTCGCCGGATCGCGTCTACAAACTGCTGGTCAGCACGGTGATGCCGCGCCCGATCGCACTGGTCTCGACGCTGAATGCCGATGGCATCGCCAATGCAGCACCATTCAGCTTCTTCAATGTATTCAGCAATGCACCGCCGCTGCTGGTGATCGGCATCGAGGGCAACAAGCGCGAGGATGGCCGCCCCTACAAGGATACTGCGCGCAACATCGCCGAACGCGGCGAATTCGTGGTCAACCTGGTCAGTCATGCGATTGTCGAACCGATGGTGATCTGCGCCATCGACTTCCCCGATGGCGTGAACGAGATCGCCGAGGCAGGCCTGACCACGGCGCCGTCGAAGCAGATCGCCGTGCCGCGCATCGCGGAATCTCCGGTCAGTTTCGAATGTCGGACCTTCAACATCGTGGACCTGCCGTATAATCGCAAACTGGTGACGGGCGAAATCCTGCACCTGCATATCCGCGATGGCCTGATCGACGACAAGCTGCATGTCGATGCCGGTGGCCTCGACCTAGTCGGCCGCATGCATGGCTCGGCCTGGTACAGCACGACGCGCGACCGTTTCGAGGCGCCGCGCATGACGGTCGCCGAATGGCAGGCCAAGAAAAAATCATGAGCGACGGACTGCTGCGCGATCTCGCCGGTATCGTCGGCGCCGGCTATGTCATCACCGATGCGGCCGGGCAAGAGGCTTACGTTGTCGACTGGATAAAAAAGTATCGCGGTCGCGCCATGGCCGTGGTGCGCCCGGGCAACCGGGATGAAGTCGCCGCCGTGCTGCGCTGCTGCAACGATGCCGGCGTCAGCGTGATTCCGCAGGGCGGCAATACCGGCATGGCTGGTGGTGCCACGCCGGACGACAGCGGCCGGCAGATGATCCTCAGCCTCGGCCGGCTCAACCGCATCCATGAGATCGACCCGGTCGGCAACACCATCACGGTGGATGCCGGCTGCATCCTGGCCAATATCCAGACGGCCGCACGCGAGGCCGGACGCTTCTTCCCCTTGAGCCTCGGCGCCGAAGGCAGCTGCACCATCGGCGGCAATCTCGCCACCAATGCCGGCGGCATTGCCGTCTTGCGCTACGGCAACATGCGCGAACTGGCGCTCGGGCTGGAAGTCGTGCTGGCCGACGGCCGGATCTGGGACGGGCTGCAGGCGCTGCGCAAGGACAATACCGGCTACGATCTGCGCGACCTGTTCATCGGCTCGGAAGGCACGCTCGGCGTGATCACTGCCGCTGTGCTGAAGCTGCATCCGGCACCGACGGCGCGCGCCACGGCGATGATTGCTCTGTCCGGCGAACAGGCTGCGCTGGAGTTTCTGGTACGGCTCGGCAGCCGGGCCGGCGACCGGCTCACTGCTTTCGAATTCATGACCCGCAACTGCCTCGACCTGGTATTGCAGCATGTTGCAGGCACCGCCCTGCCCTTCAAGACAATGCCGCCCGCCATCGTGTTGACCGAGCTGAGCGATGCCGATGCGGAGGCCGACCTGAGCGCCCTGCTGGAAGGCATCCTCTCGGAGGCCATCGCGGCCGGCATCGCAACGGATGCCGTGATTGCGCAGAGCGGCGAACAGGCCAAGGCGTTGTGGCGCCTCCGCGAGGGTATCTCGGAAGCACAGGTACGCGCCGGCAAGACCATCAAGCACGATATCGCGCTGCCCATCGGCCGGCTCGGCGCCTTCATGCGGGAAACCGAAGCCGCCATCGAGGCCGCCTTCCCCGGCCTGCGCTTCCTAGTCTTCGGCCATCTCGGCGACGGTAACCTGCACTACAACCTGCAGCGCGCCCCGCAGATGAACGACGACGACTTCTACGCCCTGACCGGCCCGCTCAACCGGCTGGTGCACGACATCGTCGGCCGCTATCGAGGCAGCATCAGCGCCGAACATGGCGTCGGCCAGCTGCGCCGCGACGAACTGCCGCGCTACAAGCCGCCGGTGGCGATGCAGCTGATGCACGACCTGAAAACCCTGTTCGACCCGCACAGCATCCTGAATCCGGGCAAGCTGCTGCAATCTTAAGTCCGCTCACGAGGCATCCATGGCAAAACTCGACGAAACCGCCGCCGGCGTCTACATCATCTCTGTCACGCCGTTTACCGACAGCGGCGTGCTCGATCTCGACAGCACCGACCGCATGGTCGATTTCTATCTCGAAAAGGGCGTCACCGGCTTCACCTTGCTCGGCATGATGGGCGAGGCGCCGAAGCTGACGCTGGCGGAATCGCGCAGCTTCGTGCAGCGCGTGCTGAAACGGCTGAACGGCAGGGTGCCGGTGGTGGTCGGCGTCTCCAGTCCCGGTTTCGCGCCGATGCGCGAGCTGACTTCGGCGGTGATGGACGATGGCGCCGCCGGCGTGATGATCGCGCCCCCGGGCACGCTGAAGACCGACGACCAGATCGTCAGCTATTACGAAACCGCCGCCGACACCATCGGCAGCGACACGCCTTTCGTGGTGCAGGACTTCCCGCAGTCGACCAATGTGCATATGTCCCCCGGCGTGATCGCCCGCATCATCAAGGTGCTGCCTTCCTGCGTCATGCTCAAGCATGAGGACTGGCCGGGCCTCGCCAAGCTGTCGGCCTTGCGCGCCATGAAGGATATCCGCCGCGTCAGCATCCTTGTCGGCAACGGCGCACTGTTCCTGCCCGAGGAAATGGAGCGCGGTGCCGATGGTGCCATGACCGGCTTCGCCTATCCCGAAATGATGGTGGATGTGGTGAGGGCCTATGGCGCGAAGAATCCCGAGCGCGCCCGCGACCTCTTCGATGCCTATCTGCCGCTGGCGCGTTACGAACAGCAGCCGGGTCCCGGTCTCGCCATCCGCAAATACGTGCTGCAGAAGCGCGGCGTGATCGCCTCGGGGAGCTTACGCAAGCCCGGCCCGAAACTTTCGCCACTTGATATTGCCGAAATCGAGCGCATGATCGCCCGCCAGAGCAAACGCCTGCAGGAGATCGGCTGATGGATCTGGGACTCACCGGCAAACGCGCCCTGGTGCTGGGCGGCAGTCGCGGCCTCGGCGCCGCCGTCGCCCGCGGCCTGGCCCGCGAAGGCGCCAGCGTGATCGCGGCGGCGCGCAGCGAAACGGATGCAAAAGCCTGGATCGCCCAGGAGGCGCCGGAGGTGGCACAGCGTCTGGACACCCACGCACTCGACCTGTCCGACCGCGCCTCGGTCGACGCGCTGGCAGCGGCCATGCTGGCGCAGGGCGGCGTCGATATCCTCGTCAACAACAGCGGCGGTCCGCCGCCGGGTCCGGCCGCCGAAACGGGGCTTGATCTGTGGCTGAAGCAGTTTGAGGCGATGGCCGGCCATCTGTTTCATCTCACCGGCCGGTTGCTGCCGCCGATGCTGGAGCGTGGCTGGGGCCGCGTCATCACCATCGCCTCGTCCGGCATCGAACAGCCGATTCCGAATCTGGCGCTGTCGAACGGCATCCGCATGGCCGTGCTCGGCTGGTCGAAAACGCTGTCGGCCGAAGTGGCCGCGCAGGGCGTGACGGTCAACCTGGTGCTGCCCGGCCGCATCCATACCGACCGCGTCGACCAGCTCGACCAGGCCGCCGCCACGAAGCAGGGCAAAAGCCGCGAGGATGTCGCCAGGACCTCGCAGGCACTGATCCCGACCGGCCGCTACGGCAGGCCGGAGGAATTCGCCGATGCGGTGGTGTTCCTCGCCAGCATGCGGGCCAGCTACATCACCGGCAGCAAGCTGCGCGTCGACGGCGGCATGATCCGCGGCGTCTAGACCGGATAGTCAGCCTATGCTCATCAGGCTGGCATTGCCGCCGGCCGCGGTGGTGTTGGTGCTGACTGCGCGTTCGGTGAGCAGTGCTTCGAGCGGATAATCGTCGGCCGGCGAGGAAACGCTGAAGACCGAGATCACAACCGGCGTTGCCTCGGCCAGCTCCCGGGCCAGACGGGTCAGGGCATCACCATCGCCTTCGAACAATACGACTGCCGTATCGCCATCGGAGACGATCAGGCCGCGCAATTCTGCGGGCAGGGTGTCGAGCACATCGGTAAACGGTGTGCCGGCGGCCAGCACAGCCCGGTTGCCGGTGGCGAAGGCGGCGCCGACCTGCAGCAGCAGGCCCGCTTGCGTGCGCGGTGCGCAGCGTACCGCGCCACGTGGCAGCAGCGCATAGATATTGCGCTCGCCGACCGGGCCGGCCAGTTCACTGGTGAAGCCGAGCGGGCTGCGTGCCACATAATCCCGGCAGCGCTCTGCCTCGGCGGTGAAACCCTGGCGCGTCAGCCAGTCGATATAGGCAGCAGCCGTGCTGTTGTTGCCCCGCCCCTTCATCGCAAGGGCCGGTGCTGACGCCAGCAGACGACGCAGATAGAGCGGTCCGCCGGCCTTGGGTCCCGTGCCGGACAGGCCATGACCGCCGAAGGGCTGTACGCCGACCACGGCACCGATGATGTTGCGGTTCACATAGAGATTGCCGGCGGCGATGCGCTGGGTGACATGGGCAATCGTCTCGTCGATGCGGCTGTGCAGACCGAAGGTGAGGCCGTAGCCCGATTCATTGATCTGGTCTATCAGCGCTTCGAGATCCTGGCGACGGTAACGCACCACATGCAGCACCGGGCCGAAAATCTCGGCCTTGAGGTCGGACAGCCTGTCCAGTTCGATCAGTGTCGGCGGCACGAAGGTGCCGTGACGCGTCTGCGGCGGCAGCGACAGCTGCTCGATGCGGCATTTCTTCGCCCGCATGGTCTCGATATGCGCAAGGATGGTCTGCTGTGCCGCCGGCGTGATCACCGGGCCGACATCGACCGACAGGCGATCCGGTGAACCGATGGCAAGCTCAGCCATCGCGCCCTTCAGCATCGTCAGCACATGATCGGCGACATCCTCCTGCAGGCAGAGAATGCGCAGGGCCGAACAGCGCTGGCCGGCGGAATCAAAGGCCGAAGCCAGCACATCGGCCACGACCTGCTCGGGCAGCGCCGAGGAATCGACGATCATCGCATTCAGGCCACCGGTTTCGGCGATCAGCGGGATCGGCCTGCCCTCCGGGCTCAGGCGCTGCACCAGCTGTTTCTGGATCAGGCGCGCCACCTCGGTGGAACCGGTGAACATCACGCCGCGCGTGCGGCTGTCATCCACCAGCGCCGCGCCGATGCGGCCATCGCCGGGCAGCAGTTGCACGGCACCGGGCGGCACGCCGGCCTCATGCAGAATCCGCACCATCTGTGCGGCAATCAGCGGCGTTTCCTCGGCCGGCTTGGCCAGCACAACATTGCCGGCCGCCAGCGCGGCGGCCACCTGGCCAGTGAAGATGGCCAGCGGGAAATTCCACGGACTGATGCAGACCACAGGCCCAAGCGGGCGATGCGTGTCGCCGGAGAATTCCGCTGCCACCGTTTCGGCATAGTAGCGCAGGAAATCGACTGCCTCGCGCACCTCGCCGATGGCGTTTGGCAGCGACTTGCCGGCCTCGCGCACGATCAGGCCGAGCAGTAGCGGCATGCGCGCTTCCAGCAGGTCGGCCGCACGCTGCAGGCACTGCGCCCGCTCCGCCGGCGGCGTGGACTGCCAGATCGGCGCAGCAGCCACGGCGCCATCGATGGCTTGCGCGGCCTGCGCCGGCGTCGCCTCGATCACATGGCCGACAGTGTCGTTGCGATTGGCCGGATTACGCAGGGCCTGACTGTCGCCACCTTCCGCGGGACCATCCGCCAGCAGTGGCATCGCCCGCCAGGTCTGGTCAGCGCTGGAGAGCAAAGCGGCCGACAGCGAGGCAAGGCGCTGTTCGTTCGACAGATCTATACCGACGGAGTTGCGGCGTTTGCCCAGGATGTCCTGCGGCAGCGCGATCTTCGGATGCGACGCGCCAAGCGGCTGGATCGCCTTCGCCGTCTCCACCGGATCGGCGATCAGGCGGTCGAGCGGGATATCGTTGTCGGCAATCTGGTTGACGAAGGAGGTGTTGGCGCCGTTTTCCAGCAGGCGACGTACCAGATAGGCCAGCAGCGTCTCATGCGTGCCGACCGGCGCGTAGATGCGGCACGGTCGGTTGAGTTTCTCGCGACCGACCACTTCCTCATAGAGCGGCTCACCCATGCCATGCAGACACTGGAATTCATACTGGCCGGAGTAATAGTTCTCGCCCGCCATGGCATGGATGGTGGCGAGCGTCTGTGCATTATGGGTGGCGAATTGCGGGAAGACCGCATCGGGGGCCGCCAGCAATTTGCGCGCGCAGGCCAGATACGACACATCGGTATGCACCTTGCGTGTATAGACCGGAAAGCCCTCCAGGCCGTCGACCTGGGCGCGCTTGATCTCGCTGTCCCAATAGGCACCCTTCACCAGCCGCACCATCAGGCGGTGGTCGCTGCGGCGGCCGAGATCGATGACCCAGTCGAGCACGAAGGGCGCGCGCTTCTGATAGGCCTGCACGACAAAGCCGATGCCGTTCCAGCCGGCCAGTTCAGGGTCGAAACAGAGCGCTTCCAGCAGATCGAGCGAGAGTTCCAGCCGGTCGGCCTCCTCGGCATCGATGTTGAGACCGATGTCGTAGCGCCGCGCCAGCAGGGTGAGCGCCTTGAGCCGCGGCAACAGTTCGGCCTTCACACGTTCGAGGTTGGCGCGGTTGTAGCGCGGGTGCAGCGCCGAAAGTTTCACCGAGATGCCGGGGCCGTCGTAAATGCCGCGCTTCGCCGCCGCCTTGCCGATGGCATGGATCGCCTGTTCGTAGTCGGCATAGTAGCGCTGCGCATCCGTCGCGGTAGCCGCCGCCTCGCCCAGCATATCGTAGGAATAGCGGAAGCCCTGGGCTTCCCATTTGCGGCTGTTGGCCAGCGCCTCGGCAATCGTCTGGCCGGTGACGAACTGCTCGCCCATCATGCGCATGGCGATGTCGACCCCCTTGCGGATCAGCGGTTCGCCGCCCCTGGCGATCAACTTGGTCAGCGCGCCCGACAGCGACCTGCCGCTGCTGGTGGAGGTCAGGCGGCCGGTGATGAGAAGTCCCCAGGTGGCGGCATTGACGAACAGCGACGGGCTGTGGCCCAGATGCGCTTCCCAGTCGCCGACGCCGATCTTGTCGCGGATCAGCGCATCGCGCGTGGCGCGATCAGGGATGCGCAGCAATGCCTCGGCCAGGCACATCAGGGCGACGCCCTCCTGGCTGGACAGCGAGTATTCGTGGATCAGGCCCTCGACGCCGCCGGACTGGCTTTTGGCGCGCAGGGTCTCGACCAGCTTGCGTGCCAGATCGCGCGCGGCAGTGGTCACCGGCCTGGGCAGGCTCGCCTCGGCGATCAGCAGCGGCAGGCATTCCGGCTCCGGCCGGCGATAGGCCGCGGTGATCTTGGCGCGCAGCACGCTCTGCGGCTGCACGGTCTGGGCAAATTCCAGGAAGGGCGACTGCGGAGCTTCGGACGTCGCCGGCGCATCGGACAGATCGAGGATCGCCTTGCCCTCGCTGAACAGGTCGTCCAGCGCATCGCCGCGTTCGACCCGGTCCAGCACCGAGAAAATCGCCTGCTTGATCAGCCAGTGCGGCGAACGGCCGATGCCATCGGCGGCCCGTTTCAGCCGGGCCTTGAGATCCTCATCGATTTTCACGCCGATTGTGGTGACTGCCATGCCCGCCTCGCCTGCGACTCAGGCTTCTCCGAAGCCTCGGTGGCGCCGACCATTCAATAAAAGGCGCAACCTCGTCAACCAAAAAGGCGCAACCTTTATAAATATATGAATTCTAATATATATTATGAGTATTGACCGGCATGGCGCTCTTCGGCACTGGTTGATCAGGGGAGGAACAACAATGGTTTGGCGTCTGGACGAGACCATCGCAATCCGCAACGAGGCGCATTTCGGCGACCGCGTGATGCGCTGCTTCGTCGAGCGGGCGGCCCACAGCTATGACATTTTCGCCCGCACGCTGGCGCAGTATCCCGATAACGAAGCCCTGGTTGCCGGCGATGTCCGGCTGACCTACCGGCAGCTTGCTGCCGCGTCCGATGCGATCGCTGCCGGCCTCGCTGCGGCCGGGGTGAAACCCGGCGACCGCGTCGGCATGCTGCTGGGCAACCGTATCGAATTCGTGTCCACCCTGCTGGCCTGCCTGCGGCTCGGCGCCGTCTGCGTGCCGCTCGGCACCCGGCTGCAGACGCCGGAGATCGCCTATATCCTCGACCATGCCGGCGCCAGCGTGCTGGTGCATGAGGCCGAACTGGCCGCACGCCTGCCCGCGGCCGCCGATCTGCCAAAGCTGCACCACCAGTATTCTGCTGGCGGCAGCAGCGCAGGATCGCAGGATTTCGACAGCCTGCGCCGGGCCGCCGCACCGCCGGCCATCGCCACACCGGACGAGGAAGACACCGCCGTCATCCTCTATACCTCGGGCACCACCGGCCGGCCGAAAGGCGCCATGCTGGCGCATGTCAACATCGTGCATTCGGCGCTGCATTTTCAGTATTGCATGGGGCTGGGGCCGGACGACCGCTCGCTGCTGGCGGTGCCGGCCAGCCATGTCACCGGACTCATCGCGATCATCGTGACGGCCTGGCAGGGCGGCGGCGCGGTGATCATGGTGCCGGAATTCAAGGCGCGCGATTTCCTGCCGCTGGCGGCGAAGGAAAAGCTGACCCACACCATCATGGTGCCGGCGATGTACAATCTCTGCCTGCTGCAGCCGGATTTCGACCGGCACGATCTCTCCCGCTGGCGCGTCGGCGGCTATGGCGGCGCACCGATGCCGCAGGCCACCATCGCGGCACTGGCGCAGAAACTGCCGCAGCTCGGCCTGATGAATGCCTATGGCGCCACCGAGACCACCTCGCCCACCACCATGATGCCGCCGGCGATGAGCGCCACGCATTCGGACAGCGTCGGCCTCGAAGCGCCGTGCGCCGAGGTGATCGTGGTCGATGCCGATGGCCGCGAAGTGCCGCCGGGCGAGACCGGCGAACTCTGGATCCGCGGCCCCATGGTGGTGCCGGGCTACTGGGAGAATGCGGACGCCACGCGGCAGAACTTCACCGCCGGCTTCTGGCATTCGGGCGATATCGGCTCGATCGACGCCGATGGCTTCGTGCGGGTGTTCGACCGCGTCAAGGACATGATCAACCGCGGCGGCTACAAGATCTTCTCGGTCGAGGTCGAGAATGTGCTGAGTCACCATCCCGGCGTGCTGGAAAGCGCCATCATCGCCCGGCCCTGCCCGGTGCTGGGCGAGCGGGTGCATGCCTTTGTCGCCCGCAAGGATGCCAGCCTGACCGAGGCCACGCTGAAGAATTTCTGCGCCAGCCGGCTGGCCGACTACAAGGTGCCGGAAACCTTCACCCTGCTGGACGAGCCGCTGCCGCGCAATGCCAACGGCAAACTGCTGAAACGGGTGCTCCGCGACAGCCTGCCAGCGGCCTGAGCCGGGTGGCTTCGACCTGGAATCAAAAAGGCCGGTCAGACAGTTAAGTCATTGACCGGCCTTTAGAATTTGGGGCGAGGAACGGGACTTGAACCCGCGACCCCCAGAGCCACAATCTGGTGCTCTAACCAACTGAGCTACCCCCGCCACAGGAAGCCGCTTATTAACCGCACTGCCGGGCGGGGTCAAGCCATTGTCGCCGCCGGACCCGGCTGGGGCCCGCTCCGGCGTCGATTTTGCGAGTCGAAAACTTTGGCCGCGATTTCAGTATCTTGTGCGGAAATACGGGGTCCGCTAAGACAACAGTATGAGTGGCTTCTGGCTGATCATGGGGGCAATGCTGATCGGCGTGCCCGGCGCGACCTTCATTGTGCTGCAGCTCATCGCGCAGCACAAAAAACAGGTCATGGCCTATGAGTGGAGTTCGGCCGAGGTGGTGCGGCGCGGCCAGCGCCTAGACGAGCTGGAAAAACTGAGCAAAACCGCCCAGCAGAAGATCAACGAGCTGACCCGGCAGAAATTCGAGCTGGAAGCGCAGATCGCCAAGCTGGAAAAACTGGCCAGCGAGGCGGTGGCGCAGGAAACCAACACCAAGACCTTCAGCATCGGCATCTACAATTCGGAAGTGCGCCGCGCCCATATGATGGGTGAGAAGCATCGCCAGCTCGACGACAAATGGGGCGAGATCAACTATCTCGAACTGAACGCCACCGGCGAAGACGAGGTCCGGCGCACCATCATGCGCAAATTCCCGCCCGAGCGCGGCTTCGTCATTGAGTCGGTGCAGGTGGTGAAAAAGTAACGCCCGCCGTATTGAGGCGCGATGCCTCGACGCCGATTTCCAGCCCGGTCTCGTTATCGATCTCGCCGCGCGGCGCCACCGGCCAGAACCAGCTTTTCTCCGGCGCCGGCAGCGACACATCCAGCACCGCGCTTTCGCTCAGCACCACCTCGCCGGCCCGGTTGCGCCAGATTCGCCGCGCATCGGCCACCAGCCCGACCGGGCAATCGAAGCCGAGCAGGCCATGCAGATGCGCCTGCAGGATGGCACGGCCGAAAGTTTCGGCAGCCTGCACCGTTAGGCCCTGGCGCTGCACATAGTCCATCGGCAGCAGCGGCAGCTGCGACAGCAGGTTGAGCGACAGCACGCAATCCGGCGGCACCGGATCGAGATCGCGCATCGCCTCGATGGACGGAATCGGCAGCGGCATGCCGAGCCGCCATTCCGACAGCGGCCCGACGATGCCGGTGACATCGGCCAGTCGCAGCTCGACATTCGGCCAGCGCTTCACCGCCGCCCTCGCCTGCGGCAGCAGGGCGATGTCGAAGACCAGGACATGCCTGAACAGCGCGCTGAGTTCGGCCAGCGGCAGATCGGCCAGCGTGCCGGCCCCGAGCAGCCAGAGCGTGTCGCGGCGGCGGCAGGCGCCGACCGTCATCAGGGCGAAATCGCGGGTGTTGGCTTCATGCTCGGCCCATTCGCGGGCCCAGCGCCGGCGCCGCGACCACAGGCTGACGGCGGCCTTGGCATAGCCGAGCTGGCGCGCCGGGCGCGTCGCCTGTGTTCCAGCCCAGATCAGCAGCTCCGCCAGCATGGGCGGTATTCTACTTATTCGGCAGCAGATTTCACCGGCCCGGATGTTCCTTTGGGCGGTGCAACGCCGAACCGCGCCCTGACCTGTTCGGGCGTGTAATAGCCGCGCTCGATATCGCGGGCGATCTCGGCCGGATCGCGCTTTGCCGGATCGCCATAGCCGCCGCCGCCCGGCGTGGAAACGCGCAGCCGGTCGCCGACCCTGATCTCGATATCCTGATCTTTGGAGAGATGCGGCGGCACATAGATGCGGGTGCCGTCGGGCTGCGCGGTTTCGATGGCGACGGTATTGAGGCCGCCGTCCTCGCCGCCCAGCACGCCGCGCGGTCCGGTGCGGCCATGGTCCATCACCATCGAGGCACGCGCTTCGCCGCGGCGCAGACGGATGGTGTAGTTGACGCCGAAGCCGCCGCGATGCTGGCCGGCGCCGCCGGAGCCCTCATGCAGCGAATACTCCTCGAACAGCACCGGGTAATACTGCTCCATCACCTCGATCGGCGTGGTCTTGGAAATGCCGATGGTGGAGCAGCCGTTGCTGATGCCGTCGCCGCCATGCCAGCCGCCATAGCCGCCGCCGGAAATCACATACATGACGTAGGAGCGGTCGCGCTTGGGGTCGTAACCGCCGAGCGCCAGATTGCCCGAGGTGCCGGCCGGCGCCGCGAAAAGCCGGTCCGGCATCGCCTGCACCAGGGCATTGAACACGGCTTCCGCGATGCGCTGGCTCACCTCCGCCGCGCAACCCGAAACCGGGCGCGGATATTTTGCATAAAGGAATGTGCCGTGCGGATCGGTGATCTTCAGCGGCTCGAAGGTGCCGGCATTGATCGGCACATCGGGGAAGATATGCTTCACCGCCAGGTAGATGGAGGAATAGGTGGTGGCGATCACGCTGTTCATGGGCCCACGACAGGGCGGGCTGGAACCTGTCATGTCGAAATGCAGCTCCTCGCCCGTCTTGGTCACCTTCATCCTGATCAGCAGCGGTTCGTCCACCACGCCATCGGAATCCACCACCGCCTCGCCCTGGTAGACGCCGTCCGGGATCGTGCGGATACGGGCGCGCATCTGCTGGCTGGCACGCTGCTTCAGCTCCTCGATGGCCTGTTCGACTACGTCGGCGCCATAGCGGTCGAGCAAGGCGGTCAGACGCTTCTCGCCGATGGTGAGTGCTGCCGCCTGCGCCTTGATGTCGCCGATACGCTGGTCGGCGATGCGGATGTTGCTGAGAATGATGGAGAGGATTTCCTGGTCCAGCACGCCTTCCTTGTAGAGCTTGACCGGCGGCAGCCGCAGGCCTTCCTGCTCCACCTCGGTGGCATTGGCCGAGAAACCGCCCGGCACCATACCGCCGATATCGGGCCAGTGGCCGGTATTGGAGAGCCAGGAAAACAGCCGGCCTCTGTAGAAGAAGGGTTTGACGAAGCGCACATCCATCAGATGCGTGCCGCCCAGATAGGGATCGTTGACGATATAGACGTCGCCCGGCCTGGGCTTGAGCATCGGCGTGTTGCGCGCCCGCTCGATCACCGCCTGGGTCGAGAATTGCATGGTGCCGACGAAAACCGGCAGGCCGAGCTCGCCCTGCGCGATCAGTTCCCCGGTTTCACCATGATAAATGCCGTCCGAGCGGTCGAGCGCCTCGGAGATCACCGGCGAAAAGGCGGCGCGACAGAAAGCCAGGTCCATCTCGTTGCAGACCTGCTGCAACCCGTTCTGGATGACGACCAATGTTACTGGATCAATGGGCGTGACAGGATCAATGGGTTTTTTCGCCATATCCGTTACTCCGCAGTCACGGCAACGATCAGGTTGCCGAGTGTGTCGACATGCACGCGATTGCCCGGATCGATCACCACGGTGGTGTCGAGCTGTTCCAGGATCGCCGGGCCGGTAAAGTCGGCGCCGCGCGGCAGCCGCTCACGGTCATACACCGGCGTCTCCTGCCAGCCGCCGGCGTCGTACCAGACCTTGCGGCTGCCCTTCTTCGCACCGGCGACATCCTTTGCCGGCTCAGCCGCCAGCAGCCGGTCGAGCGACAGGCGCGGCCGGCGACCGATCACAGCCGTATGGAGATTGACCAGCACCGCGCGGATTTCCGGCAGTTCGACCTCAAACCGCTGCCAGTAGGCGGCCTCGAAAGCCTTCTGCAGCGCGTCGCGGCCGATATTGGGATCGCCGACCGCCACGGTCAGCAGATGGCTCTGGCCCTGAAACTGCATGTCGGCGCTGTGCAGCACCTGCACCTCTTCCACCTCGACGCCGTCGCGCGCCAGCGTCGCCCTGCCCTCGGCGATCTGGTCGGCCAGCACCTTGGCCACCAGGCCGTCTTCCAGCACCGACAGCGGCTTGTTCACCGTCTTCACGTAGTCATGCCGCAAATCTGCCACCACGCAGCCGAGCGCATTGGTGATGCCCGGCCGCGCCGGAATCAGCAGTTTGGGAATCCCGAGTTCGCGCGCCAGCGCGGCGGCATGCAGCGGCCCGGCACCGCCGAAGGCGAACAGCGCGAAGTCGCGCGGATCGTGGCCACGGCTGAGCGAGACCATGCGGATGGCGCCGGCCATCTTGTCGTTGGCGATGCGCAGGATGGCGGCGGCGGCCTCGTCGGTGCCGATCCCCAGCGGCTGGCCCACATCGCGGTCGATGGCGGTTTTCACATCCTGCAGCGACACCTTGCTGTCGACCGCCAGCAGCCCCTCGGGATTGAGCCGGCCGAGTACCAGGTTGGCGTCGGTGATGGTCGGCCGTGTGCCGCCGCGGCCGTAGCAGATCGGGCCCGGCCGGGCACCGGCGCTTTCCGGGCCGACCTGCAGCATGCCGGCCTCGTTGATGAAGGCGATCGAGCCGCCGCCGGCGCCGATGGTATGCACATCCACCATCGGCACATGGATCGGCATGGCATATTCGAGTTCCAGCTCGGACGACACCTGCGGCACGCCATCCTGGATCAGGCCGACATCCGAGGATGTGCCGCCCATATCGTAGGTGATCACATTGGGCAGGCCGGCGGCGCGCGCGGTATAGGCCGCTGCCATCACGCCGGACGCCGGACCGGACATCACGGTATTCACCGCGGCTTCGGAGACGATGCCTGCGGCAATCGTGCCGCCGTTGCCCTGCATCACCAGCAGGTCACGGCCGAAACCTTTGCCCTTCAGCTCGCCGTTCAGCCGCTCGATATAACGGTGCAGCACCGGCTGCACGGAGGCATTCACGCAGGCCGTGGTGCCGCGTTCGTATTCGCGGTATTCCGACAGCAGCTGGTGCCCGGCGGTGATATAGCGGTTCGGCCAGACCTCGGCGGCGATCTGCAGCGCGCGCTTTTCGTGGCTGGGATTGATGTAGCTGTGCAGGAAATGGATCACCAGCGCCTCGCAGCCGGCGGCCTTCAGCTGTTCGGCGGCCTGGCGCACGGCGGCTTCATCCAGCGCAATGACCACGTCGCCATCGGCATCCATGCGCTCGGGCACTTCCAGGCGCCACTGGCGCGGTACCAGCGGTTCGAAGCTGCCGGTCAGGCCATAGGCCTGCGGCCGGGTGCGACGGCCGAGTTCGAGACTGTCGCGGAAGCCCTTGGTGGTGATCAGACCGATCTTCGCCACCTTGCGCTCGAGCAGTGCATTGGTGGTCGTCGTCGTGCCATGCACGATCATGTCGGTCTGGTCGAGGGCGATGCCGCCCTTCTCCAGCGCCGCGAGCACGCCGAAAGCCTGGTTGTCCAGCGTGGTCGGCACTTTCGCCAGCGCCACCCTGCCCAGCTGCGGTTCGATGCCAATCAGGTCGGTGAACGTGCCGCCGACATCGATTCCGACAATCCAGCCCATACTCCGAAACTCCTTAAACCGACAGATACTGCTCGCGCACCGCCGCATCGGCGGCGAGCTCGGCCATGGTGCCCGAATAGCGGATGCGGCCCTTCTCGATGATATAGGCGCGATCCGCCACCATCTGGGCGAAATGCAGGTTCTGCTCCGACAGCAGCACGCAGAGCCCTTCGGCCTTGAGCTGAAGAATGGTGCGTGCCATCTGCTCGACAATCACCGGCGCCAGCCCTTCGGAAGGTTCGTCCAGCAGGATCAGGCGCGGATTGCCCATCAGCGTGCGGGCGATGGTGAGCATCTGCTGCTCGCCGCCCGACATGCGGCCACCGGGGCGGTCCTTCATGCGGCCGAGATTGGGAAACAGCTCAAACAGCCGATCGGGCGTCCAGGTCGGCGCGCCGTCGCGCGGCTTTTGCCGGCCGACTTCCAGATTTTCCATCACGGTGAGATCGGTGAAGATACGGCGATCTTCCGGCACATAGCCCAGGCCCAGCCGCGCAATGCGGTGCGGCGACTGGCGATCGATGCGGCTGCCATCGAAACTGATCGTGCCACTTTCGGCCGGAACCAGACCGATCACCGATTTCATCGTGGTCGATTTGCCGGCGCCGTTGCGGCCCAGCAGAACCACCACCTCGCCGGCTTCGGCCTGCAGCGCGATGTCGGCCAAAATATGGGCGCGGCCGTAGTAAGTGTGAAGGCCCTCGACAGTCAGCATATCAGTGGCCCTCAACGGCTGCGTAAGTCGCGCCCGAACCGAGATACACCGCCTGCACTTCCGGGTTGGCGCGCACCTCCTCAGGCGAACCCTCGGCGATCAGCCGGCCGCGATTGAGCACGATGATGCGGTCGGCCTGGGCGAAGACCACGTCCATGTCATGCTCGGTGAACAGCACGGCGATGTTGTCCTGCCGCGCCAGCCTGGCGGTCAGGCCCATCAGCGCGATGCGTTCGTTCGGTGCCATGCCAGCCGTCGGCTCGTCCATCAGCAGCAGCCCGGGCTGGTTGGCCAGCGCCACCGCCAGCTCAACGCGCTTGAGATCGCCATAGGCCAGGATGCCGCAGGGCCGCTCGCTCTGGTCGGCCATGCCGACGCGCTCAAGCAGCGCCATTGCCTCATCGCGATACATCTCGGTGGCCGGGCGCCAGAAGGATATCAGGCGGTTGTGGTGTGACAGCAACGCCATCTGGATATTCTCGCGCACCGTCATCGAGTTGAACGTCGCCGTGATCTGGAAGGTGCGGCCGACACCGAGGCGCCAGATGTCGCGCGGCGCCATGCCGATCAGGCTGCGCCCGAGCAGGGTGATGCTGCCGCCATCGGGCCGCAGCTGGCCGTTCAGCATGTTGAAGCAGGTGCTCTTGCCGGCGCCGTTCGGGCCGATCAGCGCCAGCAATTCGCCGGCGGCGACGCTGAAGCCGACATCCTGCACGGCCTGCACACCGCCGAAGGATTTGCACAGACCGCTGACTGCGAGCACCGTCATGACACGGCCTCCCGGCTGCGCATTACCCCGACACGGGTGGCCATCTGTTTCAGGAAGCCGGCGATGCCCTGCGGGAAGGCCAGCACAATGACCAGGATGGTGAGGCCGAGGATGGCACGCCAGTATTCGGTGTTGCGCGCGATCGAATCCTGCAGCCAGGTGAAGACAGCGGCGCCGGCAACCGGACCGGTCAGCGTCTGCACGCCGCCGAGCAGCACCATCACCAGGCCGTCGACCGAGCGCGACACCGCCAGCGTCTCCGGCGAGATACTGCCCTTGGAAAAGGCATACAGGCCGCCGGCCAGGCCGGCAAAGGCGCCGGCGAGCGTGAAGCCGAACCACTGGTAACGCCGCACATCGATACCGATGGCATCGGCGCGCAGCGCGGAATCACGGCCGGCGCGGAGCACATAGCCGAAGGGTGCATGCACCACGCGCCAGAGGAACAGCACGCCGCCAATGCAGAGCAGCAGGGCGAAATAATAGAAAGTCGTGCGGTTCTTCAGCCATTCGCTCGGCCACAGGCCGATCAGGCCGTTCGAGCCGCCAGTGAAGGCATCCCACTGGTAGATCACCGACCAGGCGATCTGGGCGAAGGCCAGCGTCAGCATGGCGAGATAGACGCCGCTGAGCCGCACGCAGAACCAGCCGAAGACCAGCGCGCCGAGGCCGCCGGCCAGCGGCGCCGCCAGCAGTGCCAGTTCCATCGGCAGTTTCAGCTTGAGCAGGGCCAGCGCGGCGCCGTAGCAGCCGAGTCCGAAATAGGCGGCATGACCGAAGGACACCATGCCCGACGGCCCCATCAGGAAATGCAGCGTGACGGCGAACAGCGAGAAGACCGCAATGTCGATCATCAGCACCAGCAGGTAGTCGTCGCCGCCGAGCGGCATCAGGCCGAGCAGCACGACCAGGCCGAGCGCGGTGAGCCAGAAAGCCTGGTTGAGGGGATAGAGCGGCGGCTCCACGGTAAAGGCGCCGCGCTGGGCGCCCTGCTGCTTGCCGAGCAGGCCCCAGGGCCGCACCACCAGCACGACGGCCATGATGACGAATTCGACCACCAGGGTGAATTTGCTGAAGGAGAAGACGGTGCCGAACACGGTGACGTCCCCCAGACCGATGCAGAAGGCTTTCGCCTGGGCGATCAGCAATGCCGCAAGGAAGGCACCACCGATCGAACCCATGCCACCGACCACGACGACGACGAAGGCATCGGAGATCACGGTGATATCCAGCATCAGCTGGGCCGGTTCGCGCGGCAACTGCACGGCGCCGCCCAGCCCTGCCAGGAAAGCGCCGAGGAAGAACACGCCGGTGAAGAGACCGCTCTGGTTGACGCCGAGCGCGCCGACCATCTCGCGATCCTGGGTGGCGGCACGCACCAGCGTGCCCCAGCGCGTCCGGTTCATCAAAAGCCAGAGCAGGCCGAGAACCGCCGGGCCGATGGCGATCAGCATCAGGTCGTATTGCGGAAAGCGCTTGCCGAAGATTTCAACGGCGCCGCGCAGGCCGGCGGCGCGCGGACCGACCAGGTCCTCGGCGCCCCAGATGTAAAGTGCGGCATCCTTGATGACGAGAACGAGGGCGAAGGTGGCGAGCAGCTGGAACAGCTCCGGCGCACGATAGATACGGCGCAGCACCACCACCTCGATGACCACGCCGATCAGGCCGACGCAGAGCGCCGCCATCAGCACGCCACCCCAGAAGCCAAAAACCGAGCTGCGGCCAAAGAATTCCACCAGCGTATAGGCTAGGTAGACCCCCAGCATGTAGAGCGAGCCGTGGGCGAAATTCACGATCCGGCTGACGCCGAAGATGATCGACAGTCCGGCGGCCACCAGGAACAGCGACGAGGCGCCGGCAAGGCCGTTCATGAACTGGATGGCAATATTGGACAG
>NZ_JAOZVR010000112.1 GCF_025869515.1 Ferrovibrio sp.
CGGGCCCGCGCCGCTCGATATAGTCGGCCACGTCCTGCCAGCGGTCGCCCACATCCAGGCCGGCGAATTCCAGCCGCGCCAGCAGGGCCACGGCATTGACCTGATCCTGGCTGTAGTCTTTCCACACACCCCAGACCTGTTCGTCATAGAGGCGCAGCGCGGCATCGGGCTGATCGCTGTCGATGGCAAACAGCGCGGCATGCCACCAGTTATGGCTGCGCATGAAGGAGTTTTTCTCGGCCCAGGTATCGGAGAAGCCCAGCATGGTCTCCAGGCCCTCGGCACAGCGGCCCTGGGTTTCCAGCACATGGGCGAGCGCGTGATGCGCCCAGGGTTCGGCGCGTTGCAAATCGATCGCCTGCCGCGCCGCCGCCTCGGCTTCCGCCAGCCGGTTCATCTCCTCCAGCCCGAAGGCCAGCATGCCATGCATCTCGGCGACATCGCGGTGATGGGGCAGGGCAGCCTCGGCCACGCGCAGCATCCCGGCCAGGTCGCCGACATGGAACATGTGGAACTGCGTCATCTTCACCGCGGCGAGGTCCTGCGGCCAGCGCGTGGCGATGTCTTCGGTCAGCGCGATGGCTTTTGCCGCATCGCCGGCCACCCAGGCGCTCACCTGGGCATGCCACAGCCGCTCGCGTTCGGTCGCTCTGGCCAGATGCGGTTCGGCGCCGGCCAGCCAGGGCCGCGCCCTGGAAACCGACGCGCCGGTCTGCAGGAACAGTTCCAGCGCCGCCGCTTTGGCCTGCGCCATCACGCAGGCCGGCTCGGCGCGGGCGGCATCCCAGATCGCGCCCGCCGTGGTGCCATAGGTGAGGAAACTGGTATCGAAGGTGTTCAGGCCTTCGATCGTGACGGGATTGTCGGTGGCAACCTCAAGGCCCCAGCGGTCCTTCAGCATTCCTTCGCCTCTTATTTGGCGGCATCCTGCCAGTCGTTGATCTTGTCGAGCGGATAGATCGGCCGCCGCACGTTCTTGTAATCCAGGATGCTGTTGTCCGAGGTGGTGACGCCTTCGCCATCCAGCGTGAAGGTCGCCTTGGCCAGCGGCGCGAACCCGGCACGGTAATGGATGCGCGATTTCAGCAGCACGAAACGCTTGTGCTGCGGGTCGATACCGACCGAGGTGAACACGCCGGTATCCCAGGGTTCATGGTGGCGCGAGACGACGACAATCTGCATCCTGCCCTCGATCTCCAGCACGGCGGTCGGCCCCATCATCACCTTGTAGCCGTGATACATCGGGCCGCGCACGACCCATTCGCCGTCGGTCAGCGTGCGGACCTTGCCGGTGACCTTCAGCGGCTTGCCCTTCAGCTTCAGCGACGGCATGTCGCTCTTGCCGCCGAGCTCCAGCGTCACCGTGGCGCCGGTGCCGGCCTTCTGCATGATCTGCACCGCCTCGGGATCCCAGACCGCGCCGACCGCCACGTCCTCCAGGCCCTGCTTCAGCACTTCGGCGATCACCATCATCACATCCTGCGTGCCGCCGGAGCCGCAATTGTCGGCATGGTCGAGCAGGATCACCGGACCGCCGAGGTTTTTGGCGGCGGCCTGCTTCGCCTTGGCCACCGTCTCGGCCAGGTCGCGATGCTGGTAGATATGGATGTCGCGCTTGTCCCATACCTTGGCGGCAATCGCATCGGCGGCGGCATCGGCCTGTGTCTGGTCGTTGCCCACGGTGATCACCGTGGTGCCGGCATCGCGGATATCGGCCATGGCGAAACCGCCGAACACGCTGGCGCAGGGCAGGCCCTTGGCCTCCTCGTCCACGCAGGCCTGGATGGCGGATTTCATCGGTTCGTCGTCGGTGCCCTGGCACAGCGTCTGCGACAGCAGCGGCAGCTGGCGGAGCGCCATCGCCGGCTTGGGCCGCTTGCCGGCAAGGAACTCCATCACCACGCGGCCGACCTGGCCGGCCACCACGTCCATGTCGACATGCGGATAGGTCTTGTAGCCGATCAGCGCCGTGCAGTTCGCCACCATCTTGGGCGTCAGGTTGCAATGCAGGTCCAGCGTCACGGCGATCGGCAGGTCGGGCCTGATCTGGCGGATCTGTTCCAGCAGCGTGCCTTCACCGTCTTCCAGCCCCTCCACCACCATGGCGCCATGCAGGTCGAGCAGGCAGCCGTCGCAGCCGGCGCGCACCGCCTCCAGGATCGGATCGGTCAGGCGCTTCCAGGCCTCCCTGGTCACCAGGCCGCCGGGCATGGCCTCGGCCGCCATCGGCAGCACCACCTCGGCGCCATAGTCTCTGGCCAGGCCCAGGTAGACGCCGAGCGGCATGTTGGTCTTGGCATAGGCGTCGATGGCGGCCTGGCCGGTATAGAGGCCCCAGGATTCGAAGCGGGCGAAATCGGTGACGATCGGCGAGAAGGTGTTGGTCTCGTGCTTCACCATCGCGAGGACAAGCTTCATGGGGCGGGATTTCCCTGGATTGGATGAATGGGCCGGCTGGGTAATTCGTAGGCAGACGAACGAAAGCTTAAAACCGCGCCACCGGCTTTGTCACGGCCGATACGGCGGTCGCGGCAAAGAAAAAGCCCCGGCAGTTGCCTGCCGGGGCTTCTCGGACCGGGTGTTAAGCCGGAATTATTCGTTCTTCTGGCCGAACAGCTGCAGCAGGGCCATGAAGATGTTCAGGAAGTTCACATACAGCGAGGTGGCGCCGAAGATCGCCTGCTTGGTCTGGATATCGGCCGGGTTGCCCTCGTAGAACTCCGACTTGATGCGCTGGGTGTCGAAGGCGGTCAGGCCGGTGAAGACCAGCACGGTGATCGCCGAGACGGCCATCTGCAGCACGCTCGACCCCAGGAAGATGTTCACGACGCTGGCAATGACCAGGCCGATCACACCCATGAACAGGAAGGTGCCGAACCCGGTCAGGTCGCGCTTGGTGGTGTAGCCATACAGGCTCATCGCACCGAACATCGCCGCGGTGATGAAGAAGATGCGCAGGATCGAGGTGCCGGTGTAGACCATGAAGATGGCCGACAGCGACAGGCCCATCGTGGCGGTGAAAGCCCAGTAGAGGCCCTGCACGGCGCCGGCCGACAGCTTGTTGGCGCCGAAGCTCATCACCAGCAGGATGCCGAGCGGAGCCAGCATCACGACGAAGCTGAGGCCGCCGGTGAACAGCGTGCTCATCAGGGCGGGGGACTGCGACACGAACAGGGCGACGATGGCGCTGAGCGCCAGGCCCGAGCCCATGTAGTTGTAGACCCGCAGCATGTAGCTGCGCAGGGCCTCATCCACCACCGCACGGTCGATCGTGGTGGTGCCGTAGCCAAAGCGCGGCTGGTTGAACGGGGTCGACATGGTATTGCCTCCTCAGACAAAGATTGTGTTCAGCATATTGTCAGTGCCGGGGCAAAATTCAAGAATAAACCCGGCATAAATTTTCTTGATAAGTCATTCTGGTGACGTAATTTCTTCAGACAATTCCGGTTCGGCGCCATTTTGGGCAAAAACCGATTCTGTGACGCCGGTACTCGTCAGTACACGGTGGGTGGCGTAAGCATAGAAACCTTCCCCTAACGGCGGAAAACCGCCAGATCTGCCGAGTTCCCGATGACCGAGACCCCGCGCGCCACGTCCCTGTGGCGCCTGACCCTGATTCTGGGGGCGCTCAGCGCCTTCACGCCGCTGGCGGTGGATATGTATCTGCCGGCCCTGCCGGCGCTGGAACGCACTCTGGTCACCGATTCGGGCAAGGTGCAGCAGACCCTGTCGCTGTTCTTCCTCGGCCTCGCCATCGGCCAGCTGTTCTACGGCCCGATCAGTGACCGCTTCGGCCGCCGCGGCCCGCTGCTGGTCGGCAACCTGCTCTATATCGTCGCCTCGGTGGCCTGCGCGCTGGCGCCCACCATCGACACGCTGATCGCCGCGCGCTTCGTGCAGGCCTTCGGCTCCTGCGCCGGCCTGGTGATCTCGCGCGCCATGGTGCGCGACCTGTTCGAGCCCAGGGAGGGTGCGCGCGTCATGTCGCTGCTGATGCTGGTGATGGGCGTGGCGCCGATCCTGGCGCCGCTGCTCGGCGGCTATGTCATGGTCTGGTTCGACTGGCACGCGATCTTCTGGTTCCTCGGCGGTTTCGCGCTGCTGGCGATGGTGGCGGCCCGCCTGTGGCTGCCGGAAAGCCGCGAAGCGCGGCCCGATCTGCGGCTCACGCTGGGATCGGTGCTGCGCGTCTATGGCCGGCTGCTCAGCACGCGGCGCTATATGGGCTATACGCTGGCCTCCAGCCTCGGCATGGGCGGGCTGTTCGCCTATATCGCCGCTTCGCCCTTCGTCTTCATCGACCTCTACGGCCTGTCGCCGCAGGCCTATGGCTGGGTCTTCGGCATCAACGCGGTGGGCATCATCGGTTTCTCGCAGGTCAACCGCGCGCTGCTGCGTCACTTCACGCTGGACGAAGTGCTGATCGTCGCGGTCTCGGTCATGGCGGCCGCCGGATTTCTGCTGCTGGTTGCCGCCGTGTTTTCCATCGGCGGCATGTTTGGCCTATGGCTGCCGCTGTTCCTCTACATCGCCAGCCTGGGCGGCGTGCTGCCCAATGCGGCCGCCAGCGCCATGGCGGCAGAAGCCGAACGCGCCGGTTCGGCGGCGGCGCTGATGGGCACGCTGCAGTTCACCCTCGGCGCGCTCACCAGCGGCATCGTCAGCCTGCTGCATGGCGATGCGGCGCTGTCGATGGCGGTGATCGTGGCGGTCTGCGGCCTCAGCGGCCTGGCGGCGCGGCTGGTTCTGGTGCGGTGAACCGGTTCAGTCCTGCCGGCGCGCCAGCCACACGGTATGGCCGGCGCAGTCGGGATCGTTTGCTCGGAAATCCACGACCTCGAAGCCGGCAGCAGCCAGCAGCGCGCGGTATTCCTCCGGCGCCAGGCTGGCATGATACAGCGACTCACCGGCATGGCTGCCGATGGCTTCGCCATGTGCCGGCCCGCTGGTAAACATCAGTGCGGCACCGGATGCTGTATGTTCGCGGAAAACGCGAAACATGCTGCGCTGGTCGTCGAAGGGCAGGTGGAAGAAACTGTCCCAGGCGAGAATGCCGTGGAACTGCCGGCCGAGCGCAAGGCCCCGCATGTCGGCCTCGATCCAGGTTTGTGCGGGAAAGCGCCGGCGGCAGATTGAAAGCAGGGTCGGCGAGCTGTCGATGCCGGTGAGGGCGCAGCCCTGCGCGATCAGCCAGGCCGCGATCGGCTCGGCATGGCCGCAGCCGAGATCGAGCACGGTGCCCGTCTCGGGCAGCAGCGTACGGAAACGCTCCAGCCATGGTTTTTCGAACAGCGCGCGGCTCCGCACTGCATCGAGTTCGTGCGCATGGCGCTCATACAGTCCGATGATGTCATCGGGCCGCCCAGTCGTTCCTGGATCTGGCATTGCGGATCAGGCCGTGCGCAGCAGCGGCGCCGGCTTGGCCGCCAGCGCCTGCCAGGCACCGGCGAGGCCGAGCAGCAGCGTGGCCGCCACGCCGCCCAGTGCCGTTGCCGCCGCCACGCCCGGGGCGAAATAGAAGGTGGCATTCATCATCAGCGTCACCATCGCCCAGGCCGCCGCCCAGCCCAGCCCGAAGGCCATCACCGCGCCCACCAGCCCGACGCTGCCGTATTCGATCACATGGGCGAGAATGACATCGCGGCGCGTCGCGCCCAGCGCTTTCAGGATCGCGCCTTCCTTCAGCCGCCGGCGATGCTCGGCCGCCAGCGCGCCGGCCAGCACGATCAGTCCGGCGATCAGCGTGATGGCGGCGGCGCCGCGCACGGCGGCGCCCAGTTTCAGCACGATGGTGTTCAGTTCGGTCAGCACGTCCTTCATGCGCACCACCGAAATATTTGGGAATTTCTGCGTCACTGCGCGGAACAGCGCGAGCTCCGCCGCCGGGCCGGCTTTCACGGTGGCGAGGAAAGTGTGCGGCGCGCGTTCCAGCAGGCCGGGCGAGAAGACCAGCACGAAATTGATGCCGAACGAGCTCCAGTCGAGCTGGCGGATGCTGGCGACCTCGGCTTCGATATCGCGGCCGAGCACATTCACCACCAGCTTGTCGCCGACAGTCACGCCAAGGCCTTTGGCGGCCCTGTCCTCGATCGAGATCAGCGGCGGGCCGTCATAATCGCGCGGCCACCACTGGCCGGCCAGCAGCGTCGAGCCGGCCGGCAGGTCGCGCGCATAGGTCAGGCCGCGGTCGCCCTGCAGCACCCAGCGCTGGTCCGGCGATACCTCGATCTGCTCGGCCGGCACGCCTTTCACGCTGGCGATGCGGCCGCGCATGTTCGGCACGGTTTCGAGATCGCGCGCGCCGGCCGAGCCCAGCACGGTGCTGCGGAAGTCGTCCATCTGGGCGGGCTGGATATCGACGAAGAAGAAAGCCGGCGCTTCGTCGGGCAGGCGTTCCTCCACCTGGGCATGCAGGTTGCTTTCGACCAGCGCGATGGCGACCAGCAGGGTGAGCGAGACGCCGAGCGACAGCAGCAGGGCCGAGGTGGCCGCGCCGGGCCGGTGCAGGCTGGCAAATGCCAGCTTCAGCCGCACATTGCGGGGGCGGATATGCCGGGCCGTCCGGGCGATGCCGATGGCGATCAGGCGGAACAGCACGAAAGCGACGATGGCGGCGAAGACGAAGGCACCGGCGAAGCGGCGCTCCTCGGCACCGAAGATGGCCAGCGCGGCCAGTGCGGCAAACAGCAGCAATGTGGTGATGACATAGGCCGGACGGGGCAGGCGTTTGCCGGGCGCCACCAGGTCGCGGTACAGCGCGGCGGGACGGATTTCGGCGGCGCGCGCCAGCGGCCAGATGGTGAATGCCAGCGCCACCAGCAGGCCATAGGCCGCGGCCAGCGCCAGCGGCTGCCAGTAGAAACCGGGCACCAGCGGCAGGGGCAGCACCTCGGCGAGGGCGCCCGCCGCCAGGTTGGGCAGGGCGGCGCCGGCAACCAGCCCGATGCCGATGCCGAATGCCGCCAGCAGCAGGGTCTGCCACAGATAGACGCGGAAGATCAGCCCGGTGGTGGCGCCAAGCGATTTCAGCGTCGCGATGGTCGGCGTCTTGCCATCCAGATGCGCATGCACGGCATTGGCGACGCCGACGCCGCCGATCAGCAGCGCGGTCAGGCCGACCAGCACCAGGAACAGGCCGGCACGGTCGAGGAAGCGGCGGATGCCGGGGCTGCCTTCTTTCCAGTCGCGGATGCGCCAGCCGGAGGCGGCGAAATCCTTCTGCGCGATATCCTGCATCTGCGCCGCGGTCAGGCCCGGCCGCAGTTTCACCCGGTAATGCCAGTAGGCCAGCGTGCCGGGCTGCACCAGCTGGGTGGCCTGCAGCGCATCGGCGGCGATCATCACGCGCGGGCCGAGCGTCAGGCCGTCCGTGGCGCGGTCGGGTTCGCGTGCGATCACGGCGCGGATCTCGAACTCCGCCTCGCCGATGCCGAGCCGGTCGCCCGGCTGGGCATTCAGGCGGATCAGCGCCTGCGGATCGACGGCGGCGCCCGGCAGGCCGCCATCCTTCGCGGCCAGAAGGTCGGCAAGATCGCCGGGCTGTTCCAGATCTATTTTGCCGTAAAGCGGGTAGGCGGCATCCACGGCTTTCAGTTCCACCAGCGTGCGCTCGTCGCTGCGCAGCGCATGCGCCATGGCGCGCATCTGCACGGTTTCCGACACGCTGCCGCGGCTTTGGAGGAAAGTCTGTTCCTGCGCCGTCGTGCCGCGGTGAATGAGGCGGAATTCCACATCGCCGCCCAGCAGGCTGCGGCCATCGCGTTCCAGGCCGGTGACGATCGAGGCCGACAGCGTGCCGATACCGGCGATGACGGCGACGCCGAGGCCGAGACAGGCGACGAACAGGCGGAAGCCGCGCAGGCCGCCACGCAGTTCACGCAGGGAGAAGCGCAGCGACAGCATCAGTCGGCCGCCTGCTGCGGTGCCTTGTTGTCCGGGCGGCTCTCGATGGACTTCACCTTGCCGTCCTCGATGCGCACGACGCGGTCGCACAGGCCTGCGAGATTTTCGTCATGGGTGATCAGAATCAGTGTCGAGTTCAGCCGCGCCGCCTCGCCGAACATCAGGTCAATGATGGCATGGCCGGTGCTGCCGTCCAGGTTGCCGGTCGGTTCGTCGGCCAGCAGCAGGGCCGGGCGCGGCGCCACGGCCCGGGCCAGCGCCACGCGCTGCTGCTCGCCGCCGGACAGCTGCGCCGGATAATGCGTCTCGCGCTTCGCCAGTCCCACCTGCGCCAGCGCGGCGCGCGCGCGCGCGACGGCATCGGCGGCGCCGGCCAGCTCCAGCGGCACCGTCACGTTTTCCAGCGCCGTCATGGTCGGGATCAGGTGAAAGCTCTGGAACACGATGCCGACGCGGTTGCGCCGCCACAGCGCCAGCCGGTCCTCGCTCAGGCCGTTGAGGTCGGCGCCGGCGACATGAACCTTGCCGCTGCTGACGCGCTCCAGCCCGGCCAGCACGGCCAGCAGGGTGGATTTGCCCGAGCCCGACGGACCGACGATGCCGATGCGCTCGCCCGGCCGCACGCTGAGATCGATGCCGCGCAGGATGTTGACCGGCCCGGCCGTGCTGGCGAGAGTGAGCTGCACGTCGTTCAGGCGAATGATGGGCTCGCGCTCGACAGCGGACGGGGTTGCGCTAGATGACGCCATCGGTGGTGCGGTCCTTGTCAGGAAGGCAGATTGTGAAGTTATACGGAAGATATGGGTTTTTCCGGCGCGGCTGCAATGTGGCGGGCCTGCTGGCCGTGATGCTGATCACGCTGATGTCAGCCGCTCAGGCCGCCCCCGTTCGCCTGCTGGTGTTCGGCGACAGCCTGGTGGCGGGCTACAATCTGCCGCCGGATGCCGCCTATCCGGTGCAGCTGGAGAAGGCGCTGAAGGCCAAAGGCCTCGATGTCACCGTGCTCAATGCCGGCGTTTCCGGCGACACCACCGCGGCGGCGGCCGGCCGGCTGGACTGGGCCCTGGCCGACCGGCCGACCCATGTGCTGGTCGAGCTTGGCGCCAACGACATGCTGCGCGGCCTGGCGCCGGAACAGGCGCGGACCAATCTGGACAGCATCCTGGGCAAGCTGAAGCAGGCCGGATTGCCCACCATGCTGGTCGGCATGCTGGCGGCCCCCAATCTGGGCGCCGATTACGGCAAACGCTTCAACGGCATCTATCCCGATCTGGCGGCCAAATACGGTCTGCCGCTCTACCCCTTCTTCCTCGACGGGGTGGCCGGCGACGCCAGGCTCAATCTGGGCGACGGCCTGCATCCGACCCGGGAGGGCGTCGCCATCATGGTCGACCGCACGCTCCCCCACATTTTGCGGTTCCTGGGCCAATAACCTCAATTCGTTGTTGTAAAAGCCGAGTCGTGCCGACAAGATGAGCATGGCGCCGAAACAGCCGGTGGCCGTTTCCGCCCGGACTGAGTTGGGAGTTTTGTCATGGAGTTCCGTCGCTTAGGCCGCACCGACATGCAGGTCAGCCTGATTTGTCTCGGAACCATGACCTGGGGCGAACAGAACACCGAGGCCGAAGCCCATGCCCAGCTCGATTACGCGCTGGACCATGGGGTTAATTTCATCGATGCCGCCGAAATGTACCCGGTGCCGCCCAAGGCAGAGACCCAGGGCCGTACCGAGCGCTACATCGGCACCTGGCTGAAGACCCGCAAGGACCGCGACAAGATCGTGCTGGCCACCAAGGTGGCCGGGCGCGGCGGCGGGCCGCGCGGCGAGTTCGACTGGCTGCGCGACGACAAGCAGCCGCCGAACCTGAGCCGCAGGCAGATTTTCGAGGCGGTCGACAAGAGCCTGCAGCGGCTGCAGACCGACTATATCGACCTCTATCAGACCCACTGGCCCGACCGCCTGACGGTCAATTTCGGCAAGGCCGAATATCCCTGGAATGACGAAGCCGCGATCCCGATCGCCGAAACGCTCGATGCCATGGCCGAGCTGGTCAAGGCCGGCAAGATCCGCGCCATGGGCGTGTCGAACGAGACCGCCTGGGGCGTGACGCGCCATCTCAGCAGCGCCGAGGCCAACCCGGCCCTGCCGCGCGTGGCGTCGATCCAGAATCCCTACAGCCTGCTGAATCGCTGGTACGAAACCTCGCTCTCGGAAGTGACGAAGCAGGAAGGCGTCGGCCTGCTCGCCTATTCGCCGCTCGCCATGGGCGTGCTGAGCGGAAAATATCTCGGCGGCGCCAGGCCGGCCGGGGCACGTCTGAGCCTGTTCACCCGTTTTACCCGCTACAGCAACCCGCGTGTGGAGCGGGCGACCGAGCGTTATGTGGCGCTGGCGCAGCAGCACGGCCTCGATCCGTGCCAGATGGCGCTGGCCTATGTGAACAGCCGGCCGTTCGTCACCTCCAACATCATCGGCGCCACCTCGCTGGCGCAGCTCAAGGCCGATATTGACAGCATCACCGTGAAACTGTCCCAGGAGGTCATCGACGGCATTGAGGCAATTCACCGCGAGCATCCGAACCCGAGCGCCTGATTAAGCGTTCGATCCAGGCCGCAAGGCCACCTCCAGCGGAGGGCCCAGCCATGATCCGCTTGTTCGTTGCCCTGAGATTCCCCGACGACATCCGTCGGTCGCTAGCCGCACTCTGTGCCGGCGTGCCTGGCGCCCGTTGGGCCAGACCCGACCAGTTCCACCTGACGCTCCGCTTCATCGGCGAGGTCGACGGCCGCACGGCCCGGGCGATCTCGGAAGAACTCTCCAGCGTCATCATGCCGGACTTCGACCTTGAACTGTTCGGCACCGGCACCTTCGGCGACAAGCGCCGGGCCAATACGCTCTGGGCCGGCGTGCGACCCAATCCGGCGCTCAACCGCCTGCAGGAAAAGGTCGACAATGCGATGCTGCGCGTCGGCCTGCCGCCGGACCGGCGCAAATTCACGCCCCATGTGACGCTGGCGCGCCTCAACAATGCGCCGTTCGACCGGATCGGCGCTTTCCTGAGCCATCACGCGCTCTATGCCGGGCCGGTCTATCACTGCGACCGCTTCGTGCTCTGTTCCAGTTTCCTGTCCTCGTCGGGCGCGATCTATACCCCCGAGCATGTCTATCGCCTGGATGGCGGCATGGCCGAGGATGCCGAGCCGGACTGGATGGCTGACGAGGCCGAGGCCTGGGCCGAGGATCATGGCGACTGGGACAAGGCGGAAGCGGCGGCCTACGGCGCTGAATGACGCCTCGGCCGCGCTCCATTGTCGTGCTGACCGGGGCCGGCGTCTCGGCCGAATCCGGGCTTGGCACTTTCCGCGACAAGGACGGGCTGTGGACGAAATACGACCTGCAGGATGTGGCGACGCCGGAGGGCTTCGCGCGCAATCCGGTGCTGGTGCACGACTTCTACAATGCCCGGCGCAGGAATCTGGTCGAAGCCACGCCCAACGCGGCGCATGCGGCGCTGGCTGAACTGGAGCGCCGCTTCGACGGCGACTTCCTGCTGGTGACGCAGAACGTGGACGACCTGCATGAACGTGCCGGCTCGCAGAAGCTGCTGCACATGCATGGCGAGCTGCTGAAAATCCGCTGCGAGCGCTGCGACATGGTGCGTCCCCATCGCGACGATCTCGACCTCGTCACCGCCTGCCCGGCCTGCGGCACGGCCGGCAGCCTGCGGCCGCATGTGGTGTGGTTCGGCGAAATGCCGCTGTATATGGATGCGATCGACGACGCGCTGGCGCTGTGCGACCTGTTCGTCTCGATCGGCACTTCGGGCCAAGTCTATCCGGCGGCCGGATTTGTTGCAGATGTGCGACGCCGCGGCCAGGCCCATACGGTCGAGCTCAACCTCGATCCGTCCGACGGTTTTTCGCTGTTCGCCGAAAAGATTTACGGTCCGGCCACGGACGTGGTGCCGGCTTTCGTGCAGCGCCTGCTCGCCACAACGTAGCCGTGTTGCGCTGAATCAAGGACGGGCTTTGCCTCTTGTGTTGCAATTCGCGTGTCCGGATTGCGGACATAGATTTTTTCGAGGAGGCAAGAATGGATTTCAAATCCCTGATGCCGTTCGGACGGACGCCGGCCGACGGCGATAACACCTTTGGCGCCCTGCAGCGCGAGATCAATCGCATGTTCGACGATGTCTGGCGCGGCCATCATCTGCCGGCCGCCTTCGGCGGCAATGGCTTCCTGGCGCCGCGTGTCGATGTCAAGGAAACCCCGACCGGTCTCGAAGTCACCGCCGAACTGCCCGGGGTGGACGAGAAGGAAATCAATGTCGAACTGGCGGACGACACGCTCACCATCAAGGGCGAGAAGAAGCTGGAAAAGGACGAGAAGAAGGACAATTTCCATGTCATGGAACGGTCCTACGGCATGTTCCAGCGCGTCATCCCGCTGCCCTTCGCGCCGAAACCCGATGCGGTGAAGGCGGAATTCGCCAAGGGCGTGCTGAAGGTCAGCCTGGTGCGGCCGCCAGAGGCGGAGGCCAAGACGCAGAAGATCGCCGTCGAGGCAAAATAGGCTGCAGAGGCATGAAGAGACGGCCATCCCTGCGATGGCCGTTCATGCCGTTGCACAGCCGCAAGATCACTCGATGCCGGCCTCGATCCGCTCCATGTCGTCGTCCGACAGGCCGATATGATGGCCGATCTCGTGGATCAGCACATGGCGCACCACGCGGCGTAAGGATTCGCCGCTTTCGCACCAGTAATCCAGCAGCGGCCGACGGTAGAGAAACACCATCGCCGGCAGCGTGCCGGTCTCGCCGCGCTGTTCGGCCAGGAAACTGCCGCCCTGATACAGGCCGAGCAGATCGAAGGGCGTCTCGCAGCCCATTTCCTCCAGCGTCTCGTCATCGGCGAAGTCGGCCACCTGGATCGGCACGCCGTCGATATAGCGGCCCAGCGCCGGGCGCAGGCGGTTCAGCTCGGCCTCGCCGATGGCGGCAAGATCGTCCAGACTGGGGGCGGTGCGGTCGGCGGAAGTCATGCGGCAGATGGTCTCAAGCGGCGGCGGCTGGTTGAAGCGGCGATGCCTGCGCGCTAGCTTGCGCGGCATCGGGATGCCGGGATGATCACGGCTCTGTGATTGCGCGGCGTGAGGAGGATGACATGGCCATCGCGAAACTGGAAGGCGCCGCCCGCCAGGCCGCATTGCAGTCCCTGCCGGGCTGGCAGGAAGCCACGGGCCGCGATGCCATCGCGAAGACCTTCCTGTTCGCCGATTTCAATGCCGCTTTCGGCTTCATGACGCGCGTCGCGCTGGAAGCCGAGAAGGCCGATCACCATCCCGAATGGTTCAATGTCTACAACCGCGTCGAGATCACGCTCACCACGCATGATGCGAACGGCCTGAGCGAGCGCGATGTGAAACTGGCGACCTTCATCGAGGCCGCTGCGGCGGCACTCGGCGGCAAAGGAAAGTAAATCATGAGCGCAGCCTCGCGCGGTCTCAAACGCGGCCTGATCCTGGCCGCCATCGTCGCTTTGTTCGGTGTCATCGGCTATCTCGCCGTGCCGCAGCTGCTGCCGCAACGGGGCGACGGCGGCGAAACCGCCGGCAGCGGCGTGGTTTCGATCGGCGGGCCGTTCAGCCTGACCGACCAGGATGGCCGTATCGTCAGCGACAAGGATTTCGCCGGCAAGCTGATGCTGGTCTATTTCGGCTTCACCAACTGCCCCGATATCTGCCCCACCGGCCTGCAGACCATCGCGCTGGCGATGGACGAGCTGGGCGCCGATGCCGCGAAAGTGCAGCCGATCCTGATCACGGTCGATCCCGAACGCGACACGCCGCCGGTGATGAAGGAATATGTGCAGGCTTTCCATGAGCGTCTGGTCGGCCTGACCGGCACGCCGGAGCAGATCGCCGCCGTGGCCAAGGCCTACCGGGTCTATTACCAGAAGGTGACGCTGAAGGAGTCCAGCCTGGGCTACTCGGTCGATCATTCCGGCTTCATCTATCTGATGGACGGCAAGGGGCAGTATCTCAGCCATTTCCGCCATGATGCGACGCCGGATCAGATGGTGCAGAAAATCCGCGCCCGCCTCTAAGACTCTGAATATTATAGATAACATAACAATTGCACGCATATGTTGCAGTGCAAAATAAATCGTGCGGCCACGGATCAGGAGGCGTACACTGTCGTCTCGTTATCCGGACAGGCACGATTCTCTAACAGGTTTGTCCGATCCTTGTTTCGCGGCCGCCGCCCAGGATCGTTTCCCGGGCCGCGTTCCAGCAGAAGGGTGGGACCTGATGCTCTACTCGCTTTACGAATTCCATCATGCCGCCCTGCGGCCGGTCCGCGCCATGGTCGAAGCACAGACCCGGGCGCTCAAGCTGCCCTATCTGCCGATGAACTACACGGCGGCGGCGCGCACGCTGGCCGCCGGCCTGGAAGTCTTCAGCAATATCACCCGCCGCTATCCCAAGCCCGCCTTCGGCCTTGCCACCACCATGGTCGACGGCACTCCGCGCAAGGTCACCGAGCATGACGTGCTCAGCCTGCCGTTCTGCAATCTGAAGCATTTCGAGCGCGAAGGCTGCGATGGCCGCAACGACCCCAGGCTGCTGATCGTCGCGCCGATGTCGGGCCACTATGCCACGCTGCTGCGCGGCACGGTGGAAGCGATGCTGCCCAATCACGAAGTCTATATCACCGACTGGATCGATGCGCGCGACGTGCCGCTGCGTCTGGGCAAGTTCGATCTCGACGACTACATCGACTATATCCGCGAATTCTTCGTCACGCTCGGTCCCGGCGCGCATGTCATGGGCGTGTGCCAGCCCTCGGTGCCGGTGCTGGCCGCCGTCGCCATGATGTCGGCCGAGAATGACGCGCATGTGCCGCGTTCGATGACCCTGATGGGCGGCCCGATCGATACCCGCATCAGCCCCACGGTGCCCAACAATCTGGCGCAGGAACATTCCATCGAATGGTTCGAGCACAGCGTGATCAACCACGTACCGCTGCCGCATGCCGGCTTCATGCGGCAGGTCTATCCCGGATTCATCCAGCTCACCGGCTTCATGACCATGAATCTGGACCGCCATGTCGGCGCCCATGTCCGCCTGTTCCATCACCTGATCAAGGGCGATGGCGACAGCGCCAGGGCGCATACCGATTTCTACGACGAGTATCTGGCGGTGATGGATCTGCCGGCCGAATACTACCTGCAGACCGTGAAGACCGTATTCCAGGATCATGCCCTGCCGCGCGGCACCATGACCTGCCGCGGCGAGAAGGTGGAGACCGCGGCGATCCGCAGGACCGCCCTGCTCACCGTGGAAGGCGAGAAGGACGATATCTCCGGCGTCGGCCAGACCATGGCGGCGCATGATCTCTGTCCGAATATCCCCCAGGCCATGCGCGGCCATTATCTGCAGGCCGGCGTCGGCCATTACGGTGTGTTCAACGGCCGCCGCTGGCGCGAGGAAATCGCCCCGCGCGTCACCGCCTTCATCCGCCAGCATGACGCCTCGGCGCCCCGCCGGCGCTAAGCTCCCGCTGCCGTCTTTATAGCCGCGCCGTTCCGGCGTACTCTGTCGCCATGCCCCGCAGCCTGCCCTTCTGGCGCCGCAAGCGCCTCGATCAGATGACCCCGTCCGAATGGGAGTCGCTCTGCGACGGCTGCGGCAAATGCTGCCTCTACCGCCTCGAAGACCAGGATACCGGCGCACTGGAGCAGACCAACGTGGCCTGCAAGCTGCTGAACTGCGCCACCGGCCAGTGCAGCAATTACCCAAAACGCAAGAAACTCGTCCCCGACTGCATCCAGCTGACGCCCGGCAAGGTGCAGAAGATGAACTGGCTGCCGGCCACCTGCGGGTATCGCCTGGTGGCGCAGGGCAGGGACCTCTACTGGTGGCATCCGCTGAAAAGCGGCAGCCGCGAGACCGTGCACCAGGCCGGCATCTCGGTGGCCGGCCGCTGCATCTCCGAAAAGGAGGCCGGCGAGCTGGAAGACCATGTCGTCTACTGGCTCGACGACAAGGGGCCGCCCAAACCCAAAAAACGATAGGCCGAAGAAACGCTCAGCCGAAGAAACGCTCAGTCTGGGGGAACGGCCGCCGCCGGCCGGCGTTGTTCTGGCAGTGCCGTTTTCGTCAGGTGGGTGTCCCAGGTGGATATCCCAAATGGTGTCCCAAATGGGTGTCATGGTGTTCCGTTCATCTCCGGTTTCCCGTTCAGCGCAGGTCTTGCTGATGGCCGTGGCTCTGCTGCTGCCGGTTTTTGCCGTCTCGGCGCAGATCGCGCCGCAGACCGACGCCGACCGCATCCAGGCCGAAACCCGTCGCGTCGAGCAGGAGCGCGAGCAGCGTTTCCTGGAGCAGCAGCGCGAGCGCCGTGGCGAGGCCGAACGCCAGGACCAGCGCCGGCAGCAGGAGCTGCGCCTGCAGGAGCGCACGCCGCCGTCGTCGCGGCCGACGCCGCTGATCCAGCAGCGCAAGCCTGACTAGATAGGCCTGACGAGATAGACCTGTGACGCAGCGGCAGATGCCGGTCCATGGCGGGCCCGCTGCTGACCCCCGCTGCTGGCCCCGGCACTGGTACTGGCACCGGCTTCCCCGCTAATCTGCCCGGTATCTGCGATACACGGCCCTGCCGGGCCAAGAGAAGTTCGGGGGTGTTCATGTTCAGCCTGCCAGCCATCGATGCCGATCTCGCGGCCCGCTTCCGGGCGGTGAAGCTGCTGTCGCTCGATCTCGACGGCACGCTGACCGACGGTGGGCTTTATTATGCCGAGGACGGCAGCGAGCTGCGCAAATACCATGTGCAGGACGGCTTCGGCATCCTGCTGGTGAAAGACGCCGGCATCGAGGTGGCGCTGATCACCCGCAGCGACACGCCGGCGATCCAGAAGCGCATCGACCGCCTGAAAATCCGTTTCGGCCTGATGGGCATTTACGAGAAGCTGCCCCGGCTGAAAGAGATCTGCGCCGAGCTTGGCATCGGCCTCAACGAGGTCTGCCATGTGGCCGACGACGTCAACGACCTTGATGTCATGGGCGCGGTCGGTCTGCCGGTTGCCGTGTCGAATGCGCGTCCGGCGGTGAAAAATGCCGCGGCCTATATCACCGAGGCCGCCGGCGGCGCCGGCGCGGTGCGCGAGGTCTGCGACCTGCTGCTCGAACACAAAGTCTGATCGCACAAAAAAGGAGAAGTATCATGGCCATCGATTTCCAGGGCCGCGTTGCCATTGTCACCGGGGCAGGCGCCGGCCTCGGCCGCAGCCACGCGCTGCTGCTGGCCGGTCGCGGCGCCAAGGTGGTGGTCAACGATCTGGGTGGCGCGGTGGACGGCACCGGCGGTTCGTCCAGGGCGGCCGATGCCGTGGTGGCCGAGATCAAGGCGAAGGGCGGCGAGGCGGTGGCGAATCACGACAGCGTCTCCGACGTCGCCGCCGCCGCCAATATCGTCCGAACCGCGATGGAGGCCTTCGGCCGCGTCGATATCCTGGTCAACAATGCCGGCATCCTGCGCGACAAGAGTTTCGCCAAGATGGAGATCGCCGATTTCGATACCGTCGTCGACGTGCATTTCCTCGGTTCGGCCTATGTCACCAAGGCGGCCTGGCCGATCATGCAGCAGCAGCAATACGGCCGTATCGTCATGACCTCGTCGAATTCCGGCCTCTACGGCAATTTCGGCCAGTCGAACTATGCCGGCGCCAAGATGGCGGTGGTCGGGCTGATGAATTCGCTCAAGCAGGAAGGCGCCAAATACGGCATCCTGGTCAACACCATTGCGCCGGTGGCCGCCACCCGCATGACCGAGGCGCTGCTGCCGCCGCAGCTGCTGCCGCATCTCAAGCCGGAATACGTCTCGCAGGCCGTGGCCTATCTCTGTTCGGAGGGCTGCACCGCCACCGGCGACATCATCTCGGCCGGCGCCGGTTTCTACGCCAAGATGCAGGTCATGGAATCGCAGGGCATGTTCTTCGGCGTCGATGCGAAGGTCACGGTCGAGGATTTCGCCGCCAACTACGCGAAGATCACCGACATGTCGAAGCCGCAGCATTTCGGCTCGTCGATGGAAGAAGTCGGCCATATCGCCAAGCCCTTTGTGGGCTGACTTTTCGCGGACTATGCCGGCAGCCGCTCCAGGATGGCGGCAGACAGCGTTTCCAGGATGGCGCTGTCGCCGTCGGCATAGTCTTTCGCTGCCATGGCGATGGCGTGCCGTCGGTCCGGCTGCTGCAGCAACTCGGTCACGGCCGATGCCAGTGTTTCGGCGTCCCGCACCGGCAGTGCGCCGCCGGCGGCCAGCAGGCTTGCCGCCGCTTCGGCGAAATTGAACATCTGCGGCCCGAACAGCACGGCGCAGCCCAGCCGCGCCGGCTCCAGCGGATTATGGCCGCCGACCGGCACCAGCGATCCGCCCATCATCACGATGGAGCTGAGGCGATACCACAGGCCGAGTTCGCCCAGTGTATTGACGATATAGAGATCGGTTTCCGCGGCCGGAACATCGCCGCGCGACCGCAGCGCGATCCGCAGGTCCGGCGCGGCCAGCGCCTGGCACAGATCGGTGCCGCGCTCGGGATGGCGCGGCGCGATCAGGGTCAGCAGATCGGGGAAGCGCGTCTTCAGCAGCCGGTGCGCGGCGACGATCTGGGCTTCCTCGCCGTCATGCGTGCTGGCCGCCAGCCAGCGCGGCCGGCTGCCCAGGCGCTGCCCCCATTCCGCCACGGCCTGTTGATCCGCCGGCAGCGGCGGCGCCGCCTGTTTCAGGTTGCCGGCCTCGATCACCTGCTGCGCACCCAGCCGGCGCAGGCGTTCGGCATCGCCGGCGGTCTGCGCGTAAATGGCGGCAAAGCTGTCGATCAGCCAGCGCGCGGTGTCTGGCGCGCCTTGCCAGCGCGCGCAGGAGCGTTCCGACAGCCGCGCATTGACCAGCAGGGCAGGAATGCTGCGGCGGCGCAGTTCGCTCAGGATGCCCGGCCAGAAATCGGATTCGCTCCACAGCACCAGGTCGGGCCGCCAGTGATCGAGGAAGCCGTCGACTGCGCCGGGCAGATCGACCGGCACGAACTGGTGGAGGATGCCGCTGCCTGTTCCGGTGCGCTGTTCGACCAGCGCCGCCGAGGTGACGGTGCCGGTGGTGAGCAGCAGAGTCAGGTCGGGCCGTAACGCATGCAGGTGCTGCAGCAGGGGCAGCAGGGCCTGCGCCTCGCCGACGCTGGCGCCATGCGCCCAGATCAGCGCACCGGGCGGTCGCAGTCGTCCGGCGCGGCCGAAGCGTTCGCCCAGCCGCGCGGCGCTTTCCTTGCCCTGCGTCACGCGGCGGCGCAGCCACAGTCGTACCAGCGGGCCGAGCAGGTGCCCGGTGCCGCGCCAGATCAATCGTCGCCAGTCGAAACGCATGAAAGGTCTATAGCCGGAAATCGTTCCGCCGCACATTGCCGTAACGGGAACCCCAATGAAAGAGCCACGCGCAGGGGCTTGCGGCGCATCGCCGCCGCTGTCAGCCTGTGGCCATCGCTCAAGATCATAGAAACAGGGAGGGCAGCGCCATGGCGGTGCATGTGGAAAAGCGCGGCGCGATCACCACGGTGATTCTCGACCGGCCGCAGGCGCGCAATGCGGTCGACCGGCCGACTGCCGATGCGCTGCGCCAGGCCTTCAAGGATTTCGATGCCGACGATGCGGCGAAGGTGGCCGTGCTCTGGGGCGCGGGCGGACATTTCTGCGCCGGCGCCGATCTCAAGGCGGTGGCCGATGGCGACCAGCGCAACGATGTCTCGCCTGAATCGGAAGGCCCGATGGGGCCAACACGCCTGATGATGTCCAAGCCGGTGATCGCCGCCGTGTCCGGCTATGCCGTGGCCGGCGGACTGGAACTGGCGCTGTGGAGCGACCTGCGCGTGGCCGAGGCCGATGCCACGTTCGGCGTGTTCTGCCGGCGCTGGGGCGTGCCGCTGATCGATGGCGGCACGGTGCGTCTGCCGAGATTGATCGGCCACAGCCGTGCGCTCGACATGATCCTGACCGGTCGTGCAGTCGATGCCCAGGAAGCCTTGCAGATCGGCCTGGCCAATCGTGTGGTGCCGACGGGGCAGGCGCGCATCGCCGCCGAGGCGCTGGCGGAAGAGATCAGCCGCTTCCCGCAGGCCTGCATGCTGGCCGACCGTCATTCCAGCTATCGCCAGTGGGACATGTCGCTCGATGCCGCGCTGCATGACGAGGCTTCGGCCGGCCTGCCGATCATCGCGCAGGAATCGATCGCCGGCGCCGCCCGCTTCAAGAGCGGGCTCGGCCGCCACGGCGATTTTTCGTCGATCTGATTTCGTCATCGCCTGGCAGCAGGCCGAGCATCTTTTTCATCACGGTGGGCAAAGCCGCCTCCTGCGGCTGCTGCCATACCCCGTCCAGCCTGCCGGCGCTGCGCGCGTCGATGCGGCCGAGCAGGGCGGCGATCCTCAGCTCGAAATGCGTGAACACATGCGCGGCCGCGCCGTTCAGCGGCAGCCAGTCGAGTGTCGCGGGGGCGTGCGCCAGCGCTTCGGCGCTCGCCCAGGGCGTCTCGCGCCACGGCGCGCTGGGCACTTCCAGCATGCCGCCGAGCAGGCCCTGCGGCGGCCGGCGCCGCAGCAGCACGGCGCCGTCCTCGGCGCGCTGCAGCAGGAAGGCGATGGTATGGCGCACCGGCCGTGCGGCTTTTGCCGCCTTGCGCGGCAGCTCGGCGGCGATGCCGCGTTTGAAGGCTTCACAGCGCGCCTGCAGCGGACAGAGCAGGCAGTCGGGCGATTTCGGCGTGCAGACCGTCGCGCCGAGATCCATCATGGCTTGCGCGAAGTCGCCGGGGCGTTTTTGCGGCGTGACCTGTGCCGCCAGTTTGCGCAGCTCAGTCCGCGCCTGCGGCAGCGGCGTTTCGACCGCGAAAACCCGTGCCAGCACACGTTCGATATTGCCGTCCAGCACGGCAGCCGGTTCGTCAAAGGCGATGGCGGCGATGGCGGCTGCCGTATAGGGCCCGATGCCGGGCAGCGCCAGCAGGCCGGCTTCGCTGGCGGGGAATATGCCGCCATGCTGTTCGCTCACGGCTTTCGCGCATTTATGCAGGTTGCGGGCCCGTGCGTAGTAGCCGAGCCCGGCCCAGGCCTCCATCACCTGTTCCACCGGCGCGGCGGCGAGGTCATGCACGCTCGGCCACCGGCTGAGGAATGTCTCGAAATACGGCTTCACTGCCGGCACGGTGGTCTGCTGCAGCATGACCTCGCTGAGCCAGACCCGATAGGGTTCGGGCGGCGGCGTGCCGGGCGGGCTGCGCCAGGGCAATCTGCGATGGTGCCGGTCATACCAGGCCAACACCAATGAGGCGATATCCGGTGTCCTGGCGCGGGGTTTGTGCATGGGCCGAACACTAGCATCGAGATTCGCTTCCTGCCACGTCGTGCCGCTTGCATTGCCGGTGCCGCCTGCGCCACCTTGTGCCCGCCTTCATTGGGAGAAGCTCATGCGGCGCCACCTGCTTGCAGCGGCATTGTCCGGCCTGATCGGCCTGGCCCTGCCGACCCCGTCCTTCGCTGCGGACAAATCCGACATCGTCATCGGTACGCTCACCGACCTGTCCGGCCCGGCCGCGGTCTACGGCCATGCCGTGGTCAATGCGATGCGGCTGCGCTTCGATGCGGTGAATGCCGCCGGCGGCATCCGCGGCCGCCGGCTGCGGCTGGTGGTCGAGGATCATCAGTTCCAGGTCCCGCGCGCGGTGCAGGCGGCAGCCAAGTTGATCAAATACGATCGCGCGCAGGTTTTCGTCGGCTCGCTCGGCACCGCGCAGGTGCAGGCGGTGCAGCCGCAGCTGCGCGCCGCCGGCCGGGCCAACCTGTTTCCGATGGCCGCCAATCGCGAGCTGGTGCAGGCCGCCGATTCGATCAGCTGGATTTCCGGCTCGCTCTATTACGACCAGATCCGCGCCGGCGTGAAATGGATGGTGGAGACCCAGGGCAAGCGCGCCGTCTGCGTGCTGGCGCAGGGCACCGATTACGGTGAGGAGGTGCAGCAGGCCGTGCGCGACCAGCTGGCGCAGCATGGCCAGACCACCAGAGCCGTGGTCACGCATCGCCCCACCGACACCGATTTCACCGCGCCGGTGGCGCGCCTGCGCGGCAGCGGCTGCGACCTGGTCGTGCTCGCCACCCTGCTGCGCGACACCATCCTGCCGATGGCGGTGGCGAAAACCACGGGCTGGACCGACGTCGCCTTCCTCGGTCCCTCCACCACGCATGACTACCTGCTGGCGCAGGCGCCGGGCGGCGCCACCCAGGGCCTGTACAGCGTGTCGTCCATTGCGCTGCCGGACCGCGCCACGGCCTCGGCCGAGGTGGTGGCCTGGATGGATGCCTACAAGACCCGCTTCAATGTCGAGCCGAATGCCGGCGCGATCTACGGCGCCACCATCGCCGATCTGGCCGTGCTGACGCTCGACCGCGCCGAGGGCGAAACCGGCCTGGCGCGTCTGACCCGGGCGGTGGCCAGCATCCGCGGCTGGCGCGACCTGTTCGGCGGCACCCTGCAGGCCTTTGCCGATGGCGGCCGCCAGGGCACCCGGCAGGCCTATATCTACCGGCTGCAGGGGCCGCGCTACGAGCGCCTCAGCGAAGCGGTGGGCTATTAAATCGCCCTGCGCTAAACTGGGCGCCATGAGCTACCTGATCGTCTTTCTCGGCGCCGGCATCGGCGGGGCGCTGCGCCATGGCGTCAATCTCGCCGCCATGCGCCTGATCGGCGCCGGCTTTCCCTGGGGCACCCTGACGATCAATATCGCCGGCTCCTTTGTCATGGGGCTGGTGGCGGAATATTTTGCCCTGAAAAGCGGCCTGCCGCAGCAGTGGCGCCTGTTCCTCACCACCGGCCTGCTCGGCGGCTTCACCACCTTTTCCGCCTTCTCGCTGGAAACCGCGCTGTTGTATGAGCGCGGTGAATTCCTGGCTGCGGGCCTCTACATGCTCGGCTCGGCGGTGCTTGCCGTGGCCGGACTCTTCGCCGGCCTTGCCGTCATCCGCGCCGTCGTGGCGACGTGACCGAACCGAAAAAACCGCGCGATCCCTCGCAGCGCACCAACGCACCGAAGGCGCTCGGCGTCTCGCTCGGTCGCCTGACCCGGCCGATCATGAAGCAGCGCGGCGTGGCGCTGGCCGAGATCATCAACCACTGGGCCGAGATCGCCGGCCCGCTGCTGACGGCGGAAACCCAGCCCGAGAAAATGGTCTATGCCTCGGGCGCCGGCCATGCCGCCACGCTGGAGATCGGCGTCAGTCCGGCTTTCGCGCTTGAGCTGCAGCATCTCAGCCCGCTGATCATCGACAAGGTCAACGGCTATTTCGGTTTCCGCGCCGTCGAGAAGCTGCGCCTGAAACAGACTCCGATCCGCCGTCCCGAGTCGGTACGGCAACCGGAGCGGAGCATTCGGCCACTGAATGCCGAGCAGCGTGCCAGATTGGAAGAATTGCTGGCCGGAGTCGAAGATCGCGAGTTGCGACAAGCCCTTGAGAATCTTGGGCAATCACTTTTTGGTGCGAGTCGCTGAGGCGCCTTGAGCGCGCCAGATTCTTGTGGATAACGGCAGAGTCCGGTTGCCAGCCGGACCTGCAACCATACAATGCCCCCAAGATGTAGGGGGTCGGAGCATCTCCATGAAATATATACAGCGTTTCGTCCTGACCCTGGTTTTGGTCTTCGGTGGTTTCTTCGCAGGTGGTGTCCAGGCTCAGGCCGGCGCCGCAGGCGGCGACCCGCGTCTGCAGGACATGGTGCTCGGCAAGGCCGAGGCGCCCGTCACCATCATCGAATATGCCTCACTCACCTGTCCGCATTGCGCGGCCTTCCATGCCGACGTGCTGCCGGCGCTGAAGACCGAGTATATCGATACCGGCAAGGCCAAACTGATCTTCCGCGACTTCCCGCTCGACCAGCTTGCCTTCGCCGGCGCCGTGCTGGCGCGCTGCGGCGGCCCGGAAAAGTATTACACCTATCTCAACGTGCTGTTCGCGCAGCAGCGCCAGTGGGCCGGCTCGCCCGATCCGAAAGCCGCGCTGACCCAGATCGGTCGCCTCGGCGGCGTGTCGGCCGAACAGTTCGACAAATGCCTCGCCGACAAGCCGCTCGGCGATTACATCCTGAATTCGCGCCTCGAAGGCAATCAGAAGTTCAACGTCAATTCGACGCCGACTCTGATCATCAACGGCAAGGCCGAGTCCGGCGTGCCGAGCATCGACGATATGCGCAAGAAACTCGACGCGCTGGCGAAGTAATCGCCGCGCTGCGTTATTGAAAGGGAGTCCCCGTGCAGTTCACCAAGTTGCGCTTGTCCGGTTTCAAGTCCTTCGTCGAGCCGACGGATTTCGTCATCCATCCCGGCCTGACCGGGATTGTCGGTCCGAACGGCTGCGGCAAGTCGAATCTGGTGGAAGCGCTGCGCTGGGTGATGGGCGAAAACTCGGCCAAGCGCATGCGCGGCACGGGCATGGACGACATGATCTTTGCGGGCACGGCCACGCGGCCGGCCCGCAATATCGCCGAAGTGACGCTGACGCTGGACAATGCCACGCGCACCGCCCCGGCCGCCTTCAACGAACAGGAAATGGTCGAGATCACGCGCAAGATCGAGCGCGAAAAGGGCTCGGACTATTCGATCAACGGCAATGACGTGCGCATGCGCGACGTGCAGCTGCTGTTCGCCGATCTTGCCTCGGGCGCCAATTCGCCGGCCATGGTCAGCCAGGGCCGTGTCGGCGCCATCATCAATGCCAAGCCGACCGACCGCCGCATGCTGCTCGAAGAAGCGGCCGGCATTTCCGGCCTGCATTCGCGCCGGCATGAGGCCGAACTGCGGCTGAAGGCGGCCGAGCAGAATCTGGAACGCGTGGTCGATGTGATCGGCCAGCTCGACAACCAGTTGCAGTCCCTGAAGCGCCAGGCCCGCCAGGCCAGCCGCTACCGCAACATCGCCGGCCAGATCCGCAAGACCGAAGCGACCCTGTTCCATCTCAAGCATGATGCGCTGAAACATGCGCTGGCCGAGGCCGAGCAGGCCCTGCAGGCCGCCGAACGCGAGGTGGCCGACCGCACCCTGCAGGTTTCCGAGGCGCATGAATCCGAGCGCGTCGCCGCCGAGGCGCTGCCGCCGCTGCGCCAGCATGAGGCCGAGGCCGGCGCCCGCCTGCATCGCCTGACGGTGGCGCGCGAAGGCCTGGATGCGGAATCCGCCCGTGCCCAGGAGGCCGCCGAGCAGGTGCGCGCGCGTCTGGCGCAGATTGGCTCCGATGCCGAGCGCGAAAGCGCGCTGTCGCAGGATGCCGAAGAGACCGTGGCGCGGCTCGCCGCCGAGACCGGGGAGCTGGAAGCCCAGCGCGCCGGCGAGGCCGAAGCCCAGACCGCCGCCGAGGCCGGCGTGAGCGAAGCGCAGGGCAGGGTCGATGCCAGCCAGGCCGAACTCGACACGCTGACCGACCGTGCGGCGGAAGAGCAGGCCCAGCGTGCCCGCCTGCGCCAGGCCATCGAGGATGCCGGCCGCCGTCTGGAGCGGCTGAATGCCCGCCTTGCCGAGCTGAGCGCCGAAGAGCAGCGCCTGCAGGAGCAGACCGAGGCGCTGGCCGAAGCCGAAACCGCCAATGCCGAGGTCGAGGCCAAACAGGCTGCGGTCGAAACCGTGCGCACTGCGCTGGATGGCATCGAGGCCGAGCATGCGGCGAAGATCGATGCCGCGCGCCAGGCCTATGAAGCCGTCGAGGCCGAACAGGCCCGGCTGATCGAAACCGCGCGCGCCGCGCTGGAGGCCGTCGAGGCCGAGCATGCGCAGAAGATCGACGCGGCCCGCGCCGCGCTGGCCCAGGCCGGTGCCGAGCATGAGCAGAAAATCGAGGCCGCGCGCGGCGGGCTGAATGCCGTCGAGGCCGAACATGCGCAGAAGATCGAAGCCGCCCGTGCCGGCCTGAATGCCGTCGAGGCCGAGCATGCCGAGAAGATCGCCGCCGCCCGCGGCGGCGTCGAGGCCGCCGAAGCCGCACGGGCCGCGAAACAGCAGGCCGAGCAGACCAGCCGCGAGGCCTGGCAGGGCGCGCAGGGCGAACTCACCCGCCTGAAGGCGGAAGAGACCGGCCTGACCAAGCTGCTCAAGCTGGACGAAAGCAATCTCTTTCCGCCGCTGATCGACCAGGTCACGGTGGAGCCCGGCTTCGAGAAGGCGCTCGGCGCCGCGCTGGCCGACGAGCTGAATGCCGCCACCGATCCGAATGCGCCGATGCACTGGGATGCGCTGCCGCCGCTGACCGATGCGCCGGCTCTGCCCTTCGGCGCCGAGCCGCTGTCGAAATTCGTCACCGGTGCCGCCGCCCTGCAGCGCCGCCTGAGCCAGATCGGCCTCGTCGCCGATGATGCCGATGGCGCCCGCCTGCGCGCCGATCTGAAGCTCGGCCAGCGGCTGGTGACCAAGTCCGGCGCGCTGTGGCGCTGGGACGGCTTCACCGTCAAGGCCGGTGCGCCGACCTCGGCGTCGATCAAGCTGGAGCAGCGCAACCGCCTCGCCGATCTGCGCGAGGAACTGCGCGATCTGGAAGGCCGTCTGCGCGAGGCGCAGGCCGCTTATGAAGAGGCCCGCCGCGCCACCGAAGAGGCCGCCGTCGCCGAACGCGCCGCGCGCCAGGCCGTCGCCGCGGCGGAAGAAACCCGCAATGCCGCGCGCCAGCAGGCCGCCAATGTGGTGCAGACCGCCGAGCAGAACCGCGCCGAGGCCCGCTCAGCCGCCAGCGGCATCGTGCAGGCCGCCGAGCGCGCCGCCGCCGAGGCCCGCGATCAGGCCAGCGCGGTGGTGCAGACCGCCGAGCGCGAGCGCCAGGCCGCGCGCGATCGCGCCAACCAGGGCGTCGTCGCCGCCGAACGCGACCGCAACACGGCGCGCGAGCATGCGACGGGGGCGATCGCCGCCACCGAACGCGAGCGCCATGCGGCGCGCGAACGCGCCAACCAGGATATCGCCCGCGCCGATCGCGAACTGGGCCAGGCGCGCGACCGCCAGGCCGAGATGGTGCGCAAGGAAGCCGAGCGCCAGTCGCGGCTGGCCGCCCTGGCCGAGCAGAAGCAGCAGACCGGCAGTGAGATCGCCGAGGCCGAACAGGCCCGCAGCGCCGAAGAGGCCGCCCTGGCCGCCATGCCGGCGGAAGACGAGGTGCGCCAGCTGATCGGTATGCTGCGCGACGAGGTGAATGCGCTGCGCCAGGTGCTGGTCGAGCGCCGCGCCGCGCTGGAACAGTTGCGCCTCGATGCCCAGGCCCGCGCCCGTCGCCTGGACGCCATCGTGATCGAGCGTCGCGCCGCCAATGCGCGCAACGAAAGCGCCAGCCAGCAGCTCGCCCAGCTTGGCGCCCGCCAGGCCGAGGCGAGTGCCGAACTGGAAAAGCTGGAACAGATTCCGCGCGAGATCGAAAGCCGCCGCAGCGCCCTGCTCGAGCAGATTTCGGTCGCCGAAACCGCGCGCCGGGAAGCCGCCGATCACCTCGCCAATGCCGAGGCGGCGCAGCAGCTCGCCGCGAAAACCGCGCGCGAGATCGAACAGCTGCTCGGCACCGGCCGCGAAGCCCGCGTCAAGGCCGAAAGCGACCTGGAGCATCAGCGCGTCAGCCTGGACGAGCTGGCGATCCGCGTGCGCGAGGTGCTCGACTGCACGCTCGATGCCGTGCTCAAGGCCGGCGAAGTCGAAGACGACGAGGAATTCCCCGAGCTGCATGTGGTCGAGAACCGCCTCGAACGCCTGCGCAAGGAACGCGACAATATGGGTCCGGTGAACCTGCGCGCCGAGCTGGAAGCCAACGAGGTGGAGGAGAAGCTCACGGCGCTCAGCACCGAGCAGACCGATCTGGTCTCGGCCATCGAAAAGCTGCGCCAGGGCATCACCTCGCTCAACAAGGAAGGCCGCGAGCGCCTGCTGGAGGCCTTCCAGAAGGTCGACAGTCACTTCCAGAAGCTGTTCGTCGAGGTGTTCGGCGGCGGCAAGGCGCACCTTCAGCTGGTGGAAAGCGATGATCCGCTGCAGGCCGGCCTGGAAATCTATGCTTCGCCGCCGGGCAAGCGGCTGCAGGTGATGTCGCTGCTCTCGGGCGGCGAGCAGGCGCTCACCGCGCTGTCATTGCTGTTCGCCGTCTTCCTCACCAACCCGGCGCCGATCTGCGTGCTGGACGAAGTGGACGCGCCGCTCGACGACGCCAATGTCGAGCGCCTGTGCAACCTGATGGAAGCGATGGCGCGCCAGACCTCCAGCATCGGCGAGGGCACGCGCTTCGTGGTGGTGACCCACCATCCGATCACCATGGCGCGCATGGACCGCCTGTTCGGCGTCACCATGGCCGAACGCGGCGTCTCCACGCTGGTCAGCGTCGACCTCGCCGGCGTCAACGAGCTGAAGGCGATCGCGTAACGCGCTAACACACAAACACAGATGTCACCCTGGGGCTTGTCCCCAGGGTCCATTTGCACCATCCGCGCATCGGAACACGCAGATGGACCCTCGGACTAAATCCGAGGGTGACGGTTTTCTGTTTTTCAATTGTCGTGTCATCCCCGCGCCCGGCGGCTTTGCCGCCATGCATGTATTGTCGCGCAAAGCGCGACGGGCAGAGATTCCATTTTCTTTTTTTGAATGGGACCCCGGGTCAAGCCCGGGGTGACGGCGGCCCGTTTAAAGACTCCCGCTCGGCATGAAGCCGAAGCAGCCGTCCAGCATGGCGCCGCGGAAATCGGTTTTTTCCAGCACGGCGCGGCTCAGGTTGGCGCCGCGCAGATCGGTGCAGATCAGCTTGGCGCCGGAGAGGTCGGCGCCGGCCAGGTTGGTCTCGCTCAGGTCGGCGCCGCTCAGGTCGGCGCCGACAAAGCGGCCGCCGGCGAGATTGAGGCCGCGCAGCACGGCACGGCTGCCGCGGCGGCCGTCGCTGTGGATCCACTCCAGATGCTGGGCGATGGCTTCGGCCAGGTTGGCCACGCTCATCGGCCGCTCGACCTTGCCGCCGGCGGATTCGATCATTTCGGCCATGCCGGAGCCGAGATCGGCCTTGGCGAAGCTGGCGCCACGCAGGTCGGCGCCGCGGAAACTCACATTCTCCAGCCGCGCATAGGCAAACGACGTGTCCTGCAGATTGGCCTTGTCGAAGGCGGCCTCGTTCAGCATGGCGCCCGAGAAGCTGGCGCCCTTGATCCTGGCCGAATGCAGCTTGGTGGCGACGCCGAACTCGTCGCGCGAGGATTGATACGGCCCGAGCTGGGCATCGTTGAAGCGCGTGTTGGTCAGCACCGCCCGGCTCAAATCAGCGCCACGCAGATCGGCCTTGGCGAAATTCGCCGATGTCAGGTCGGCGGCGCTCATGTCGCAGGCCATCATCTCGGCCTCGACGAAATTGCTTTCGCGCAGGTCGGCGCAGCTGAGCTTGCACATCGGCAGCGAGGCGCGGTGCAGGTTCTGCTTCATCAGCTTGATGGCGCCGAAATCGATGCGCTCGCATTGCAGCCGGCGGCCCATCGGCACCTGGCTGCCCAGCGAGGAGACGAAACGGTTATGCGAGTCCAGCAGCTCGTTGAAGCGGGGCGGGCAGGGCGCGTAAGGGCTAATGGCGGTCATCCGGGATCGGCAGTCGGTTGGCCCGGAGTATGGCGCAGGCGACGGGCAACTGGGAATGGAAATTTCCGCATCCCGCCACTACAGCCCGCTCCGGTAGATCAGGCTGACGCCCGGCCAGACCTGCCGGCGAACGACTCCGCCCAAAAACAGTGCGATCCTAGAGCAGGCCCTGAATCACCCGGTCGGGCGGGGCATGGCCGTCGGCGAAGGTCTTGATGTTGATCAGCACCTTCTCGCCCATGTCGATGCGGCCTTCCAGCGTGGCCGAGCCCATATGCGGCAGCAGCACGACATTGTCGAGCTCCAGCAGCTTGGGGTTGACCGCCGGTTCATGCTCGAACACATCCAGCCCGGCGCCGGCGATTTCGCCCTTGCGCAGTTTCCGCACCAGGGCGTTCTCGTCGATGATCTCGCCGCGCGCGGTGTTCACCACATAGGCATGCGGCGGCAGCAGGTCGAGCCGGCGCGCCGACAGCAGGTGGAAGGTGGCCGGGGTATGCGGGCAGTTCACCGAGATGATGTCCATGCGGGCGAGCATCTGGTCGAGGCTTTCCCAGTAGGTCGCCTCCAGCTCCTGCTCCACGCTCTCATGCACGCGCTTGCGGTTGTGGTAGTGGATCGACAGGCCGAAAGCCTTGGCGCGCCGCGCCACCGCCTGGCCGATGCGGCCCATGCCGATGATGCCGAGCCGCTTGCCCCAGATGCGCTGGCCCAGCATCCAGGTCGGTGACCAGCCTTCGAACTTGCCCTCGCGCAGCGCCAGCGCGCCAGCCACCAGGCGGCGCGGCACGGCCAGGATCAGCGCCATGGTCATGTCGGCGGTGTCTTCGGTCAGCACGCCCGGCGTGTTGGTCACGGTGATGCCGCGCCCGCGGGCGGCGGCCAGGTCGATATGGTCGACACCGGTGCCGAAATTGGCGATCAGGCGGAAATTGGGGCCGGCATGGGCCAGCACGGCGCCATCGACGTGATCGGTGATCGTCGGCACCAGTACATCGGCGGTCTTCACCGCATCGATCAGCTCGGCCTGGCTCATCGGCTTGTCGGCGATGTTCAGCCTTGTGTCGAACAGCTCCATCATCCGGGTTTCGATCGGATCCGGCAGCTTGCGGGTCACGATCACCAGGGGGCGCTTTTTCGGCGTTGGCATGACAGGCGTTTCCGCTTCCCGGCAGGAGTGGTCAGAGTTGAGGCTCTTTGGGCTCTCTCTAGCAGATCGACCCGGCGGAGACAAACCTCGACCGGGTCGAAAACTGCTGCCTAAAGAATGACCTTGCGGCAGGGCACCATGTGCGTCGGGAGCGCTCCGTTCGTATACGAACGGAGCGCGATCAACAGCTTACCGGCCGGGCCTTACCGGACGTAAAGCGGCATATACTGGCGGATGTTGCGCTCCAGCTCGCGATTGACGTCCATCATGGTTTCGCGCACCAGGGCATGGATCAGGCGGTCGCGGTCGTTCAGCGTCGCCTTCTCGCCCATCGAGTTGGAGCGGCGGGCCGACGCCGTGGCCTCGCCGACGCGGAAGCCGCGGGCATCGCGCACCTCGACCGCCATTTCCACCTCGGTATCGAAGCGGGCGACCTGGTCCTCGGTGAAGCTGCCGCGCAGGCCCGGCGTCTTCTTCAGGTCGACCTCGGTGACGCCGGCCTTCCGGATGACAACGGTGACGCGGTTCTGCTGGCTCATGTCCAGCGCGATGCGGTCGCGGGTCCAGCGGGTGGCGACGCTCGCCGGCGGCTGCGGGATCGCCAGTTCGATATGCGGCGGCTGCGCTGTCGGCTGGTATTCCAGGATGGTCTCGACCGAGCTGGCGGCGAAGGTCAGCTTGGGCTGATCGGCGAAGGTGATCTCCGGCAGGATCGACTTTTCCATCGGGCCCGAACAGGCGGCGACGGCGAGCGAGAGGCCGAGGACGGCGAGCAGGGAGGCGAGGCGGCTGCGCATGGGTCGTTTCTCCTTGTTTTCCGCCCTCTAATAGGCGGCGAATTGGGGCAAATTCAAGGCCCACCCATGACAACAGCGGGACCGTTACACCCGGACGCACAGGGTGCGGAGGACGGCTGCGGGCTGATGAACGGGGATGGACTTGCCAAGCAGAACGTTCGGGCGCGGGGTTCGTCAGCGCAGCCTGGCCGCGGCATCGCCCGGTTTTTCGCCCCGAACCCTAATTCCGGGCCTCGGCGCTGATCGCCTCGGCCGGGAAACTGTAACTGTCGCTGCAGAACTGGCAGGTCACGGTGATCAGGCCGTCCGGGGTCGTCATATCGGTGATTTCGTCGGGACTGAAGGTGGCGAGGATGCCGCGCACCTTCTCCTGCGAGCAGGTGCAGCGGTCCTGCAGCGCGGCCGTCTCGAACACCCGCACGCCATCCTCGTGGAACAGGCGGAACAGCAGCTCGTTCTGGGTCAGGCCCGGATCGGTCAGCTCGTCGGCTTTCGCCGTGCCGAGCAGGGCGGTCACCTTTTCCCAGGCGAAGGTTCTGTCCTCCGCCGACAGTCCGCCCGGCTGCTGCGGCAACTGCTGCAGCAGGATGCCGCCGGCGCGCCAGTGTTTGCGGCCGTCGGCGCCCTTGCGATGGGCCGCCCCCAGCACGACGCGGGCATTGAGCTGTTCCGACTGGGCGAAATAGGCATGCGCCGCTTCCGCCAGCGTGGCGCCGGACAGATCGACGATGCCCTGGTAGCGCTCCATGTCCGGCCCCTGCGGGTCGATGGTGAAGGCGAGATAGCCCTTGCCGAGCAGCAGCGGCACCAGGGCGCGGTCCGAGCCCGGGCCGAGTTCCAGCCCGTCCAGCCGCCCGGCATCGAAACTGGCATAACCGCGCAGATGGCCCGGCGTGCGGTAATCCACCACCAGGGTCGACACCGGGCCGTCGCCCTTGGCCTGCACCGAGAAGATGCCGTCGAATTTCAGCGCGCTGGCCATGGTGGCGACCAGCGCGGTGGCCTCGGCCAGCAGATGCGCCACCGGTTCGGGATAGGCGTGGCGCGCCAGCATGCGGTCGAGCGCCGGGCCCAGCCGCACCAGGCGGCCGCGCGTATCGCACTGCTCGATCTGGAAGGGCAGCGACAGGTCGTCGTGAAGGGAAAGCGTACTCACGGGCCCACTATAATCCGGCGCGGGGGTTTCGACACTAGGCGCCGAAACACCAGGCCAGGATCGCCTTCTGCGCATGCAGGCGGTTTTCCGCCTCGTCGAACACCACCGACTGCGGCCCGTCGATCACCTCGGCGGTCACCTCCTCGCCGCGATGGGCGGGCAGGCAGTGCATGAAGATGGCATTCGGCGCCGCCTTGCGCATCAGTTCGGCATTGACCTGGAACGGCGCCAGGATCTTGTGGCGGCGCTCGGCGTCCTTCATGCCCATCGACACCCAGGTGTCGGTGATGACGCAGGCAGCATCCTTCACCGCTTCGACCGGATCGCTGGTGACGCGGATCTGGCCCTGCCGCTCGGCGGCCCATTTCAGCACCTTGGGATCGGGCTGCAGCTCCGGCGGGCAGGCGAGGTCGAGGCGGAAGCCGAACTGCACGGCGGCATGGATCAGCGAGGTGGCCATGTTGTTGCCGTCGCCGACCCAGGCCAGCTTCTGGCCTTTGATCGGGCCGAGCTTTTCCTCAAACGTCATCACATCGGCCATCACCTGGCAGGGATGGCTGTCGTCGGTCAGGCCGTTGATCACCGGCACGGAGGCGTTGGCCGCCAGCTCGCGCAGGTTCTGCGCCTTGCTGGTGCGCATCATGATGGCGTCGACATTGCCCGACAGGATCTTGGCGGTATCGGCGATGCTTTCGCCGCGGCCGATCTGCAGCTCGTCGGCGCGCACCACGATGGTCTCGCCGCCGAGCTGGCGCATGGCGCTGTCGAAGGAGAGCCGGGTGCGGGTCGAGGGCTTCTCGAAGATCATCGCCAGAATCCGGTCGCGGCCCGGCCGGTCCTTTTCCACGGTGCCCTTGGGCAGGCCCTTGCGGCCGGCCTTCATGCGCATGGCATGGCTGAGGATGCCGCGCAGGGTGTCCGGCGCGAACTGGTCGAGATCGAGGAAATGGCGAATGCCGTTGCGGTTCATCATGCCGCGACTTTCGCCTTGTCCTGCAGCTTCTGGCAGGCGGCTTCCAGCCGGCGGATGCCTTCCACCAGATCCTTTTCCGGCATGGTCAGCGGCGGAATCAGGCGCACGGTATTGTCGCCGGCGGTGACGCCGAGGATATGCTCGTCGCGCATGGCGGCCTGGAAGTCGGTGTTCAGCGGCTTGGTCTTGATCGCCGTCAGGAAACCCTGGCCGCGCACATCCTCGATCACCTCGGGATAGCGGTCCTTCAGCATCACCAGCTGCTGCATGAAATACGAGCTGCGCTTCTGCACGCCGTCGAAGAAGCCGTCTTCCAGCATGACATCGAGCACGGCATTGCCGGCCGTCATCGCCAGGATGTTGCCGCCAAAGGTGGTGCCATGGGTGCCCGGCACGATGCCGGAGCAGGCCTCCTTGGTGGCCAGCACGGCGCCGACCGGGAAGCCGCCGCCCAGCCCCTTGGCCAGCGACATGATATCCGGCGTGATGCCCGACCATTCATAGGCGAACAGCTTGCCGGTGCGGCCCATGCCGGTCTGCACCTCGTCCAGGATCAGCAGCATGTCGTTTTCGTCGCAGAGCTGGCGCAGGCCGCGCAGCATCTCGGTCGGCACGCTGCGGATGCCGCTCTCGCCCTGGATCGGCTCGATCATGAAGGCGGCGGTTTCCGGCGTGATCGCCGCTTTCGCCGCTTTCAGGTCGAAGGCGACCTGGTCGAAGCCTTCCACCTTGGGGCCGAAGCCGTCCAGATACTTGGCGTTGTTGGTCGCCGCCAGCATGGCCAGCGTGCGGCCATGGAAGGCGCCCTCGAAGGTGATGATGCGGAATTTCTCCGGCTTGCCCTTCGAGGCGAAATACTTGCGCGCCACCTTCACGGCGCCTTCATTGGCCTCGGCGCCCGAGTTGCAGAAGAAGGCCTTGTCGGCAAACGAGTGGTCGACCAGCCGCTGGGCCAGTTTCTCCTGCTCCGGGATACGGAACAGGTTGGAGGTGTGCCACAGTTTGGCCGCCTGCTCCTGGATCGCCTTCACCAGATGGGGATGGCTGTGGCCGAGCGCGGTGACGGCGATGCCGGAGCCGAAGTCGAGATAACGTCGACCGTCGGCGGTGTAGAGGTAGGAACCCTCGCCCCGCTCGAACGCAAGGTCCTGCCTCGCGTAGGTCGACATCAATGCTTCGCTCACGACATCTCTCCTTGGGTCAAAAGGGTCCGGCCAGTCTTCGGAATGAAGAACAGGTCCGGGCCCAGAAAATAATGAAGCCAGCCCCGGGTTTTACGCGGCCGGGCTGGCGGTAAGCCCGGACTCTAAGGGTCGATAAGGCCTTGTGTCAATTCAGCGAATGTAGGGGGACATTGGTTGCCAGAGGGTTGCCGGAGAGATACTGGGCGGGCCGGTCGTGGCTGCCGTCGGGGCAGGCCGTCCCGGGGCTGGCAGGGCCCCGGGGCTCGGGCTAGTGTCAGGAAAACACTCAACTATTACCGGAGGGCCCGCCATGACCAGCTTGAGCTTCGAGACCACGCGGCGGGTCTATTGCGAGCCGGGCGCCAGCGCCAAACTGGGCGCCCTGATGGCCGACCTGGGCGCCAGCCGCGTGGTGCTGGTCACCGATCCGGGCGTGATGAAACTCGGCCTGCCGCAGGCCGGGCTGGACAGCCTGAAGGCCGCCGGGATCAGTGTCACCATCTACGACCGCACCGAGGCCGACCCGCCGGAAAAGCTGGTGCATGAGGCCGTCAAAGTGGCGAAGGACTTCAAAGCCGACGGCGTGATCGGCTTCGGCGGCGGCTCGTCGATGGATATCGCCAAGCTGGTCGCCTTCCTCCCCGTCGCCACGCAGCAGCTCAGCGAGGTTTATGGTGTCGGCAATGCGCGCGGCAAACGCCTGCCGCTGATCCAGGTGCCCACCACGGCCGGCACCGGCTCGGAAGTCACCGGCATCGCCATCATCACGACAGGTGAATCTGAGAAGAAGGGCGTGGTCTCACCGCTGCTGCTGCCCGACATCGCCCTGCTCGATGCCGATCTCACGCTCGGCCTGCCGCGCTCCGTCACGGCGGCCACCGGCGTGGATGCCATGGTGCATGCCATCGAGGCCTATACCTCGAAGCACAAGAAGAACGCGATGTCGGATGCGCTGGGCCGCGAGGCGCTGCGGCTCCTGTCGAAAAACATCCGCACGGTGTGCTCGGCCGAAGGCGCGAAGGACCGCGCGGCGCGGTCCGAGATGTTGCTCGGCGCCATGCTGGCCGGCATGGCCTTCGCTAATGCGCCGGTGGCGGCGGTACATGCGCTGGCCTATCCCGTGGGCGGACATTTCCATGTGCCGCATGGCCTGTCGAATGCGCTGATGCTGCCGCATGTGCTGCGCTTCAACCTGGAGGTCGAAACCGCCGCCGGCCAGTATGCCGAACTGGCGCCGATCCTCCTTCCTGGTAAGAGTTTCAGCACGCCATCGACGGGCGCCGGTGCATTGCTGGCCGAACTGGAAGCGATCATCGACGATGTGAAGCTGGAAAAGCGCCTCGCCCAAGTCGGCATCAGCCACAATCACCTGCCGATGCTGGCGAAGGACGCGATGAATCAGCAGCGCCTGCTGGTCAACAACCCGCGCGAGGTCGGTTACGACGACGCCCTGAAAATCTACGAGCAGGCCCTATGAGCGATGCGAAAGATCCGCGCACCGAGACGCGCGACAACTACCGCCACAGCCTGCTGATTCCCACCCGGCTGTCGGATATCGACGTCTACCAGCATGTTAACAACGTGCAGTATTACGCGTATTTCGACACGCTGGTGAACGACTACATGATCCGCTTCGGCGGCCTCGACATGGTCGGCGATCCGGTCATCGGCCTGCTGGCGGAAAGCGGCTGCCGCTTCCACAAGTCGCTGAATTATCCCGAAACGGTGGAAGGCTGGCTTCGCACCACGAAACTCGGCAATTCCTCGGCGCGCCACGAGATCGCGCTGTTCCGCGCCAATGACCCGCATCCCGCCGCCACCGGGCATTTCGTGCATGTGTTTGTCGAGCGCGGCGTGCAGAAGCCGGTGCCGATCCCGCCGCGCATCCGCGCGGCGCTGGAGAAGCTGCTGGTCGGTTAAAACACTGCTGTCATGCCCGGCCAAGAAGCATTCCTGGGCCCGGGCATCCACGAGTTTCTTTTTCACGCGACAACTAGGCGTGGATGGCCGGGACAAGCCCGGCCATGACGAAGAGAGCGTGCGGCATGCCCACATCCCAATCCCATACTCGTCATCCTTGGGCTTGTCCCGAGGATCTCAGGCAGAACGAACACGGATGTTCACGGCAGGCCCGGTGGGTCATCTCTCGCGGTGAGATGCGATGGATCCTCGGGTCAAGCCCGAGGATGACGGGTTTTATAGGGGCTGCAATCACCGTCTCTGCTTGCACGAGAAATAATCGTCATGCTCGGGCTTGACCCGAGCATCCACGAGTTTCTTAGTTTTACTAAGCGTGGCATGACGGGGCTCTCATGAATTCTGAACTACAGGCTTTCTTCGACAGCTACCGCGCGGCCTTCGACCGGCTCGATGCTGCCGCCATCGCGGCGCATTTCGCCGTGCCGGGCATGCTGATCGATGGCGCGCCGCGGGTCTGGACGCGACCGGAGGATATCCTCGCCAATATGGTGGCGCTGGTCGCGTTGTATCGCGACGGCGGCTATGCCGGCGCGTCCTGCAGTCTCGCGGAGCTGTTGCTGCAGGGCGCGGATAATGCGGTGGCGAATCTGGTCTGGACGGTCGCGCGTCGCGAGGGTCTTGCGCCCTGGCGGTTTCGCACCGGCTACACGCTCCATCGCTTCGCGGATGGCTGGAAAATCGTGCTCTGCACGGCCTATGAGGAACGCGTAGCGCGCACCAGCGAAGCCTGACGGCAGGCGCTAGCCGTGGCGGTGGTGATGATGGATATCCGGGTAATGCGGATGACGGTGGATCAGCCGGGCATGCCGATGGACATGCACATGCGACTCGCCGGGCGGATCGTCCGGCGTATGCTCGTGCCGATGGTGCTCGTCATGCCGGTGGGCATGTTCATGCACCAGTTCCTCATGGACATGATCGTGGTCGTGCCGTTCGGCCAGATGCAGATACAGTCCGATCCCCATCAGGATTGCCGCAATGCCAAGCCGGCCGGAGGCCGGCTCGCCGAAAGCCAGCACCGCGATGGCGGCGCCGATAAAGGGCGCCAGCGAGAAATACGCGCCGGTGCGCGCCGCGCCGAGATGACGCAGGCCATAGATGAACAGCACCAGGCTGACGCCGTAGCCCAGAAAGCCCAGCGCCATCGCCCCGGCGGCCATCGGCCACGAGGGGAAGGTCGCGCCCTGCCACTGGCTCAGGGCGATATTCACACCGCCGGCCACCAAGCCCTTCAGCATGGCGATCTGCACCGGATCGGCCGAGGACAGTTTGCGGGTCAGGTTGTTGTCGATCCCCCAGCAGAGGCAGGCCATGATGATCGCAACGATGCCCGTGTCGAAGCCGATCCCGCCGCCATCCCAGCTTAAGACCACCGCCCCGGCCAGAATCGCCGCCGCGCCCAGGCCGATTTTCAGATCGACATTCTCGCGGTAGACGATCCAGGCGATGGCAAGCGTTGCCAGGCCTTCCAGATTGAGCAGAAGCGCCGCAGTGGAGGCCGGCGTGGCGCTCAGTCCCAGCATCAGCAGCACCGGCCCGGCGACACCGCCGAACAGGATCACGGCCGCGAGCCAGCCGGCATCGCGCCGCCGCAGGGGCGCCTCCCGGCGCTCGCCGCCTTTCATGCGGGCGACAGTACGGATCGCGCCGAGGCCAAGGCCGACGCCGAGATAGAGCAGACCGGCCATCAGCCAGGGCGATACATCGCCGAGCAGCGATTTCGCCAGAGGCGTGCTGGCGCCGAACAGGGCCGCCGCGCCCAGGGCAAACCCGATGCCAGTCCAGTGCCGGGCGGCGGCCTGCATCCTTTGCCTCGCTACAGGTATTTGGTGATGTCCTTGAATTCTCGGATCGAGCTTTGCCGCTGTTTCGGCTGCGCACCTGCGGCCTGCTCCAGGCAGTGGTCGATGTGATCCTGGATCAGGGTCTTCTTCGCCTGCGATATGGCCTTCTCCACCGCGTGCAGCTGCTGCGCGATATCGAGGCAGTTGCGCCCGTCCTCGATCATGGCGGTGATGCTGCGCAGATGGCCTTCGGCGCGCTTCAGGCGCTTGGCGATCGCGGGATGGGTGGTGTGCAGGTGTTGCTCGCTCATGTGGGGTATGATATCCCCCCGGGGAGGATACGGCAAGCCAGCACGGAGACAGGCAGATATGCGCAATCTTGGTATCGCTCTGGCCGCGCTGGCGGCATGGCTTATCGGATGGGCGCCGCCGGCACTCGCCCATGCCGTGGCCGAGGGCGACAAGGGCTATATCCAGGAAGTCAGCGGGGTTCTGCTGCTGCCGTTCATGTATCTCGGCGCCAAGCATATGGTCACCGGCTACGACCACATCCTGTTCCTGCTCGGCGTGATCTTCTTCCTCTACCGGATGAAGCATATCGCCATTTATGTCAGCCTGTTCGCGCTCGGCCATTCCGCCACGATGCTGCTGGGCGTCTATTTCGATTTCGGCATCAACAGCTACCTGATCGACGCCATCATCGGCGGCTCCATCGTCTACAAGGCGCTGGACAATCTCGGCGCTTTCCAGCGCTGGTTCGGCGTCCAGCCCGACACGAAACTGGCCACACTGGTTTTCGGCCTGTTCCACGGCTTCGGCCTGGCCTCCAAGATCATCGACTATGACATCGCGCCCGATGGCCTGCTGCCGAATCTGCTGGCTTTCAACGTCGGAGTCGAAGTCGGCCAGTTGCTGGCGCTGGCGGCGATCCTGATTGTCATGGGTTTCTGGCGGCGCACGCCCAGCTTCCTGCACCATGCCTATACCGCCAATGTCGTGATGATGACGGCGGGCTTCGTACTGGTCGGCTATCAGCTGACCGGCTATTTCATGTCCTGATCATAGAGGAGCCATCGATGTATAACTCCGACCTGCCGACCCGCGCCGAACTGCCGTCGACCGCGCAGCTGATCCGCTCCACCGTTATCGCCATTCTGGCCGCCGCCGCCATATTGGTGACCATCGTGCTGCCTGCCGAATACGCCATCGATCCCACCGGCATCGGTCGCGTGCTGGGCCTCGCCGAAATGGGCGAGATCAAGCAGCAACTGGCGAAGGAAGCCGAGGAAGACCGGCGACGGGATCAGGAGCTTCTGCTGGATCGCCGCTCCGGCATCGGCAGCGCCATTGTCGCCCTGTTCGTCGGCACCGCGCACGCCCAGGCCGCGCCGGTCGTAGCGCGCAGCGACGAAATGTCCGTGACGCTGAAGCCGGGCCAGGGCACCGAGATCAAGCTGGCAATGAAGCAGGGCGCCACAGTCAGCTATTCGTGGTCGGCCACGGGTGACGTCAATTACGACCTGCACGGCGACGGTTCCGGCAAGGAGACCAGCTACAAGAAGGGTCGCGGCGTGGCGAAGGATGAAGGCAGCTTCACCGCCGCTTTCGATGGCAATCACGGCTGGTTCTGGCGCAACCGCACCCGCACTGATGTGACGGTGACGGTCAGGGCCAATGGCCAGTATGCGGCCATGAAGAAGGTCATGTAGCAATCAGCGCAGCTTTGCCGTCAGCCGTCCTGCGACATCGGTGACTGCTAATTTCGATCCCAAATTTTTGTCGTCCTCGCTATGCTGCGCGCAGGCAGGATGCGCCGCTGCAGTCAGCGTGCGCGCGAGGGGAAGACGTCGCATGCAGTTTCCGAAAATCACGCCGGCGCAACCGGGCACCTGGCGGATCGTTCTGGTCGGGCTGACCGCCGCCGCCGTGGCGGTGTTTGCCATCGCCGATAACGACCGTGTCTCGGCCGTGCTGGCCGGGGCGGCCCTGCTCGGCAGCGGCCTGCTGCTGGTGCTGCCGCTGCGCAAGCCGGCGCAGTAAGCGCCGGACCTCCGGCCGCCGCCGCGCGGCCATGGACATTGACTTTTTCCCGGCCCGATGTACCCTTAATGTTCCGCTTGCCGGCCACCCGCTCCGGGCGCTGGCACGTGTCGCGCAGCCGGACGCCCGGGGGATGTCCTGAAAGCCCGGATGGCCTTAGAGACCGGTTCGGCTTTAAGACCGGTACTCGGGCGCCCGCATTGGTCCCGGTTGGCTGGAATTGGCTCGCGTTGGCTCAGATTGGCTCGCGTTGGCTCGCACTGGCCCCGAACTGGCCCTGCCTGGCAGCGGATTGGCGGGCGATTGGCCCGTCCTGGGCCGAAAATGGCCCAGTCCGGCTCAAATCCGGCTTATGGCCGCAGGCGATAGCCGCGTTTCAGCAGCAGGTAGCAGGCCACCCACAGGCCCAGCGCCACCAGGCCCAGCACGCTGCCGCCGAGCAGCACGTCGCCGTCGGTATGGCCGGTTAGGCCATAGCGGAAGCCGTCGATCATGAAGAAAAACGGGTTGGCATGGGCGGCGGCATACCAGAAGGGCGGCAGCTGCTGCACCGAGTAGAAGGTGCCGGAGAGAAACGCGAGCGGCGTGACGACGAAATTGGTCACCGCCGCCATATGGTCGAATTTCTGGCTCCACAGCCCGGCGAGAATGCCGATCAGGCTGAGGATCAGCGAGCCGGCCAGCACGAAATACAGCGCCGCCGCCGCGTCATGCAGGTGGATGGCGGCAAAGGGCCAGATCGCCAGCGCCACCGCCAGCGCCACCAGCAGGCCGCGCGTCACGCCGGCCAGCGCATAGGCGACCAGCAACTCGCCCGGGCTGATCGGCGGCATCAGCACGTCGACGATATTGCCCTGCACCTTGGAAATCATGATCGAGGAGGAGGTGTTGGCGAAGGCATTCTGCGTCGTGGCCATCATGATCAGGCCCGGCGCCAGGAAATCCACGAAGGGCAGGCCGGCGACATGGCGCACGGCACCGCCGAGCGCCAGCGCGAAGACGGCGAAGAACAGCAGCGTCGTCACCATCGGCGCCAGCACGGTCTGCGTGATCACCTTGAGGAAGCGTTGCACTTCCTTGACATACAGCGTCCACAGGCCGAGCCAGTTGACCGGGCCGTAGGCGCGGGGCGCGAGCGTGGAGGGTGACGGGAGCGGGGCGGACATTGTGCTTGTCAGGCCTTCGGGCTGTTGTTCGGCCGTCTACATACCGCGTATGGTGCAGCGATGCAAAAGCCCGCCGAATCAGCCGCGCCAGAAGACGCTCCCGGGGCGGTGCCCGAGGCCGTCCCGGACTGGCTGCCGGCCCTGCTGGCCGGCGACCGGGCCGCGCTCGCCCGGGCGATCACGGCGGTTGAAAACGAGACCGCCGATGCCCGTCTGGTATTGCAGGCGATCCGCGGCCGGCTCGGCCATGCCCTGGTGGTCGGCTTCACCGGCGCGCCGGGTGCCGGCAAGTCCACCCTGGTCTCGGCCTATGTCGGCGAGCTGCGCCAGCGCAGCCAGAGCGTCGGTGTCGTCGCCGTCGATCCGTCCTCGCCGCTCACCGGCGGCGCCATCCTGGGCGACCGCATCCGCATGAGCCAGCATGCCGCCGATCCCGGCGTCTTCATCCGCAGCCTGGCCAGCCGCGGCCATCTCGGCGGGCTCTCTCGCACGGCGGCGCGGGTGATCGATGTCTTCGATGCCTCGGGCCGCGACGTGGTGGTGGTGGAAACCGTCGGCACCGGCCAGTCGGAAGTCGAGATCGCCGAAATCGCCGATGTGCGCGTGGTGGTCAATGCGCCGGGCCTAGGCGACGACGTGCAGGCGATCAAGGCCGGCATCCTCGAAATCGCCGATGTGCTGGTGGTCAACAAATCCGACCTGCCCCTGGCCGAACGCTCCGCCCGCCAGCTTGCCGCCATGACCGCGCAGCGTGGTTCCGCTCCCGTGCCGGTGTTGCAGACCAGCGCCACGACCGGCAAGGGTATCGCCGAACTCGCCGACGCCATCGCCGCCATCGGCCGGCGCAAGCGGCCCGATCCGCGCGCCCGCACCCGCCGCCTGCTGCAGAATCTGGTGCTCGACCGCCTGCGCCGCGGCCTCACCGACCTGCCGGCCGGCGAACTCGATACGCTGGCCGATGCGGTGCTGACCGGCCGGCTCGATATCGAGGCCGCCTCCCATCAGATCATCGACCTCCTGCTTTCCCGCCTCCCCAAACAGACGTGATCATGCTCGACGCTCCCATCTGCCAGTCCATCCTCGACCTGCCCGGTTCCCGCATTCGCGTTGTCACCCGCGCTTCGGCCGATATCCCCGACATGATCAAGCTGTGGTTCGGCGAAGGCGACGAGCCGACGCCGGAGTTTGTGCGCAAGGGCGCCGCTGCCGCGCTGGACAAGGGCGAGACCTTCTACGCACCCAATCGCGGCATCGCCCCGCTGCTGCAGGCGATCAGCGATTACCTGAAGCGCGGCTACGGCACCGAGATCGGGCCGGACCGCATGGTGGTCACCGCCTCGGGCATGAACGCCATCATGATCACCATCCAGTGCCTGATCGAGCCCGGCGACAGCGCCGTGGTGGTGGGGCCGATCTGGCCCAACGGCCGTTCGGCGATCACGGCGATGGGCGGCGCGCCGCGCGACGTCTTCCTGAAAGCCCAGGACGACGGTCGCTGGAAGCTCGATCTTGATGAACTGTTCGATGCCTGCGACGAGACTACCAGGCTGATCATGATCAACAGCCCGGGCAATCCGACCGGTTGGGTGGCGAGCGAGGCCGAACTGCTGGCGATCCTAGATTTCTGCCGCGAACGCGGCATCTGGATTCTCTCGGACGAAGTCTACGGCCGCATCATCTACGGGCCTGCGAAACACGCGCCGAGCTATTACACGCTGGCGCAGCCGGAAGATCCCGTGGTGATCGTCAATTCGTTTTCCAAGAGCTGGTCGATGACCGGCTGGCGGCTCGGCTGGATCGTGGCGCCGCCGCGACTCTGCGCCGCCGTCGAGAAGATGACCGAGTTCAACATCTCGCATCCCACCACCTTCGTGCAGTGGGGCGGCGTGTCGGCGCTGAACGAGGGCGACAGCTATATCGAAGGCCTGGTCGAGCGTTACGGCCGTGCCGCCGACATGGTCTACCAGGCGCTGGCGCCGCTGCCGCGCGTGCGGCTGGCCAAGCCGGAAGGCGCCTTCTATGCCTTCTTCGCGCTCGACGGCATGACCGACAGCCTGCAGACCTGCATCGACCTGGCGCGCAACGCCCAGGTCGGCCTGGCGCCGGGCATCGCTTTCGGCCCGGCCGGCGAGGGCCGTATCCGGCTCTGCTACGCGGCCTCGCTGCCCAAGCTGTCGCAGGCGCTCGAACGCCTGGTGCCGCAGCTCAAATAAAAAAAGATCACCATGGAGGAAACCTTTGCGCACGATTTACGAAAGCGACGAACACGCAGCATTGCGTGAGCAGATCGCCCGCTTTGTCGACCAGGAGGTGCGCCCGCATGGCGCCGCCTGGGAAGAGCAGGGCATGGTGCCGCGCCAGACGTTGCGCAAGATGGGCGCGCTCGGCTTCTTCGGCATCCGCTACCCGGAAGCCTATGGCGGCAGCGAGCAGGCGCCGGTTGCCGCCGCCATCCTGGCTGAGGAATGCGGGTTGTCCGGCTTCGGCGGCTTCTCCGCCACCGTGCTGGTGCATACCGACATGGCCTCGCCGCATCTGGCCCATGCCGGCAGCAAGGCACAGCTGGATCGCTGGTTCGCCAAAGTCATCGCCGGCGAGCTGATCACCGCCGTGGCAGTCACCGAACCCGATGCGGGATCGGATGTCGCCGCGATCCGCACCCGGGCCAGGCGCGACGGCGATCATTACCTGCTGACCGGCAGCAAGATGTTCATCACCAACGGCGTACATGCCGATCTGTATTTCGTGGCGGCCAAGACCGACCCCGAGGCGAAAGGCTCGCGCGCCATCTCGATCTTCGCCGTCGAGAAAGGCACGCCGGGCTTCAGCGTCGGGCGTTCTTTACGCAAGCATGGCTGGCTCTGCTCCGATACCGCCGAGCTGGTGTTCGACAATTGCCGCGTGCCGGTTGAAAACCGGTTGGGCGATGAGAACCGCGGCTTCTATGCCATCATGCGCAATTTCCAGAACGAGCGCCTGGTGCTCGGCGCCATGGCCGTCGGCGAATGCCGCCGCGCGCTGGAGATCACCCGGCAGTATGTGACGACGCGCAAGGCCTTCGGCGGTGTGCTGGCCGACAAGCAGGCGATCCGCCAGCGCCTCGCCATGCTGGAGGCGCGCGTGGAAGCCGCGCGCCAGCTGGTCTATCACGCCGCCTGGCTGGTGGGCGAAGGGCGCGATGCCGTGCGCGAGGTCTCGATGGTCAAGGCTTTGTGCGGCGAGCTGGTCAATGCCGTGACCTACGACTGCCTGCAGTTCCACGGCGGTGCCGGCTACCTGCGCGACTCTGAGATCGAGCGCATGGCGCGCGATGCCCGCATCCATCCCATCGGCGGCGGCGCCACCGAGGTGATGCTGGAGGAAATCGCCAAACGCTGGCCGGCCTGACGCACGCGGAAAGGCTTGCCGTAACGGCAGGTTTGCACCGCAAGAAATTTGGGTCTAGCGTTCGGCCCCAATAAATATTTCTGGCCATTCTTGGGAGGATAAAATGCGCGAAGCCGTCATCGTTTCCACTGCCCGCACGCCGATCGGCAAGGCCTATCGCGGTGCCTTTAACAACACCGATGCCGCCTCGCTGGGCGCCCATGCGATCCGCGAAGCGGTCAAGCGCGCCGGCATCGAGCCGGGCGAAGTGGATGATGTGGTGATGGGCGCCGCGCTGCAGCAGGGTGCGACCGGTGGCAATATCGCACGCAACGCCGCCATCGCCGCCGGCCTGCCGGTCACGGTCGCCGGCATGAGCGTCGACCGCCAGTGCGCCTCGGGTCTGATGGCGATCGCCACCGCGGCCAAGCAGGTGATCCACGACAACGTGCCGGTCGCGGTCGGCGGCGGGCTGGAGTCGATCTCGCTGGTGCAGAACGAGCATATGAATACCTTCCGCGCCCGCGACGAATGGCTGATGAAGAACAAGCCCGACATCTACATGGCAATGATCGACACCGCCGAGGTGGTGGCCAAGCGCTACGGTATCAGCCGCGAGGTGCAGGACGCCTACGCGCTGGAAAGCCAGAAGCGCACCGCCGCCGCGCAGGCGGCCGGCAAGTTCGATGCCGAAATCGTGCCCATGCCGACCAAGATGGCGGTGGTCGACAAGGAGACCAAGGAAGTCTCCTACAAGGATGTCGCGCTGGCCAAGGACGAAGGTAACCGCGCCGATACCAAGCTGGAGGGCCTGGCGGCGCTGCAGCCGGTGCGCGGCCCGGGCAAGGTCATCACGGCGGGCAATGCCAGCCAGCTGTCGGATGGCGCTTCGGCCTGCGTGGTGATGGAAGCCAAGCTGGCCGAGAAGAAGGGCTTGGCCCCGCTCGGCATCTATCGCGGCATGGCGGTGGCCGGTTGCGAGCCGGATGAAATGGGCATCGGCCCGATCTACGCGATCCCCAAGCTGTTGCAGCGCTTCGGCCTCAAGATGGACGATATCGGCCTGTGGGAGCTGAACGAGGCCTTTGCCGTGCAGGTGCTGTACTGCCGCGACAAGCTCGGCATCCCGAACGAACTGCTCAATGTGAATGGCGGTGCGATCTCGATCGGGCATCCCTATGGCATGTCGGGCGCGCGCATGACCGGCCATGCCCTGATCGAGGGCAAGCGGCGCGGTGCCAAATATGTGGTGGTGACCATGTGCATCGGCGGCGGCCAGGGCGGCGCCGGGCTGTTTGAGGTGGCTTAAAGCGGCGAGGCCGCCTGGTCAGGTGACGGCGAGGCGGGTCAGGAGTAACTCCGCGACACCGCCACGCGGGTAAAACACGATAGCGAACTGGCCATGGCGTTCTGCGAGCGGCATGGCCTTTTCCGTTTCCAGGTCCAGCACGGCGAAGCCCGGCTCCGGCCGCCAGTTACGGCGATCGGGCACGCCGAGTTGCGGCAGTGCGACATAGCCGCGCGCCGCCAGATCGCGCCGCAGCCCCTGATGCGCCGCCATGTTGCGGCTGACCGGCCAGCGTTTGCTGCGCGGGTTCCAGGCATTCAGGCAGGTCAGCGATTGCGCCTTGCAGTGGCGCAGAAACGCGTCGGCCTGCGGACTGGGTTCGTCCAGCCGCAGGCCGATCAGGCTTCGGTCGGGCAGGGTCACCGCATAGGTGGTGGCGCGGTAGCCCCGCAGGGTGGCGGGAGAGATCACGGCATCTCGGCAGCGGTCAGGGCCTGGCGCAGCGCCTGCGTGCCCGGATTGCTCACCACGTTGTCGTAGAGGATGTTTCGCGGATGCGCTTCCTTGCCGTAATAGGCGGTGTTGCGGCTGTGCCGCGCGGAGATCACCGCGCCTTCCACCGAAATGCCGGCCGCCAGGCCCTTGGTCTTGGCATAGGAAAAGATATCGGCGCCGAGATTGCTGGTGGTGGCGGCTTCCACGCCCATGCCGACCGGACCGGCGGCCACGGTGGCATCGGCGCCGAGCTTGAACTCGTTGCGCAGGATGGCGTTCACTGCATTGTCGTTCATCAGCACCAGCATCACCTGCGAGGCTTCGCCGCCGATCTGCAGGCCGATGGAGCCGGCCCCCATGGTATAGATCGCCGGTTCGCTCCAGCCAGTGCCGGTCTTGGCCAGCAGCACGCCGCTGCCGCCTTCGCCGCCGATGATGAAGCTGGCTTTCAGCAGTTGCGGCACCACGAAGACGCCTTTGGCCTGGGCGAGCTTGCGGCGCAGGTCGCTCATCTGGCCGTCATGGGCGAAGTTGTCGACCGTGATGCGCGCCGAATCGATCAGGCTCTGGTCGTCGGAGGCGGCCTCGGCCGGCAGCGGACGGAGGATGAGGAAGCCCGCGCCCGCAAGGGCGGAGGCGAGGAGGGTGCGGCGATTTGCGATGAGGCTGGACATGGCGGATTCTCCCTTGGCGGGTTGGCAAATTATACAGCGCATTGTATGGCTTCGGCCACGCCGGATACGGCCTCTCTGCTTTGGGCGAATCGGCCGGTGGCACGGGTTGTTGGGGCGTAAGCTAGACCGTAAACTGTGGCGGCTTTGTGGAACGGAGGCGGCATGTCCAAGGCTGACAAGGAAGCCCATCAGGAGACCATCCCGCCGGATATCGCGGCGATGAGCTTCGAGGCGGCGCTGAAGGCGCTGGACGAGATCGTGACCAGACTGGAAGGCGGCCGCGTCGATCTGGAAGATTCGATCGCGCTCTATGGCCGCGGTGCCCTGCTCAAACGCCATTGCGAGGCCAAGCTGAAGGCCGCCGAGGAAAAGATCGAGAAGATCGTGGTCGGCGCCGATGGCCAGGCCGCCACCCAGCCCTTCAAGGCCGACTGACATGAACGAGCAGCCGTCGCCCGCGCTCGCGGCGGCGATGCAGGAGGTGGGGGCGGCCGTCGAGGCCGCGCTCGACCGCCTGCTGCCGGCTGTGGAGGGCGCGACCGAAAAGCTGGACCGTGCGATGCGCTATGCCAGCCTCGGCGGCGGCAAGCGGCTGCGCGCGCTGCTGGCGGTGGCCTCGGCCGATCTGTTCGGCGTACCGCGCGAGCGCAGCCTGCGGGTCGCCGCCGCCATCGAGATGCTGCATGGCTATTCGCTGGTGCATGACGACCTGCCCTGCATGGATGACGACGACCTGCGCCGCGGCAAGCCGACCGTGCACCGGGCCTTCGACGAGGCGAGCGCCGTGCTGGCCGGCGACGGGCTGCAGGCCCAGGCCTTCCTGGTACTCGCCGATCCGGCCACCCATGCCGATGCGGGCGTGCAGGCGGCGCTGGTGGCCGGGCTGGCGCTGGCGGCCGGACCGCGCGGCATGGTCGGCGGCCAGGCCATCGATCTGGCGGCGGTGGCCCGCTGCGAGGCCGGGCTGCCGCTCGGGTATGAGGAGATCGCCGATCTGCAGGCGCGCAAGACCGGTGCGCTGATCTGCTTTTCCGCCGAGGCCGGCGCCATCCTGGGTCAGGCGAAGCCGGCGGAACGCGCGGTTTTGCGCGATTATGCCGCCGAACTGGGACTGGCTTTCCAGATCGCCGATGACCTGCTGGACCATGAGGGGTCGGCCGCCGAGGTCGGCAAGGCGGTGGGCAAGGATGCCGCCGCCGGCAAGGCCACGTTCGTGGGCCTGCTGGGGCTGGAGCCGGCCCGGGCCAAGGCGCGCGCGTTAACCAATTCCGCGAAAAACCGGCTGGCGTCGCAATTTGGCCCCCGTTCCATGGTTTTACAGGAGCTGGCCGAGTTTGTTATAACCCGCCGCTCGTGACACCATCGGCTCAGCCATGATCAGCAATCGCACGCCCCTGCTGGATACGGTGCGCAAACCGGCGGACATCCGCCAGTTCGACCTGGACCAGCTCAAGCAGCTCGCCGACGAAGTGCGTCGCGAGATGATCGATGCTGTCTCGGTCACCGGCGGCCATCTCGGTGCCGGGCTCGGCGTGGTCGAACTGACCGTGGCGCTGCATCACGTCTTCGCCACGCCCGACGATAAGCTGATCTGGGATGTCGGCCACCAGGCCTATCCGCACAAGATTCTCACCGGCCGGCGCGACCGCATCCGCACGCTGCGCCAGCCCGGCGGCCTGTCGGGATTCACCCGGCGCAGCGAAAGCGAATACGATCCCTTCGGTGCCGCGCACTCCTCCACGTCGATCTCTGCCGGCCTCGGTATGGCAGTGGCGCGCGATTTCAAGGGCGAGACCAACAATGTCATCGCGGTGATCGGCGACGGCGCGATGTCGGCCGGCATGGCCTATGAGGCGATGAACAATGCCGGCTCGATGGATACCCGGCTGATCGTCATCCTCAACGACAACGACATGTCGATCGCGCCGCCGGTCGGCGCCATGAGCGCTTATCTGTCGCGCCTGCTGTCCTCGCGCTCCTATCTCGGCCTGCGCCAGCTCGCCAAGCAGATCGGCGAGAAGATTCTGCCGAAAGGCCTCGCCAACATGGCCGAGAAGGCCGAGGAATATGCGCGCGGCATGGTGGCCGGCGGCACCATGTTCGAGGAACTGGGCTTCTATTATGTCGGTCCGGTCGATGGTCATAACCTCGACCATCTGGTGCCGGTGCTGAAGAATATCCGCGACACCGACAAGACCGGCCCGGTGCTGATTCATGTCGTGACGCAGAAGGGCAAGGGCTACGGCCCGGCCGAGGCCGCCGACGACAAATATCACGGCGTGTCGAAATTCGATGTCGTCACCGGCACCCAGGCCAAGCCCAAGGCCGGTCCGCCGAGCTATACCAAGGTCTTCGCCGAAAGCCTGATCGCGGAAGCGGAGCGCGACGACAAGATCGTGGCGGTGACGGCGGCGATGCCTTCGGGCACCGGGCTCGATCTGTTTGCGAAGAAATTCCCCAGGCGCTGCTTCGATGTCGGCATCGCCGAACAGCATGCGGTGACCTTCGCCGCCGGCCTGGCCTGCGAAGGCTTCAAGCCGTTCGCCGCGATCTATTCCACTTTCCTGCAGCGTGCCTACGACCAGGTGGTGCACGATGTGGCGATCCAGAGGCTGCCGGTGCGCTTTGCCATCGACCGTGCCGGCCTGGTCGGCGCCGATGGCGCCACGCATGCCGGCAGTTTCGATATCGCCTATCTCGGCTGCCTGCCCGACATGGTGCTGATGGCCGCGGCCGACGAGGCCGAGCTGATGCATATGGTCGCCACCGCCGCCGCCATCGACGACCGGCCGTCCGCGTTCAGATACCCGCGCGGCGAGGGCACCGGACTGATCATGCCCGAGCGCGGCCTGGTGCTGCCGCTCGGCAAGGGCCGCGTCATCCGCGAAGGCAGCAAGATTGCCATTCTTTCTTTCGGTGCCCATCTGGCCGAGGCGCTGAAGGCGGCTGACGAACTGGGCGCCCGCGGGCTTTCCACCACGGTGGCGGATGCGCGCTTCTGCAAGCCGCTGGATACCGATCTGGTGCGTCAGCTGGCGCGCAACCACGAAGTGCTGATCACGCTGGAAGAGGGTTCGGTCGGTGGTTTCGGCAGCCATGTGCTGCAGTTCCTCAGTCTTGACGGATTGCTCGATCACGGTCTGAAGATCCGCCCGCTGGTGCTGCCCGACCGTTTCATCGATCACGACAACCCGGTGAAGCAGTATGACGAGGCCGGACTGAACGCGCCGCAGATCGTCGCCATGGCACTTTCGGCGCTCGGTCACCCGAGCGAATCCACCGCCCGCGCCTAACAGGACAGCACAGCATGATCCTCCAGGAAGCGCGGGCGACGCTCACGCTGGCGCTGCCCATTGTCGGCACGCAGCTGGCGCAGATGGCGATCCACACCACCGATGTCTGGCTGCTGTCGCATTACAGCGCCGAGGCGCTGGGCGCGGCGGCATTGGGCGTGGCGATCTTCAGCTTCCTGTGGATGGCCGGGCTGGGGCTGGCCACCGCCACGCCGGCGCTGGCCGCACAGGCGCGCGGTCATGACCCCGACGATCTCGACGGCGTTCGCCACGCCGTGCATGACGGCCTGATCTCCACCGGTCTTTACGGCCTGGCCTGCACGCTGCTGCTCATCTTCATAGAACCCTTTCTGGTGCTGATCGGCCAGCCGCCCGAACTGATCGCATTGGCCGTGCCGTTCATGCAGGCGGTCAGCGGTATGTTCATCACCGCATTATGGTTCATGGTGCTGCGCGGCTTTGTTGCCGCGCTGGAGCGGCCGCGCGCCGCGCTGGTGCTGACCGTGCTGGCAGTGCTGCTCAATGCCGCGGTGAATACCGTGCTGATTTTCGGCTTCTGGATCGTGCCGACGCTCGGCGTGGTCGGCGCCGGTATCGGTTCCAGCCTGGTCAATCTGCTCATCCTGCTGGTGTTCGGCTGGTATATCGCGCGCGATCCGCAATTCGCCGCCTATCGGATATCGCGCGGCTGGTGGCGCAGCACATGGCCACGCATGACCGCCTTCCTGCGCGTCGGTGCGCCGATCGCGCTGGCGCTGGGCGCCGAGATCGGACTCTTTTCTGCCGCCGCCCTGCTGATGGGGCGGCTCGGCGCGGCCGAAGTGGCGGGGCATCAGGTGGCGCTGCAATGGGCGGCGCTCGCCTTCATGGTGCCGATGGGCCTGAGTCAGGCCGCCACGGTGCGGGTCGGGCTGGCGGCCGGGGCACGCGATTTCGCCGGCGCGGCGCGCGCCGGCTGGATCGCCATCGCCATGGGCATGTCCTTCATGCTCTGCACGGCGCTGATCTTCCATTTTTCCGGCGGGTTGCTGGTGCGGGTCTTCGTCGCGGATGCCGGCAGCACGGTGTTCGTGCTGGCGGTCACCTATCTCGGGATTGCCGCGCTGTTCCAGCTGGTCGACGGCGCCCAGGGCGTGGCCAACGGCGCGCTGCGCGGCTTGAAGGATACCGCCGTGCCGATGGTGATCACGCTGGTCGGCTACTGGCTGGTCGGTTTTCCGGTGGCGATCTGGTTCGGCTTCTACACGTCGCTGCGCGGTATCGGCGTGTGGGCCGGCCTGGTGGTCGGGCTGGCGGTGGTGGCGGTGCTGCTGCTCTGGCGTTTTTACGCCATGACCCATAGGCTGCAGCGACTGGACAGGATGCCGGCCGCATGAAAGCCCCGAAGTTGCGCCTCGATCAGATCCTGGTGGAGCGCGGCCTGGCGGAAAGCCGGGCCAAGGCGCAGGCCGCGATCATGGCCGGTCTGGTTTTCTCGGGCGAAAAGCGGCTCGACAAGCCGGGCCTCAGCCTCGCCGCCGATACGCCGCTGGAACTGCGCGGCAAGCCGCATCCCTGGGTCAGCCGCGGCGGCGTCAAGCTGGCGCATGCGCTCCAGCATTTCGGCCTGTCGCCGCAGGACCGCATCGCCATCGATGTCGGCGCCTCCACCGGTGGTTTCACCGACGTGCTCCTGCAGCATGGCGCAGCGAAGGTCTATGCCGTCGATGTCGGCGAGGGCCAGCTCGACTGGCGCCTGCGCACCGATCCGCGTGTCGTCGTGCTGGAAAAGACCAATGCGCGGCATCTCGATGCTACCCTGATCCCCGATGCTATCACCTGCGTGGTCTGCGATGCCAGTTTCATCGGCCTGCAGACCGTGTTGCCGGCGGCACTTGGCCTGGCGCAGCCGGGCAGCTGGGCGGTGGCGCTGATCAAGCCGCAATTCGAGGTCGGTCGTGGCCGCGTCGGCAAGGGCGGCGTGGTGCGCGATCCGGCCCTGCATGACGAAGTCTGCGCCACCATCGGCGACTGGTGGTCCGGCCTGCCGGGCTGGCGTGTGCTGGGCATCGAACCGAGCCCGATCCTGGGTCCTGAAGGCAACCGCGAGTTTCTGATCGCGGCGGAGAAATACGATGCGTGATGTCGAGGGCGTGATCGAGCGGATGGGCGGGCAGGGCCATGGCGTGCTGTCGAAAGACGGCGAGCGTTTCTACGTGCCCTTCACCGTGCCGGGCGACCGTATCGCCGCCAAGGTGGGCGAGCCGCGCGGCGACGGCTTCGCCGCCCAGCTCAGCGTGCTGGAAGCACCCGGGCCGGAGCGCGTCGACGCCCCCTGTGGCCATTTCCAGACCTGCGGCGGCTGCAGCCTGCAGCACTGGGCCGAGACGCCCTATCGCGCCTGGAAACGCGACAAGCTGAGCGCTGCGCTCACCCGCCGCGAGCTCGCCGATGTGCCGGTGGGCGACCTGGTCGCCGTGCCCGACCGCACGCGCCGTCGCGCCGAATTCATCACCCGCCGCGTGAAGGACAAGGTGCTGCTCGGCTTCCATGAGGCGCAGAGCCGCAAGGTGGTCGATCTCACCGAATGCCTGGTGCTGCGGCCCGAACTGCTCGCGTTGCTGCCGCAGTTGCGCAGCATGATGTTTCCCGTGCTGGGCGATGGCTGGGCGGTCGACCTGAAGGTGACCTGGACCGAGACCGGCGCCGATGTGCTGATCACCGGCAAGCTGAAGATGCGGGTGCAGGAGCGGATCGAGCTGAGCAAGGCGGCCAAGGCGACCGGCCTGGCGCGGCTCAGCCTGCGTTTCGACGAACGCGGCGATCCCGAACTGCTGTACCAGGGCGAGGCGGCGCCGCGCGTGCGCTTCGGCAATGTGCCGGTCACGCTGGCGCCCGGCGGCTTCCTGCAGGCCACGGCCGAGGCCGAGCAGGCGATGGCCGATCTGGCGCTGGACGCGTTGCAGGATGCCAAGCGGGTCGCCGATCTCTTCTCGGGCTGCGGCGCCTTCGCGCTGCGGCTGGCGGCTGTGGGCAAGACCGTCTGGGCGGTGGATGCCGACCGGCCGGCGATTGCCATGCTGGGGGCCGCCGCCAAGACCGCGGGCCTCAGCCGCCTGACCGCGACGGCGCGCGATCTCGAACGCCAGCCGCTCAGCCGGGCCGAGCTGAAAAAGCTGGATGCCATCCTGCTCGATCCACCGCGTGCCGGCGCCAAGGCCCAGGTGCAGCAGATCGCCGAAGCCGCCAAGCTGGGCGAGGCGCCGGGGCTGATCGTCATGCTGTCCTGCGACCCTTCCAGCTTCTCGCGCGATGCCCGGGGACTGGTCGATGCCGGCTACCGGCTGGAAAAGGCCGTGCCGATCGACCAGTTCCGCTGGTCGCCGCATCTGGAAATCTTCAGCATTTTCAGGCGTTAGGGCGGTACCCTCACAGCCCGGGAGAAGGGTTGCAAAGGCTTACGGGACCGGCTATATCCCGGCCCGATCCCTGCTGGGGGATCGTCTAACGGTAGGACCCCAGACTCTGACTCTGGTTGTCTAGGTTCGAATCCTAGTCCCCCAGCCATTTCCCGCTGCTTCCGACCTCTTGTAACGGCCCTTGGGCCGCCCCAGATGCTTGTGAGCATTATGGGGTAAAACATGAACAAATTCACGCAAGGGCTTTTCCGGCAGCCGGTCTATGCGCCGCTGGCTTTCGACTACGACCGGGCGGCGGTCGAGGCTGAACTGCTGGCGCTGGTGCCGCTGTTCCGGCCGATCCTGGTCAACGAACGGCATCTGCTGCCGGAAAACCGGCGGCGCTGGTTCATGGTGGCCGATGACGAGCAGCTCGATCACATGGACCGCCACCGCAACGGCCAGGCCATCATCGGCCGCTACCGTTCGCTGGAAGGGCTTGGCCTGCGGCGCGGGCCGACCGGCACCACGATGGACGACAGCGTGACGACCCGGAAGGCCGACGACTGCGCCGGCTGGGACTGGGATGCGCGCTACGACATCCCGCTGACGCGCACCACCATCGAACGGCTGCCGTTCGCCAGGCTGCGCGGCGTGCGCCTGCTGAGCCTGCCGCCCGGCGGTTTCCTGCCGGCCCATGTCGATGCCGCCGACGACAGCTACTGGGAGAACGGCCATGCCACGCTGTCGCTGCTGGTGGCCAGCGGCGGCCAGCCGATGCTGATGCTCATGGCAGACGGCGGGCTGCAGGCGGTATCGGATGCCGCCTTCCTGTTCAGGGATTCAGTGCCGCATGGCGTGGCGCCGGTGCCGCGCCGCCGTCTGCTGCTGCGGATCAGCGGCATCTGCGACCAGGCGGCGCTGGCGCAGCTGCTCGCCTGAGGCCGCTCACATCGTGGCGCCGATCTGCCAGGGCACGAATTCGGCATCGCCGAAGCCGAGTTCTTCGCTTTTCGACGGTGTGCCCGAAGCCACGGTCAGGATATTGTCGAAAATCTTCTCGCCCATCTGCGCCACGCTGATGCCTTCATCCAGGATGGCGCCGCAGTTGATGTCCATATCCTCTTCCATGCGGCGATACATGGCCGAGTTGGTGGCCAGCTTGATCGAGGGCACCGGCTTGGCGCCGAACACCGAGCCGCGCCCGGTGGTGAAGCAGATGATGTTGCCGCCGCCGGCGATCTGCCCGGTGGCCGAGCAGGGGTCGTAGCCGGGCGTGTCCATGAACACGAAACCCTTGGTATCCACCGGCTCGGCATATTTGAACACGCCGCGCAGGTTGGTGGTGCCGCCCTTGGCCGCCGCACCCAGCGACTTTTCCAGGATGGTGGTGAGGCCGCCCTTCTTGTTGCCGGGCGAGGGGTTGTTGTCCATCGAGCCGCCGTTGCGCTCGCAATACTCTTCCCACCAGCGGATACGCTCGATCAGCTTCTCGCCGATGGCGCGGCTTTCGGCACGCCGGGTCAGCAGATGCTCGGCGCCGTAGATTTCCGGCGTCTCGCTCAGGATCGCCGTGCCGCCGTGGCGCACCAGCAGATCGGCGGCGGCGCCGAGCGCCGGATTGGCGGTGATGCCGGAATAGCCGTCCGAACCGCCGCATTGCAGGCAGAGCGTGAGATGCGAGGCCGGCACGGTGGTGCGCTGCAGCGCATTGGCCGCCGGCAGCATCTCCTTCAGCATGGCGATACCGCGCTCGACCGTCTTGCGCGTACCGCCGCTGTCCTGGATGGTCATGCTCTGCAGGCGCGGGCTGTGTTTCAGGCCCTGCGCTTCCATCATGAAATCGATCTGCGCCACTTCGCAGCCCAGCCCCAGCATCATCACGCCGGCAAAGTTGACGTGCTGAGCATAGCCCCACAGCGTGCGCTGCAGGTTGCCGAAACCCTCGCCCTTGTCGGCCATGCCGCAGCCGGTGCCATGCACGATGGCCACCACGCCGTCGATATTGGGATAGTCACGCAGGGCGTCGCCCTTGAAATGATCGGCGATATAGCGTGCCACGGTGGCCGAGCAGTTCACGCTGGTGACGACGCCGAGATAGTTACGCGTGCCGGCCCGGCCGTTCTCGCGCATGAAGCCCTGGAAGCTGGCGCGTTCGGCCTCGGGGATATAGGCGGTCGGCCGCATGTCGGCGCCGAAGGCATAGTCGCGGCTGAAATCGCCCATCGCCAGATTGTGACTGTGCACATGCTCGCCGGGTTCGATGGGCACCGAGGCAAAGCCGATGATCTGGTTGTATTTGCGCACCGCCTCGCCCTGGCCGATCGGCGCGGTGGCCACCTTGTGGCCGGCGGGGATGGTGCCGCGACAGGTGACGTTGCCGCCGCCTTCCACGCGCATGCCGGGCTGCAGTTCGCTGCGCGCCACCACCACATTGTCGTGCTCGTTGAGGCGGATCACCGCCGAAACCTGGTCGAGCATGGGTTCCTCCCTCGAGATTGTCGTCAATCTAGCGCAGCAGCCCGCGCTGGGCGAGATTGCGCATCAGCGCGCCGGTGCCGAACTGCCAGGGCGGCAGCCGATCGCAGAAATCGACCTTGTTCACCAGCCCGCCCAGCCGGGGCGAGCGGATGGTGACGATATCGCCCGGCTTGTGGGTGAAGCCCATGCCCGGCGCGCCGCGATCCTGGATCGGCGCGAACATCGTGCCGGTGAACAGCATGGCGCCGTCGGGATACTGGTGCGAACTGCCAAACGTCTGGGCGGCCAGATCGAGCGGGTCGCGGCTGATCCGCGACATCTGCGAGCTGGCTTCGAGGCGGAAATTATCCTGACCGGCGATCACCAGGCTGACCTCGGCCTTGCGCAGGTCGTCCAGCGTGAAATGCGCGTCGAACAGCCGGATGAAAGGCCCGATGGCGCTGGAGGCGTTGTTGTCCTTGGCGCGGCCGAGCAGCAGGGCGCTGCGGCCTTCCACGTCGCGCAGATTGACGTCGTTGCCGAGCGCGGCGCCGACGATCTGCCCGCGGCTGTCGAGTGCCAGAACCACTTCGGGCTCCGGATTGTTCCAGGTCGAGTCCGGATGGATGCCGACGCTCGCACCGGTGCCGACCGAGGCCATCGGCTGGCATTTGGTGAAGACTTCGGCATCCGGGCCGATGCCAACTTCCAGATACTGCGACCAGGCGCCGCGCTTCATCAGCGTCTCGCGCAGCCGCAGGGCTTCCGGCGAGCCGGGCCTGATGCGGGAAATCTCGCCGCCCAGTGCCGTGGCGATCTCGGCGCGCACCGCTTCGGCGCGGCTGGCATCGCCGCGGATCTGCTCCTCGATCACGCGTTCGATCAGGCTGTCGGCGAAGGTGACGCCAGCGGCCTTCACGGCCTGCAGGTCGCAGGGCGCCAGAAGATAAGGCGCTTTCATCGTTGGCGTGTTCGCCAGCACATCCATCACCCTGCCGATGGCGGGAGCAGTCTTGACGGCAGACTGTACGGCAGCGGCAGCATCCGTCCTGTCGAGCAAGTCGCTCATGGTGGCGGCCAGAGTGCTGATATCCACCAGATTCTCGCCGTGCAGGGCGACAATGGTGGGCCCGCCAGGTTGACCGACGAGCCAGACACGCCCCACCAGGGTGGCGCGATCATGGTCTTCGGGCAGGCAGGCGGCGAGCAGGGTGTCGAGCATGGTGCGGAATCCGGGCTGAAGCGGGTATCGATTCGCCGGTCATCTAAACATTGTCGTTGCGGCGAGGCGAGCCGCTTGCGGCATGTGGCACTGCACAAGATGCTGTTTTATGGTGTTTTATTGGCCCGAGGACCGGAATGCGGGATAGTCGCTTGGGGTATTCGGAGGCAGCCGGACGCGGATGATCGACAAGCTGGAATTCCTGCTGGCGCTGGCGCGCGAGAAAAACTTCGGCAAGGCCGCGGAACAGTGCGGCGTCAGCCAGCCGACGCTGTCGGCCGGCATCAAGCAGCTGGAAGATTCGCTGGGTGTCATGCTGGTGCAGCGCAGTTCGCGGTTCCTCGGCCTGACCGCCGAAGGCGAGCGGGTGCTCGACTGGGCGCGACGCATCGTCGGCGATGCACGCGCCATGCGGCAGGAGGTGCAGGCGCTCAGGCGCGGTCTCGTCGGGCATCTGAAGATTGCCGCGATCCCGACGGCGCTGGCGATGGTGTCGGCGCTGACCACGCCCTATCGCGCCAAGCACCCGGAAGTGCGTTTCACCATCCTGTCGCGCACCTCGGTTGAAGTGCTGGCGATGTTGGAGAATCTCGAGGTCGATGCCGGCCTGAGCTATATCGACAACGAACCGCTCGGCAAGGTCCGGTCGGTACCGCTCTATGCCGAGCAATACCGGCTGCTGACCTCGGCAGACAGTCCGCTGGGGGACCGCGACACGGTGACCTGGGCCGAGGTCGGCAGGATACCGCTCTGCCTGCTGACGCCCGACATGCAGAACCGCCGCATCATCAACCGGCTGCTGCGCGAGGCCGGTGCGGAGCCGGAACCGACGCTGGAATCGAATTCGATGATCGTGCTGTTCTCGCATGTGCGCACCGGCCGCTGGGCGACAGTGATGCCGGAAAAGCTGGCCGATACGCTGGGGCTGACCGAACGGTTGCGCTCCATCCCGATCATAGAGCCCGATGCGGTGCATTCGATCGGCCTGATCGTGCCGAACCGCGAACCGATGACGCCGCTGACGGCGGCGCTGGTGGCCGAGGCCAAGCTGCTGGCCGCGGCCGGCACAGCCAGTTGATCACGCAGCCGTGCGCTCTTCACCGAGTGCCGAGGATATGACATCCGCTTCGACGCCACTGGCGCTCAGCTGTTCGCCCAGGGCATTTTTCAGCCGCGCCAGGCCGGCCTGGTCGTTGGCTTCGCAGCGCGCCACCAGCACATTCTGGGTGTTGGACGCGCGCAGCAGCCACCAGCCATCCGCCGTCTGCACCCGCACGCCATCGATATCGTTGACGGCGGCGCCGGCCGCCTGCAGCCGGGATTTCACGGAAGCCACGATCGGGAATTTATCTTCTTCGCTGCATTCGATACGCAGCTCCGGCGTATTCACGGTCTCGGGCAGGCGGTCGCGCAAATCGGCCAGACTGCGTGGCGAGCGCGCGACGATGTTGAGCAGACGGATGGCCGCATAGAGCGCATCGTCGAAACCGAAATAACGGTCGGCAAAGAAAATATGACCGCTCATCTCGCCGGCCAGCTGGGCGCCGGTTTCGCGCATCTTGGCCTTGATCAGCGAATGGCCGGTGCGCCACATGATCGGCTTGCCGCCCAGACGCTCCACCGCATCGAACAGGGTCTGGCTGGTTTTGACATCGGCGATGATGGTGGCGCCGGGCTGGCGGCGCAGGATTTCTTCCGACCACAGCATCATCAGCTGGTCGCCCCACAGCACGCGGCCCTTGTTGTCGATCACGCCGAGGCGGTCGCCATCGCCATCGAAGGCGATGCCGAGATCCAGCTTCTCGCTCAGCACGGCCCTGCGCAGTTGTTCCAGGGTTTCCGGCAGTGTCGGATCGGGATGGTGATTGGGGAAGGTGCCGTCGACCTCGCCGTTCAGCACGACATGGCGACCGGGCAGCCGCCTGGTCAGGCGTTCGACGATCGGACAGGCGGCGCCGTTGCCGGGATCCCAGGCCACCGAGAGCGGCCGGGCCAGATCGGCATCCTGCAGGATGCGCATGGCATAGCCGCCGGCGACCGAGCGCCGCAGCACCTTGCCGGCACCGCTGCTAAAGTTGCCGTCCCGGATGATGGCGCCCAGTTTCTGGATTTCGTCGCCATAGATGGTTTTGCCGCCGATGGTCAGTTTGAATCCGTTGTAATCGGGCGGGTTATGCGAGCCGGTGATCATCGCACCGGCATCGGCCTGCAGATGGCGTTCGGCAAAATACAGCATCGGGGTGGGGCCGAGCCCGACCGCCTGCACGTCCATGCCGGCCTGCCGCAATCCCTTGGAAAACGCGCGGCTGATCTGCGGCGAGCTGAGCCGGCCATCGCGGCAGAGCGCCACACTGCGTCCACCATTGCGGCGGACCAGGGTGCCGAAAGCCTGGCCGAGTGCATGGGCGGTGTCGAGATGGAGAGTTTTGCCGACGATACCGCGAATATCGTATTCACGCAGAATTCCGGGATCGAACTTTTGCTTGGCCATCGTCGTTATAATCTCCTTGTGCCTTGCCGCGCCGGAACTGGCGGAGCGCTGCAGTCGATATGGGATGGATGATGGAAAAGCCCGGCCGGTTTGTGTGTGGTAAAAGCGTGGCCTTGCGCCGCCTGCGATGAATTGGCAGCGCGGTGTGACTTTTCTGTGGTTCGGCCACAGGGCTGACGCGGGGAACTTGAAGCGCGTCAATGTGCTCATAGAATGAACCGCCTCCTGTTCACCGGTTTCGCGCATGCGGCTGGTGAACCGATCCTGTGCAGCATCGTTAGGAGCGGACTGACAGGTATTGCCCGGCCGGAACCACGGCCCGGGTTCGCTGAGGGGAAACTCGAGAAGGTGAAGCGACAGGCTGGAGCCTGGCGCAGAGAATTTTTAACGGATGCAGCCAGGCAGCCAATCATGGCGGTCAGGTCGCATGCCGGGAGGCTATGTGTGAGCAAAATGCACGACCGGGGCGCCATATGAAGGCCACTGCTGCCTGGTTCAGGCTCAGTCCATGCCTGCTGGTTCTTGGCGGTATGCTGACGGCCTGCGACGCGACAAAATGGCCGCTGGCGGATTACCAGTCGCCATGGCCGCCGGCACGTCAGACCGCCCATCGGTGGACCGCCGATTCCGTGCCGTCACGGCAGAAACCGGCAAGACCTGCGGCTGCCGCTCCGGCGCCGGCAAACGCTACGGGAAATACTTCGGGAAATCCTCTCGTCGCATCGGCCGTTGACTCCGTGCCAGCAACAACGGATGCCGCCCTGATCGGCCTGGACAGCGAGCAGACCAGGGCAATGCTGGGGCCGCCGAGAGAGGAAGAAAATCGCTCGCCCGCCAAAATCTGGCGCTACCGCACACCGCAATGCAGCCTGGACGTCGCGTTTTATCCCGATGTCCAGACGCATGAATTCCGTGTCCTGAACTATGAGGTAAAAGGCAATGACGGTACTGAACAGGGAAGACGCGACTGTATCGCCGGCCTACGCTCCGGCCTCCGCCCCCGATGACGCAGCGGCGCGCGGCGATGGTATCAAGGTCGTCCTGGTCGATGACGACGAGGATTATCGCGAGGCCGTCGGCGGTGAATTGACCGACCTTGGCTTTGAGGTGATCAGCCTGTCCGATGGCGGCGCCATGTTCGACTATTTCGCGGATGGCGGCAGCAGCGACGTGATCCTGCTGGACTGGCGGATGCCCGGTGCTTCCGGGCTCGACCTGCTCGGCCAGGCACGCCGCCGCGGCATCATGGTGCCGGTGGTGTTTCTCACCGGCATGCTGGCGGCATCCTATGAAAACGCCGCGCTGGATGGCGGAGCGCTCGACTTCGTCAACAAATCGCGCGGGGCGACCATTCTGGCCAAGCGGCTGAACCTGATCGTGAAGTCCGGCAAACGGCCGCCGGAACAACAGCAGGACGAGCTGATCGAATGCGGTGCGCTGCAACTGCGTCCGCAGATCAGCCGTGCTTTCTGGCATGGCGCTGACGTGAATCTGACCGTGGTGGAGTTCAACATCGTTCACCTTCTGGTGCGCAATGCCGGTGAGTATGTGACCTACCGCGCGATTTACGACTGCGTGCACCATGTCGGGTTCATCGCGGGAGCAGGCGAAGATGGATATCGCACCAATGTACGATCCTCAATCAAGCGCATCCGCAACAAATTCCGGACCGTCGATGACGGCTTCGGTGAAATCGAGAACTTCCTCGCCTTCGGATACCGCTGGCGCGGAGCCCCGGTCAGCGCGGAATGACGTAGTCTGGCGGGTACGCCGTCTCGGTGCCTCTCTGACGATCAAGCTCGTCGCCCTGATCGCGGTATTTGTTGCTTTGCCGATTGTCCTCTATGGGCAATTCGAAGCTGCGGATACGCAACGGCGCGAACTGGTCAGCCGCGGCATCCAGCAGCGCAGCTGGCTGATCGCGCAGGCCCTGGCGCCGATTCTTAATCGACCCGAGGGACCCCCGCATAAGTCGCTGAATGCCGAACTGCAGCGCTTCAACGACGAACGCACCCTGCTGAAGCTGATGTTCCGGCCTGGCAATTCGCCGAGCAGCGGAAATTTCTATTACATCGCCTCGGCGCCGGAATCGCGGCTCGACCAGATCGGTGCCGAACTGGAGGGGCTGGCGGATCGGGGCATTCTGCGTCAGCTCTCGGAGAGTTGCGCCTGGGACCGGCCGATCGACATTCGCTATCGACAGCCGGACGGGCATGAAGAGATTATGACCTCGGTGTTGCCGATTCAGTCGCGCTGGGGCTGCTGGGTGCTGATCTCGGCGCATCCGACCACCGAATTTCTCAATATCTCGATCGGGCGATCCTACTGGCAGACCCGTGAAATCCGCATTGCGGCGGCGATTTATTTCGCCTTCGCCCTGCTGGCGATCCTGATCGCGCTCAGCGTCTGGCGCAGCCTGCATCACTTTCGCAAGGTGGCGCGCGAAATCCGCCAGGGTCGCATGACGGAGTATTCTTTCACCGACCGCAATATCGTGCCGGAGCTGACCAGCGTCGCGACCGACTTCGATCACCTGGTGCGCGACCTGCGCAATATCGCGCAGGATATTCGCCAGACTGCGGAGGACAACGCGCATTCCTTCAAGGGTCCGCTCAGTACCATTCAGGCCTCGCTGGAACCGATCAGGCGAATCCTGCCGGAGGATAATCCCCGCGCCAATCGCGCAGTCGGCCTGATCGAGGCATCCCTCAGTCGTCTGAACATGCTGGTCAATTCCACGCAACGTCTCGATTTCAACACGGCCGATATGATCGACGCCCCGCGCCTGCAGATCGACCTCACCCGCCTGGTCGCCGATGTGCTGCTGCGCTATCGCGAGATCATGACCGAGCGGAATATCCGGCTGATCCGCATGCTGGAGGAAGACGCCACCATTCGCGCCGCGCACGGCGTGGTCGATATCGTTTTCGAGAATATCCTCGACAATGCCATCAGCTTCTCCTCGCCGGGCGGGACCATCGCCGTCTATTTGTTCCGCGAAGCGGATCGTATCCACCTGCATGTCGACGACGAAGGTCCCGGCATCGATCCGCGCAAGATCGAACATATCTTCGATCGCTATTTCTCGCAGCGACCCAAAGGCAGCCGCCAGATCGTTGCGGGCGCTCAGCAGAGCGCCAATCATGCCGGTCTTGGCCTGTGGATCGTCCGGCGCAATATCGAAGCCATCGGCGGCAGCATCAGCGCGGTCAACCGGATCGGCGGCGGTTTGAGCATTCGCATTGTTCTGCCATATGCACGCTGATTGCGGGCATTTTCCGCGCAGGCAAACACAGTTTGATCACTGGCCCGCGTAACGGGCCATCGACATAGTCGGTTGCAGTTTCTGTAGCCACGAGGTCGACCATGAACGCCGTTATCGAGTCGCGTCATACTCTCGAACAGGGTGCATTCCGCATTCATCCTGTAATCCTCGCCGGCGGCTCCGGCACGCGCCTGTGGCCGCTCTCGCGCTCGGCTTTTCCCAAGCAGCTGTTGTCGCTGGTTTCGGAGCGCAGCCTGCTGCAGGAAACCGTGCAACGGAACGGCGCCGATCTGGGATTTGCGGCGCCGATCCTGATCTGCAATGACGAGCATCGTTTCCTGATCGACGATCAGCTGCGCGAACTCGGCATCGAGCCGCAGCAGATTCTGCTTGAGCCGGTGGCGCGCAACACGGCCCCGGCGCTGGCAGCCGTCGCTTTCTGGCTGCTGGAGCGCGATCCCGATGCCATCATGCTGGTGCAGCCGGCCGATCATGCGATCGGCGCACCGGACGAACTGCATCGCGCCATCCAGGCCGGACTGACGGCGGCTGCGGCGGGACATCTGGTGACCTTCGGTATCCGCCCGGACCGCCCGGAGCCGGGTTACGGCTACATCAAGGTGGGGCCGCTGATGGAGCAGTCCGATCATGTCCGCCAGGTCGATCGCTTCGTCGAGAAGCCCGATGCGACAACGGCGGCGCAGTATGTCGAGAGCGGCAGCTATTGCTGGAACAGCGGCATCTTCCTGCTGTCGGCGCGGCGCTATCTCGAGGAGCTGCAGCGGCTGCATCCCGAGCTTCACGAGGCCTGCGCGCGCGCGGTCTACGAGGGGAAGGAGGATCTTGGCTTCTTCCGGCTGGATGCCGATGCCTTCGGCTCGGCAGCGGCGCTTTCGATCGATCATGCCGTGATGGAGCATACCCGCCAGGCTGCAGTGGTGCCGGTCGACATGGCCTGGAGCGACCTGGGGTCGTGGAAGGCGATGCGCGAAGCCAATCCTGCCGATCGCGATGGCAACGTGATCTGTGGCGATGTCGTGGTGCGGGATGCGCACAATTCCTATCTGCGCACGGAAGACAAGCTGCTGGCGGTGATCGGCCTCGACGATGTGGTTGTAATCTCCACCGATGATGCGGTTCTGGTCGCCAGGGCCGATCGGGTGGATGAGGTATCCCGCGTGGTCGACCAGCTGAAGCAGCGCAACCGCTCGGAGCCGGTGTCGCACAGCACCTGCTATCGGCCATGGGGCAGCTATCGCTCGGTCGATACCGGCGACCGTTTCCAGGTCAAACGCCTGACGGTGAAGCCCGGCGCCAAGCTGAGCCTGCAGAAGCACTATCATCGTGCCGAGCACTGGGTTGTGGTGCATGGTACGGCGCTGGTACAGCGCGACGACGAAAGTCTGCTGCTGCGCGAGAATGAGTCGGTCTATATCCCGATCGGCGCGGCGCACCGGCTGGAGAATCCGGGCAAGCTGCCACTGCACCTGATCGAGGTGCAGTCCGGTTCCTATCTTGGCGAAGACGATATCGTTCGCCTGGTGGACAGTTATGGCCGCTGCTGACCGCCCAACGATCCTGGTTACCGGCGGCGCCGGCTATATCGGCAGCCATGTCTGCAAAGCCGTCGCCAGGGCGGGCTACATACCGGTGACCTACGACAATCTCTGCGCCGGCCATGCCTGGGCGGTGCGCTGGGGGCCGCTGGAGGGCGGGGACCTGATCGATGCAGGCCGGCTCGATGAAGTAATGCGCCAATACAAGCCGGCAGCGGTGATCCATCTGGCCGGACTGATCGTGGTCAGCGAGTCGGTGAAGGATCCGGCGCAATATTATCTGAACAATGTGAATGGCAGCATCGGGCTGCTCGATGCGATGCGGCGCAACGGTGTCGAGCGGATCGTCTTTTCCTCCAGCGCGGCGGTCTATGGCGAGCCGGAGATCACGCCGATGCCGGAAACGCACCCGCAGCAGCCGTTGAATCCTTATGGCACCAGCAAGCTGATGATCGAGCGTGTGCTGCAGGACTATGCCCGTGCCTATAACCTGCATTCCGTTTCCCTGCGGTATTTCAATGCCGCCGGCGCGGATGCCAGCGGCGAGATCGGCGAGGCCCATCCGGTCGAAACCCATCTGATCCCGCTGGTTTTGGAAGCGGCGGCGGGGAAGCGCCATTCTGTCGCGATTTATGGTGACGATTATCCCACCAGAGATGGCACCTGTATCCGCGACTATATCCATGTCTCCGATCTGGCCGAGGCGCATGTCCTCGCCCTGCGCTATCTCGACAATTCAGTGGGGGCGCATGCCTTCAACCTCGGGAATGGCGCCGGAACCACGGTCCGCGAGGTGATCGATGTGGCGCGGCGCATCACCGGCGGCACGATCCCTGTGCGGATCGAGCCGCCGAGGCCGGGCGACCCGGCTATCCTGCTGGCCGACCCGTCGCGGGCCCGCCGGCTGCTGGGCTGGCAGCCCACTCAGTCGGGTCTGGAGCAGATGGTCTCCTCTGCCTGGGACTGGCATCAGCGGGTTCCCGTCCCGCAGCAGATCATGGTATAAGCGCCGAGGATTCCAGCAGATTCGGTGAGGCTCGGCCTATGCGACAGTTGATCGGGGGAACAGCCGCGATGTTTGCCGCGGCGCTGACCGCAGTTTCCATTTCCGCTCCCGTGCCGGTGCAGGCACAGACCCCGCCAAGAACCTCGCAGGATGTACAGACCCCGGCCGATGTCGAGCGGGGCGAGACCGTCATGGGGCGGCGGCGGCCTGACTATGATCCGGTCGGAGTCCGCATGGGCGGTTTTGTGCTTTATCCGGATCTCGGGCTGCAGGAGAGTTACAACAGCAATATCTTCGCCACTGCCGCCAACGAGAAAAGCGACTTCATCACTTCCATCGAGCCGAGCCTGGATCTGCGGTCGAACTGGAATAACCATGCACTGAACCTGCATGCCGATTCCCGCGTCGTGCGGTATATGGATTACGACGACGAGAATTTTAACGACTATACGCTGTCGGCCGATGGCCGGGTCGATGTGCTGCGCGATTTCCGCCTGTTCGGCGGTGCCGGCTACCAGATTCGCCACGAGCCGCGCTCCTCGCCTGATAACCAGGGCGGCACCGAGCCGACCGAATACAGCGTATCGAGTGCCAATCTCGGTGCCGAAAAGGAATTCAATCGTCTGTCCTTCCGCCTCGATGGCAAGGCGGAGCAGTATGAATATGACAATGTGCGTAATTCCGCGGGCACGGTGCTCGATCAGAGCGGCCGCGATCGCGACCAGTATGAAGTCGGCCTGAAGGCCGGCTACGAAATTGCGCCGCTGCGCCGGGTCTATCTGCTCACCAGCTATAACACGCGCGAATACGACAAGCTGACGGGTGGTTTCGATCGCGATTCGGACGGCTATCTGGTGGGTGCCGGCGCACAGTACGATCTCACCGGCCTGATTTTCCTCGATGCCTATGCCGGCTATCGCCGTCAGGATTACAGCGATGCCCGCCTGGGTGAAATCGATGGCTGGGCCAGCGGCATCAAGGTGACGTGGAATGTCACGCGGCTGACCACGATTACCGGCACGCTGGATCGCGATATCGAGGAAACCACCCTGTCGAATTCGCCGGGTTATTTCCAGACGCGCGCCGAGCTGCGCGCCGATCACGAACTGCTGCGCAACCTGATCCTCACCGCATCGCTGGGCTATCAGAACGACGATTTCCAGGGCATTACGCGGGACGACGATTATTATCTCGCCGGCCTTGGCGCCAAGTACCTGCTGAATCGCAACTTCACGCTGTCCGGCGGTTACGGTTATCGCAGCCGCGAATCCAATGTCGCAGGCAGCGATTTTGACGAGAATGTGGTGATGCTGCGGCTCAGCAGCCATCTCTGAGAGAACCGGCATTTTTGCCGGTTCGAAACCTCCGTTTGGTCACACCGATTCCGGCCGGCCGTTGCTAGCGTAAAGCTGCACGGCCGATCCCGGTCTCGCGCCGGTATGGCGCCGTGCACGCTGCAACAACCAGACGTGCCGCCATGCAAATCCTCTCGCAATTCCGCGCCTCGGGCGCGATTAAGCTTTTCGCCATCGCCTCCGCTTTGCTGACGGCTGCTCTGCTCTGTGGGCAGGCGGCAGCCCAGCAGGCCGCGCAATCGCCGGCGTCCCAACCGGTGATGCAGCAGGCTGCCGCAGGAGCGAACCGGGCGCCGCCATCCCAGGGTGTTGTGTTACCGTCGACGGCGGCGGAAGGCTATCGGCTCGGCTCCGGCGACCGAGTGCGTGTGACCGTCTTCGGCCAGCCGGAACTGACCGGCGAATTCGCTGTTGATGGCGGCGGGCAGATGTCCTACCCGCTGATCGGGCAGCTGCGCGCCGGCGGTCTGACAGCCGCCGAGCTTGAAAAGGCACTCATCGGAAAGCTGTCGCCTGACTACCTGAAAAACCCGAGCGTCAGCGTCGAAGTGCTGACCTACCGGCCTTTCTATATCGTGGGCGAGGTTCGCACGCCGGGCAGCTACCCCTTCGTCAGCGGTATGACCGTATTGAATGCCGTGGCGCTGGCGGGCGGTTTCACCTACCGCGCACGCGAGAGTTCCTTCTACGTCACCCGCACCGCAGAGGATGGCTCAAAAACCAAACTCGACACCGGTGCCGATGCAACCATCCTGCCGGGCGATATCATCACCGTCCGAGAACGGTATTTCTGATGGCTCTTCCCGATCGCATTCACCCGCAGGCGGCCCAGCCGCCCGTGATCTATGCCGCTCCTCCGGTCTACGTTCCTGCGCAGGGCAAGGATGCCGATTTTACCGACACCCTGCGCAGAATCTGGCGTCATCGCGGCACGATCCTTGTCAGCACTTTCATCTTCACGGCCATCGCCGTGCTGACGGCGCGCCAGATTCCGTCGCATTACATCGCCGATGCCAGGATTCTGGTTGGCGTGCCGGCGGCGCGGGCGCTGAATATCGAGGCGATTATCGCCGATATCAGCCCGGATGCGGAGCGCATCCAGAACGAGGCTTATGTGATCCAGTCGCGCGATGTGGCGCGGCAGGTGGTCGACAAGCTCAACCTGAAGGACAATGCGGAATTCAATCCGGCCCTGCGCCCCACGCCGGGCTGGCTGAGCCATCTCGATCCGATGCGTTATCTGCCGGAAGCGGTCCGGGCCTACATGCCAGGTCAGAAGGCGCCGGTGCAGCAGGAGGATATCTCGCCGCAACAGCGTGCCGAGCGGGAAATGAATGCGATGATCGACACGCTGCTGGCCAAGGTCGAGGTCACCACGCTCGGCCGGTCGCATGTGTTGAACATCGAAGCCCGATCCATCGCGCCGGATACCGCAGCCGCGGTAGCCAACGGTTTCAGCGAGGCCTATCTGGCGCGTCAGCGCAGCGACAAGGTCGCGGCCAGCGAAGAGGTGGAGAAATTCCTCGCCGACCGCATCGCCACCCTGCGCGAGCAGGTGGAGAAATCGGACCAGGCGGTCGAGATGTATCGCCGGCAGAACAACCTCTATCAGGGTGCCAGCGCCGGCATGACAGCGCAGCAGCTTACCGAACTCAACACCCAGCTGATCGTGGCCCAGACCGCCAAGGCCGAAGCGGATTCGCGGCTGGGCGAGGCGCAGGCGCTGCGCCGCAGCGGTGTCGACAGCCAGAGCGTGCCGCAGGTGCTGCAGTCTCCGGTGGTGCAGCAGCTCAAGGCACAGCAGGCGGAAGCCGACCGGCGTCTTGCCGACCTGTCCGGAAGTCTCGGGCCGCAGCATCCGCGCGTGGTCAGCGCCAAGGCGGAGATCAACGACATTCGCGGCAAGATCAATGCCGAGGTTGGACGCATCATCGGCAGCCTGCAGCATGAAGCCCGCACCACCACGGCGCGCTACGAGGCTTTGCGCAAGAACTTCGAGCGCCTGCAAGGACAGGCTGGCGGCGTGAATGAAAAGTCGATCCGCCTGAATGCGCTGGAGCGCGAGGCGACCGTCAACCGTAATCTGCTTGAGCAGATGATGGGCCGCGCCAAGGAAACCATCGGCCAGGAGCAGCTGCAGAAACCGAATGCCAAGCTGATCTCGGCAGCCGCACCGCCCACCAAGCCGGGCTTCCCGCCAAAGACCCTGATCGTTTTCCTGGGTGCTGTGGCCGGTGCGCTGGTCGGTATGGCCTATGCGCTGCTGCGCGAAGGCGTCGACCGCACCTTTCGGCGCAGCGACCAGCTCGAATCGCTGACCGGCCTGCCGGTGCTGGCGATGGTGCCAATGCTGCGAGGTGGCATGACGCCGATCGCCCATGTGCTGCGCAAACCGGTTTCCCCCTACAGCGAGGCCTTGCGCAAGCTGCATATCGGGATCGAGCTTTCCGAAGCCGCGCAATCGCCGAAGACGGTGCTGTTCGGGTCTGCGGTGCCGGGCGAAGGCAAGTCGGTGCTGGTGGCGTCTCTCGGTCGCATGCTGGCCAGCCATGGCCGTCGTATCCTGATGATCGACTGCGACTGGCGCAATCCGCGCCTGCACAAGTTGTTCCAGTGCCAGAATCGCAATGGCCTGGCGGAACTGCTGTGCGACCAGCCGGAAAGCATCGATGACTGTATCTTCACCGATACGCTGTCCGGAGCAGACATCATTCCGGCCGGTATCTTCTCGCCGCAGGCCATGCGCTATCTCACGACGGATCGCATGAAGCTGATCCTGCAGGCTTTGGCGCCGCGCTACGACATGATCATGCTGGATACGGCTCCGGTTCTGGTCGGCGCCGAGGTGCTGACCCTGTCGCGCATGGTTGACAAAGTGGCTTTCGTGGTGCGCTGGGGCGACACCAAGCGCGATGCGGTGATGGAGGCGCTGAAGGATCTGGTCGAGGTGCAGGCCGACATCGCCGGCCTGGTGATGACCCGCGTCGATTCCAAGGGCTATCGCAAGTATTCCTATGGCCAGCTCAATTACGAATACGACCGGCCGGTTCTGGCCAAGCCGATGGACTGGAGCTGAGGGCCGTGGGCCAGCAGCCGGAGGATCCGCGCGACCCGGTGCTTTTCGTGACGCAGCATTACAGCCCGGAGATGATCGGATCGGCGCCTTACTGCACCGATCTGGCTGAAGGGCTGGTGCGACGCGGGCGTCCTGTCACGGTTTTGACCGGCCTGCCGCATTATCCGGATCCGGCAGAATTCTCCGTCTTCACCGACGATCCGCCCGTGCGGCAGAAAATCGCCGGCGTGATGGTCGAGCGTCTGCACAGCTGGTTGCCCAAACGCCGCTCGGCGTTGCTGCGTGTGGCCGGCGAATTGATGTTCCTGCTGAGTGGTATCGGGGCGTTGTTGCGCCGCCGCGTGCGACGGCATGACGTAGTGATATCGCTGTGCCCATCGATTTTTGCAGTGCTGCTGGGGCTGCTGGCCACTACACGTGGCGGCCGCCATGTCGCCATGGTGCATGACATCCAGTCCGGCCTGGCGCAGGGTCTGGGCATTGTCCGTCTGAGCCTGCTGGTGCGCCTGATGCGTCTGGCCGAGCGGCTGATCCTCAATCGCGTCGATCTCATCCTGGTCCTGTCGAACGAAATGGCGGCCGCATTGCGCGGCATCGGCGTGGCAAGCCCGATCGAAATCCTGCCGATCTGGGTCGACGCCGAAGCGATCCGGCCATGCCCGATACCGGCTGACCAGCCGCCAACAGTGCTTTACAGCGGCAATTTCGGCCGCAAGCAGGGCCTGGACCAGCTGGTGGCACTGGCCGTGGCGCTGGCGGAACGACGCCCCGATGTGCGCCTGCTGCTGCGCGGTTCCGGCGGCGAGCGGGAAAGCGTCGCGGCAGCAATTGCTGCCCGTGGACTGGGCAATGTCAGGTTCGAGGATCTGGTGCCGCGCGAGCAACTCGCCCAGGCACTGGCGGTGGGCACATTGCATCTGGTGCCACAGAAGCCCGATGGCGCGGATTTTGCCGTGCCCTCTAAAATCTACAATATCATGGCAGCCGGCCGCTGCTTCGTGACCACTGCCCTGCCGGGCAGCGCCTTGTGGTCGCTGCAGGCGCAGACCGAAGCCTTCCTCTGCGTGCCGCCGGAGGATACGGCGGCCCTGGCTGATGCCGTGGCGGCGCTGCTGGACGATCCGGCCGGTCGTCAGGTCATGGCAGGACGCGGTCGCGCCTATGTGGAACGTCACCATACGCGCGATGCCCTGCTGGCCCGGATCGATGGCTGGTTGGTGGCATTATGTCGGGAAGGCAGCCTGCCCGGGCGCCCGCGCGACCTGCTGGTGCTGGAGCCTGACGGCGACGGGCATGCCGAGGAATGGTTGCGCCATCTGCTGATCCATCTGGGCGGCCAGAGCGAGGTCGAGCGAATCTGGATTGCGGTGCCGGAGGCTTTGCGCCAGCGCCTGAGCAACCATCTGCCGGTACATCTGCGTCACCGCATCGGGCTTCTGGCGCTGACACCAACCGAGCTGCACTATTGCACGCATCGCCGGCTGGCGATCAGCGGCATGGCGCGCTGGTGGGTGATGCGGCGCTATCTGATCCGTACCGGCGCCGAGATCGGTTATTTCCTCTCACTGGACCATCTGTCGCTGCCGCTGGGTCTTGGTCTGAGTGCGGGAACCCGCCGGTTGAGTGGTATTTTGTTCCGGCCCTCGGTTCATTACCACACGATCGGCGATTACCGGCCCGGTCTGGGAGAGCGCTTGCGCGACCGGCGCAAGGCGGCGCTGTATCGCGGCATGCTGCGCAACCGGGCCGTTGATACGGTGCTGACGCTCGATCCGTTCTTTGCCGAGTTTGCCGCCGAACATTATCCCGGCGGCGAGAAGGTAGGCGTGGTGCCAGATCCGGCCTTTCCTGCCGCTGCCATTCCGGCGAATGACGACCGTCTGCCGATGAATGTGCCGCAGGATCGCCATATGCTGCTGCTGTTTGGCGCGCTCACCGAGCGCAAGGGCGTGCTGCATCTCCTCGACGCCCTGCAACTGCTTCCGCTTGGTATTGCCGGGAAAATCGCCGTGGTGATTGCCGGCAAGGTCGCGCCGGATATCCAACGCGAAGTTGATATCAAGGCAGGGAGGCTGCGGCGCGAACGGCCGGACCTCTGGCTGCTGGTGGAGAATCGCTGGCTCGGCAGCCCGGAGATCGCTGCGCTGGTGCAACGCTGTGATGTGGTGCTCGCACCTTACCAGCGCTTTGTCGGTTCCAGCGGCGTTCTGCTCTGGGCGGCTCGCGCCGGCAAGCCGCTGCTGACTCAGGATTACGGCCTGCTCGGACGGTTGGTCCGCGATCACGCGCTTGGTCTGGCAGTCGATACCACCGATCCGCGTGCGCTGGCCGATGGAATCGCCCGCATGATCAAGCAGGGTCCGCATAGTCTTATGAATGTCACGACGGCTGCGGATTTCGTGGCGCAGCGCACGCCGGAGACGTTTGCAAACCGGGTCTTTGCAAGCCTGCGCCAGTCCTGACCAGTGAATGTGATCGTTCTGTTGCGCCGCAGTAGAGCGATCCCGGCATGGTCACAAGCCGTTGCAGAAAGCCTGTGCCACATCAGGCAGACACTCCAGGGCGGAGTCTTCTCTGCCCATGTTTGCGATGCACAGCCGGAACGGAGCAGCTGAATGTCCTTCGACATCCATCAAGGCTCGACTTCACCCCGTCGCCACGCGGTACGGCCAAACCCGGCGCAGCCCCAGGCCAGCACCATGGCGCGTCCCGCTGCCTGGCGCAGCAACGACAACAGCAAGACCCGGGGATCCGCGCGCCGTGTTGAAAAATCTTTGGCGCAGCCGGTTTCGCTGCCGATCGTCAGCGGCCTGCTGCGCGGCTGGGATGCCATTGCAATCCTCATTGCCGGCCTTACGGCTCTGCTGCTGGCCGCTCCGGATCTGCCGATGGATGGTTCGTATTATGTTGCCCTGTCCTTCTTCGGCGCGGTCGTGGCAGGCAATGCGCTGCATCTGGCCGGCGCCTATCGTATCGAAACCCTGCGGCAGATCCAGGTCGGCTGGATCCGCCTGCTGGCTGCCTGGGGTGCCGCAGCCCTGATCACCGCGGTCGCCGTCGTCGCCAGTGGTGCCGCACTGGAGCAGAATTGGACCTGGCTGGTGCTGTGGTTCATTCTGGGCCTGTTTCTGCCGGTGCTGGCGCGCGGCGTGCTGACACTCCGGATGGACTACTGGCGCAAGGCAGGCCGTCTGCGCCGGCGTCTGGCCATTCTCGGCGCCGGCCCGGGTGGTCAGATGCTGTTGCGCCGTCTCGGTAACCGTCACGATGCCGAGGTGGCGATCATTGGCCTGTATGACGATCGCTCCGGCCCGCCGCCCGCCGGTTGGCGCGGTCACGCGGTGCGCGGAAACTGCAACGATCTGCTGGAGGATATTCGCCGCCAGCGCGTCGACATGGTGGTTGTTGCGGCTGCGCCGGATGATCCCGGCGTCGAGGCGATGCTGGCCCAGTTGCGCTGCGTGGCCGTCGATATCTGTTTCTGTCCGGATGCCAATTATGCCTTTCCGGCACTGGATGGCATCGAGATGATCGGCGATGTGCCGCTGATGGTGGTTGAGCGGCGGCCGCTGCGTGATTGGAGCGGGGTGGTCAAGGAACTGGAAGATCGCCTGTTCGCCGCCACCATTCTGGTGCTGATCGCACCGGTGCTGGCCGTTATTGCACTCGCCATCAAGCTCGACAGTCCCGGGCCGGTGATCTTCCGTCAGAAGCGATATGGCCGGAACAATCAGCTTATCGAGATTTTCAAGTTCCGCAGCATGTACGCTCATGCCACCGATCCGAATGCCACAAAACTGGCCACCCGCAACGATCCCCGCGTGACCAGGGTCGGCGCCTTCCTGCGGCGCACCAGTCTCGATGAACTGCCGCAGTTCCTGAATGTGTTGCGCGGCGAGATGTCGGTGGTCGGCCCGCGACCGCATGCGCTGCTCTGCACGGCTGGCGGTCTTCTCTATCAGGACGCGGTGCGGAACTATGACTGGCGTCACCGCATCAAGCCGGGCATCACCGGCTGGGCCCAGATCAATGGCTGGCGCGGCGAGACCGTGACGGTCGAGCAGATCCGGAAACGCGTTGAGCACGACATTTATTATATCGAGAACTGGTCCCTGCTCCTGGACGTTAAGATCATCGTCAAAACCATCTTTGGCGGCTTTACCGGCAGCAAGGCCTATTGAAACATGGTGACCATTCCCTATGCGATGCCTCTGGCTGACACTGGCTGATCCCGAACCGCGCCATAACGGGCAGTATCTCTATTCTGGCGGCCTTATCGATGCGATGGGGCAGGGCGGAGCGCAGATGCATGTGCTGGGCCTGGCACGCCCGGATTCGCCCAAACGCATGAATGGTGTGCCGGGTGCCGACGGCATCCGCTGGTGGTTATCGGATCATCATCCGCGTTCCAGCCTGCAGAGCCTGGTGTCGCCCCTGCCGCATATTGCCGATCGCAGCTGGACGCCCGGCTTGCGTCAGGCGCTGGATGCCCGCCTGCGCGAAGGAAAATGGGATACCATCGTTTTCGACGGTATCTCTGCCGGCTGGGCGCTGGATCAGGTGCTTGATCATTTCCCCCGCCGGCATGGCCGGCCGAATCTCGTTTATGTCTCGCATAACCATGAGGCCAGCCTGCGCCGCGAGGTGGCGCGCAACCATGAGAATTTCATCAAGCGGCAGGTGTTGCGCTACGATGCGCTGAAGGCAGCCTGGCTCGAACACCGGCTGGTCGATGCCGCCGCGCTGGTCACCGCGATCACCTCCGAAGATGCGGAGCAGTATCTGGCCCGCCGGCCGGATCGCCGCGTCGAGGTCTTGACGCCCGGCTATGCCGGCAGCCATGAAAGCCGCCGGCGCATCACCGCGGCGACGCCGCGCCGCGCCGTCATCGTCGGAAGTTTCGACTGGATCGCCAAGCGGATGAATCTGGAGCAGTTCGTCGCGGTGGCCGACCCGCTCTTTGCCGCCCATGGCGCTGAATTGCAGGTGATCGGCAGCGCTGAGGAAGCCTTTCTCAGCCGCATGCGCCGCAAGGCAGCCGCCACGCAGTTTACCGGGCCAGTTGATGGCGTGCTCGACTTCATGCGCGAGGCACGGATTGCCCTGGTGGCCGAACGTCATGGCGGCGGCTTCAAGCTCAAGGTCCTGGACTACATCTTCAACCGCATGCCGATCCTGGCGCTTTCCGGCTCGGTCGCTGGCGTGCCACTGCGGCATGATGACAGCATCCTGCTCTATGAAGATTACGAATCGCTGGCGCGCGGCGTTTTGCAGGTGATCGACGATTGCGACCGGCTGAACAGTCTGCAGGACCGCGCCTATGCGGCATGCCAGGATCAGTTCGACTGGTCGAGCCGTGGTGAGCGGCTGCTGTCCGCCATGGCGGCGCTATGAAACTCAATATCGTGACGGAGTCCCGCCTCGGCAGTTTCGACATGCTGCTGCTGGTGATCTTTTTCGCCGGCATCTATCTCGGCGTTATGGTGCAGATCACGTCGACGATTCCCTTTCCTGCCGCGCCGGCCGGTATTGCCGGACTGGTGCTTTTATGGCGACGGCGCGACAGTATCGTCCCCGCACATCTGGCCGGCCTGTTCGGCGTCATCGTCCTGTATCTGGGCGCCAGTTTTTCGACCTCGGATATCGGTACCCTGCCCAAACGCTTTACCGGCCTGGTGCAGCTGACGTACTCGCTGGTCATCGGCTATGCGATGTTTCTCACCCTGCTGCAGGCCAGCCGCAGGCAACTCGCCAATCTGTTTCTCGGTTTCAGCCTGTTCATCCTGATCGGCAGCCTGCTGGAAAGCTACGCCGGGCTGAATGTCGTCAGCGATGCCGTGCGCAACAACATCTACGATTCCGGAATCTATGACTCGGACCTGCGTGACCAGATTCTATATGGCAAGGTCCGCCCCAAACTGTTCACCTCGGAACCCTCCGCCGTCACCTTCGGTTATACGCTGTTCACCTTTGCCTGGTTCATGGTGACGCCGCGCCGCAACAAGCTGATGCCGTTTCTCGCCCTGCTGGCCGCAGGCATCATCGCCATGCCGGGTCCAACACTGCTGCTGTCGCTGTTGCTGTTGCCGCCTTATTACTTCTTCGTGTTGCCGCAGACGCCGCCGATCGGTCAGTTCGGTGCGGGCTATCGCATGGCGATCATCGTTTTCGGCAGCATTCTGCTGGTGATCTTTGCCGTCGTCGGTGCCACCGTTTATGCCGAACGCCTCGGCCAGATCATGAATGGCAACGATCCCAGCTTCTTCTATCGCGTGATCGGACCGGGCCTCGTCGGGATCGAGGTGATGCAGCATTACCCCTGGGCGGGTGCCGGTCTGACCGGCGAGGCCTCGATCGCCGACCTGGTGCTGAATGTCTTCGTGCAGTCGTCGCACTTCTCGGCCGGCTGGCGCATCAACAAGATTTCCGAAGTGCTGACAAATTATTTCTGGCTGCACTGGATCTATCTCGGCCTGGTCTGGGGCTGCCTCATTCTGGCCGGATTGACGGTCTGGCTGCGCCTGCTGGGCGTTCCGGCCATCCTGTTCTGCTGGATCACCTGGGCGGTCTTCGGCCAGGCCTCGGGCGCCTATGTGGCCCCCAAGACCTGGGTTGTGCTGTTGCTGGCGGCAGCATTGACCATCCTGCACCAGCGCGTTGCGGTTCCGGCGACACCCGTGCAGTCCATGCCATTCGGGCGACCGCCGCGTCTGCGACGTCCTGTGCGGCTGGCGCCGCAGGCCTGAGCGTGCAGCGCCGCGATCTCCTGGCCCTTGGCGGGGCGGCGCTGGCAGGCTCCGCGCTCAGTGGGATGCCGGCGGCACAGGCCGCACCGCATCAGGCGCCGTTCGGCCGCCTGATTTCCGCCAGCGACTTCGGCGCGACGGGGGACGGGCGTACCGACGACACGGTCGCCCTGCAGGCTGCCCTGGATGCCGCCTATGCCGGCGAGGATGGCGGCCTGCTGCTGATCCCGTCCGGCCGCTATCGCATCACGGCGACTCTCCGCATCGCGCCGAAAGCGAATATCACGCGGCAATCCGGCATTCTCGGCATCGGGGCGCGCATCCTCTCGGCGATTACCGATGGCAGCGACATCCTGGACATATCCAGCCGGTCGACCTTCCGCTTCCTGCTGATCCAGGGCCTCGACATTCATGGCAGCGGCAAGGATGGCCACGGTATCCGGCTGTCCTGTCCGGGCAACCGGAATTTCCTCTATAATTTCTGCCTGCGCGATCTCGTTATCCAGGGCTGCGGCAAGAATGGCTGTCAGCTGATCGGCAATGTTTTCGAGGGGCAGATCGCCAACTGCTATTTCCGCAACAATCACGGTCATGGCGCCAGCTTCCACCACGATCCCGCCGGCAAGGGCATCCTGTCTGCCGTGCGGGTGATCGGCGGCGTGTTCGGCGAGAATGGCATCCATGGCGCTGCCATGCTGGATGGCTGTTATGACGTCAGTTACCACGGCAGCTATTTCCTGCTGAACAAGCGGTTCGGCCTGGTGGCGGAAAACGGCTGCACCCTGCTGTCGAGCTGTGGCTTCGAAAACAACCACGAAGGCGCCGATGATTTCTCGCGCGGCGATGCCGGCATCTGGCTGCAGGGTTTCGCCACCTTGGTTGGCTGCACCGCCTATTCCATGTTCAGGCAGACGCATCTGCTGCGGGCCACCCTCACCGGCCGGCTCGCCATGGTCGGTTGCAGCGGCAGTGGCGATGCCAGGGCGGCCGGGGCCGGTCTTGCCGTCCTGCGCGGCGATCCGCGCAGCAGCGCCACCCTGATCGGCTGCAATGGCAGCCTGAAAAACGAAGGTGGCTTCGAGGCGGTTGAGATCGGCAGCGGCGATGGCGGCCTGCGGTGCGGTGGAGACTGGCAGAGCCGCACGCTGGCCCAGTTGGGCGACTACCGTCTCTGGGTCGATCGCCGGGGCCGGCTGCGCATCAAGAAGGGACGCCCGCAGCGCGACGATGACGGCAGCCTGGTTGGCGTTGCCTGAATCTTATTCCCCCGCTTCGCTGACCGAGGATGTCGTCGGGTTATGCCGCAGCATCTGCGGCAGGCGCCGCAGGATGCCGAGCACCCGGCGGCTGCGCGGAATGGCAAGGAAGACCAGCGCTGCGAGCGCCAGGGCAACCAAGCTGCTGAGCGCTAGGCCGGGCAGGGGAGCGATCGTGCCCATCATGTCGCTCCACCGGAGTAACACGACACCGCCGCCGCCGACAGCCGCAGCGGCCAGAGACGGCAGAATCGCTGCGGTCAGGTCGCGACTGCTGACCGGCCCGCGGCGACCGCCCAGCCAGAGTGCCGTTGGCAGGCGCAGCAGCAGGCCGGCCGCCGCATAGGCAACGGCAATGCCAAGCGGACCGTAAGTGACGCCGGCCAGGATCGCCGCCGCCACCGCCGCCGCATCCAGCACGGCGGCGCGCAGCAGATCGGCGGGACGGTTCTGGCTCTGATACAACAGCCCGACCGACAGTGTGACCGGCAGCGTCATGGCGGCAACCGCGAAGCAGGCGACGTAAGGCGTGGCTGCCTGCCATTGCGCCCCGAACAGCAGGCCGACCACCCAGTCGGCAGTGACGGCGGCCAATGCGGCCGGCGGCATCGTGATCATGGCGAATTTCTCGAAAACCAGCAGAAAGGTGCGGCGATAGCGCTCGGGCTGACTCTCCAGGCGGCTGAGCGCCGGCATGGCGACGGCATAAAGCGGCGCATTGAGATTGTTCACCGGCACCAGTACCAGCTTGGCGGCGCGTTCATAGAAGCCGAGCGCGACCGGGCCCCAGAGCCAGCCGATCAGAATCTGGTCGAGACTGCGGGCAGCGGCAGACAGAAGATTGAAACCGGTGACCGAGCCGCCGAAACGCAGCATATCGCCGATACCGGTATGGCGGGCGGGCGGGCCGGGCCGCCACGGGCAAAGCAGCCATGTGGCTGCCAGAGTCAGCGCCGGGCCGGCGATGCGCTGGGCGACCAGGGCCCAGTAACCGGCACCATTCAGGGCGAGGCTGGCGGCCAGCACGAGCGCCGCCAGTTCCGCACCGGTTTCAATGATGGCAATGGCAGTGAAGCGCATCTGTCGGCGCAGCAGGGCCCAATGCTGGATGGTCAGACCGCTGAGCAGGAAGCCCAGCGCGAGCCATCGCGTGATCGGCGCCAGGTCCGGTTCGCCGTAAAACAGCGCGATCGCCGGCGCCGCCAGCAGCAGAATGATGGCCAGCAGGCAGCCGAAGCCGGCATTGATCCAGAACAGGGTCGAGACCTGCTGCTGGCTGATGACCGGCCGCTGGATCGTCGCCGCCGAAAGACCGAGCTCCTTGATCAGGTCGAGCAGCACCAGTAAAGCCGCCGTCATCGCCACCAGGCCGAAGGCATGCGGTGTCAGCAGACGGGCGAGCAGGATCGTGCCGCCGAACTGCGCCACAAATCGAACGGCCTGGCTGCCGAAGGCAACCAGGCCGCCGCGCAGGCTGCGCTGAACCAGATCCTGCTGCAGATGTTCGGTCGCCAGCGGATCGTAGCGGTGTGTGCTCAAGCGATCGCCCGCTGCTCGGCCAGATGGTGGTTTACATACCAGCGATAGGTCTGCTCCAGGCCCGGCTGCAGCGCAGTAGCGGCCTGCCAGCCCAGTCCGTGCAGCCGCGTGGTATCCACCACCTTGCGCGGCGTGCCGTCAGGTTTGCTGGTATCGAAGGTCAGTTTGCCGCGATAGCCGATCACGCGCGCCAGCAATCCGGCCAGATCGCGGATGGATATCTCCTCCGACGTGCCCAGGTTGACATGCTCGGCAGCGGAATAGTGTTTCAGGATATGCACGATCCCGTCGGCGGCATCGTCGACATAGAGGAATTCGCGCAGGGCGCGGCCGCTGCCCCATACATCCACGGTTTCGGCCCCGCTCACCTTGGCCTGGTGGATCTTTGCCATCAGGGCCGGAATGACATGGCCCTGCATGGTGTCGAAATTGTCGCCAGGTCCGTACAGATTGGTCGGCATCACGGAGATGAAGTCGCAGTCGTATTGTCGACGATAGGCCTGGCACAGCTTGATGCCGGCGATCTTGGCGATCGCATACCATTCATTGGTGGACTCCAGCGGCCCGGTCAGCAATGCGGATTCCCGGAGCGGCTGCGGTGCGAGACGGGGGTAGATGCAGGATGAGCCGAGAAAGACCAGCTTCTCGACGCGATGCTGGTGCGCCGCCTCGACGATATTGGCTTCGATCATCAGGTTGTCGTACAGGAATTCCGCCGGTCGGCTGTCATTGGCATGAATGCCGCCGACTTTGGCCGCCGCCACGATGACGGCCTGCGGATGCGTTTCGCGCAGCCAGAGGCTGACCTGCTCGGGTTGGCGCAGGTCGAGCTGCTGGCGCGGCGCCGTGAGAATCGTGCAATTCTCGTATTGCAGTCGCCGCACCAGGGCCGATCCGACCAGACCGCGATGGCCGGCAACCCAGACCCGTTTACCGGCCAGTGAGTAGAGGGCGGTATTAGGCATAGGTCAGCACTCCGGCGCCGTCATGATTCTGCTTCAGGGCGACACGATCGGCATCAACCATTTCTGTCACCAGTTGCTCGAAGCTGGTCTTGTGCTGCCAGCCGATCTTGCGCCACGCCTTGTCCGGACTGCCATGCAGGAAATCCACTTCGGTGGGGCGGTAGTATTCCGGGTCGACGGCGACCAGGATGTCGCCGGTCTTGCCGCAATAGCCCTTTTCATCGACACCCTTGCCGTCCCACTGGATCTGGCGGTCGATGCGGCGGAAAGCCAGTTCGACGAATTCGCGCACGCTGTGCACCTCGCCGGTTGCCAGCACATAGTCGTCGGGCTGCTCCTGTTGCAGGATCATCCACATGCCTTCGACATAGTCGCGGGCATGGCCCCAGTCGCGCTTCGCATCGATATTGCCGAGATACAGGCGCTTCTGCAGGCCATGTTCGATGGCCGCGACGGCGCGAGCGATCTTTCGGGTGACGAAAGTCTCGCCGCGGATCGGGCTTTCATGGTTGAACAGGATGCCGTTCGAGGCATGCATATTATAGGCCTCGCGGTAGTTCACCGTGATCCAGTAGGCATAGAGCTTCGCTGCAGCATAGGGGCTGCGCGGATAGAAAGGCGTGGTCTCGCGTTGCGGAATCTCCTGCACCTTGCCGAACAGTTCCGAAGTCGAGGCCTGATAGAAACGGACCTTTTCCTCCATCTTCAGGATGCGGATTGCTTCCAGAAGCCGCAGGGTGCCGAGTGCATCGGTGTTGGCGGTGTATTCCGGCGTTTCGAAGCTGACCTGCACATGACTCTGGGCGGCCAGATTGTAGATTTCGTCGGGCTGAGTTTCCTGGATCAGGCGTATCAGATTGGATGAATCCGTCATGTCTCCGTAATGCAGGAAGAAGCGCACATCTTCCTCGTGGCGGTCGCGATACAGGTGGTCGACGCGGCGCGTGTTGATCGACGACGAGCGTCGCTTGATGCCATGCACGGTGTAGCCCTTGGCGAGCAGCAGCTCGGCAAGATAGGCGCCGTCCTGTCCGGTGGCACCGGTAATCAAGGCTGTCTTGTTGGCCATGGTTGGTTCCTTTTGTCTTGTTCAGTCGGGGGAGTGCAGGGAAATCAGCCGAAGGCGATGCGGTTGGCCACCGCATCCCAGGAATAGGATTGCAGCACATGCTGCTGGCCGTACCATCCCATGGTCTCCAGCCGCTGCGGATCGGACAGTGCATTCAGGATGGTGGCAGCCAGGGCATGGGGATCGGCTTCGTCGACCAGAAAGCCGTGCTGGCCGCCCTCAGTGATTTCGGGCAAGCCGTTACGGCGCAGGCCGACCACCGGGGTGCGCGACAGCATGGCTTCCAGATAGACTTGGCCCCAGGGGTCGTTCAGCATCGGTTGCACCAGCAGGCTGGAAATACGATACAGGCGCTGCAGTTCCCGCCACGGCAGATGGGCGTGGAAATGGATGCCGGGATGGGCCGATGCATGGCTGGCACTCGCCGGATCGCCGACGATGTTCAGCGCCAGATCAGGCCGTTCGCGCTGGGCGATGCGGAAGGCGTCCACCAGCAGGTTGCCGCCCTTGGCTCCGAACAGATGCTTGGCGACGAAGAGCAGGTGCGGGCGGGTGTAGTCCTTCGGCTGATCATAGGGTTCGATCTGCCCCATGCCGGAGCCGACCGCGGTGACTTTCCCGGGCGCGAGACCGTAATGCCCGATCAGATGGTCGCGGACATAGGCACCGAAGGTGAAAACATGCTCCACGCTTTCCAGCGCTGCCCGCTCGCTGTCCTCGAAACTGTCGATGGCCCGCCGGCTGTAATCCGACAGATCGGTGCGATGCTGCAGTGACAGCGCCCAGCTGTGGTCGCAATACAGGTAATGCTTCACCCCATCTGCGATATCGACCGGCGGCAAATCCAGTGTGCCGGTATGCAGGATATGACGGATGCGGCGGCGCCGCGCGGTTTCGGCCAGCCGCTCTGCGGCTTTCCGTCGCGCCGACGCCAGGCGAAGCACCGCCTCGCTGCTATGCGGTCGCCCGTAACCGGTCATCATGTAATGCAGGGCCAGCAGGCTGCGTTCGCCGCGCGTACCGCCTGAGTGAATGCCTTCCACCGCGATGCCGAGTTTCTGCAGGCAAAGCGCGACATTGCAGGGCGCCGCGGACCATGTGTGGCGATCCATCGGGTCGCCGAAGATGCTGCTGACGGCAACGCGCTCAAAGCGCTTGCCGGGCATCATGCCATGAGCATGAGCCTGCATGTGAGCAGCGGGGAGCGCCATGGAAGCCGGCGCATGGGGTCGGGCCTGAGCAGCAATCGCAGTCACGGTGAATCCTGATTCGTAAGAGGCGGATGAGAAGTATGGAAGCGGACTGAGATGCCAATCTCCAGTGATCAACCTGTGATCGGCTTTTGCGTCGCAACAGTCCGGTAAATACGTATTTTCTCAGCGCTTTGGCGCGGTCCCGGCGAGCGGTCGCGGCACAGATTGATCACACCCGGCTGCAGCCGCGCGCCTTTAGCATTTGCCCGGTATGGCGGCCACATGTTCGCCATGTTTCATCGCGTGGAACAGCATGCATAATCCGGCCAGACAAAAGCGAACTGCGGTTTTCTTTGCACCCGATATCAGCGATGTCAGCACGATCAAGCGCGCCGAGACCTTTCTGGCGCATGGCTATCAGCTTCTCGTCTTCGGTTTCCGACGTGACAATTACAATCGCGATTTCGAACCGTCCTGGCCTTATACACCGCTGGGACGAACGCAGGATCGGCGGTATGGCCGCCGTCTGGCAGCGCTGCTGGCCGCGATCCCTCGCGTTTTCGCCAAGCGAACCGCCCTGCGCCGGGCGGCGTTCATTTATGCCCGCAATATCGATCAACTGCTGCTGGCACTATTGGCGCGGCTGATCGGTCGCAGGTCGGCACGCATCGTTTACGAAGTTCTCGATATCCAGCCGGCCTTCGTCGGCTCGACCTGGCAGGCCCGGCTGCTGCGGGGCGTGGAGCGCTTTGCCCTGCGCCGCACCGATCTTCTGGTGGTGTCATCGCCGGGCTTCCTGCGGCACTACTTTCTGCCGTTGCAGGATTATCGCAAATCGTGGTTTCTGCTGGAAAACAAGCTGCCCGCGAATTTTCCCGCCATCGCCGGCGCGGCGCGGGAGAGCGGACGGGCGCAGGCACGCCGGCACAACTATCGTTGGGTGGTCGGTTACTGCGGCCTGATCCGGGGGCAGGCCACACTCGACCTGATTGTCAGGCTGGCCGAGCGGCTGCAGGGCCTCGTCCTGTTCAAGTTCCACGGCATCCTGACCACGGTCGATCCCAAGGCCTTCACGGCGGCGACCACCCGGCTCGATAATCTGGTTTATGAAGGCGATTATGTGAATCCGCGCGATCTGGCGGCAATCTACGGCGATCTGGATTTCGCCTGGGCGATCGACCTGGAGCATCGCAGCCATAATTCACGCTGGCTGCTGCCCTGCCGGTTTTACGAGGCGGGTTATTTCGGCATTCCCTGCCTGACGGCGGGCGGTTTCGAGGTTGGCCGCATGGTGGGGGAACGACTGATCGGCTGGAATTTCAGCGAGCCATACGAAGACGAACTGGTCAAATTCTTCCTCAGCCTGACCGAGACCGAATATGACGAAACCCGCCGCCGCCTGCTGGCGCTGCCGGAAAGCGATTTCGTGGCCGGCGAGGATACCAGCGAGCTGATCGAGCTGATCGATTATGCCGAAAGGTCCCGGCAGGCCTGACGCTGCGGCATCAGTGGCGAGCGGGTGCGAAGGTTTCGGCGACGGTGCGGTTCACCATCACGCAGTCGAATTCGATCAGCCGCATGCCGGGATCCCGGCTGATCGGGTAAAGCCCGGAAATATCGAAACCCCGATCGTTCAGGAAACGGATGGTATCCATATAGCCGGGCATGCCTTCATAGATATTGATGATCGAAGCCTCGGTCTGCAGGGCGACGACGCTTTGCAGCGTGGCTGCGGCACCCTGCACGACTTCGAGATCGAAGCCCTGGGTGTCGAGCTTCAGATAGGGACGGCGGAAGCCCAGGCGACGCTGCAGCACCGGAAAGACTTCATCGAGCGGGTAAACGGCGACGGTTTCGACATGCGCGGTTTCGTTCAGGCCGTTGAATTCCGGCACGCTGGAATTGTCCGGCGCCAGAAACGAGCTGAACTGGTCGGATTTCATCACATGGATGGGCAGGCTGCTGCGGCTGCTGCCCAGGGCATGGCCGACGATCTCCCAGCGTGGATCTTCCGCGCTGCGCTGCTGCAGTGTCGCCACATTGCGGCTGACCGGCTCGAAAGAGACGATCGTTCCGGTATAGCCGACTTTCTCCCGCAGGAAGTCGCGATACTGGCCGACATTGGCGCCGACATCGAACACGCAGTCGATCTGCAGAAAGCGGAACAGCTGTCCCAGATGGATGGCGAAGTCGCGCTCTTTCACGTCGCGCAGCGGCACGATGTCGTAGCCCAGCGCGCGTGAAGTATTGCGAATCCAGGTTTTCAGTGGACGAAGCATCATATTGACACGGGGGCTGAATGGCGGGGCTGCAGCTTGGCGCGGGCCGCCCGGGGTGTGAAGTGACTATTGCGTGGCCGTCCGACCGTTGGTCGTTATCGTGATTGGGGGTATATGGGGCTGGCGCATTAGCCGCCGTCCTCCGCCTCGTTTGCAGTCCAGTCGATGTCTGTCCCGCCTATCCGCCGCCTGCCTTCGGTTTTCATTCTGGTTGCCATGACGGCACTCGGGCCGCTGGCGCTCAATATCTTCATGCCGTCGATGCCGGGCCTGGCGAAGGATTTCGATGTCGAATACGGCTTTGTGCAGCTCACGCTCACCTTCTATCTGATCGGCCTGGGCGCAGCCCAGCTGGTTTACGGCCCGATCAGCGACCGCTGGGGCCGTCGTCCGGTGCTGCTCTGGGGGCTGGGAATTTACTGCATCGGCAGTATTGCCTGCGCGCTGGCGCCGTCGATTGTCTGGCTCATGCTGGGGCGTGTCCTGCAGGCGCTTGGCGGCTGCGCCGGTCTGGTGCTGGGCCGCGCCATCATCCGCGACCTCTATGATCGTGACCGCTCGGCGGCGATGATTGGCTATGTCACCATGGCCATGTCGCTGGCGCCGATGCTGTCGCCGGCGCTGGGCGGGTATCTCGATACCCTGTTCGGCTGGCGCGCCAGTTTCGCCTTCTGCAGTCTGGCCGGCCTGGCCGTCTATGTCTGGGTGATTTTCACCCTGCCGGAAACCCTGGCCCAGCGCGGCCTGGGCGTGGGGGCCGCGGCCCTTTTGCGCGGCTATGGCGCGCTGCTGCGTTCGCCGGCTTTCTGCGGTTATGTGCTGCAGACGGCTTTCACCTCGGGCGTCTTCTTTGCCTTCATTGCCGGAGCGCCCTTTGTGGTGGTGACGGTGATGGGCCTGCCGGCCTCGGCTTACGGTCTGTGGTTCATCGTTGTCTCGATCGGCTATCTGGCGGGCAACTTTTTGACCGGCCGGTTTGCCGTGCGCCTCGGCGTTGACCGCATGATCGCCTATGGCGCGGTGGCCCAGCTGGTTGGCATTTCGGCCCTGGCTCTGGCCAGTTGGCTGGGGCCCTTGAACCTGCCAGGCATTTTCCTGCCGATGGCCGTGGTGGCGATGTCGAACGGCCTGACGTTGCCGAACGGAATCGCCGGTGCCATCTCGGTGAATCCGCGCGCCGCCGGCGCGGCAGCGGGCCTGTCCGGGGCTCTGCAGATGCTGACCGGCGCCATCGCCGCCGTGCTGGTCGGCTACGGCCAGGACCACGATCCGAGCCAGTATCCGATGATCTGGACCATGCTGGGCTGCGGGATTCTCGCCGTGCTCAGCTTTGTCGGGGCGGCAAAATTCCGCGCCAGTCGCCCCTGAATCGAGAGTCTGTCCGGGCCCTGATGCAAGAAACCCGCATGGTTTGCGGTTCCGATTCGCCCGGACAGTCGAAAATCCGCATGTCTAGCGGATTTTTATGCATTGCCCGATGGGCAAAACCCGGAGGCGGTGCTATGCAGGATTCGGGAATCAACCCCCGATTCGTTGAAAAACAACATCCGATGCATCTTTTCTGAGGAGAGAGACCATGGCTAAGGCCGCCGCCGCCGCTAAAACGGTTACCGTCACTGCGAAGCAGATTGCCACGATGCTGGCCGAGAAGAATGAGCTGCAGAAGAAGTCGACCATCGCACTGTTCGACGATTTCTTCGCGGCCATCACGAAGTCGCTGAAGAAGGGCGAGCGCGTCCGCATGGGCGATATCGGCATCCTCCAGGTTCGCAAGCGCGCCGCCCGTATGGGCCGCAACCCGCAGACCGGCGAGCCGATCAAGATCAAGGCTTCCAAGAAGGTCGCTTTCCGCGCCTCCAAGGTGCTGAAGGAAGCGGTCTGATCCTACCCGCAAGGGTGACCGGATTCAGGGCCTGCCGCACGGCAGGCCCTTTTTCTTTGCCCGGACATTCCGGCTCCGGAAGGTGGCTGTAACCGATCTGTCATGCCGGTCATGGAAAATTCACGGGACAGGCGGAGTCTGGCGATTCATCTTCCCGCCCAACGATTTGCATCTTCCCCGCGATTCGTTGAGCAGGTGACCGATGAACATGGCCCTGATGCCGGCCCGCTACCGCACGATCTGGATTTCCGACATCCACCTCGGAACCCGTGGCTGTAAGGCCGATCTGCTGCTGGAATTCCTTAAACATACCGAATCCGACCGGCTGTACCTGGTCGGTGACATCGTCGATGGCTGGCGGCTCAAGCGCTCCTGGTACTGGAACCAGAGCCACAACGATGTGGTGCAGAAGCTGCTGCGCAAGGCCCGCAAGGGCACCGACGTGATCTATGTGCCGGGCAACCACGACGAAGCCCTGCGCGATTTCATCGAAGGCGCCGGCCTGGCCTTCGGCGGCATCACCGTGCAGATGGAGGCCATTCACGAAACCGCCGATGGCCGCCGCCTGCTGGTCACCCATGGCGACCATTTCGACGGCATCGTCACCTGTGCCAAATGGCTGGCCCTGCTGGGCGATGCCGCCTACGGCTTTGCGCTCAGCCTGAATACCTGGTTCAACCACCTTCGCCGTCGCATGGGCCTGCCCTACTGGTCGCTCTCGGCCTATCTCAAGCACAAGGTCAAGAACGCGGTGGCCTTCATCTCCGAATACGAGCAGGCCATCGCCGAAGAGGCGCGCCGCCGCCATGTCGATGGTGTGGTCTGCGGCCATATCCACCATGCCGAAATCCGCGATATCGACGGCATCCTGTATTGCAACGACGGTGACTGGGTGGAGAGCTGCACGGCGCTGGTCGAGCATGCCGACGGGAGACTGGAAATCCTGCACTGGGCCAGCCTGCGCGAGGATCTGGGCCGTTTTCTGCCGTCGCCTGGAATTAATCTTGATACGGAGTATACATCAGTCGCTGCTGCCGAGCCGGGCTAAGTCTCGCTCAGCATACGGAGATCACGACTGCGTCAGGACCTGGCCAGGCCTCCGATTCCCTCCCGAGTCGCCCTCGGATAGCCCTTCGACAACTCTGGGCAGGGGCAAATTTGCTTGATATTCTCAAAACATGGGAGTGCTGGATTCACTACTGGGGGCCATCGGCCTCGGCGGCAAGCAGGAAGCCGTAAACCTGCGTCAAACGCCATCTGGTATGCGCGTGGGGGAAATCCTTGCCGGCACGGGCACGAAGGCCGAGCCGGGCAAGACCGTGTCCGTGCATTACGCCGGCTGGATCTGGGAAAATAACAAACCCGGCCGCATGTTTGACAGTTCCTACAAACGCGGACAGCCCTTTGAGTTCGCGCTCGGCCAGGGCAAGGTCATCAAGGGCTGGGACGAAGGCGTCGCCTATATGAAGGTCGGCGGTAAGCGGGCCCTGTTGATCCCGTCCTATCTGGCTTATGGCGCCCGCGGCAACGGCCGCATCATTCCGCCGAACGCGACGCTGTTTTTCGAAATCGAGCTGGTCAACGTCCGCTGACGGATCGTCCGCCGCCGGCCAAATGGCAAGCCTGTGCCATGCTCTTGCCGCATTGCGGCGGCAGCGTCCCCGCTACATCCTGTCTTGTCATCCGTAACATGGAGTTCGTTTCGATGTCGTTGTCCCGTCGTGCTTTCGCCGGTGCCGCCCTTGCGGTCGGCCTGTTCGCCGCCCTGCCGGTCCAGAACGAGGCTTTGGCCCAGGAAAAGACCACCGCCTCCGGCCTGCGCTATACCGACACCAAGCTTGGCAATGGCGCCACCGCCCAGGCCGGGCAGACCGCCACGGTGCATTATACCGGCTGGCTCTATATCGCCGGCGAAAAGGGTCGCCAGTTCGACTCCTCGCGTACCCGCGGCCAGCCCTTCAGCTTTCCGCTGGGCGGCGGCCGCGTCATCAAGGGCTGGGATGAAGGCGTTGCCGGCATGAAGGTCGGCGGCCAGCGTACCCTGATCATCCCGCCGCAGCTCGGCTATGGCGCCCAGGGCACCGGCGGCGGTGTCATTCCGCCGAACGCCACGCTGATTTTCGATGTCGAACTGCTCGACGTGAAATAGATTTCGCCATTCGGGCAATAAAAAACGGCCGGGCCAGAAATCATCCTGGGCCCGGCCGTTTTCGTTTCTGCGCTCTGCAGTGTTGCGCTTACGCGGCCTTGGCGAGGTTGCGCAGCACGTAATGCAGGATGCCGCCGTTCTTGTAGTAGTCGATCTCGTCCAGCGTATCGATGCGGCACAGCACCTCGATGGTCTGGGTCGAGCCGTCGGCGCGGGTGATGGTCACCGGCAGCTTCATGCGCGGCTTCAGGCCCACGGCGATGCCGGAGATGTCGAACTTCTCCGAACCGTCGAGCTTGAGATCGAAGCGTGTGGTGCCGTTGAGGAACTGCAGCGGCAGCACGCCCATGCCCACCAGGTTCGAGCGATGGATGCGCTCATAGCTTTCGGCGATCACGGCCTTCACACCCAGCAGGATGGTGCCCTTGGCTGCCCAGTCGCGCGAGGAGCCGTTGCCGTATTCCTTGCCGGCCACGATCACCAGCGGCGTGGCCGCTGTCTTGTACTTCATCGCCGCGTCATAGATCGACATCACATCGCCAGCCGGCATGTGCTTGGTGATGCCGCCTTCGGTGCCCGGCACCATCTCATTCTTGATGCGGATATTGGCAAAGGTGCCGCGCATCATGATCTCGTGGTTGCCGCGACGGGCACCATAGGAGTTGAAGTCGGCATAGGCCACCTTGTGGTCGGTCAGGTATTTGCCGGCCGGGCCGTCCTTCTTGATCGAGCCGGCGGGCGAGATGTGGTCGGTGGTGATCTTGTCGCCCAGGATGGCCAGCAGACGGGCGCCCTTGACGTCAGTGATCGCCGACGGCGTGGTTGGCATGCCCTCGAAATATGGCGGATGCTGCACATAGGTCGAGCTGTTGTCCCACTTGTAGGTCTGGCCGCCATCGACCTTGATCTTGCGCCAGTTCACATCGCCCTTGAACACATCGGCATAGCGCTTCTTGAACATCGCCGGCGTCACGTACTTGCGCACGGTGGCGGCGATTTCCTTGTTCGAGGGCCAGATGTCCTTCAGGTAGACCGGCTTGCCCTTCTTGTCATGGCCGATCGGTTCGTTGGCGACATCCATGTTCAGGTTGCCGGCCAGCGCATAGGCCACCACCAGCATCGGCGAGGCGAGGTAGTTCGCCTTGGTCAGCGGATGGACGCGGCCTTCGAAGTTGCGGTTGCCCGACAGCACGGCGCCGACGACGAAGTCGTTGTCGGTGATCGCCTTCGAGATGTTGTCCGGCAGCGGGCCGGAGTTGCCGATGCAGGTGGTGCAGCCATAGCCGACAACCTGGAAGCCCAGGGCATCGAGATCCTTCTGCACGCCCGACTGGGCCAGATAGTCGGTGACCACCTGGCTGCCCGGTGCGAGTGAGGTCTTGACCCAGGGCTTGGTGGTCAGGCCTTTCTTCAGTGCGTTGCGCGCCAGCAGGCCGGCACCCAGCAGCACGCTGGGGTTCGAGGTGTTGGTGCACGATGTGATGGCGGCGATCACCACGTCGCCATGGCCGAGGTCGAAATTGGCGCCCTCGACCTTGGCGCGGAAGTCCACGGCGGTCTTCTTGCCGTAGAAATTGGTCATCGCGTCCTTGAACTCGGCGCCGGCGCGGCTCAGCGGCACGCGGCCTTCCGGACGGGTCGGACCGGCCAGCGAGGGTTCGACGGTCGAGAGATCGAGTTCCAGCGTGTCGGTGAAGACCGGGTCAACAGCCTTTGGACCGCGCCAGAAACCCTGCGCCTTGGCATAGGCTTCCACCAGCTTGACGCGATCCGGATCGCGTCCACTGGCCTTGAGATAGGCAATGGTCTCGCCATCGACCGGGAAGAAGCCGCAGGTGGCGCCGTATTCCGGCGCCATGTTGGCTACGGTGCAACGGTCGGCGATCGACAGTTCGTCCAGGCCGGGGCCGTAGAATTCGACGAACTTGTTGACCACGCCCTTCTTGCGCAGCATCTGCGTCACGGTCAGCACCAGATCGGTTGCCGTGGTGCCTTCCTTCGGCTTGCCCGAGAGGCGGAAGCCGACGACTTCCGGCAGCAGCATGGAGATCGGCTGGCCCAGCATGGCCGCTTCGGCCTCGATGCCGCCGACGCCCCAGCCCAGCACGGCCAGGCCGTTCACCATCGTGGTGTGGCTGTCGGTGCCGACAAGGGTATCGGGGTAGGCGACTTCAGTCTTGCCATCCATGCCGGTCCACACGGTCTGCGCCAGGTATTCGACGTTGACCTGGTGGCAGATGCCGGTGCCCGGCGGCACGACGCGGAAGTTGTCGAAGGCGGTCTGGCCCCAGCGCAGGAAGGCGTAACGCTCGCCATTGCGTTCGTATTCCAGATCGACGTTCTTCTGGAAGGCGCTTTTGGCCGCCGAATAGTCCACCATCACCGAATGGTCGATCACCAGATCGACCGGCGACAGCGGATTGATCTTGCTGGTATCGCGACCGAGCGCCGTCATCGCATCGCGCATGGCGGCCAGATCGACCACGGCGGGAACGCCGGTGAAGTCCTGCATCAGGACGCGGGCCGGACGATAGGCGATCTCGCGGTCCGAGCGCTTGTCCTTCAGCCACAGGGCCACGGCTTTCAGGTCGTCGACCGTGACGCTGCGGCCATCTTCGTAGCGCAGCAGGTTTTCCAGCAGCACTTTCAGCGAATAGGGCAGGCGGGACAGGTCGCCCAGGCCGGCCTTTTCGGCGGCCTTGATGCTGTAATAGGCGTAAGACTTATTGCCGACTTTGAGAGTGCGACGCGTCTTCAGGGTATCCTGACCGACCACGATCGCCACGGCACGGGCAGCGCCAGACGATTTAACAGCCTGGGATTTGACGGCCGGCGCCTTCCTAGCGACTGCAGCAACCTTGCGGGGAGCGGTCTTTTTGGCGGCGCTGCGCAGGACCTGCTGCTTGGCGGCCTTTTTCACGGCCTTGCGGGCAACAGCCTTCTTGGCCGCCTTCACCGCTTTCTTCACCTTCACGGCCTTCTTGACGGCTTTCTTGACGGCCTTTTTGGCCTTCACCGCTTTCTTGGTCTTGACCGTCTTCCTGGCCGGCTTGGCGACCTTTTTGGCTTTCACGGCTTTCTTGGCGCCCTTGGCTTTCGCCGGGCCCTTCGCCTTCGCGGCCTTGCGCTTGGTCTTCTTGGCGGCTTTCACGGGGCAATCCTTTCGTAGCGGAAACTAAAACTGTCTGGCTGGTCTCGCGGGCGCCGGCCCGCGTCGGATGCCGCAAATAGGTGACGCAAAACCGGGCTTTTGCCAAGCAGTTTCGGCTGGAGGAAAGTTCAATGGGGGTCGAAATTTAGGCAATACCAGGGGGATATAAGGCGACCAATTTCACCGCCCCTTGACGGGGAAAGGGCCGGACCTTTATCAACGAGCCATAACGACGGCGTCGGCTACGGCTGCGTCGCGTATGAGGAGGCGAAACACAATGTCCGAGACATCGGGTAAACCCGATGGGCGCGACCCGTTGGGGCGCGACACCATTCCGAAATTCTTCGCCTATAACGCCCGGCATCGCCGCGACCGTCCCTCCATCCGGGAGAAGGATCTCGGTATCTGGCAGACCTGGACCTGGGGCGAGGCGGCCGGCAAGGTGCGGCATCTGGCCTGCGGCCTGGCCGTGCTTGGCTTCCGCCGCGATGACAAGCTCGCCATCGTCGGCGACAACCGGCCGGAACTCTACTGGTCGGTTGCTGCCGCGCAGGCACTGGGCGGCGTGCCGGTGCCGATCTATCAGGACAGCGTTGCCGACGAAATCCAGTATGTCATCGACCATGCCGAGGTCCGCTTCGCCATCGCAGAAAATCAGGAACAGGTCGACAAACTGATCTCGATCAAGGATCGCCTGCCGAAACTGGAGACAATCATCTTCAGCGACCCGCGCGGCATGCGGCATTACGATCATGCCTTCCTGCACGATCTGGAGGCGGTGATGGCCAAGGGCGAGGCGCATGACCGCGCCCATCCCGGTTTCTATGACGAGGAGATGGCCAAGGGCAAAGGCAGCGATATCTCGCTGATCTGCTACACCTCGGGCACCACCGGCCGGCCCAAGGGCGTGATGCTCAGTCACGACAATGTCGTGCGCTCGGCCACGCTGGCGATCAATTTCGACAAGATCAGCGAAACCGACGAAATCCTGGCCTATCTGCCGATTGCCTGGGTAGGCGACAACTTCATCTCCTATGCCGAGGCGGCCATTGCCGGCTTCTGCGTGAATTGCCCGGAATCGGCCGATACGGTGCTGCAGGATCTGCGCGAAGTGGGGCCGACCTATTTCTTCGCGCCGCCGCGCATCTTCGAAAACCTGCTCACCACCGTGATGATCCGCATGGAAGATGCCAGCGCCATTAAGCGGCGTATGTTCCATTATTTCATCGGCGTGGCGAAACGCGCCGGCTGTGCGATCCTGGAACGCAAACCGGTCTCGCTGACCGACCGGCTGCTCTATGCGCTGGGCGACCTGCTGGTCTACGGCCCGCTCAAGAATGTGCTGGGGATGTCGCGGCTGCGGCTGGCCTATACCGCCGGCGAGGCGATCGGGCCCGATATCTTCGATTTCTTCCGTGCCCTCGGCATCAACCTCAAGCAGCTCTATGGCCAGACCGAATGCACGGTGTATCTGTGCATGCATACTGATACCGATGTGAATCCGGATACCGTCGGTCCGCCGGCGCCCGGCGTGGAGCTGAAAATCGACGAGGCCACCGGCGAGGTGCTGTATCGCAGCCCCGGCGTCTTCGTCGGCTACTACAAGAACGATGCGGCGACGGCGGAGACCAAGACCGCTGATGGCTGGGTCCATACCGGCGATGCCGGGGTGTTCACCGATGCCGGCCATCTGCGCATCATCGACCGCGCCAAGGATGTCGGCCGTCTCAATGACGGTTCGCTGTTTGCGCCGAAATATATCGAAAACAAGCTGAAATTCTTCTCTCACATCAAGGAAGCCGTGGCTTTCGGCCATGGCCGCGACTATGCGGCCGTCTTCATCAATATCGATCTGGCAGCGGTCGGCTCCTGGGCCGAGCGCAACGGCATCGCCTATACCTCTTACGCCGATCTGGCCGGCCGGCCCGAGGTTTATGACCTGATCAAGGGCTGCATCGAGCAGGTCAACCGCGACCTGTCGTCGGACAGCAGCATGACGGCCAGCCAGATCCGGCGCTTCCTGATTCTGCACAAGGAGCTGGATGCCGATGACGGCGAGCTGACCCGCACCCGCAAGGTACGCCGCAGCACCATTGCCGAGCGCTACGGCACGCTGATCGAGGCGTTGTATTCCGGCCAGCCGTCGGTTGCGGTGGAATCCAGGATCACCTTCGAGGATGGCCGCACCGGCAGTTTCAAGGCCAACCTGCCGATTGCCGAGGCCGCTTCCTATTCGACGATGCGCAAGGCGGGTTGACCGGTATGAGCGTGGCAGACAAGAAAATCGGTGACGTCCTGCTCAAGGTCGAGAATATCAGCCTGTCGTTTGGCGGCGTGAAGGCGCTCTCGGACATCAGCTTCGAAATCCGCGAGCATGAAGTGTTGGCCATCATCGGGCCGAACGGTGCCGGCAAGTCGTCGATGCTGAACTGCATCAACGGCTTCTATCATCCGCAACAGGGCACCATCACCTACCGCGGCGAGAAGCGTAAACAGATGAAGCCGCACGAGGCCGCCAGTCACGGCATTGCGCGTACCTTCCAGAATATCGCGCTGTTCAAGGGCATGTCGACGCTGGACAACATCATGACCGGCCGCCTGCTCAAGATGAAGGCCGGTCTGATCGCTTCGGCTTTCTACAAGGGGCCGGCCGAACGCGAGCAGATCGTGCACCGCGAATTCTGCGAGCGCATCATCGACTTCCTGGAAATCCAGGCGATCCGCAAGGTGCCGGTCGGGCGGCTGCCCTATGGCCTGCAGAAGCGCGTCGAACTGGCCCGCGCGCTGGCGGCCGAGCCGACGCTGCTGCTGCTGGACGAGCCGATGGCCGGCATGAATCTGGAGGAGAAGCAGGATATGTGTCGCTTCATCCTCGACGTCAACGACGAGTTCGGCACCACCATCTGCCTGATCGAGCACGATATGGGCGTGGTGATGGATATCTCGGACCGCGTTGTCGTGCTCGATTACGGCCGCAAGATCGGCGATGGCGTGCCGGCCGAGGTCAAGAACAACCAGGCGGTTATCGACGCCTATCTCGGCGTGCAGCACTAGGGGCGGGCGGGCAATGGCATTTTTCCTGGAAGTCCTGATCGGCGGCCTGATGGCCGGCGTGATGTATTCGCTGGTCGCGCTTGGCTTCGTGCTGATCTTCAAGGCCTCGGGCGTGTTCAATTTCGCCCAGGGCGCCATGGTGCTGTTTGCCGGGCTGTTCTTTGTCGGTTTCACCGAACTCGGCGTGCCGATGTGGCTGGCCCTGCTGCTGACCGTCGGTGTGATGGTGCTGCTGGCCGGCGTGATCGAGCGGCTGGTGCTGCGCCATCTGGTCAACCAGGAGGGTATCATCCTGTTCATGGCCACCATCGGCGTGTCCTTCTTCCTTGATGGATTCGGCCAGCTGATCTGGGGCAGCAACGTGCGCCAGCTCGATATCGGCATCCCGACTGATCCGATCTTCCTGATGGATGGCGAGATCCTGATCCAGTCTTTCGATCTCTGGGCTGCCCTGGTCGCCGGCACGCTGCTGGCCGCCCTGGTGGTGTTCCAGAAAACCCGCACCGGCCGGGCGCTGCGCGCGGTAGCCGACGACCACCAGGCGGCGCAGTCGGTCGGCATCCCGCTCAACGTGATCTGGATCATCGTCTGGGCCATTGCCGGCCTCGTTGCCCTGGTCGCCGGCGTCATGTGGGGTTCCAAGCTCGGCGTGCAGCCCGCCATCGTCAGTCTGGCACTGAAGGCGCTGCCGGTGCTGATCCTGGGTGGCTTCACCTCCATTCCCGGCGCCATCCTCGGCGGCCTGATCATCGGTGCCGGCGAAAAGCTGGCCGAAGTCTATATCGGGCCGCTGTTCGGCGGCGGTATCGAGAACTGGTTCGCCTATGTGCTGGCCCTGGGCTTCCTGCTGATCCGGCCGCAGGGCCTGTTCGGCGAAAAACTGATCGAACGCGTGTAGCGGCCAGCAAAGGATTTCACACATGCTCTACCGCGAATCCGGCCAGTACAAGACCACCTACGGCGCAGATCAGGCGATCTTCACCATCCCGCAGGACCGGGTTTTTTTCGCCCTGCTGATGCTGGTTGCCTTTGTCGGCATTCCGCTGGTGGCAACCAACTATGTCTATACCGCCCTGCTGATCCCCTTCCTCTGCCTCTCGCTGGCGGCCCTCGGCCTCAACATCCTGACCGGCTATTGCGGCCAGCTGTCGCTCGGCACCGGCGCCTTCATGGGTGTCGGCGCCGTGGCGGCCTGGAACCTGGCCACCCGGGTACCCGACCTCAATCTGGTGGTGATCTTCATCCTCGCCGGCCTGGTCACCGCTGCGGTCGGCATGTTTTTCGGTCTGCCCAGCCTGCGCATCAAGGGCTTCTATCTGGCGGTCGCCACGCTGGCGGCGCAGTTCTTCCTGCCCTGGCTGTTCGTCAAATGGGGCTGGCTCACCAACCATGCCGCCTCAGGTGTGATCACCGTGCCGCCGCTCACCCTGCTGGGCTGGAGCATCGACACGCCGATGGAGAAATATCTGTTCGCCCTCGGCGTCGTCGCGATCCTGGCGCTCGGCGCGAAGAACATGATCCGCAGCAATCCGGGGCGGCAGTGGATGGCAATCCGCGACATGGATATCGCGGCCGAGATCATCGGCATCCGCCCGGTGGTGGCCAAGCTGACTGCCTTTGCGGTGTCGTCCTTCTATATCGGCGTGGCCGGCGCGCTGTACCTGTTCGTCTATCTCGGCTCGGCCGAACCGGACGGTTTCGGCATCAACCTGTCCTTCCAGGCGCTGTTCATGATCATTATCGGCGGCCTGGGGTCGATCCTGGGCAGCTTCCTCGGCGCTTTCTTCATCCTGCTGCTGCCGATCTTCCTGACCCGTGTACCGCCGATGCTGGGTTTCGACCTGTCCACCGCCCTGGTCTCGCATCTGGAATTCATGGTCTTCGGCGCCCTGATCGTATTCTTCCTGATCGTCGAGCCGCATGGCCTGGCCCGGCTGTGGCAGATCACCAAGGAGAAGCTGCGGGTCTGGCCGTTCCCTTACTGATCTACCTTTTCCCGATGCCGCCGATACCTGCGCGGGCATCTGAAAAACCGAGTTTGTACTGTGTTTTTGGCATGCTAGGCTAACACCAATTCCCGCCGGATAAGGCGGGTGTAACCGGGAGGATAAAATGAAAGCATCCAAATGGATTGCGTCCCTTGTCGTGGGCGCGGCTCTGGCCGGCAGCGCGTTTGCTGCACTGGCGCAGGAGCAGGTGATTCCGTCGATGGTCTACCGCACCGGCCCGTATGCGCCGAGCGGCATTCCGGTCGCCGATGGCTTCTCCGATTACATTAACCTGATGAACGAACGCGATGGCGGCCTGAATGGCGTGAAGCTCCGCGTCGAGGAATGCGAGACCCAGTACAACACCGAGCGCGGCGTCGAATGCTACGAGCGTCTGAAGGCGCTGGGCGGCACCATCTTCAGCCCGTATTCCACCGGTATCACTTACGCGCTGATCGATCGTGCGCCGACCGACAAGTCGGTGATCTTCTCGATGGGCTACGGCCGCGCCTCGGCCACCGTCGGCAACATCTTTCCCTGGGTGTTCACCGCGCCGGCCACCTACTGGGGCGGTGCCAGCGCCGGCATCCAGTACATCGCCAAGGAAATGGGCGGCAAGGACAAGCTGAAGGGCAAGAAGATTGCCTATGTCTATATCGACATTGCCTACGGCAAGGAGCCGATCCCGGTCTTCCAGAACTACGCGCAGGAACTCGGCTTCCAGCTCGAGCTGGTGCCGGTGCCGGCGCCGGGCCTGGAGCAGAAGTCGATCTGGCTGCAGATCCGCCAGATGCGCCCGGATTATGTCTACCTGCAGGGCTGGGGCGCGATGAATGCCGTGTCGCTGAAGGAAGCGGCTGCGGTTGGTTTCGCGCGTGAGAAAATGGTCGGCATCTGGTGGTCGAGCCAGGACAGCGACGTGCAGGCGGCCGGTCCGGCGGCGAAGGGCTACAAGGGCCTCAGCTTCCATGGCGCCTCGAAGGACCTCCAGGTTCTCAAGGACATGAAGAAGTTCCTGGTCGACAAGGGCAAGGCGTCGCAGAACGGCAAGCATTTCGGCGAGATCGGCTATCTGCGTGGCGCCGCGAATGCGATGTTCACCGTCGAGGCTCTGCGTGCCGCCCAGGAAAAGCACGGCAAGGGCAAGGTGATGAACGGCGAGCAGTCGCGTGACGGCTTCGAGGCGATCAACCTCACCGATGCCAGCATCGAAAAGCTCGGTCTGAAGGGCTTCCTGCAGCCGCTGAAGCTGGCCTGCGACAACCATCTGGGCGACGGCAAGATCCTTGTCGTGCAGTGGCAGGGCGACCAGTGGAAGCCGGTCAGCGACTGGATTCTGCCGGAAAACCAGAAGCTCTGGCCGCTGTACCTCAAGGACGCCGATTCCTACGCGCGTGAGAAGAACATCGCGTCACGGACCTGCGCGCGGTCGTAACCGCTGAATGCCCCCGCCGGCGCAACCGGCGGGGGTTTTTCTTCGTCTTTTCCGGATAACCGCATGACCGCCCAGACAGCCACCGCCCAGACAGCCCTTGCCACCTCTGTTGATGCCAGCGCCACCGCGCCGCTGCTTTCCGTCAACAATATCGAGGTGATCTACAATCACGTCATCCTCGTGCTGAAGGGCGTGTCGCTGCAGCTGCCCAAGGGCGGCATCGTGGCGCTGCTGGGCGCCAACGGAGCCGGCAAGACCACCACGCTGAAAGCGATTTCCAATCTGCTGCGCGCCGAGCGCGGCGACATCACCAAGGGCCATATCGATTATCACGGCGAGCGGGTCGACCAGCTCAACCCCTCGGCCCTGGTCAAGAAGGGCCTCATCCAGGTGATGGAAGGCCGGCATTGCTTCGCCCACCTCACCATCGAGGAAAACCTGCTCACCGGCGCCTATACGCGCAGCGACGGCAACAAGGCGATCGAGCAGCATCTGGAAATGGTCTATTCCTATTTTCCGCGCCTGAAGGTGCGGCGGAAATCCCAGGCCGGCTATACCTCGGGCGGCGAGCAGCAGATGACGGCGATCGGCCGCGCGCTGATGAGCAAGCCCGACACCATTCTGCTGGACGAACCCTCGATGGGTCTGGCGCCGCAGCTGGTGGAGGAGATTTTCGAGATCGTCCACAAGCTCAACAAGGAAACCGGCGTCAGTTTCCTGATCGCCGAGCAGAATACCAACATGGCCCTGCGCTATGCCGATTACGGCTATATCCTGGAAAATGGCCGCATCGTCATGGACGGCCCTGCCGAGAAGCTGCGCGAGAATTCCGACGTGAAGGAATTCTATCTCGGCCTCGGCTCGGGCGGCCGCATGAGCTTCCGCGATACCAAGCATTACCGCCGCCGCAAACGCTGGCTGACCTGATCCGCTTTTAAGGAGAGTTCCGTGGCGAAGAAGAGTGTGAAGAAGGCTGCCCGCAAGGCGGCCCCGAAAGCCACGAAGGTACGCGTCAAGGCTGACGAATACCTGGACAAGCGCGAAACCCGCAAGCCTGCGGCGCGCCTGAAGGCGCAGATTGCGGCCCTGCAGGCCCTGGTCGCCCACGCCAAGAAGGCGAGTCCGTATTACCGCGATATCCTGAAGGACGTGAAGCCGGCGAAGCTCACCTCGCTGGAGGCGCTGGCGAAGCTGCCGGTGACGCGCAAGTCCGATCTCGCGCCGCGCCAGAAGGCAAGGCCACCGCTTGGCGGGCTTGAAGCCGCCAGGCCGTCGGAAATCGCACATTATTTCCAGTCGCCCGGGCCGCTGTACGAGGCCTATCCGCATCCGACCGCGAAGGCGAAGGACCCGTTCCGCTTCTCCCGCGCCATCTGGGCCGCCGGCTGCCGGCCGGGCAATCTGGTGCACAATACCTTTTCCTACCACCTCACGCCGGCCGGCCGTCTCACCGAAGGTTCGGCTCATGCGCTCGGCTGTCCGGTCTTTCCCGCCGGCGTGGGCAATACCGAGCTGCAGCTCGATGCCATCGCCCAGCTGCAGCCGCGTGTCTATACGGGCACACCGTCCTTCCTCAAGATTCTGCTGGAGAAGGGCAGGGAACTCGGCAAGCCAACCACTTCGCTGAAAAAGGGCCTGGTCGGCGGCGAAGCCCTGCCGCCCAGCCTGCGTGCCGAACTGAAAAACCTCGGCGTCGATGTGCTGCAATCTTACGGCACGGCGGAACTCGGCCTGATCGCCTACGAATCCTCGGCGATGGAAGGCATGATCCTGGACGAGGACGTCATCGTCGAGATCGTGCGGCCCGGCACCGGCGATCCGGTGGCGCCGGGCGAAGTGGGCGAGGTGGTGGTCACCGTACTGTCCAACCCGGTCTACCCGATGATCCGCTTTGCCACCGGCGATCTCTCGGCCGTGCTGCCGGGCCTCAGCCCCTGCGGCCGCACCAACACGCGTATCCGGGGGTGGATGGGCCGCGCCGACCAGACCACCAAGGTGAAGGGCATGTTTGTCACCCCGGGCCAGGTCGCCCAGGTCGCCGCCCGCCATCCGGAAATCGCCAGAGCGCGCCTTGAAGTGACGTCGGAAAACAATCTCGATGCCATGGTGCTGAAGGTCGAAAGCAAGACATCCGGCGATCCGGTCGCGCTGGCCAGGGCCGTGGCCGAGAGCCTGCAGGCGGTCTGCAAGCTGCGCGGCCATGTCGAAGTGGTGGCCAGAGGCAGTCTGCCGAACGACGGCAAGGTGATTGCCGATCTCCGCACCTACCAGTAAATCATTGAACCGGCTAAACTCCGCCGCATCATGGCGTTGGCGGTCGAAGGGCTCGCCTGCATCCGCGGCGAGCGCCAGCTTTTTTGCGATCTGACATTCCGTCTCGCTGCCGGCGAGGCGCTCCTGCTGCATGGTCCCAATGGCAGCGGCAAATCCAGCCTGCTGCGTCTGCTGGCCGGCTTCCTGCCGCCGGCGGCCGGCCGCGTGCTGTGGGATGCGGCACCGGTCACCGACGATGCCGATGCGCATCGTGACCGGCTGCACTACCTCGGACATCAGGATGCGGTGAAGTCTCAGCTCAGCGCCGAAGACAATCTCACCTTCTGGGCGCAGCTCTATGGCCTGCCGGTCGCCGAAGCCGGGCAGGCGGTGACGTCGGCGCTGTCTGCCGCCGGGCTGCAACGCCAGCGTCGCCTGCCGGGCCGTTATCTCTCGGCCGGCCAGAAACGCCGCCTGGCGCTCGCGCGCCTGCTGCTCAAACCGGCCAGTCTCTGGCTGCTGGATGAACCGACCAATGCGCTGGACACCGCGGCAGTCGCCTGGCTTGGCGAGCTGCTCGGCAATCACCGCGCCCATGGCGGGCTGGTGATCCTGGCCAGCCATGTCGCCGTGCCGCTGGCCGATGCGAGGCAGTTGAATCTCCCCGAGGGCCGGCTGGCATGAGCGCCTTTCTCGCCATCGTCGGCCGCGACCTGCGCCTGGGGTTCGGCGCCCAGGGCGCCATGCTCACCACGCTGCTGTTCTTCGTGCTGGCGGTCAGCCTGTTTCCGCTCGGCGTCGGGCCGGAACCGCAGATTCTGGCGCGCATCGCCGCCGGCGTGATCTGGGTCGCGGCACTGCTGGCCGCTATGCTGTCGCTCGATCGCCTGTTTCAGACCGACCAGGAAGATGGCACGCTCGACCTGCTGGCGCAGGCGCCGCTGCCGCTCGGTCTCGTCGCGCTGGCCAAAACACTGGCGCACTGGCTCACGACGGGCTTGCCGCTCAGTCTGATCGCGCCGCTGCTGGCCATCCTGCTGCAGATGGATGGCGCGGCGATCCCGGTGCTGCTGGCGGCGCTGCTGCTCGGCACGCCATCGCTCAGCCTGATCGGCGCCATCGGCGCGGCGCTCACGCTGGGCGCAAAACGCGGCGCCGTGCTGGTGCCACTGCTCACCCTGCCGCTGGTGATCCCGGTTCTGATCTTCGGTGTCGGCGCCGTCGAGGCCGCCAGCTACGGCCTCACCGCCGGCCCGCATCTGCTGCTGCTGGGGGCCTTCCTGGCCGGTGCCCTGGCGCTCAGTCCGTTTGCCATCGCCGGTGCCATCAAGCTGGCCCTCGAATAATCCGCAGCCTATATACTCTGCCCATGTTCCACGCGCTTGCCAATCCTGCCCGTTTCCTGCGCCTGATGGCGGTGATCCGTCCATGGGCGGCAGGCGTTGCCATCGTCGGCCTTGCGGCCGGTCTGGGCTGGGGCCTGTTGTATTCGCCGCCGGATTACCAGCAGGGCGAGACGGTGCGTATCATGTATATCCATGTGCCGGCCGCCTGGATGGGCATGTTCATCTATGCCGCCATGGCGGTGGCCTCGGCCACGGCGCTGATCTGGCGTCATCCGGTGGCCGAACTGGTGGCCAAGGCCTCGGCCCCGGTCGGCGCCGTGTTCACGCTGATTTGTTTGCTCACCGGCGCCCTCTGGGGCAAGCCGATGTGGGGCGCCTGGTGGGTCTGGGATGCCCGGCTCACCTCGATGCTGATCCTGTTTTTCATCTATCTCGGCTATATGGCGCTGTGGGAAGCCTTCGACGATCCGGCCCGCGCCGGCCGCGCCGCCGCCATTCTGGCGCTGGTGGGCGCCGTAAACCTGCCGATTATCAAGTTTTCCGTCGACTGGTGGAACACCATGCACCAGCCGGCCAGCGTGCTGACCCTGGCGGGGCCGAAGATTCACCCCGACATTCTCTGGCCGCTGCTGATCACCGCGCTGGGCGCCAAAGGCTACTATGTCTGGTTGCTGACGCTCCGGGTGCGGGCGGAAATCCTCAGTCGCCAGGCCCGCATCCTGCGCTTTGCCGCCGCGACGGATCGCCGCGCCGACTAGCAGCAAAGACCCGAAGGCTATATTTTCCACCTGCCGTGGCCGCAGGGGCCAAGGGAAACAAAGGGTTATTGCGTGTATTGGGCATCGCTGGGCGATTTCCTGGCCATGGGCGGCCATGCCGCCTATATCTGGCCGGCCTTTGCCATCGCGCTGGCGGTGCTGCTTGGCCTCGCCTTGCTCAGCCGCATTCGCCTGAAAACCGCCGAACGCGAGCATGCCGAGGCACGCCGCGAAGCCGGCCGTGATGGCACCCCCGACGAGGTTCGGCCGTGACCCGCAAACGCAAACGCCTGCTCGCGGTGCTCGGCCTGGTCGGCGGCCTCGCCGTGGCTGCCGCGCTGGTGCTCAGCGCCTTCAACGACAACCTCGTCTTTTTCCATTCGCCATCGGATGTGGCGGAGAAGCAGTTGCCGGCCGATCGCCGCTTCCGCCTCGGCGGCCTGGTCGAGCAGGGCAGCGTGAAGAAAGACGGCCTCAACACCGATTTCATCGTCACCGATCTGCGGAACAGCATTCCGGTCCGCTATACCGGCATGCTGCCCGACCTGTTCCGCGAAGGGCAGGGCGTGGTCGCCAATGGCAGACTGGATGCGCAGGGGCGCTTCATCGCTTCCGAAGTGCTGGCCAAGCATGACGAGAACTACATGCCGCCCGAAGTGGCCGAGGCGCTGAAGAAATCCGGCCAGTGGCACGAAAAGAGCGGCGACCACAACAAGCTGGTCAAGCCCGGCTCATGATCCCCGAACTGGGCCATATCGCGCTGATCCTGGCGCTCTGTCTGGCGCTGGTGCAGGGCCTGCTGCCGCTGGTCGGCGCCGCGCGCGGCATTCCCGGCTGGATCGCGGTGGCACCGCAGGCGGCCCTGGGCCAGGCCGTGCTGGTCGCTTTCGCCTTCGGCTGCATGACCTATGCCTATGTAACCTCGGATTTCTCGGTGCTGAACGTGGCCGAGAATTCGCACACGCTGAAGCCGATGCTCTACAAGATCAGCGGCGTCTGGGGCAATCACGAAGGCTCGCTGCTGCTGTGGATTCTGATCCTCGTGGTCTTCGGTGCCGCTGTTGCGATTTTCGGCAATAACCTGCCGGCCACGCTGAAGGCCCGCGTGCTCGCCATCCAGGGCCTGATTGGTGTCGGCTTCCTCAGTTTCATTCTCTTCACCTCCAATCCCTTCGCGCGCCTGCTGCCGGCACCGCTGGAAGGCCGCGGCCTCAATCCACTGCTGCAGGATCCCGGCCTGGCCTTCCATCCGCCGTTTCTCTATCTCGGCTATGTCGGTTTTTCGGTGGCATTTTCCTTTGCCGTCGCGGCGCTGATCGAAGGCCGCGTCGATCCGGCCTGGGCGCGCTGGGTGCGGCCCTGGACGCTCGCCGCCTGGTGCTTTCTCACCATCGGCATCGCGCTCGGTTCCTGGTGGGCCTATTACGAACTTGGCTGGGGCGGCTGGTGGTTCTGGGACCCGGTCGAGAATGCCTCCTTCATGCCCTGGCTCGCCGGCACGGCATTGCTGCATTCCGCCATCGTTGTGGAAAAGCGCGACACGCTGAAAAGCTGGACCGTGCTGCTCGCCATCCTGACCTTTTCGCTCAGCCTGCTCGGCACCTTCCTAGTGCGCTCTGGTGTGATCAATTCAGTGCATGCCTTCGCCACCGATCCCACGCGTGGCGTCTTCATTCTGCTCTTCCTCGCCGTCGTGGTCGGCGGCAGTCTGGCGCTCTATGCCTTCCGCGCCCCGGCGCTGCAGGGCGTCGGTGTTTTCGCACCGCTGAGCCGCGAGGGCGCGCTCATCCTCAACAACCTGCTGCTCGCGGTCGCCTGCGCCGCCGTGCTGCTCGGCACGCTCTATCCGCTGGCGCTGGATGCGATCAGTGGTGCCAAGGTTTCTGTCGGGCCGCAATATTTCAACTCCGTCTTCGTGCCCCTGATGACGCCTCTTGTCGCCGCGGTGGCGATCGGCCCGCTGCTGGCCTGGAAACGCGGCGATCTGGCGGCGGCCTTGCGTCGTCTGCTGCCGGCAGCCGTTGCCGTCATCGTTGCGCTGGCCATCGGCCTCTGGCTGCACAACGAGCGCGGCTTCATGGCGCTGCTGGGCCTGGGTCTCGCGGCCTGGCTCGGCATCGGTGCGCTTTGCGAACTGGCCCTGCGTGTGAAGCTGTTTGCCGCGCCCATGGCCGAGACGCTGCAGCGCGCGCGCTTCCTGCCGCGCGCTGCCTGGGGCATGACGGTGGCTCATCTCGGCGTTGCCTTGCTGGTGCTCGGCATCACGGTGTCGGAGACCTGGCAGGTCGAAGTGCAGCAGGTGATGAAGCCGGGCGAGAGCGTGCAGGTCGGCCCAATATTGTATCGCTTCCAGGGTGTGGTGCCGATCAAGGGCCCGAACTATACGGCGATGCAGGGCCGTTTCGAGATCATCGAGGATGGCGCTGTGGTGCGCGAATTACGGCCAGCGCAGCGCCGCTATCAGCAGCCGCCGATGGAAACCACCGAGGCGGCAATCCGCTCCTCGCCGCTGGCCGATCTTTATGCCGTGGTGGGTGAGGGCGATGCCGAACGCGGCTGGGCCGTGCGGCTGTACTGGAAACCGCTGGTGTCCTGGATCTGGCTCGGTGCCCTGATCATGGCCCTGGGCGGTTTCCTGTCGCTCAGCGATCGCCGGCTGCGCGTCGGCGCGCCGTCCGGCCGCCGTCATGCGTCGGCGCCGGCAGCGGCGGAGTAGGCAGCATGCGCCTGTCCTATCTGATTCCGCTCGCGCTGTTCGTTTTGATCGGCCTCGGCCTCGCGGTCGGACTCACGCTCAATCCGCGCGAGATTCCGTCTGCGCTGATCGGCAAGCCGGTGCCGGACTTCGCCCTGCCGCCGGTACAGGGTCGTGAGCTCGGCCTCGCGGCTACCGATCTCAAGAGTGGCCAGCCGAGCGTGGTGAATGTCTTTGCCTCCTGGTGCGTGCCCTGCCGCGTCGAGCATCCGCTGCTGATGGCGCTCCGGCGCGACAATCTCGCGCCGATCCACGGCCTGAACTACAAGGATGATCCAGCCGATGTGGCGAAATGGCTGGATCAGCTCGGCGATCCCTTCACCCGTACCGGCGCCGACCGCAATGGCCGGGTCGGCATCGACTGGGGTGTCTATGGCGTGCCGGAAACCTTTATCGTCGATGGCGCCGGCCAGATCGTGTGCAAGCATGTCGGCCCGCTGATGCAATGGGATATCGACAATAAGATTCGTCCCCTGCTGCGCGATCTCGCGGCCGGCCGGCAGAGCCAGGTCAAATGCTGAGGTCGCTGCTGTTCGCGCTGCTGCTGCTCGCCGGCCCTGCCCTGCCTGGTCCGGCGCTGGCCCAGCATCTGGAGGATCGCCTGGCCGATCCGGCGCAGGAAGCCCGCGCGCGCGAGATTTCCCGCGAGCTGCGCTGCCTGGTCTGCCAGAACCAGTCGATCGAGGATTCCAATGCGCCGCTGGCGCGCGACCTGCGCCGCATCGTGCGCGAACGCGTCGCGCTCGGCGAAAGTGATCAGACGGTGCTGAATTACCTGGTTGCGCGCTATGGCGAGTGGGTTCTGCTCAAGCCGCGTTTCAATCTGCAGAACCTGCTGCTCTGGATCGGGCCGCTCCTGCTCCTGCTGCTTGGGGGTGGCATCATCTTCGCGCTCTATCGCCGCCAGCGTCTTGCGCCGGCGCCGGCTGCGCGGGCCCTGGATGCCGGGGAACAGCGCCGGCTCGCCGCCCTGCTGGATGAAGACAGGCCGGAGCCGCGGCCATGATCTGGCTCGGTTTCGTGCTGCTGGCCCTGCTGGCACTGGCCTTTCTGCTCTGGCCCTTGTTGCGGACGCATCGACAGGGCGCGGGACGCAAGGCGCATGACATCACCGTCTACAAGGCGCAGCTGAACGAGATCGGCGAGGAACTGGCACGCGGTGCCCTGAGCGAGTCCGAAGCCCATGCAGCGCGGCTGGAAATCCAGCGTCGCCTGCTGCGCGCCGATGCAGCCAGCGAAGGCGCCAGAACTGCGGCATCCGATCGTAGCGTGATTTCCGGTTTCATCGCCGTCCTGCTGCTGGTGCCGGTGCTGGGCGGCGGGCTGTATCTGGCGCTCGGTCGCCCCGATGCGGCACAGCTCGATCTGGCCCAGACGCAGGCAAGCGCGGCGCAGGACGCGAAACTGCGTGCCGAAACCGAACGGCTGATCGTGCAGCTGCGCGAACGTCTGGCCGCCGATCCGAATCGCACCGATGGTTGGCTGCTGCTCGGCCGTTCGCTGCTGGCCACCGATCGCCCGGCCGAGGCTGTCGCGGCACTGGATCGGGCCATCGCGCTGCAGCCTGATGGAGTGGAGGGCTATGCCCTGCGCGCCGAGGCGCAGACGATGGTCGCCGACGGTTCGGTGACGCAGGCGGCGCAGCGCGATTTCCTTGCCGTGCTGGAACGCGAGCCGCAGCATCCCGGTGCCCGTTACTATCTCGGTCTCGCCCGCCTGCAGGAAGGCGATACCCGCGGGGCCTATGACGACTGGTACGCGCTGGCGGCCGACTCGCCGGCCGATGCCCCCTGGCTCGATCTGGTGCACAGCCGCCTGCGCGAACTGGCGCCGCGGCTTGGCATCGGCCTGGCCCAGGCTGTGCCGGCGCCGAAGCCGGCTGTCGAAGCCGCCACCCGGGATGCTTCGGGCCCGAGCCGTGAGCAGGTGGATGCCGCCCAGCAGATGTCGGCCGAAGACCGCAATGCGATGGTGCGCGGCATGGTCGATCGGCTGGCCGAGCGGCTGAAGGAGAATCCGAACGATGCCGAGGGCTGGCTGCGGCTGGCCCGGGCCCGCGAGGTGCTGGGCGAGACCGATGCGGTCCGCGAGGCCCTGCGCCGGGCGGTGGCGGTGGCGCCCGAACGGGTCGATGCGCGGCTGGCGCTGGCCTTCAACCTGGCCGGTCCGACGGTGACCAGCCGCGATTCCCTGCCGGCCGAGGCGGTGGCGGAATTCGGCAAGGTTCTGGAGCAGGCGCCCTCGCATCCGCAGGCACTCTGGTTCGTCGGTCGCGGTGCCTATGAGGCAGGCGACAAGGCCGCGGCCGCGGTGGCCTGGAACCGCCTGCTGGCGCAGCTGCCGCCCGGCTCGCCCGAGGCGAAGGAGCTGTCCGAGCGCCTTGCCAGCCTGTCGCGTTAAAGCCCAATAACCTTCGTCAGACTGCCCCCGGATCGCCTCTGGCGTTAACGCCTGTTTAAGGGAGTCCTGCGCGTAATCGGGCCGGGTTGAGGGGCCATTCCGGCCTCCGGTTTGATGGTCGGGTCATGGCAGTCGCACCAAGCAGTAATCTCCTGTCGGCGCTTTCGCAGCTGCAGGGTCCGCGTCCGGCCGCCGCGCCGCAGCGCACACAGCCGGCTTCCACCGGCACCGGCGCTGCTGCCACCAGTGCCACCCGGCAGACCAGCTTTGCCGCCCAGCTCGGCAGCATCAGCACCGGTATTCAGGTTGCGGATCAGCGCCCGGCGACGCCGGCCCCCGTGCAGAGCCAGCAGCAGTCGCGGCCGATTCCGACCCGTGGCGGCTATCTCGGCCAGCACGTCAATATCCTCGTCTGAAATCCGTATTACGGACGATTCTCCGGTCTGATTGACGCGGCAGGCCTTGCCGATTAGCTTGACCCCAACGTCGCATACGAACGATCTGGGGAAACGTCATGTTGAAGCGCTATCCGCGTCTCGCGGTTCTGTTTGCTGTTGCCCTGCTCTGGCCCGGCCTCGTGCTGGCTCAGCCAAAGGAGAAGGTGACGATCTCGGCTCTGCCGTTCATTTCCACCGCGCCGATCTTCATCGCCAAGGAACGCGGCTATTTCGATGCCGAGGGCATCGACCTCGATATCAAGATCTTCAATGCGGCCCAGGCCGTCGCCGTGGCGGTGGCCTCCAACGATGCCGATTTCGGCATCACGGCCTTCACCGGCGGTTTCTTCAATCTGGCCGGCAAGGGCGCGCTCAAGGTGATCGCGGCGCAGAGCCGCGAGGAACCGGGCTATAACTTCGTCGCCTATGTGGCCTCGAAGAAGGCCTACGATGCCGGCTTCCGCTCACCGAAGGATTTTGCAGGCAAGAGCGTGGCGATCACCACGGTCGGGTCCAGCTTCCATTACAATCTCGGCATGCTGGCCGATAAGTACAAGTTCAAGCTCGACAGCGTCCAGATGAAGCCGGTGCAGTCGATTCCCAACATGATGGCGGCGCTGGCCGGCGGCCAGGTCGATGCCACCATCCTGCCGGCCAACAATGCGCTCAAGCTGGAATCGGATGGCTCCGGCAAGATCATCGGCTGGGTGCATGAACATACGCTCTGGCAGCTCGGCGTGCTGTTCGCTTCGTCCAAGATCGTCAAGGAGAAGCGCCCGCTGGTCGAGCGCTTCGTGCGTGCCTACCAGAAGGGCCTGGCTGATTACGCCGCCGCCTTCCTGGCCAAGGACAGCCAGGGCAACCGCATGATCGGCGAGAAGGCTCTGGCCCTGATGCCGGTGCTGGAAAAGTGGGTGCAGCCCAAGCCGAGTATCGACACCGTGAAGGTGGCGGCCAATTACATGGATCCGCAGGGCCGTCTGCTGGTGAAGAATATCTACGACCAGCTCGCCTGGTATCAGGCACAGGGTCTGGTCGACAAATCGGTGAAGGCCGTGGACTTCATCGATCTCAGCTTCGTGAAGGGTCATCGCGACGTTCCGAAATGATGCGTCCGTAGTGAGTAGCGTTCCATGCAGGTGGTTCTGGAGGATGTCGGCTACGCCTATGGTGATCTGCCGGTCCTCGACGGGGTGAGTTTTACCGTCGGCGAGGGTGAGACGGCGGCGCTGATCGGCCCGTCGGGCTGTGGCAAGTCCACCTTGCTCAATCTCGTCGGCGGGCTGCTCGAACAGCAGGGCGGTCGTATCGCCACGATGGGCACGGTGCCGGCCGGCTGCCTCAATCCACTCACCTTCGTATTCCAGGATTTCGCCCTGCTGCCCTGGCGCAGCGTGGCCGGCAATGTGGCGCTGGCGCTTGAGCACCATCCTCTTGGCAGGGCCGAGCAGGAGGCTCGCATTGCATCGGTGTTGCAGCTCTGCGGTCTCACCGATTTCGCCGATGCCCTGCCCAAGCAGCTGTCCGGCGGCATGCGCCAGCGCGTCGGCATCGCCCGCGCCATTGCCGTCAAACCCGCCGTCATGCTGATGGACGAGCCGCTTTCGGCGCTGGATGCGCAGACCCGCGAACTGCTGATGGAAGACCTGATCGCCATCTGGGCGCGCGAACGCACCACCACGCTGTATGTGACGCATAACCTGAGCGAAGCGGTCCGGCTGGCCGACAAGGTGGTGGTGCTGTCGCGCCGGCCCGGCCGGATCAAACGGATCGTCTCCGTGCCGGTGCCAGTGAATGAGCGGCAGAAGCCCGAGCATATCGGCCTGCTGCAACAGCTTCACGATGAACTCTGGAGCCTGATCAAGGCCGAGGCGCAGGTCGCCGATCGCGAGATGCAGCATGTCTGATCCGGCAAAAACTCCGGTGAGCTTCCGCGGCGCCGGTTTCGTGCCTGGCACCCGACGCTGGGCGCCCTGGCTGGCATTTGCCCTGATCATCGCCTGCTGGGAATCGGCATCGCGGCTCGGCTGGCTGCCTTCGCTGTTCATGCCGGCACCGAGCGAGGTGATGAACGCGCTGCATGCATTGCTGGTCGACGGCAAGCTGCTGGTGCATATCGGCGCTTCGCTGAAACGGATTGTTTCAGGCTGGATTCTGGGCAGCATCGCCGGCGTCACCCTCGGCTTCCTGATGGGGATTTTCGTGCTGGCGCGGTCGGTCGGCCTGCCGGTGGTTTCGGCACTGTTCCCGATTCCGAAGATCGCGCTGCTGCCGCTGTTCATCCTGTGGTTCGGTATCGGCGAGCCGTCGAAGGTCGCCACCATCGCGCTTGGCGTGTTCTTCCCCACCGTGGTCAGTGCCTTCTCGGCGGTCGACAACGTGCCGCGCAACCTGATCCGCATGGCGCAGAGTTTCGGTCTCAGCACGCGCATGATCGTGTTCAAAGTCATCCTGCCCGGCGCCATGCCGGGCATCCTGGCCGGTTTCCGTATTTCCACCTCGATCGCGCTGATCCTGGTGGTGGCGGCCGAAATGATCGGCGCCGATACCGGCATCGGCGCCTTCGTGCTGGCGGCCGGCAACCTGATGCAGATCGACCAGCTGATCGCCGGCGTCGTGCTGCTGTCGCTGCTCGGCCTTACGGTCAGTGCGCTGCTCAGCGTGACCGAGAAGATTGTCCTGCGCTGGCGGTGAGGGTCCCCCGATGAGCGATTACCCGGTTCCACCCACCCGTACCGTGCGCCACCAGCCCTCCCGGGCGCAGATCATCGAGGTGGATATCGCCGTGGTCGGCGCCGGTATCAGCGGCATTTCGGCGGCGCTGGAGGCGGCCAGACTCGGTCGCCGCGTTGCGCTGATCGATGCCGGCCAGCAGCTTGGCGGTCAGTCGACCGGTTCGATGCTCGGCACCTTCTGCGGCTTCTATTCCAACGGACCGGAGCCTTATCGCGTCGTTTACGGCATTGTCGACGCGATGTTCGCCCATCTGAAGAAGGCCGATGCCTTCCATCTGCGGCGCGGCCGCAACAGTTACATCCCGCTCTATCAGGAACAGGCGCTGGTGCGCTGGATCGAACAGGCGGTGCATGCGGCCGGCATTCAGGTTCTGCTCGGCGCCACCCTGCTGCAGGCTCGTCGCGACGGCGGCCGGATCGTGGCGCTCGATATTGCCACCCGTTTCGGCCCGGTGGAGGTGCATGCCGAGGGCTTCGTCGATGCCTCGGGGGACGCGGCTCTGAGCTATCTCGCCGGCTTCGACTGCCGCGAACCGGTCAGCCCGATCATGGGCACGCTGATGTTCACCCTGGAGGGTTTCGACGAAGCCGCCGCCCTGCAGCTCGACCGCTGGGCGGTGCAGAAGCGTCTCGCGGAAACCGGCGGCCGGTATGGCCTGGTGCGGCGCGATGGTTTCGTCTTCGCCTTTCCGGGCAAGGGCCACGCCACCGTCAACATGACGCATGTCAAAACGCCGCTCGATCCCGAAGGTTACGCGACCGCGCAGGCCGAGGGCCGGGCCCAGGCCGACCGCGTGGTGGACTTCCTGCGTGGCGAATATCCGGCCGCTTTCGCCACAGCGCGCGTGCGGCAGTATGGCTTTCTCGGCATCCGGCAGACGCGCTGGATCGTCGCCCGCCACAGCCTGCAGATCGACGAGGTGCGGCAGGGCCTGAAACCCGACGATGCGATCCTGCGCTGCTCATGGCCGGTCGAACTGCATGACCGTCCCGAGGATGTGCATTGGGAAGAATTCGGCGACGATCACCTGCATTACGTGCCGTTTCGCGCCATGGTGCCGCAGCAGGCCGACAATCTGGTGGCGGCCGGCCGCTGCATCGACGGCGATCCGGCCGCACTCAGCTCGGTACGGGTGATGGGGCCCTGCGTGGCCATGGGCGCAGCCGCGGCGCAGGCGCTCGATCTCGCCGGCGCCGGTTCGGTCAGCCAGATCGATATCGCCGCGCTGCAGCTCCGGCTGCGCGACAATCTCGAACGGCGCGACCGCGACTGAGGCCGCTGCGGTGACTTAGCCGCGCGCTTCCAGGTTATCCACCAGCTGCCGCAGCAGCGTGATGAATTCCACGCGTTTGGCCGCCGGCAGCGGATCGAGGATGCGATCCTGTGCCCGCGCCACGCCCGGCTGGGCGGCGCGCAGCTGGCGTTCGCCTTCCGGCGTCACCGCCAGTGCGTTGGTGCGACGATCGCTTTCGGTCCGCTGACGGATCAGCAGCCCGCGTTTGATCAGGCGCGCCACCATTTCGGCCACCGTAGAGCGGTCGATGCCGGTCTGGCGCACCAGATCGACCTGGCTGATGCCGCTTTTCTGGTAGATCGCCAGCAGTAGCGCGAATTGTCGTGGTGTCAGCCCGTTGCTGCCAACTTCCGCCGTATAAAGATCGACGGCAAGTTGCTGGCAGCGACGCAGCAGATGCCCCGGCGCATCCTGCAGGTTAAAGCCGCCGAGATTATCCCCGGCGCCATTATGGGTGGTCTTGTCCCCCGACATGGAACCTCCCCTTTCTTATGTTTTTTGTATAAGCCTGCCTGTTACTGGTCGGGAATTGCCCCGCTTCTCAGTCCACTGATAAAACGCCATTTGCATGGGATTCGTCCAGAGGAAGTCGCAATATTTTACGACCTGTGAATGAAACTCACTAAATGCGATCCTTGCGACCGCAAACATCGGTGCAGCATGCAAAACCCCAGAAACTACCGTTTTTCCAAGCAGGTGCCGGAAGGTGACAACCGCGAGCGCCATGTCTGCAACGACTGTGGATGGATTCACTATGTGAATCCGCAGATCGTGGTCGGGGCGGTGATCACTGCGGGCGAGCGGATTCTGCTCTGCCGGCGTGCCATCGAGCCGCGCCTCGGCTTCTGGACGATACCGGCCGGCTACATGGAAGAGCGCGAAACCTCCGAAGCCGGCGCCATGCGTGAAGCGCAGGAGGAGGCCTGCGCCGATATCCGCATCGACGCGCTGCTGGCGGTCTACAACATCCCGCGCATCAGCCAGGTGCAGCTGATCTACCGCGCCACGCTGGCCAGTCCGGATTTTTCCGCCGGTCCTGAATCGCTGGAGGTCAGGCTCTTCCACTGGGATGAGATACCCTGGAACGAGCTGGCATTTCCCTCGGTGCATTGGGCTTTGCAGCAGCATCGCAGCGTGACCGGCCGCGACAGCTTTCCCGCTTTCAGCAATCCGCCGGGCGAACTGGGGAATTACTGATCCAGCCAGTTACTGATCAAGACCGGCGAGCGCGCGGGCAAAGCCGCGTGCCGAGAAGGGCTGCAGGTCGGCGGCCTGTTCGCCGACGCCGATGTAATGCACCGGCAGGCCGAATTTGTCGGCAATCGCCACCAGTACCCCGCCGCGCGCCGTGCCGTCGAGCTTGGTCACCACCAGGCCGCTGACGGCGCAGATTTCCTTGAAGGTAGCCACCTGGCTGATCGCGTTCTGGCCCGTCGTGGCATCCAGCACCAGCAGCACATGATGCGGCGCATCCGGCACCTGCTTTTTCAGCACGCGCACGATCTTGGCCAGTTCGGCCATCAGGTCGGCCTTGTTCTGCAGCCGGCCGGCGGTATCGATCATCAGCACATCGATGCCATCGGCCTGCGCCTGGGTCAGCGCATCGAAGGCGAGGCCGGCCGCATCGGCGCCGGTTTCGCGCGCCAGCACCGGCGCCCTGGCGCGCTCGCCCCAGACTTTCAACTGCTCGACGGCGGCGGCGCGGAACGTGTCGCCGGCCACCAGCATCACGCGCTTACCGTCATCGCGCAGCTTGCTGGCGATCTTGCCGATCGTGGTGGTCTTGCCGACGCCATTGACGCCGACCACCAGGATCACCTGCGGCTTGGCGCCCGTCAGGTCCATCGGCTGTTCCACCGGCTGCAGCAGCGGCGTCACCGACTCCGCCAGGGCAATGCGGATTTCCTCGGCCGAGATGTCTTTCTCGAACCGGTCCCTGGCGATGGCGGCGACGATCTTGCCCGCCGTGGCGATGCCCAGGTCGGCCCTGATCAGGGTCTCTTCCAATTCGTCGAGCGCCTCGCGGTCGAGTTTGCGCTTGGTGAACAGCGCGCCGATCTGCTCGCCCAGCTGTCCGGCCGAGCGCGACAGGCCGGCCTTCAGCCGGCCGAACCAGCCGGTTTTCTTTTCAGCTTCGGTATCGCTCATGCCGCGTCCAGCCAGAGTTTGCCGTCGCGCACGGCTGCGATCCGGGCCGTCACGATGCTGCCCTTCGCCATATGGCCGGGCAGGGCGACGGCTGCATAGGTTTCGTCACGGCCGACGCCTTCCTGTTCGACCAGGATGCTGGCCTCGCGGCCGATGCGGCCGGCGAGAAAGCGGTTCAGCGCCGCATCGGCATCGGCACGCAGCAGGGCGGCGCGCGCCCGGCGCAGCTCGACCGGCAATTGCGGCATTCGCGCCGCCGGCGTGCCGGGCCGCGGCGAATAGGGGAATACATGCACGAAGGCGAGGCCGGCCGCTTCGATCAGGCTGCGGCTCTGTTCAAACGCCGCGTCGCTCTCGGTCGGGAAGCCGGCGATCAGGTCGGCGCCCAGCGCGATGCCGGGTCGCAACTGCTGCAGCCGGTGCGCCATCTCCAGCGCCTGGGCGCGACTGTGCCGACGCTTCATGCGCTTGAGGATCAGGTCGTCGCCGGCCTGCAGGCTTAAATGCGCATGCGGCATGACGCGCGGCTCGTCGGCATAGAGCTGCAGCAGGTCGGCATCGATTTCGGCCGGATCGAGCGAGGAAAACCGCAGGCGTTCGATCTGCGGCACCAGCGCCAGCAGGCGACGTGTCGCCTGGCCCAGTGTCGGCTGCCCCGGCAGGTCGTGGCCGTAGGAGGTGATGTCGACGCCGGTGAGGACGAATTCGCGATAGCCGCGTGCGGCCAGGATGCGCGCCTGTTCGGCCACGGCGCCGAGCGGCAGCGAGCGGCTCGGGCCGCGGCCATAGGGAATGATGCAGAAGGTGCAGCGATGATCGCAGCCCTGCTGGATTTCCAGATAGGCGCGCGGCCGGCCGGGAAAATGGCTGACGGCGGGCAGGGCCGGTGGCGTATCGCGCTGGATATCGCCGACGCTCACGCGCGGTGCATCCTTGTCCAGATCGCGCCACAGGACTTCGCCCAGCTTCTCGCGGTTGCCGATCACATGATCGACTTCCGTCATATCGGCAAAGCCCTGCGGATTGACCTGCGCGGCGCAGCCGGTGACGACGATACGCGCTCCGGGGCGGTCGCGGCGCAGGCGGCGGATCGCCTGGCGAGCCTGTTTCTCGGCTTCCGCTGTCACGGCACAGGTATTCACCACCACGATGTCGTCGCGGCCGTGCCTGGCAAGAGCGGCACGGATCGCCTCGCCTTCATAGGCATTGAGGCGGCAGCCGAAATTCAGAACACCGGACTCTGTCTCTGATGCCATCGGCCCATCTGCCATCTGGATCAGGCAGCGTCGTGCAGGGCGGCCCAGAAACTCGGCGGGATTTCGCCGTGGAAGGCCTCGGTGGCCGGACCGGTCATGTAGATGTGGTTATCGGTCGCCCATTCGATGGTCAGCACACCGCCATCCAGCACGATTTCGGCCTTGCGATCGCTCAGTTCGCGACGGGCCGCCGCCACCAGCGTGGCGCAGGCGCCGGTGCCGCAGGCGCGCGTGATGCCGGCGCCGCGTTCCCAGACCCGCATGCGGATCTGCTTGCGATCGATGATTTCGGCGAATTCGACATTGATGCGCTGCGGGAACAGAGGATCGCGTTCGATCTGCGGGCCGATCTCGCCCAGCGGCACGGCTTCGGCATTGGGCACGAAGAACACCACATGCGGATTGCCGACATTCACCGCACCGGGCTTGTCGTAGCCGCCGTGGCTGTAGGCCATGCTCATGGTATTCATTTCGCGGGCCAGCGGAATCGACCGCCAGTCGAAATGCGGTTCGCCCATGTCGACGGTGATCAGCCCGCTGGCGCCGGTTTTCGCGTTCAGCCAGCCGCCAACCGTGTCGATGCTGACAGTGTCCTTGCCATTTTCCCGCATCAGCAGGGTGGCGACGCAGCGCGCGGCATTGCCGCAGGATTCCACCTCGCCGCCATCGGCATTGTGGATGCGCATGAAGGCATCAGCCTTGTCGGAGCGCTCGATGGTGATCATCTGGTCGAAGCCGACCCCGCGCCTGCGGTCGCCCAGCAGCTTCACGGCGGCAAGATCGAGCGGCAGGCTGTGGGCGCGCGCATCCAGCACGACGAAATCGTTGCCGAGTCCGTGCATTTTGACAAACGGGAGCGGGCTGGACGGGTGCATGCGGGGGTTATAGGGCGAGGGGGCGTCAGAGTCCAGATAAGGCCGGCCAGACCGGGAAACCAGATGGGCGCGAAACCAGGGGCCGGAATCCGGCAGCTAGGGGGCGGTTTTGGTACCCGGCTTGGCCTTGTCGACCGCGGCTTTCAGCGAGGCGCGCAGCTGCGCCTCCAGGGCGCCGCCCGAGCCCTTGATGCGGTGGGACACCACCACATACAGGGTGTCGACATGGATGCTGACGATTTCCTGCTGCAGCTCGTCGAGGTCTTCGAGCTCCTTGAGGAAGTCATGCAGCGACTTGGCGAATTCGGTCAGCAGGGGATAGCCGAACACGCCGCCCATGCCCTTGATCTGGAACGCCTCCTCGCGGATATGCTCCAGCACCTCGCGGCGCGCCGCGGGCTCGGTGGCGGCCCGGCCCAGCGCCTCGCGCAGGCCCTTCAGGCTCTCCACCGTTTCATCCAGGAATTGCGCTGAGGAATTCTCGACCAGCTGCTCCATTTTCTTGAGCGTCGCTTCGTCGAGCTTGATGTCCATCCCGGTCTTGTAATTGACCGCCTTGCGCTTCAACTCGCCGCGATTGGGGATGATCTGGGCTTTACTGCGCATGATGCGGGCCTGCGACCTTAGTCCGGCTTCTGCTGACGCCGGTCGGGGCCTTCAAACGGCAATTGCTGGCGCCGGCGGTCGGGGCCGAAATAGCCTCTGACGCTGACAAAATCGCGCGGCCGCGCGATCACCGAGACCAGGCGGCGATACATGCCGTCAGCGGTAAAGGGTTTGGCGAGAAACTCGGTCACGCCCTTGTCGCGCGATTCCATCACGTATTCGACCTCGGAATTCGCCGTCAGCATGATCACCGGCATCATGCGGTCGGGCGAGCCGCCATCGGTGCGCAGCCAGTCCAGCAGTTCAAGGCCGGAGCGCGGCTTGAGATTCCACTCGGTGATCAGCACGTCGAAACCGCCGGCGCGCAAGCTGGCAATCGCCTTTTCGCTATCGCGCGCGGTCGTGCACTGGGTGCAGCCCAGCATCATCAGAATATCTTTGATCAGCTGGCACATCAGCCGATTGCTATCCACGATAAGAAAACGGACGTGGCTGAAATCGATCTTTTCCGACATTCCGTTTCGACTGCCCCTCTGCTCACAACCTGAAGCGTCCAGGCTGGCCAGCTCTCCCCCGCGCCGCAGGCCCGTATCAACCCTGGCCGCGCCGCACTAGAATCGTAGAAATACTTTTGCGATCATATATATACTGGCAATCCGGTGAAGCCAACCAATCCGTAACACCTGTGAGGGGATTGGCCGGGTATTCATTCTACCTTTTCCCGTATTACCGGGTCCAATGCCGAAATCGCCCCCACCCGCCAGCCTGCTCCTGCTGCTGACGATCCTGTTTTCGAACGGGGTTCTGGCTGCCACCATGTATTTACCCTCGCTGCCGACCATCGGCGAAGAGCTTACCGCCCCGGTCGATGCCCTGCCGCTCACCCTGACGGTCTATTTCATCACTTTTGCCGGCGGGCAGCTGATCTACGGTCCGCTCAGCGACCGGTATGGCCGACGCCCGCTGCTGCTGGGCGGTCTGGTCATCATGGTGGCCGGTTCGGCGGCCTGCGCGCTGGTCGACAGTCTGGCGGCCCTGCTCTGGGCCCGGGCGGCGCAGGGGCTTGGCGCGGCCGGCGCCATGGCCACCGGCCGCGCCCACATAAACCACGCCTACGAACGTAGTCAGGCGGCGCGGGCCACCTCGGTGATCAGCGCCTCGCTGGCGCTCGCGCCGATCCTGGCGCCGATGCTGGGCGGCCTGGTCGAGCACTTCCTCGGCTGGCGGGCGAATTTCTGGATCAGCGGCGGCATCACCCTGGCGGTCCTGCTGATCCTGGCCTGGCGCCTGCCGGAAACCCACCGGCCCGATCCCGATGCCGGCGCCCTGCTGCCCGGCATCCTGCGCGCCTATGGTTTCCTGCTCGGCAGCCGCAGTTTCCTCACCTTCGGCCTGCTCAATCTGGCGATCTTTGCCGGCCTGCACGGCTTCAGTGCCGGGGCGCCTTCGGTGCTGATCGGCGCCATGAATCTCGATGCGGTCAGCTACGGTGTGCTCACGGCACTTGGCAGTGCCGGATTCTTCCTCGGTGCCGTCGGCTCATCCTGGCTGGGTGGCAGGCTCGGTATCCGCCGCATGATCGATGGCGGTGTGATCTGCATGCTGGTCGGCGCCCTGGGACTGGCTTTTTATGTTGAGGTCTTCGGTCCCAGCATCACGGCCATCATCGTCCTGCGCATGGTCTGGGCGGTGGGGATGGGACTGGCGCTGCCCAATTCGGTGGTCGCCGCCGTCGGCGTCAATCCGGCCACCATCGGCGCCGGGGCGGCGCTGTCCGGATTCCTGCAGACCATCGGCGGCGTCATGGGGTCGGCAGTGAATACCCTGTTCCCGGCCGGCGACCCGCTGTCGCTTGGCCTGGCTTTCGGCAGCACGGCGCTGCTGGGCGCAGTCATCTGGTGGATGAACCGCGATGTCGTGGCGCCGTCCGCCAAAGCCGGGGCTGCGGCGGATTAGCGGGCTTCAGCCTTCCGGCTTCAGCACGGCCATCAGTTCGCGCCATTCGCGCGCGCTCATGCCGGAACTGGCCTGATCGACCGCTTCGCCGGCCAGCATGCGCCGCACCGCCTTGATGGCCGAAGCCGACAGCGCCGCGCCGCCGATGCGGTATTCCATGAAGGCGTCGTAGCAGGCCGGCACCCAGCGCTTCACCGTATCCAGCATCGCCTCGGCATAGACGCGGATTTCATACTGCGCATGACTGTCGGCGCGTAAGCTGAGGAAATGCAGCAGGTTCAGCAGGTCGGTCTTCCAGTACCACTGGGTATAGAAGTTGACCGTCAGGTTCATGCGCGCCAGCTCGCGCGCCAGGCCCTCGCGGCCCTCGTCGCGCTTGCTGCCATCCGGCCGCTCGTTCAGCATCTCCTCGTAGGAGGTATAGCTCTGGCTGGCATCGCGCTTCAGCAGTTCCAGCACGCGGGCGGCTTCCGGCCCGGTCAGGATATCGCCGCGGCCCTGGCGGTTCGCGCTCGACTGCGCCGCCAGCTGGTCGGGCGCGGGGATGTAGAACTCGTTGTCGAGGATCGAATAGCGCGCCGAGTATTCGTTCACATTGGCGGTGCGATGGCGGATCCACTGCCGGGCCACGAAGATCGGCAGCTTCACATGATACTTGATCTCGCACATCTCGAAGGGCGTGGTGTGCCGGTGCCGCATCAGGTAGTTGATCAGACCGCGATCCTCGCTGACCTTCTTGGTGCCGCGGCCGTAGGAGACGCGGGCGGCCTGCACCACAGCCGCGTCGTCACCCATGTAATCGATGACGCGGACAAAACCGTGGTCGAGCACGGTCAGCGGCTCATACAGAATCTCCTCCAGCGCCGGCACGGTGGCGCGGCGGGTGGTCTGGCTATGGGTGCGCAGGGCGGCAATCTCGGCGGCCTGCTCCGGCGTCATGGTCATGCGGCAATCTCCGGCAAATTCCGGCGACTCGGGCCGCCGGGCAAAAGGCAGGTGGTTATAGACCGGCCGCCCGATTCTTCCAAAGGCCCGGCGGGTCTGCAAAAGGTCCCCGGGAATAGAGTGGCGGCAGGCCTTCAAAAAGCCGCCCGGACACCCTACATTGTGTCTGTCGGGAAACCGACTATGGCGATAAACGCTATGCAGAATAGGCGTTACGGACCCGGGGGCAGTACCCGGCGCCTCCACCATGAGCCCAGACCGCCCGACACCCAAGACGGGCGGCAGGTTGCGGGAAAACGGCTGGAAACGGCTTTCCCGGCTTACTCTGGGTTGATGCTGGGGGCGAATCAGGCTCGACGTGCGCAGTAAAATCATAGTTTTTGCCCGGCATGATACCGCCGTTATCGGGTCACTCTCTAAGTGCCAACGACAATCGCGTTGCACTCGCTGCCTAATAGGTAAGCGCGGCTCGGGGGGCGCCGGGCAACAGAAGCCCCCCACTTAATCCGTCATTCGGGGTTAATACCTGTGGAAGACCGGCTTTACCGGCCGGCTTGTAATTGAACCCCCGGAAGCGGGGGGGTAAAATGGTATTGTTACGTTCCCGAGAAGATCAGTCATGGCCGGCAAGCTGCTCGATTATAACCAGATGGTGGAGACCGCCCTGCGGGGTGCGGTGCGCGAGGCGCTGAAGCGCGTCGCCGAATTCGGCCTGCCCGGAAACCATCATTTCTACATCACCTTCCGCACCGACCAGCCCGGCGTCGAATTGCCCGAGTATCTGCATGAGCGCTACCCGGAAGAAATGACCATCGTGCTGCAGCACCAGTATTGGGGGCTGGAGGCGAACGAAGACTGGTTCCAGGTGACGCTCAGCTTCAACAAGGTGCCGGAACGCCTGGTCATCGCCTATGCGGCGATCACTGCCTTTGCCGATCCCAGCGTGCAGTTCGGCCTGCAGTTCCGTGTCGCGCCCAATGCCGAGAACCGCCCGGCGATGGCGACCCCGGCGCCGATCGGCAATGCCGAATCCGCCACGGCTTCGGACGATGCCGCCGCCGGCGAAGAGCCGGCCGAGCGCAAGACCGGCGATGTGGTCGCGCTGGACGCCTTCCGCAAGAAGAAACCCTAAAAACCCATCCTACCTTCCGGCTCCGGCACGGAGCCGTGTACCAGCCCCGGAGACGACGATGCCTGAGTTCCGCCACGAGGACCTGTTTCCGCTCGGTCCCGACTCCACCCCCTATCGCAAGCTGTCCGGCGACGGCGTCGAGGTGATCAAGGCGGGTGGCAGGGAGGTGCTGCAGGTCAGCGACAAGGCGATGAGCGATCTCGCCTTCGCCGCCATGCGCGATATCGCGCATCTGTTCCGCCCCGGCCATCTGGCGCAGCTGCGTGCCATCCTGGACGACAAGGAGGCCTCGCCGAACGACCATTTCGTGGCGCTGGAGCTGCTCAAGAACGCCAATATCTCGGCCGGCATGGTGCTGCCCAGCTGCCAGGATACCGGCACCGCCATCGTGATCGGCAAGAAGGGCCAGTATGTCTGGACTTCGGGCAAGGACGAGGAAGCGCTGTCGCACGGCATCTATCGCACCTATACCGAGACCAGCCTGCGCTATTCGCAGCTCGCGCCGCTCTCCATGTTCGAGGAAAAGAATACCGGCACCAACCTGCCGGCGCAGATCGAGCTCTATGCCACCGATGGCGACGCCTACAAGTTCCTGTTCATGGCCAAGGGTGGCGGCTCGGCCAACAAGACCTACCTGTACCAGCAGACGCCCGCCGTGCTGCGCGGCGACAGCCTGCTGAAATTCCTCGATACCCAGATCAAGACGCTCGGCACCGCGGCCTGCCCGCCGTATCACCTGGCCATCGTGATCGGCGGCCTGTCGGCCGAGCTGAACCTCAAGACCGCCAAGCTGGCCTCGGCGCGCTATCTCGACAACCTGCCCACCAAAGGCAGTGAAACCGGCCATGCCTTCCGCGATGTCGAGTTCGAGCAGAAGATTCTCGCACTCACCCGCGCCAACGGCATCGGCGCGCAGTTCGGCGGCAAGTATTTCTGCCATGACGTGCGCGTCATCCGCCTGCCGCGCCACGGCGCCAGCGTGCCGGTCGGCATCGCGGTCTCCTGTTCGGCCGACCGCCAGGCGATGGGCAAGATCACCCGCGACGGCATCTATCTGGAAAAGCTGGAAACCAACCCGGCGCAGTATCTGCCCGAACATGAAGAAAAACTGTCGGCCGAGGTGGTCAAGATCGACCTCAACCGGCCGATGAGCGAGATCCGCAAGACGCTGTCGCAGTATCCGGTCAAGACGCGGCTGTCGCTGACCGGCACGCTGATCGTCGCCCGCGACCTGGCGCATGCCAAATTCGCCGAACGGATCGAGCGCGGCGAGGGCCTGCCCGACTATGTGAAGAACCACATGATCTATTATGCCGGCCCGGCCAAGACGCCGGACGGCATGGCGTCCGGCTCCTTCGGCCCCACCACGGCGGGCCGCATGGATTCATACGTCGGCACGCTGATGGAAAACGGCGGCGGTTTCATCAGCCTGGCCAAGGGCAACCGCTCCAAGCAGGTGACCGAAGCCTGCAAGAAATACGGCGGCTTCTATCTCGGCTCGATCGGCGGCCCGGCCGCGATCCTGGCCAAGAACTGCATCAAGAAGGTCGAGGTGGTGGAGTATCCCGAACTCGGCATGGAAGCGATCTGGCGCATC
>NZ_JAOZVR010000113.1 GCF_025869515.1 Ferrovibrio sp.
GGTTACAGCGTTTCCGGGGCCACGCGCACCAGTTGCTTGCCGAAATTTTTGCCCGACAGCAGCCCGATGAAGGCCTTCGGCGCATTGGCCAGGCCCTCGGCGATGTCTTCCTTGTATTTCAGCTTGCCGGCCCTGATCCAGCCGGCCATCTCGCCGATGGCGCCGGGCCAGTAGCCCATATGCTCGGAGATGATGAAGCCCTGCACCTTGGCGCGATTGACCAGGATGTGGCGCATGCCGGTGAAGGGATAGGGCTGGCCGTTATACTGGGCGATCAGGCCGCAGATGGCGACGCGGGCGAAGCTGTTCAGGCGGTTGAACACCATTTCCATGATCTCGCCGCCGACATTCTCGAAATAGACATCGACGCGGTCGGGCGTTGCCGCCTTGAAGGCGGCCTGCATGTCCGGCGCCTTGTAGTCGATGCAGGCATCGAAGCCGAGTTCGTTCACCACGTAATCGCATTTGTCCTTGCCGCCGGCGATGCCGACCACGCGGCAGCCCTTGATCTTGGCGATCTGGCCGACCACCGAACCGACGGCGCCGCTGGCGGCCGAAACCACCACGGTCTCGCCGGCCTTGGGCTCGCCGATCTGCATCAGGCCGTAATGCGCCGTGCAGCCGGGCATGCCGAGCACGCCGAGCGAGGTGGAAACCGGCGCCACCCTGGGATCGAGCACGCGCAGCTCGTTCGCCTTGGCGACGGCATAGGCCTGCCAGCCCAGCATGCCGTTCACATAGGTGCCGACGGGCAGGGACGCCACGTTGCTTTCGATCACCTGGCCCACGGTGCCGCCGCCCATCATGTCGCCGGGGCTGAGATGCGCGGCATAGCTGCGCACGGGGTCCATGCGGCCGCGCATGTAGGGATCGAGCGAGAGATAGATATTGCGCACCAGCACCTGGTCGGCGCCGGGCTTGGGCGCGTCGCGCTCGACGATCTCGAAATCCTGCTCGGTCACCCAGCCCTTGGGGTGCTGCTTCATCAGGACTTGCATATTCTTGGACATGGCGGCCTCCCTGTTTTCTGGGAGGTAGTTAAGGCAAATTCGCCCTGCTTAGGAAGGGCTGCCGACGGATGACGTCGCGGCAGGCGGTCGCGGGTCTAAGGCACCAGTACGTAACTGCCCGGCGCATCGGCCAGCGGGGCATAGCCTGCGGCGGCCGCGCCCATCGCCGGCGGCGTAACCGGGGCACCGGAAGCGGCATGGAGCCAGCCCTGCCATTCCGGCCACCACGAGCCGTCCTGTTTCGGCACCGCAGCCAGCCAGGCATCGGGATCGATGTAGCGGTCGGCATGGCCTTTCGCCATCACCTGGTAGGTCCGCACCGGGCCGCCGGGCGGCGACACGATGCCGGCATTATGGCCGCCGGTGGTGAGCAGGAAGGTGATGTCGGTATCGGTCAGCAGATGCAGCTTGTAGACCGAGCGCCACGGCGCGACATGGTCCCAGGCGGTGGCGACGGCAAAGACCGGCACGCGGATGTCGCTCAGCGCCACCGGACGCCCGCCGGCCACGAAACGGCCTTCCGCCAGGTCGTTATGCAGGAACAGTCTGCGCAGGTATTCCGAATGCATGCGATAGGGCATGCGGGTGGCATCGGCATTCCACGCCATCATGTCGGTCATGCGGCGCGGTTCGCCCATCAGATAGTTGTGCACCAGACGCGACCAGACCAGGTCGTTCGAGCGCAGGATCTGGAAGGCCCCGGCCATCTGGCGGGAATCGAGATAACCCTGCTGCCACATCACATCGTCGAGGAAGTCGAGCTGGCTTTCGGTGATGAACAGCGTCAGTTCGCCGGCCTCGGTGAAATCGGCCTGCGCCGCCAGCAGGGTGATGGTCTTCAGCCGGTCGTCGCCATCGCGTGCCATGGCGGCGGCGGCGATCAGCAGCAGGGTGCCGCCCAGGCAATAGCCCACCGCATGCACCTTCTGCCGCGGCACGATGGCGTTCACCGCATCCAGCGCCTCCATCACGCCCAGTGTGCGATATTCCTCCATGCCGAGATCGCGGTCGCCGGCATCCGGATTCTTCCATGACAGGCAGAACACCGTGTAGCCCTGGCCAACCAGATAGCGGATCAGCGAATTCTGCTGCGACAGATCGAGGATGTAATATTTCATGATCCAGGCCGGCACGATCAGGATCGGCTCGGGCCGCACCTCGCCGGTCTGCGGCGCATACTGGATCAGTTCGATCAGGGCATTGCGATACACCACTTTGCCCGGCGTGGCGGCGATGTTTTCGCCAACGGTGAAATCCTCGGCGCCGGCCGGCTTGCGGCCGGTAACCTGACGCTGCCAGTCGTCGATGAAACTCTGCCAACCGCGGATCAGGTTCTGGCCACCCTGCTCCATCGTGCGCTGCAGCACTTCCGGATTGGTCCACGGGAAATTCGATGGCGCCATCATGTCGAGAATCTGGCGCGAGGCGAATTCGACCTGATTGCTGTGCTGCTGCGTCATGCCGCTCACGCCGGTGGTGGCGTTGTGCCACCACTGCTGCTGCAGCAGGAAAGCCTGGCTGAGCACGTTGAACGGCCATTGCTGCCAGGCCGGGGCGGCGAAGCGGCGGTCCTGCGGCAGCGGTTCGATGCAGGGCGCGGTGTCGCCCTGCTGCAGGGCGCAGCGGTTCATATACGCGGCGAGCCGCGACAGCTTGCGGGCCGCCTTCACGGCCAGGAAAATCTGTTGCCCCGGCGAGAGCGCCAGATGCGCTGCCCAGTCGAGATACGCGGCCCAGAGCGCCGAGGGCGCCAGGCCGCCGGTCAGTCTGGCGGCCTGGGCATGCAGCGTACGGTCGATGATCTTGGCCAGCGGCTCACCGGACACGGCCCCAGGCATGGTTCCAGGCATGGTTCCGGGCATGGTTCCGGGGTGTGCGTCCGGGCGGCCCGCAGCAGCCAGGCCTGCCGGGATCAATGATACCGGGCGCGACTCATTCATACATTGCGATCCAATAAATGCCAGGCCGTCGCAGCCGGAGTGTTAGGCCGGCTTGCCGCGTGCCGTCTCCGTGGCGGTCTTCACCTGGGCCTGGGCATTTTTCAGCATATCCTGCATGCCCTCGGCATAGATGGCGGCGATCTGCCAGCCGCAGCCCCAGGCCAGATCGTTGATATGCCGCATGCGGGCGATCATGCGCTCCGAGCCTTCATGCATCTGCTCGCAATAGGCCGTAAGGCCGGCCACCGGATTCTCGCCGGTCTTCAGCGGCGCGAAACTCTTCATCAGCTGGTCGCTTTCCAGCTTGAGCAGTTCGGGTTCGCTTTCCCAGATCGCCTGGGTGGTCTTGGCCAGCACGTCATAGGCGCGGGCGAAGGTGGCGGCACTGCGCTCCTGGGCATCGGTGAAATTGGCGGCCAGTGCGGCGGCGGGTTCGAAGGCAGTGGCTTTGGCGGTTTGTGCGACAGGCATGGTGACGGTCTCCTGAGGGGTTGCACTCCTGAAACGATTAGACGGCATCAGCATGACAGCTTTCCGGTCATCGGCATTGATCAGCGTCAAGCCGCATGGAATGCGGATTTGGGACACGGGCCGGCGATGGGCAACCCTGCGTTTCACGATGTCACATGGGTGTGGATTGATCTGCTGGCGTGCCGGTGGCGGGTTGCGGCGCGGTTCCTGGCCGGTATGCCGGCAATTTTTCGCGCCGCCATGCGATTTCCACCGTCCCGGGGCTGGTTACGGTACTAGTCCGGCCGGTGCCCGGCGCGCTACACTCTCCCACCTTGAGATACCCCCGCTGTAAGGGTAAGTATCCGTCCCGCAAGCATTTAACCCCGCTGTCCCAGATGTCCGCCGTTCCGCTTGACCGCCTCCGCATCGCCATGGCCCAGATCAACCCGGCCGTGGGTGACATTGCCGGCAATCGCCGGCTGGTAGAGGCTGCGCGCGCCCGTGCCGCTGCCGCGCAGGCCGATCTGGTGGTTTTTCCCGAACTGATGATCATCGGCTATCCGCCGGAAGATCTGGTGCTGCGTCTCTCGGTGCAGGAAGCCTGCGAGGCGGCAGTGCGCGAACTGGCGGTGCAGACCGCCGATGGCGGCCCGGCCCTGCTGGTCACCTCGCCCTGGCGCGAAAAAGGCAACCTGTACAATTCGGCGCTGCTGCTCGATGGCGGCGAGATCGCCGCGGTGCGCCACAAGCACGAACTGCCGAATTACGGCGTGTTCGACGAGAAGCGCCATTTCGCCGCCGGGCCGCTGCCCGGGCCGATGGTGTTCCGCGGCGTGCGGCTCGGCGTCATGGTCTGCGAAGACATGTGGCTGCCCGATGTGGCCGAATGCCTGGCCGAGACCGGCGCCGAAATGCTGATCGTGCCGAACGGCTCGCCTTACGAGGCGAATAAATGGGACCAGCGCCTGCCGCTCGGGATCGCCCGCGTGGTCGAGACCGGCCTGCCGCTGCTCTATGTCAACCGCACCGGCGGCCAGGACGAACTGGTGTTCGATGGCGGCGGCTTCGTGCTGAATGCCGATCACAGCCTGCCGGTGCGCCAGCCCGATTTCATCGATGACCTCGGGATCACCGACTGGCATCGCGGCAATGACGGCTGGGTCTGCGAACGAGGCGTGATCGAGCAGCCGCTCGACAATCTTTCCAGCACCTATCAGGCCATGGTGGTCGGGCTGCGCGATTATGTGAACCGCAACCGCTTTCCCGGCGTGGTGCTCGGCCTTTCGGGCGGTATCGATTCCGCGCTTTCGGCCGCCGTGGCGGTCGATGCGCTGGGGCCTGCGCGCGTGCGCTGCGTCATGCTGCCGTCGAAATACACATCGAAACGCAGCCTCGACGATGCCGCCGCCTGCGCCAAAGCCTTGGGCGTGCCCTACGAGACCATCCCGATCGAACCGGCCTATCAGGCCTTCGAAGCCATGCTCGGCCCCGCTTTTAAAGATACAAAGCCGGATATCACCGAAGAGAATCTGCAGTCGCGCATCCGCGGCGTCACCCTGATGGCGCTCAGCAACAAGTTCGGCCACATGGTGCTGACCACCGGCAACAAGTCGGAAATGTCGGTCGGCTATGCCACGCTCTACGGCGATATGTGCGGCGGCTACAGCGTGCTGAAAGACGTCTACAAGATGACGGTCTATGCGCTGTCGCACTGGCGCAATACAAACCGCCCGCTGGAAAGCCTCGGCCCCGAGGGCGTGGTGATCCCGGCCGCCATCATCGAACGCGCGCCGACCGCCGAGCTGCGCGACAACCAGACCGACCAGGACAGCCTGCCGCCCTACGAACAGCTCGACGCCATCCTCGAAATGCTGGTGGAAAAGGAAATGCCGGTGCGCGAGATTGTGGCATCGGGCCAGCCCGAGGATGTGGTGCGCCGCATCCAGCACCTGCTCTACATCGCCGAATACAAGCGGCGCCAGGCGCCGCCCGGCGTCAAGCTGACCGCCCGCAATTTCGGCCGCGACCGTCGCTACCCGATTACCAACGCCTTCCGGGACCAGTCGAAATGACTGATGTCTCGGTTCGTTTCGCGCCGAGCCCCACGGGCCGGCTGCATGTCGGCAATGCGCGCGCCGCGCTGCTTAACTGGCTGTTCGCCCGCAAGCATGGCGGCAGCTTCCTGCTGCGGCTGGATGACACCGATGCCGCGCGGTCGACGTCTGAATTCGCCCAGGGTATCGAAGCTGACCTGCGCTGGCTCGGCCTCGGCTGGGATCGCTTCGCCCGGCAGTCGGAGCGTTTCGATTTCTATACGGCGGCGACCGGGAAGCTGAAGCAGAGCGGCCGGCTCTATCCCTGCTACGAGACCCCCGAAGAACTCGAACTGCGCCGCAAGATCCAGCTCAGCCGGAAGAGGCCGCCGGTCTATGATCGCGCCGCGCTGAAGCTCACCGATGCCGATCGTGCCAAACTCGAAGCCGAAGGCCGCAGGCCGCACTGGCGCTTCCGGCTCGATCATGGCGTCACCGCCTGGGATGACCTGATCCATGGCCGTGTCGAGATCGACATGGCGAGTTTGAGCGATCCGGTGCTGGTGCGCTCCGACGGCTATCCGCTCTATACCCTGTCCTCGGTGGTCGATGACGGCGATCTCGGCATCACCCATGTGATCCGCGGCGAAGACCATGTCACCAACACGGCGGCGCAGATTCAGCTGTTTGCCGCGCTGGACTATGCCGTCCCGGTCTTCGGGCATTTCTCCTGGCTGCTGGATGCCGAGGGCGCCGGCCTGTCCAAGCGCATCGGCTCGCTGTCGCTCGCCGATCTGCGCGAGCAGGGCTATGAGCCGATGGCACTCAATTCGCTGCTGGCCCGGCTTGGCTCCGCCGATCCGGTCGAACCGCAGCTGGATGTGCAGGCGCTGGTCGCCGGTTTCGACCTCGGCCGTTTCAGCCGCGCGCCGGCCCGGCTCGATCCGCATGAACTCGACCTGCTCAATGCCAGGATTCTGCATGCCAGCGATTTCAATACGGTGCGCGACCGCCTGCCGGCGGGCGCCACCGAGGCTTTCTGGCTCGCCATCCGTGGCAATATCGGCAGGCTGGTCGAAGCGGCCGACTGGTGGCCGGTGGTGAGCGGTGAGATCGCAACGGTCATCGAAGACCCGGCGGTGGTGGCTGCTGCCGCCGAGACCCTGCCGGCCGAACCCTGGGACGGCGCCACCTGGAAGGCCTGGACCCAGGCAATTTCCGCCAGGACCGGCGCCAAGGGAAAGGCTTTGTTCCATCCGCTGCGCCTGGCCTTGACCGGGCGCGACAAGGGGCCTGAAATGGCGCCGCTGCTGCCGCTGATCGGCCGCGACCGTGTCGCGAAGCGGCTGAGTGGAGTTTGAGGATTATGGCCAGGGACCGCGTTTATCTGTTCGACACGACATTGCGCGACGGTGCGCAGACGCAGGGCGTCGATTTCTCCGTCGAGGACAAGCGCGTCATTGCCGGGGCACTCGACCGGCTCGGCGTCGCCTATATCGAAGGCGGCTGGCCCGGCGCCAATCCCACCGATTCCGAATTCTTCGCCGCCAAGCCGGGCCTGAAGCGCAGCAAATTCGTCGCCTTCGGCATGACCAGACGGCCGGGCCGCTCGGCCGAGAACGATCCGGGTCTCGCCGCCATCCTGAATGCCAGCGCCGATGCCGCCTGCCTGGTCGGCAAGAGCTGGGATTTCCAGGTCGATGTCGCGCTCGGCATCAGCAAGGCCGAAAATCTGGAGCTGATTGCCGACAGCATCGCCGCCGCGCATAAAAAACTCGGCGAAGCGATGTTCGATGCCGAGCATTTCTTCGATGGCTACAAGGCCAACCCGCAATTCGCTTTCGACTGCGTGAAAGCCGCGCTGGATGCCGGCGCGCGCTGGGCGGTGCTGTGCGACACCAACGGCGGCACCATGCCCTGGGAGGTCGAGCGCATCACCGGCGAGGTGGTGGCGAAGCTGGGCGACGGCGCGCGGCTCGGCATCCATACCCATAACGACACCGAGAATGCGGTGGCCAACACGCTGGCTGCCGTCAGGGCCGGTGTGCGCCAGGTGCAGGGCACGCTGAACGGCCTGGGCGAGCGCTGCGGCAATGCCAATCTGATCGCGCTGATCCCCTCGCTGATGCTCAAGCCGTGGTTCGCCGAGCATGTCGATATCGGCCTGAGCGCGCAGGACCTGACGCATCTGACCGCCACGTCGCGCATCCTCGACGAACTGCTCAACCGCGCGCCGAACCGCCACGCGGCTTACGTGGGCGCCTCGGCCTTCGCCCATAAGGGCGGGCTGCATGTCTCGGCGGTGATGAAGGATCCGCGCACCTACGAACACATCCCGCCGGAGACGGTGGGAAACACGCGCAAGATCCTGATCTCCGACCAGGCCGGCCGCTCCAACCTGCTGGTGCGGCTGAACGAGGCCGGTATCAAATACGACGCAAACGACAGCCGGCTCAATGCGCTGCTCGACGATGTGAAGCAGCGCGAGGCGGAAGGGTATTCCTACGACGGCGCCGAGGCGAGTTTCGAGGTGCTGGCCCGCCGCGCCCTTGGCCAGATGCCGGAATTTTTCAGGATCCGCAGCTTCCGCGTGATGGTGGAACGTCGCCACAATGCGCGCGGCGAACTGGTCACCATCTCCGAAGCGACCGTCAAGCTGGATGTCGACGGCCAGACGCTGTTTTCGGTGGCGGAAGGCAACGGCCCGGTCAACGCGCTCGACAATGCGCTGCGCAAGGATCTCGGCCGCTACCAGGGCTATATCGACGACCTGCGGCTGGTCGATTTCAAGGTCCGTATCCTCAACGGCGGCACCGAGGCGACCACGCGGGTAATGATCGAGAGTGCCGATGGGGAGGGCAATCGCTGGTTCACCGTCGGCGTGTCGCCCAATATCATCGACGCCGCTTTCGTGGCGCTGATGGATTCGATCCAGTGGAAGCTGCTGCGCGACGGCGCCCAGCCCAGCAAGTAATGACCGGCACCAATCGTCCCAAGCTGGGGAAATACGCACCGCCCGGGCCGCTGCGGCGCGGGCCGGTGGTGGTGCTGGTCGAGCCGCAGCTCGGCGAGAATATCGGCGCCGCCGCGCGGGCCATGCTGAATTGCGGCATCACCGAACTGCGCCTGGTCAATCCGCGCGACGGCTGGCCCAATCCCGCCGCTTACGTGCTGGCCAGCAAGGCCGATCCGGTGCTGGATGCGGTCAGCGTGTTCAAAAGCACCGCGGAGGCCGTCGCCGACCTGCACCGGATTTACGCCACCACGGCGCGGCATCGCGACATGATGAAGGAAGTCGTGACGCCGCGCGAGGCCGCCCATCGCATGCGCGCCGAGGAGAAAGACGGCTTCCGCGTCGGCATTCTCTTTGGCCGCGAGCGCACAGGGCTGGACAACGAGGATGTCGCGCTGGCCCATACCGCGATCTCGGTGCCGCTCAATCCGGGCTTTTCCTCGCTCAATCTGGCCCAGGCCGTGCTGCTGCTCGGCTATGAATGGTTCACAGCAAGCGACGACACCGCGCCGAGCCGGCTCGACACCGTGCGCGGCGGCTTCGCCACGCAGGAGGAACTGCAGGGCCTGTTCGACCATATCGTGGACGAGCTGAATCAGTCGGCGTTTTTCCACAATGTCGAGCCCAAGCGCGGCGCCATTCTGCGCAACCTGCGTTCGGCTTTGCAGCGCGTGCCGCTGGCCAGCCAGGAGGTGCACACCTTCCGCGGCATGCTGAAGGCGATCGCGCAGGGCCGGCCGCTGCGCGCCAGTTTGCGCAAAAAGAAGACGCAGGATTAGATCAGTATAAGTTCGTCACCCTCGGGCCTGTCCCGAGGGTCCATCTCCCTTGCGGCGTGGTCATGACCTGACAGAACCGGCGGATGGATCCCCGGGACAAGCCCGGGGATGACGATCGTAACGTGACAATTTTCGCCCGATTGCAGCGCGACAATTCGGCGCTTGTCCGGCTCCGGCGCCGCGGCCTAGGATCGGGGCAGAAAACAGGAGAGCCCCCGCATGTGCCAGACGACAGACGCTTCCGCCGTTCCCACCCAGCAGGCCGACGACGAGCGCGTGCGCATCACGCGCTGGGATTTCGCCCCCGGCGCTTCCACCGGCTTCCATGTGCATGAATATCCCTACACGGTGACCTATCTCACCGATGCGACCATGCGGCTGCTCGACAAGGACGGCAAGGAAAGCATCGTCGAGATGCAGGCCGGCGGCAGCTATTCGCGGCCCAAGGGCGTGGCGCATGATGTGTTCAACGCCGGTACCAGGCCGATGGCCTTCGTGGAAGTCGAGATCAAGCCGACGGCTACGAAGTAGCTGTCGTCCCCGGGCCCAAGAAATGCTTCCTGGCCGAGGATCTCTCGCCGTTCTGCCTGAGATGCCCGGATCAAGTCCGGGCATGACGGACTTGTAGGAGCAGGCGCCTTTACCCCTTCTTCGCCAGGCCGATGCTTTTTCCCGCCTGCGGCGGCCGCGGCAGTTTGCTGTGGCCGTCCCACAGCTTCGCCAGCAGCGCCTGATAATCCGGCGGGAAGGGCGCGCTGCGCCGCGTCGCCATGTCGACGTTGAGAAGCATCTGTTCCGAGGTCGCGGCGAGATAGCCTTTCTCCGCGTGATGCATTTCCAGGAAACAGTGCAGCCGCTTGGCGTCATGGCCGAGCAGCTGGAAGGTGAAGGACAGCGTATCGCCCTCGACCACTTCCTGCAGATAGCAGACATGCGTCTCCAGCGCGAAGGTCGAGAAGTTGGTGCGCTTCATGTAGGACCAGTCGAGCTCGAGCGGCTTGAGCAGCTCGTCCAGCGCCTGGTCGAAGATCACGTTGTAATAGCCGACATTCATATGGCCGTTGCCGTCGATATAGTCGGGCTTCACGGTCATGCCGGTCAGCGCTAACGGTTGAGCGTAATCGAGCGTCTCTTGAGAAGAATTCATCACATTGGCCTTGCCGGTTTCGTTTCCTCGGATACCCTAGTGTCCATGACCTGGGACCCGACGCAATACCTGAAATTCGCCGGCGAGCGCCTCCGCCCGGCCGTCGACCTGCTGGCCCGGGTGCCGCTGGTGGCCCCCGAGCGGGTGGTCGATCTCGGCTGCGGCGCCGGCAACCTGACGCCGCTGATCCAGCAGCGCTGGCCGCAGGCCCGGCATACCGGCGTCGATTCCTCGGCCACCATGCTGGCGAAAGCCCGGCTGGATTATCCGGCCGCCGATTTCGTCGAAGGCGATGTGGCGACCTGGCGTCCGGCGCAACCGGTCGATCTGCTGTACAGCAACGCCACCCTGCACTGGCTCGACAATCACGAAACGCTGATTCCCGGCCTGCTCGACTGCCTGAAGCCCGGCGGCTGGCTGGCGATCCAGATGCCGCGCAATTTCGGCGCGCCCTCGCATATGTGCATCGTCGACACCATCGAGCTGGGGCCCTGGCGGTCGAAGCTGGAGCCGCATTTGCGCCGCCGCCCGGTCGCCGAACCGGCGGCTTACTGGCGCATGCTCAGCACGATCACCGCGTCGCTGGAAATCTGGGAGACCGACTACCTGCAGGTGCTGTCGGGTGCCAATCCGGTGGCGGAATACACCAAGGGCACCTGGCTCAAGCAGTTCCTCGACCGCCTGGAGGAGCCCGAGCGCAGCGCGTTTGAGGCCGACTACCGCCAGCGCGTGGTGACGCATTACGGCAAGGAAGCCGACGGCCGCACGCTGTTTCCCTTCCGCCGCCTGTTCATCCTGGCCCAGAAGCCATTGCAGAAGCCGCAGGTGGTGTGAGGACATAGGGTAGGGCGCGCCGATCGCCACACCATAAACGTCATCCTCGGACTTGATCCGAGGATCCATCTGCACCATCCCGCATGCCATGGCCATGGGATGGACCCTCGGAATAAATCCGAGGGTGACGATATGAGCAATTCAGGCTGCTGCGGATAATTGCCCCCGCGGCGATCCTGCGCGACACTTCCCCCATGATCGCCGCGCTCACCACCATCCTGCTCTGCCAGCTGGCCGGCGAAGCGCTGGCGCGTGGCATCGGGCTGCCCATTCCCGGACCGGTGCTCGGCCTGGTGCTGATGCTGCTCCTGCTGGCCTTGCGCGAGCGTTTCCGCAAACGCCTGCCGGACACGCTCACCGGCCCCGTGCTGGAAGCCACCGGTCGCACGATTCTCGCGCATCTGTCGCTGCTCTTCGTGCCGGCCGGCGTCGGTGTGGTGCAGCGGCTCGATGTCTTCGGCGCCTATGCCCTGCCGCTGGCGATCACCCTGGTGGTCTCCACCATCGCCGCCCTGGTCGCCACCCTGCTGACCTTCAAGCTCGTGCTGCGCCTCACCGGCGACAAAGGCGAAGCCGCATGAGCGCCGCGCCATTCGAATTATGGGTCTTCCTGTCGCGGTCGCCGCTGCTCTGGCTCACCGTCACGCTGGCGGCCTATGTGGCGGCGGATCGCGTCTCGCAGGCCACCGGCCGGCATCCGCTCGCCAATCCGGTGCTGCACAGCATCTGGCTGATCGGCCTGATCCTGTGGACGACCGCCACGCCCTACGCCACCTATTTCGAGGGCGCGCAGTTTGTGCATTTCCTGCTCGGCCCGGCCACGGTGTCGCTGGCCTTTCCGCTCTGGGAGCATCGCAAAACCGTGCTGCGCACGGCGGTGCCGATGCTGGCCGCGCTGCTGGTCGGCTCGGTGGTGGCGCTCGGCAGCGTGCTGCTGACCGGCGCGCTGCTCGGCCTGCCGCAGGATCTGCTGGTGGCGATGGCGCCGAAATCGGTCACCGCCGCGGTCGCCATGGGCATCGCCACCACCATGGGCGGCGACCCGGCGCTGACCGCTGTGATGGTGGCGCTCACCGGCATTCTCGGCGCCATCATCGTCACGCCGCTGTTCAACCTGCTGCGCGTCACCGACTGGCGGGCGCGCGGCTTCGCGGTTGGCCTTGCCTCCCATGGCATCGGCACCGCGCGGGCCTTTCAGGTCAACGCGCTGGCCGGGACTTTCGCGGGCATCGCCATGGGGCTGAATGCGCTGCTCACCGCCATTCTGGCGCCGCTGGCGCTCGGCCTGCTGGCGCGCTAAGTAAAGCCTATTCGAGGGAGTGAAACGATGGCCGACAAGCCCACTGGTATGAAGCGCAATCTCGCCAATTACGGCGATGCCGGCTTCTCTGTCTTCCTGCGCAAGGCCTTCATCAAGGCACTGGGTTACACAGACGAGGCGCTGGAACGCCCGATCATCGGCATCGTCGATACCGACTCAGGCTACAATGCCTGTCACCGCAACGTGCCCGACCTGATCGAGGCCGCCTCGCGCGGCGTCATGCTGGCCGGCGGCATCCCGGTGCCGTTTCCGGTCATCTCGATCCAGGAAAGCTTCGCCAATCCGACCAGCATGTATCTGCGCAACCTGATGGCGATGGACTCCGAAGAAATGATCCGCGCCCAGCCGATGGATGCGGTGATCCTGATGGGCGGCTGCGACAAGACCGTGCCGGCGCTCCTCATGGGCGCCGCCAGCGCCAATGTGCCGGCCATTATGCTCGTAACAGGACCCATGCTGGCCGGATCGTGGCGCGGCGAAAAGCTCGGCGCCTGCACGGATTGCCGCCGCTTCTGGGCGCGCTATCGCGCCGGCGAGGTGAACGACCAGGAAATCAGCGAGGTCAACTCCGAACTCGCCCCCACCATTGGCACCTGCGGCGTGATGGGCACGGCCAGCACCATGGCGCTCACTGTCGAGGCGCTCGGCATGATGCTGCCCGGCGGCGCCGCCGTGCCGGCCGTGCATGCCGAACGACGCCGCCTGGCCGAACAGACCGGCACGCGTGCGGTGGCGATGGCAACTGAGGGCCTGACGCCGGACAAGATCCTCACGCCCGCCGCCTATCGCAATGCCTTGCGCGTGCTGCTCGCCATCGGCGGCAGCACCAATGCGCTGATCCATCTCACGGCGATGGCGGGTCGCTCCGGTATTTCCGTGGATCTCGAAGGCTATGACAGAATGGGCCGCGAGACGCCGGTGCTGGTCGATCTGAAACCCACCGGCCAGCATTACATGGAAGACCTGCACAAGGCCGGCGGCCTGACGCCGATCCTGCGCGAGCTGGGTGGCCTGATCGAGCGCGACTGCCTCACGGTGACCGGCAGGACGCTGGGCCAGAATATCGACGCCATGCCACCCGGCTGGAAACAGGACGTGATCCGCACCATGGCGGCGCCGGTGTATAAAAACGGCGCCATGGCGGTGCTGCGCGGCAACCTGGCGCCCGATGGCGCCATCATCAAGCAGGCGGCGGCGACGCAGAGCCTCTTGCAGCATGAAGGCCGCGCCGTGGTGTTCGACAGCCTGCCGGATATGGCGGCGCGGCTTGATTCAGCCGATCTCGACGTGAAGGCAGACGATATCCTGGTGCTGCGCAATGCCGGCCCCAAGGGCGCGCCGGGCATGCCGGAGGCCGGCTATATCCCGATCCCGAAAAAGCTGGCGCAAGCCGGCGTGAAAGACATGGTGCGGATCTCGGATGCGCGCATGAGCGGCACCGCCTATGGCACCATCGTGCTGCATATCGCACCGGAATCTGCCGCCGGCGGGCCTCTCGCTCTGGTGCAGACCGGCGACCGCATCCGGCTCGACACCGAAGGTCGCCGCATCGATCTGCTGGTGGACGCGGCTGAACTGGAAAAACGCCGCGCCGCCCTGCCGCCGCTGCCGACCGGCGAGGGAAGGCGCGGCTACGACAAGCTCTATTTCGATACGGTGACGCAGGCCGAGCAGGGCTGCGACTTCGACTTCGCCATGCCGGAGATCACGAAGAAAGTGCCGTGAACGGGCTCAAATTTGATCGGCAATGAGTTTGTTGTTCATGTCGCGGCGCATCTGAAAGATTGCAATCTGAGGATTTCGATTTCTTGCCATAGCTATAATCTCTTCCTTGTCATTCTCTGACATTAAAATGCCAAGGTAGAGTTCTGTTATTTCTTCAGGATGATATTTATCTGTATTCCATTGTTCACCTTCACGAAGCGGTATTACTAGCCGATACTCCCCTTCGTGTTGCCAAGCCAATGTTTTAGAATAAACAATTTTATCCAGCGCGGCCGTTGCCCGAGCCTGCTGGTTGCCGAATAAAGCTCCTGTAATGAAATCGAGAGAATCCTCATAAAAAGGCGGGCGTGTTTCGCGATATTGGACTGGGCGAAAAAGCTTAAACTTTGAATCTTTTTGCTCGTTGGGTTCAATTCTAAGCGCGATGCCTTTATGGCCTTCGGCATATTCGTGCCACATTTTTTCAGATTCTTTGTGAACAGTAACGCACAAGACGCGATGCTCCTGTAAAAAGCCATTTATGTATCTTATAAAATCGACACAAACTTGGTGCATATGTTCAAGATCATAAACCGGCTCTTGTCCCTCTCTGTTCCATTCGGCCTTAATAATTTCTATTGCATCCGGACGCTCTAGAAATACCCGTTGAAGGATTTCCACCTGCTGTTTCATAGGTGAATCGCAGGTCGGAGGATGATTAACGTGCCTGAATAGTATGTCGGGAAATGCGCTTGAAATTTTTGTGAGTGCGCTTTCAGTGCTTTCCTGAAAAATGCTTTGAACAGTTAGGTCTTCGGCATCATTAAAATCCGAAGGTTTAGCGTGTTTAAAAGTACCGTTTCCGAGCGTGAGCTTTGCACCTCGTGCATCAAGGTACTTGTAAAGTGGTGGAAGGGCCATCTTACATCCCCCTATTGATTTTTTACTTGTGTAAGCCACATCCGGCTTATTGGCTAATTGTTCTTGCCCATCGTGAATCCTCTCCTCCACTGCCGGCCATGCCGGCAGTTTGCGTTTGTATGCAGTCGCAGCGGGACCGAACCGGATCGAACGGGATTCAACTGGATCGAACCGGATCGAACTGGCTCGCAACGGGATCGAACTGGCTCCGAACGGGACGCAACCGGTATCCAACGGGATGCATCCGGCACGGCGGCGCGCAGCGCCGGTGCAATCCAAGTCTCTGATATTCCTTGTCGATCAGAAATTAGTGCGGAATAAGCCCGCGATAAGAGCCGGATAAGCTCGCTATAAGCCGCGCCTAAGCGCCGGCTAAGCCCGCGCTCAGCGCGTTTTCTTCAGCCCGAGCAGCCGGAACACCGGCGGCACGGCAATCACCACCACGGCGATGCGGAAGATATGCATGCTCGCCACGATGGCGACCTCGACGCCCAGCCCGAGCGCCACCAGGCTCATCTCGGCCATGCCGCCGGGCGACAGCACCAGCATCAGCGCTTCGGTCTGGATGCCGGCCCAGTCGGCGAAAGCGACCGTCATGCCGACCGCCACTGCCAGCATGGCGAAGGTGGCGATGGCCGCCCAGGTGGCGATGCGGCCGACTTCCTTCAGTGGCGTGCCGACGAAGCGGCAGCCGAGTGCCGCGCCCAGCACCACCTGCGCGGCCGCCACCAGTTCGGGCGGCGGCGGCGCCTGCGACCAGCCGAACAGGTGCACGATGGCCGAGACCAGCATCGGCCCGACCAGCTGCGCCGCCGGGATGCGCAGGAATTTCGCCGCATACCAGCCGGCGATGCCGCAGGCCACCAGCAGCGCGCCCTCATGCCACGGCAACTGCCAGACATGCGCGCCCTGCGCCATCGGCGGCACGTTCAGGTTTTCCACGAAGCGGAAATACACCGGCACGGTCATCACGGTGAGGAAAACCCGCAGCGCATGGGTCAGGATGATGCTGCGGCCGTCGCCGCCGTAATGCTCGCCCACCAGGGTCATTTCCTGCAGCCCGCCGGGCGCCGCCGAGAAATAGGCGGTCACCGGATCGAGCCGCGCCGCCTTGCGGAAGATCGCGTAGCAGATCGCGGTGACGATCGGGATATAGACCAGCATCAGCACGATCAGCCCGAGCCATTCGCGGGCGCGGTCGATCATCGCCGGCTTGAAGGTGCTGCCCAGCATCACGCCGATCACCACCAGCATCACGGCGCGCAGCCGCGGTTCCACCCGCAGCGTGATGCGCTTGTCCAGCCCGCCCAGCGCCAGCATACCGGTGAAGAACATCGCCCCCAGCATCCAGGCCAGCGGCATGCGCAGATACAGGAACACCGCGCCGCCCGTCGCGCCGATCAGCAGCGCCGGCAGGCTGGAGGCGAGGTTGCGCAGCATGGCGGGACCTTTTCGCTCAGGCGGCGATGTAGCGGCCCAGCCGCACGGCGGTCTGCCCCGGCTTCAGCCGCTTGGTCGGCATGATCAGCACGCAGTTGTCGTAAGGCGTCTTGATCGGCGTGCTGCCGTCATGGGCGATCACCGTGCCGGCCTGCGGAATCGATTCCAGCCCGCTGTAGGGCTGCGCGAAGCTGAAGGTCTCGGTGGCGATGGTGACCGCATCGGTCACCTCGACGAATTTCTGCGGCTGTGCCGGCTGCGGCGCCAGGCCGTGGCGCGCCAGGTCGGCCGCGCTGGCCTGGCCGATCGCATGCAGGAAGCGGAGCATGGTCTCGATGGCGACGGTTTTGCTCGCCTGGTCCCAGTGCTGGCCGCATTCCACCAGCAGGGCATTCTTCGCGCTGTCCGGATCGCCGAAGCCGCCGTAGTCGCGCATGCGCAGGCCGGCCTTGTGGCCCTGGTCGGCCACCACGGTGGCCGGCACGCCGACTTTCGCGGCGAAGTCGCGGCCTTTCTGCAGCGGCCCGGCCAGCATCAGCGGCGGCGAGGGCTGCTGCATCGAATGCAGGTCGAGCAGCAGGTCGATCTCGGCGAGCAGCGGCTCGATCTCGCGGGCGCGGTCGAGTTCGATCGAGCGGCGGCTGCTGTCCAGCGCATTGGAACCCCAGACGCGGTTCATGTCCTCGTCGACGAAGCGCGAGGCGGTCGGCTCCTCGGGATCGAAACGCGTATAGGCGGCGACGTTGCAGAAGATCAGCGTCAGCCGGCCGGCGGCGGGCTGGAATTTCTCGCGGAACAGCAGGTCCAGCGCATGGGCGCCGCAGACCTCGTTGCCATGCACCAGCGCGGTGATCGCCGCCTGCGGACCGGGCTTGCCGGAGTCGAGGATATGGGCATAGGGAATGCCGGTATTGCCTTCGCGGTACAGGGAAATCGGGATCGGCAGGAGCGGATTGGCGGGGAGGGCGGACATGTCTCTCTGGCAAGCTGAATCGAGGCCCCGATGTTATAGCGCCTTCCCCGCCGCCGCGCCCACCCGCAGCGGCAGGTTGCTGGCAGGGTTGAGGAAATTTCCAGCCCGGTTTAGCTTTGCAGCATGACAGCAATCGCCGGCATGTCTCCGATTTCCGCCGCGCTCGGCGGCCTGCGCCGGGCCGACGAGGCGCTGGTTGCCGCGGTGGAGGCGGTCAACAGCGGCAGCCTCGACCTGAACAGCATGGCCGAGGCCGCCGCCCTGCTGAAAGGCGCGGAAATCCAGGCCGGCGCCAGCCTCGCGGTGCTGCGCACCAGCGTCGAGATGGACCGCCACTTCATCGATATCCTGGCCTGAACCGCAGGATCGGTTCGCCGCCGGCGTGCAATGGGGTATCCTGTCCGAAACCGGGGTCCCATGCTGTCAGCCGCCGCCATCCATGCCGCCAACCGCTTCGGGCTGGGCATCCGCCCCGCCGATGCAGCCGGTTTGGATGCTGGCGCGGAGGCCTGGCTGCGACGGCAGATTCCGCCGCAAGGCACGGCCGCGCCGCTGCCGGCAGCCTTCAGCGGATTGCCGAGCGCACAGGCCCGCGCCGCCGGCTTCTATGCCTATCGCCAGGCGCGGCAGCAGGATCAGGCCGAGGCCGAGAAGGCGGCGCGCGAGGTATTGCGCCAGGGCATCCTGGCCGAGATGACCGCGCTGCTGCAGGCCCAGCTGCAGAGCGAAAGCCCCTTCGTCGAACGCTGGGTGCAGTTCTGGGCCAACCATTTCACCGTCTCCGGCCGCGACCAGATCGTGCTGGCGCTGGCCGGTCCCTATGAACGCGAGGCGATCCGGCCCCATGCCTTCGGCCGTTTCGCCGACATGCTGCTCGCCGTCACCGGCCATCCGGCGATGCTGCTCTATCTCGACAATGCCTCGTCCTTCGGCGCCTCCTCGCGCCTGGCCGAGCGGCGGCCGCTCGGCCTGAACGAGAATCACGCCCGGGAAATCCTCGAACTGCACACGGTCGGCCCGGCAGCCGGCTACAGTCAGGCCGATGTGATCGCGCTGGCGAAGATTCTCACCGGCTGGTCGATCGGCCGCGCGCCGCTGGATGGCTGCACGATGGGAGTGTCCTGCTTCCGCCAGGCCATGCACGAGCCATGGTCGCAGACGCTGCTCGGCCAGGAATTCCCGCAGCAGAGCGCCGACCAGGGCGTGGCGGCGCTGCAGATGCTGGCCGGTCATCCCGCCACGGCGCAGCATGTGGCGCAGAAACTGGCGCGCCATTTCATCGCCGACGATCCGCCGCCTGCCGCCGTTGCCGCGCTGGCGAAAAGTTTCCGCGACAGCCGCGGCGACCTGCGCCAGCTGGCGCTCACGCTGATCGCGCTGCCCGAAGCCTGGGACCCGCAATACCGCAAGCTGCGCAATCCGCGCGACCTGATGCTGGCCGCGCTGCGGCTCAGCAACGCGGATATGCCGATGCCGCGCTGCATCGGCCTGTTGCGCCAGTTCGGCCAGGCCCCGTTCCAGGCGCCATCGCCGGCCGGCTGGCCCGACCGCGCCGGCGAGTGGATGGCGCCCGATGCCCTGCGTCAGCGCATCGAGCTGGCCTATGCCATCGCGCAGCGCGCCCGCGATCCCGGCGATCCGCTCGCCCTGTTTGATCTGGCGCTCGGTCCGGTGGCGCGCGTTGACACGCGGCTGGCGGTGCAGCGCGCCGAAAGCCGGCCCGCCGCGGTGGCCACCATCCTGGCCGCGCCGGAATTCCAGTGGAGATGACCGTGCAGTCCACCCGCCGCGATGCATTGCGCTTCCTCGGCCTTGGTTCGGCTGCCGCCATGATGCCGCGCATCGCCTTTGCCGCGGCCGGAACCGAGAAGCGTTTCGTCTTCTTCATCCTGCGCGGCGGCATGGATGGCCTCGCCGCGCTGATCCCGGTGGGCGATCCGGGTTATGCGCGGGTGCGTGGCGAATTCCTCGGCCAGCAGGCGCCGCTGATGCTGGACAGTGTCTTCGGACTGCATGCCAGCCTGGCGCCGCTGAAACGCCATTACGATGCGGGCGATCTGCTGCCGCTGCATGCCGTCGCCAGCAGTCATCGCGAGCGTTCGCATTTCGCCGCGCAGGATGTGCTGGAAGCCGGGCTCGACCGGCCGAATTCCAACAGCACCGGCTGGCTCAACCGCCTGCTGGCCGAACATGAACGCACCACCGGCCGCAGAAAGCAGGGGCTGGCGATCGGCGCCACGGTGCCGTTTGCCCTGCGCGGCCCGGTCGCCATCAATTCCTCAGCACCCGATACGCTGCCCGGCGCGCCGGCGGCCTTCGTCGATCGCATGATGGCGCTGTGGAGCGAGGATGTCGTGCTCGGCCAGGCGATGGCCACGGATCAGAATGCGGCGGCGATGGAGCCGCGCGAGATGGCGCGCGCCGGCAACCTGCAGGCCGTTGTCAACCTGGCGCGGCTGGCGGCCGAACGGCTGGCGCAACCGGCCGGGCCGCGCATCGCGGTGATCGAGATGAACGGCTTTGACACCCACAGCGCCGAAGCCAACCGGCTGGTGCAGCAGTTCAATGCGCTGTCGCAGGCGCTGGATGCGCTCGCCGACGGATTGAAACCGGTCTGGCGCCACACCGCGATCCTGGCGGTGAGCGAATTCGGCCGCACTGCCTCGCCCAACGGCTCGGGCGGCACCGATCATGGCACCGGTGGTGCCGGTTTCCTGCTCGGCGGCGCGGTGAAGGGCGGGCGCGTCCATGCCGACTGGCCGGGGCTCAGGCCGGCGCAGCTCTATCAGGGCCGCGACGTGATGCCGACGCTGAGCCTGACGGCGCTGTACAAGGCGCTGGCAGCGGCGCATTTCGGCCTCGACGGCAGTGCCGTCATGGCGCGGCTGTTCCCCGACGATAATGGCGTGCCGGCGGCGGATATCCTGCGCGGCTGAGTTATTCGGGCTCGGTCAGCGCCATCTTGCGGCGCCAGTCGAGGCCGCGGAACAGGGCCGGCTTGCCGCGCAGCTGAAGACCAGCCGTGGCACGCTGCGCCGTGCGCCGCGACCTGCTGTCGCCGGCCAGCAAGGCGGCCTAGGCCGCCGCCTCTCTGGTCAGAGGGCGTCGCATCGCCACGCGCTGGCTGACATCGAGTCCGGCCTGCTGCTGGCGCGCGATCACGAAACGCAAATCCGGCCCGATCGCGTCATCCGGGATGATGGTAAAGCCCAGGCGGGCGTAATAGGGCGCGTTCCACGGCACATGGCGGAAGGTGGTCAGGGTCAGCGCGGCAAGACCCAGCCCCTTTGCCAGCCGGTCGGCGGCGGCGAGCAGCGGCACCGCCAGGCGGTTCCCGGCATGATCGGGATGTACGTTGAGTTCCTGCACATACAGGTCCTCGTCGAGTTCGCTGCAGAGCAGGAAGCCGATCGGATGGTCGGTCTGGTCGACGGCGACGAAGAGGCAGCCGTCGCCGACCGCGTCGCGCAGGTCGTCGCCATGCGTGGGTTCGAAAGTGGCCACGCCGGGATGGCCGGCGGCAATGAAAGCCTGCCCTGCGGCACGTTCGATCTCGCGCAGCAGGTCGGCTTCGGCGCGGCGGCCCGGGCGGATGCTGTAGGTCATGCTGGCATTATAACAAAACGGCCGGGACATGCCCGGCCGTTCTGCTGTCCGAAAGGAAAATCGCGCTCAGGCGAAGGCTTCTTCCCAGCTGCCCTGGGTCGACGCCTTGGAATATTCGGTGGCGCGGTTTTCGAAAAAGTTGGTGTGTTCCACGCCGTTGAGGATCGCATCCAGCCAGGGCAGCGGATTCTTCTCCACCCGATACATCGGCTGCAGGCCGAGCTGCAGCAGGCGGCGGTCGGCGGTCCAGCGGATATAGTCCTTCACTTCCTGCCCCGTCAGGCCCTGCACGCCCTCGATCTCGAAAGCGAGGTCGATGAAGGCATCCTCATGGTCGACGATGGTGGAGCAGGCGACGTAGAGATCGCGCTGGAACTCCTCGTTCCAGACTTCCGGATTCTCGTCCACGAAGGTGCGGAACAGCTTGATGATCGAGTTGGTGTGCAGGCTTTCGTCGCGCACGCTCCACGAGATGATCTGGCCCATGCCCTTCATCTTGTTGAAGCGCGGGAAGTTCAGCAGGATCGCGAAAGAGGCGAACAGCTGCAGGCCTTCGGTGAAGGCGCCGAACACGGCCAGCGTCTTGGCGATGTCGGCCTTGGTCTCGACGCCGAACTGCTGCATGTAGTCGTACTTGTCCTTCATCTCCTTGTAGCGGAGGAAGGCCGAATACTCTTCTTCGGGCATGCCGATGGTGTCGAGCAGATGCGAATAGGCCGCGATATGCACCGTCTCCATGTTGGAGAAGGCGGCCAGCATCATCTGCACTTCGGTCGGCTTGAACACCCGCGCATAGTGCTTCATGTAGCAGTTGTTCACTTCCACATCGGCCTGGACGAAGAAGCGGAAAATCTGCGTCAGCAGGTTCTTCTCGCCCGGGGTCAGCTTTTTCTGCCAGTCCTTCACATCGTCGGCGAGCGGCACTTCCTCGGGCAGCCAGTGCACGCGCTGCTGGGTCATCCAGGCTTCGTAGGCCCACGGATACTTGAAGGGCTTGTAGACCGGCTTGGAGTCGAGCAGCGACATGGGTTCCTCACTCTGATTCTGAGCGGGCAATATCGCAATATCTGGTGGGTCCAGCAAGCCCAAACCCCCTACGGGTGGGGCTCAAGCTGTGGATATTTGCCCCGGCGAACCAGCCTGAACTGTGGATTACTCGGCTTTTGACGCCATCAGCCCGTCGGCGAGGCCGCGCAGCTCGGTACGCAGGCGGCCGATCGCGGCGCGGTCCAGCGGCAGCAGGCAGCCCAGATCGCTGTGCACCTTGCGCATGGCGGCCTTCAGCCTGCGGCCCTCGGCGGTGAGGGCGATGACGACCTGGCGCTCGTCGTCCGGGTCGCGGGCGCGCTGCAGCCGCCCGGCCTGTTCCATGCGTTTGAGCATGGGGGTGAGTGTGCCGGAATCGAGATGCAGCCGCTCGCCGATCTGCTTCACCGTCAGCCCGTCCTGTTCCCACAGCACCAGCATGACCAGATACTGCGGATAGGTGAGGCCGAGCGGCTCCAGCCTGTCGCGATACAGCCGGCCCATCGCATTGGACGCGGCATAGAGCGCGAAGCAGAGCTGGTTGTCGAGCTTGAGCTGGTCGTCAGCGGACATGGGATTCCCGGGCGATTAGGCGGCGCCGGAACCATATGGCCCGGCGCCGCGAGTCGCAGTTTACACAGTCGTTTCGAGCGTCGCCTCGATATTGCCCCTGGTGGCCTTCGAATACGGGCAGACCTGGTGCGCGGCGGCGACCAGCGCCTCGGCCTGGGCCTTGTCCATGCCCGGCAGGGCGACGGCGATCTTCGCATTCAGACCGAAGCTGGTCTCGTCCTTGCCGATGCCGATGGTCACCGTGACGGTGTTGCCGGCGGGCAGGGCGACCTTCTGGTTGCGAGCGACCAGGCCGAGCGCGCCCTGGAAGCAGGCGGCATAGCCGCTGGCGAAGAAGGTTTCCGGGTTGGCGGCATTGCCGGGGCCGCCCAGTTCCTTGGGCATGGCCAGCGTCATGTCGATGATGCCGTCGGCCGAGGTGACCTTGCCGGAGCGGCCGCCGGTGGCGGTGGCGGAGGTGGTATAGAGCGGGGTGATGGACATGGGTGTTCTCCTCTTCAGCCAGCGGTCGGGAAGGAGGGCGGGTGCCGCTGGCGAGAAGAGACATAGCGAACAATTAAATTGTGTACAAGTTAAATTGCCGTGACGACGGTCACCGGGCGATGCAGGCTTGTTAACCAATTCGGTTGCATCAGCCTGCGAGTGATAAACATAAGGCTGTGTTCCTGCGCGCTGGGCACAAACAGCCCTGCCAAGTCATTGATGAACCGGTAGGATTTTCCCTGTTTGTAACCGGGCAGGGTAAAGTCGCATTAACCTTTTGGTAATTTTTCTTAACATTTCAACCGGTAACAAAATTTCGGCCGGTGGCACTCCGATTGCAATGCGGGGCTCCAGACAACTGGAGGGGAGCGTTTCGCATGTCGATCAGTGGTGCATTGCAGGCCGGGATTGCAGGGATGAATGCGCAGGCCGCCGCCATCGGCTTCATTGCCGACAACGTCGCCAATGCCAGCACCCCTGGCTACAAGGGAGTGCAGTCGCGCTTCCAGACCCTGGTGACCAATTCGAGCGCGCAGTCGAACACGCATTCCCCGGGTGGCGTGCTCAACCAGCCCTATTTTTCCAACAGCGTCCAGGGCGCCATCACGCAGGTGGCGTCCACGACATCGATTGCGATTGCCGGCAGCGGCTTTCTGCCGGTCTCGAAGGCCACCGGAATCAATCCTGCAACCGGGCTGCCGACATTCGAGACGACGGACTATTTCACGCGCGTCGGCGATTTCACGCAGAATGCGCAGGGCTATCTGGTGAATTCGTCCGGCTACTATCTGCAGGGCTGGCCCGTCGATCCGGCCACCGGGGTGGCCGATACGTCGCGGGCGACGGAAGTGCGGGTCTCTGATCTGCTCGATGCGCCGGTGCGGACCAGCAGGGTGGATTATGCGGCGAACCTGCCGTCGGAAGCGCTCGGTTCCGGCGGCGGTCTGCCTGCGGAGCTGCCCGCCAATTCCATTCAGGTCTACGACGCACTGGGCAACGAGCGCACGCTGAGTCTGACCTGGACCAGGATCGGCGCCGGCCAGTGGACGCTGGAAGTCGATGCGCCCGGCAGCACGCCGGCAAATCTGGGGCCGGCGACCGTGGAGTTCGGCGGATCGCTGGGCATGGGGCCGGTCGCAGCCGGCACGATTTCCGCTCTGGCGACGGCCGGCGGCCTGACGGGAACGCCGGCAGCCGTGAACGGCGATGCATCCTTCTCATTCAATCTCAATTTCGGTTCCGGCAACCAGACCATCCAACTCGACCTCGGCGCCTATGGAAATACGAACGGCACCACCCAGTTTGCCAGCGACACGCTGACGCTGAATAACTTCCAGCAGAACGGCGCGCCGCAGGGCAATTTCAAAAGCCTCGCCATCGACGACAGCGGCGCGGTCATCGTCACCTTCGACAATGGCAACGTTCGAAAGCTGTATCAGGTGCCGATCGTGACCTTTGCAAATCCGGACGAACTCGACCGGGCGGACGGCAACACCTTTGTCGCGACTCCGGCCTCCGGGGCGGCTGTGTGGAAGTTTCCCGGCGACAGCGGCGCGGGCGATATCGTGTCGGCCGCGATCGAAGGTTCCAACGTGGATATTGCCGAGGAATTCGCGAAGCTGATCGTGGCGCAGCGGGCCTATTCGGCGAATGCGCGGATCATCACGGCGGCGGATGAGCTGCTTCAGGAAATCATCAATATCAGACGCTGAAGGATAGGGTCTTCGGGTACAACGGTCCAACGGAACAGGGAGTGGGCCGGCGGCAACACGGGTGCAGATGCGGGGGGATTCATCCAGCCCGTTGATCTACATCATCGGCCCGCCGGGATTATCAAGAGATAACTCCTGTCGTATTCACCGATGCGCCAGACCCTTGCCATGAACGCCGCCTTCCAGCCGCTGGACTTGCCGCAGCGAAATATCGCCGCGCTGAACAGCTATCTGACCAAGGTGCAGTCGCCGCGGCTGGCAGCCTTCATCCGTTATATGCTGGAGATTCATCCCGCCGACCGGTTGCCGGGCAGGGACGATTTCGATCCGATGAAGATTCCCGTCCTGCTGTCGGGCGTTGTGCTGGTTGCCGTGGAGCGCAGCGCGGGTCGCGTGCGGTTCCAGATGAAGGTGGTCGGCCAGAATGTGATGGATGCCTCTCCTGTTCCGACCAGGAACCGTTATCTTGACGACATCGTCGCCGAGCTGCCGGGGGCCGGCATCATCATCGACAGCCGAATGAAAGTTCTGGAAACCGGCCATGCCTATCTGCGGCAGGGGCCGCCGACCATGCCGTTTACCTTCAGGATGACGATACTGGAATATGTCCATTGCCCGCTGGCCGCAGACGGCTGCACCATCGACCAGATCGTGTCGTTCTTCAGCTATCGCGGCGACGACGAGCTGCCCTCACGGTAGTCCGCCGGCATATACGAAGCACAGCTTGTTGCCCTCGGGGTCGCGGCAATAGGCGCCATAATAATCGTCATTGTAATTCGGCCGCAGGCCGGGGGCGCCTTCATCGATGCCGCCGTGGGCCAGCGCGGTTTCCCAGGCCAGCCGCACCGCCATCTGCGAAGGGGCTGCAAACGACACCTGCCAGCCGTTGCCCCAGGTGGCCGGCAGTCCGTTGAACGGCAACTGGACGACGAATTGCGGCCAACGCTGTCCCTGGCGCTGCCAGATCGCCCCTGGCGGACCGCCGTCAGGCTCGACCGGCTGGCGCTGCAGTCCGACATGCGCAAGCACCATGTCATAGAACGCAATCATGCGATCGAGATCGCGGGCACCGACCTGAATATGGCTGAACATGCGGGCCTCCTTCCTGTGTTGAACAATTCCAAGACCGGAATCGCGACATCGTCATCCTTGGCCGGAAATCAAATCCGTCACGCCAGCTTTAAAAAATGATCACGGAACAGGCAGACGATCATCGTCGTTAAGCGCGCCGACAAAACAAGGATTGCATGCCCGGGAGGACGGATCATGGCGACCTACTATTTCATTATTGCGGAAGACGATCTCTGGTGGGTGCGCGTCAAGGGCAGGAGTTATGGCGGTTTCCTGCTGCGCGGCCATGCCGTTAAACAGGCCATTCATTCGGCGCGTCGATGCAGTGGTGACGCCTATGTCGTTGTGCAGGAACCGGCTTTCCGCTGGCGCGTCGAATGGACGAACCGAAGCTCTGCTGCTGTGCCGGATGACGCCCTGATCGCCGAGAAAATCCAGCCCGCTGCCATCGACCGGAACCGGCGGTCGCCGGCATACAGTCCTGCCGCGCCGCAATCGGCTGACTGACGGCTCAGCTTCGTTGCAGTAGGCATGCGGATCGCTCTTCGGCCAGGCTGCCCGAGCACCGCACCATCGTTGAAACCCTGAAGTCCGGTGGCCGCAGACGGCTGCACCATCGACCAGATCGTGTCGTTGTTCAGCTATCGCGGCCACAAGGGCACGCCGGACTGACAGACACATCGCACGTAATCTGTGCAGATTATGCGCTGTCTGCAAAGATGATGGGCAGATTTCGGCTGCCTTCGCCCGTACCCATAACGGCAGATTAAGGGCAAGGCGCAAATCGGCATACGACATCCCTGACATGCTCGGTCACCCTAGACGCTGAAACCGGCGATCCCTGCGCGATCCTCTCTGATCGTAAGCAGTCATCGACGGCGACATCGGTAACCAAGGGGAATCGACAATGATCACGCATACGATGCAGAAGGTGCTTTGTGCGGCTGCGCTGATTGCGCTGCCGTTTTCGGCCACGGCAGCCGACAAGGTCCGTTTCCAGACAGATTGGCTTCCGTCCGGCGAACACGCGATGTTCTACGGCGGCTGGCAGAAGGGCATTTACGCCGCCGAAGGCATCGACGTCACCATCACGCGCGGCTATGGCTCGGGCGATACGGTGACCAAGCTGGCCGGCGGTGCCGCCGATTTCGGCATCGCCGATCTGGGCGCGGTGCTCACCGCGCGGGCGCGGGCGAATGTTCCGGTCAAGGCGATTGCCATCAACTACCAGTTTTCCCCGCATTCGCTGTTTGTGCTGAAAAGCTCCGGGATTACCAGTTTCAAGCAGATGCAGGGCAAGAAGATCAGCACCACGCCCGGCAATTCGCACCAGCTGTATTTCCCCAAGGTGGCGGAGCTGGCGGGCGCCGATCCCAGCAAGATCACCTGGGTCAACATGGACGGCGGGGCGATGGCCGCGCAGCTGATCGCCAAGAATATCGATGCGGCGCCGTTCTATTCGATCCACCACTACTATCAGAACAAGGCTGCCATGGCGGCCAAGGAAGAGATCGTTGTGCTGCCGTTCGTGGAGACCGGCTTTGCCATCTATGCGGCAACCGTGATCGCAACCGACAAGATGATTGCCGAGAAGCCGGACGTGACCAAGCGGTTCCTGCTGGCGACGCGCAAGGCCTATGAATGGGCCCACGCCAACCCCGAAGAGGCCTGCAAGGCGCATGTCGAGAAGATTCCGGAAGTGGCGCTGGATGACTGCATCGGCAGCGTGAAGGCGACCACCAAGTTCGTCTTCGCCGACTACAACAAGACCGCCGGCTACGGCAAGGAAACCGCCGAACGCCTGAACTTCACCTGGCAGGTGGTGGCGGAGTCGCAGAATCTGGACAAGTCGTGGAATCCGGCCCAGGCGGTGGATACCAGCCTTCTGAGCAAGTAACGCAGTCAGCGGGGGATCGGTCGTGATCACGATTGACCGCGCATCCAAGGTTTTCCTGACGCGCGACGGTGAAGACATCGTCGCGCTGAAGGATGCCTCGCTCACCATCGGCGACTGCGAGTTCATCGCCCTGGTCGGTCCCTCCGGTTGCGGCAAATCCACCTTACTGCGCCTGATCGGCGGCCTGCTGCCGCTCAGCGGCGGAACCATCACCATGGATGGCGCCAAGGTCACCGGGCCGCGCGAAGACACCGGCATCGTGTTCCAGGCGCCAACCCTGCTACCCTGGGCGACGATCAAGGACAATGTGCTGTTTCCGCTCAGCCTGATGGGCAAGCTGCAGCCCGACAGCAAGGCCAAGGCCGGCCAGTTGCTTGAGATGGTCGGCCTCGGCGGCTTCGAGCAGAAATATCCGCGCGAACTCTCTGGCGGCATGCAGCAGCGCGCCGCGATCTGCCGTGCGTTGCTGCACGATCCTTCCGTGCTGCTGATGGACGAACCCTTCGGTGCGCTGGATGCCCTGACCCGGGAAGAGATGACGCTTGAACTGCTGCGCATCTGGACCGAGCGGCCGAAGACCATTGTCTTTGTCACGCATTCGATATCGGAGGCGGTGCTGCTGGCCGACCGCGTGGTGGTGATGTCGCCCCGCCCGGGCCAGATCGTCGAGATCATCGATGTGCCATTGTCGCGGCCGCGCAGCTTCGACCAGGAGGGCAGCGATGAGTTCCAGCGCTGCGCCCGCCGGATCCGCGAACTGATCTTCGGCCGGAGGGATGCCCGTGCAGCCTGACGCCATCGCTCTCCCGACGCCGGCACCGCGCCGGAAGAAGCCGGCGCTGTGGCGCAGGACCCAGGAATTCTGGTTGCCGCTCGTTGTCCTTACGCTCCTCGTTCTGGCCTGGGAAATCGCCTGCCGGGTCTTTGGTGTGCCGGCCTACCTGCTGCCCAGCCCCAGCGCGATCTGGGGCGAAACCTGGGCCATGCGCATGCAGGTGCTGACCCATGCCGGCGCCACGTTCACAACCGTCATGGTCGGTTTCCTGGTGTCGGTGGCGATCAGCCTGCCGCTGGCGGTGGCGCTGACATCCTCGCGGATGATCGCCAATGCGATCTATCCGATCCTGATCCTGACCCAGTCGATCCCCAAGGTGGCACTGGCGCCGATCCTGGTGGTCGTGCTGGGCGCCAACGAACTGCCGCGCATCGTCATCACCTTCCTGGTCGCGTTCTTCCCTCTGGTGCTGTCCTGCGCCGCCGGCCTGCTGGCGGTGCCGCCGGAACTACTGGAGCTTGGGCGAGCCTGTCGCGCATCCAAATGGCAGGAGCTGGTCCGCATCCGGCTGCCCTTTGCCATGCCGATTGTGTTCAGCGGCCTCAAGGCGGCGATTGCCCTGGCAGTGGTGGGCGCCGTGGTGGCGGAGTTCGTCAATGCCGATCGCGGCCTGGGCTATCTGATCGTCAGCGCGACGGCATTTTTCAAGGTGCCGCTGGCCTGGGGTGCGCTTATCCTGCTGTCCTTCATGGGTATCGTGCTGTTCCAGATTGTCGTCGCCGTCGAACGCATTCTGGTTCCCTGGTCGAACGATAACGGAAAACTGTGAGGACATCGGGTATGGCAAAGCGCAAGACGATCATCCGTGGCGGCAAAATCGTCAACATCGCCAAGCATCGCGCCGATGCGGCCGATATCCTGATCGCCGGCGACACCATCGTTGAGATCGGCAAACCCGGCATGCCGGCGCCGGCCGATGCCATCGTGATCGACGCGCGCCGCCGCCTGCTGCATCCCGGCCTGATCAATGCGCATACCCATGGCCATGGCAATCTGGCCAAGGGCATGGGCGACCGCTGGACGCTGGAACTGCTGCTCACCGCCGGACCGGCGATCAGCGGCAACCGCACGCTGGACGACAAATATCTCACCACGCTGATCGGCGCGGCCGAAGGGCTGCTGAAAGGCTGCACGGCGGTTTACGATCTGACCGTTGAGTTCCCCATGCCGTCGGTGGAGGGCCTGCAGGCCTGTGCCCAGGCCTATGCCGATGCGGGCATGCGTGCCGTGGTCGCCCCGATGGTGGCCGACCGCACCTTCTTCGAGGCGGTGCCGGGCCTGATGGAGCGCCTGACGCCCGGCCTGCAGAAGGATGTCGAGCGGCTCCGGCTCGCGCCCTATAAAACCAGCGTGAAGGCGATCCGCAAGGCGCTGAAGGCGTGGAATTACGATCACGACCTGGTGCGGCCCGCCGTTGCGCCCACCATTCCGCATCACTGCTCGGACGAGTTCATCGCCGATTGCGTGCGGATCGCCCGCGATTTCGATGTCGCCATGCACAGTCATGTTTCGGAATCCAAGCTGCAGGTCATCGCCGGCTACAAGCGCTATGGCAAATCGCTGACCAGTCACATGGACGACATGGGCGCAGTCGGTCCGGACTTCACCGTCGCCCATGGCGTCTGGCTGGATGACGACGACATGAAGCGGCTGGGCGACAAGGGTGCCTCGGTGGCGCACAACCCCGGCAGCAACATGCGGCTGGGCAGCGGCCTGGCCGATGTGATCGGCATGCTGCGCCGCAAGGTCAATCTGGGTATCGGTACCGATGGCGCCAACTGCTCGGACAACCAGAATATGTATGAATCGATGCGGCTGGCCTCGATGGTGTCGAAGGTGCGCGGCCCCGATATCGCCGACTGGCTCACCACCGACCAGATTCTGGAAGCCGCGACAGTCGGCAGTGCCAAGGCGCTCGGCTTCGAAGGCAAGCTGGGGCGGATCGAGAAGGGCTACAAGGCCGATATCGTTTTCCTCGATCTCGACAGCATCAACTGGATTCCGTTCAACGACCCGGTCAACCAGCTGGTGCATACCGAGGATGGCACATCGGTCGATGCCGTGATGGTCGGCGGCAAGATGGTGGTGGAAAATCGCAAGCTGGTGAATGTCGATCTGGCCAAGCTGGCCAAGCAGGCCGAGACCGCGCGTGCCCGGCTGGAGGCGATCAACAAGCCCAACCGCCTGCTGTACGACAAGCTGGAAAAGACCGTAGCCAGCTATTGCAGCGGCCTGTGCAAGGAACCGCTGCATATCCATCGCTACGGCGCGCCGCTCGGCAACCACAGCCATGGCCACAAACACAAACATCACTGAGATCGAAACGTCACTGAGATCGCCAGTAGGCAGCCGGATCGGTGATCGGTTACGCTGCGGTCAGCCTTAACCAGACAGCAGACGCGCAGCATGACCGATCACCGGCTTGAACCGACCCCCTATACCGTTCACTGGGGCTTCTTCGACGCCACCTTGCAGCCGGTGCTGACCGTGGCCTCGGGCGAACGCGTCACCATCCGTACGGTATCGGGCGGTGCCGATGTCATCCCGCCCGACAATGCCGGCCTGGCCGTGCTGCCCGAGCATCGCACCATCGTCGAAACCCTGAAGCCGGTACTGCCCGGCCATATCCTCACCGGCCCGGTCGCCATCGAAGGTGCGATGCCGGGCGATGTGCTGGAGGTGCGGATCGAGGATGTGCGGCTGATCCAGGACTGGGGCTGGAATGCCAACCGGCCGCTGCGCGGTTCTCTGCCCCATCGCTTCCCCGAGGGCCGCCTGCTGCAGATTCCGATCAACCGCAATGCGATGACGGCGACCTGCCCCTGGGGGTCGGTGGTGCCGCTGCGGCCCTTCTTCGGCGTGATGGGCGTGGCGCCGCCGGCGCATTACGGCCGCGTCTCCACCATCGAGCCGCGCGAATACGGCGGCAATATCGACAATCGCGAACTGATCCCGGGCACCACGCTGTATCTGCCGGTCTTCGTGCCGGGCGCGCTGTTTTCCACCGGCGACGGCCATGCCTGCCAGGGCGACGGCGAGGTGAATCTGACGGCGCTGGAGACCGCGCTGGAAGGCGATTTCACTTTCGTGCTGCACAAGCAGCGCCGCCTGCCGCGGCCGCGCGCCGTCACGCCGACACATCTGATCACCATGGCCTTCGATCCCGATCTCGACGATGCGGCGACCCGGGCGCTGGAAGACATGATCGATGCCCTGGGCAGCATTGCCGGCCTGGCGGCGAATGACGCCTACGCGCTGTGCAGCCTGGCCTGCGATCTGCACATCACCCAGCTGGTGGACGGGAACAAGGGCGTGCATGCCATGCTGGCCTTCGATCTGCTGCCGCAGGTGAAGCGGTCGGCCATCGCCGGGTTTTAGCCGGATTCCGGGGCCTTTCCGGCGGCTTAAAAAAGACATACTGCAGGGCTAGGCTGCTGCCCGGTCGCGCACACGGCCCTATATCGCAAACTGAACCGTGCGAAATGCACGGGAAGCCGCCGTCGCACGGCCTTTTCAGCGGGATGACCGGCATCAACCGGCGTGATCCCGGAGGAGGAGCGCCATGGCTCATGTCACCCATCATCATCCGCCCGGGTCTCATCAACCCGGGCATCATGCCGTCAGGGTAAAAACACGCCGCTGGCAGGACTGGGCCAATATGGTCCTCGGCCTGGTACTGGTGGCATCACCCTGGTTGCTGCAATTCACCGGCCTGGAGGCGGCCACCCTGAACGCCGTGATCATCGGCTTCCTGATCTTTGCGCTGTCGGCCCTGGCGCTAACCCTGCTCGATCGCTGGGAAGCCTATATCAGCGGTCTGCTCGGCCTCTGGGCTGCCCTGTCCCCCTGGCTGATCGGCTTTACTGCCTATGACATGGCGATGATCGCCCATGTCGGATTGGGCGCGCTGGTGGTTGTGACCGCTGCCATCGAGATCTGGCAAACCGGCATCCGCGCATAACACGAAAAAAGGGCCCGCGTGACTGCGGGCCCAGTCGATGATGTCACGCCCGGGAGGAGGGCGCGCATCGTGGGAATCAGGCGGCGCGACACGCAGCCGGTTCATCCATCATGGCGAGCGACAGCACGAACTGGTCGTAGCCCTGGCCGCGGCTGGCCAGCATCTGATCCAGTATCTGGCGGCTCCTGACGAGACCGTCCTGGGGTGTGGCTGCCGAGGTTTCGATGCGGCGCATCTCGCGATAAATCGGCTCGATGGCGGCAATGCTTTCTGGGCTGGCCGCCCGGCGACAACACTGGTAGCCGGCAGCACGCCCGGAGCGGTCGGCATTCACCGTCCAGTGTGCCAGCGTCCAGTAATAATCCCCATTCCTGGCCAGGTTCTTCAGATAGCCGAAAACTTCGCGGCCGGCGTTCAGGCGCTGCCAGACCAGTTCGAAGATGACAGCCGGCATATCCGGATGGCGAAGAATGTCATGCGGATGCCGCAGCACATCGTGCTCGTGGCAGGCATGGGTCCGGCAGAAAGCGTCATTGGCATAAGTGATGATGCCCTGTGTGTCGGCCATGGTGATCAGCAGGTCGTCGCCGGCGATCCGGCGTTGGCGGTTGAGCGGCGTAACAATGGTCATTGGCGTGTTCCTAGCTGAGAGGTGACATCAGCAGTGAAACACGCAACACGAGAACGCGGGCCTTAACAGTTGATTAGGGCATGCTTAAAAACCGGTTATTCCTGCGGATTTATCACCCATCTTTGGTTGTGATGCGATGGGGTTGCGAGGAGGCAATAAAAAAAGCCCGG
>NZ_JAOZVR010000114.1 GCF_025869515.1 Ferrovibrio sp.
GCAGGATCTGGCCGATGCAGTTGTTGATCTTGTGCGCGCCGGTGTGGTTCAGCTCTTCGCGCTTCAGATAGATTTTGGCGCCGCCCAGATGCCTGGTCAGCGGCTCGGCGTAATAGAGCGGGCTGGGCCGGCCGACATAATCCCTGAGCAGGTAATCCATCTCCGCCTTGAAGGCGGGATCGGCCTTGGCCGCGGTATAATGTTTTTCCAGTTCGAGGATCAGCGGCATCAGCGTTTCGGCGACGAAACGACCGCCGAACTTGCCGAAATGGCCCTTTTCATCGGGGCCCGTGCGATAGGAATTGATCGCGGTCATCGTTGCATCCTCAGATACGCATTCATCACAGGCGGCGGGCAGCGTCAAGGAAGGCGCGGATTTTCGCCGGATCCTTCTTCCCGGGTGCGCTTTCCACCCCGGAAGATACGTCGACCGCCCGGGCACCGGATTGCTGAACTGCCTGCGGCAGATTGTCCGGGGTCAGGCCGCCGGCCAGCAGCCAGGGCCGCTTGAATTGCGCACCCTGCAGGATGGTCCAGTCGAAGGGCTGGCCGTTGCCGCCGGGCAGCGCGCCATCCTGCGGCGGGCGGGCATCGAACATCAGCCAGTCGACGCAGTCTTCATAGGCCCTGGCCGCCGTCAGGTCGGCTTTGCCGGAAACCTTGATCGCCTTGATGATCGGCAGGCCGAAATAGATGCTGATGGCGCGGCAGCGTTCCGGCGTCTCGTCGCCATGCAACTGCAGCAGATCCAGCCGCGCCTTGGCCAGAATCCGGTCGAGGAAATCGGTTTCCGGATCGACGAACAGCCCGACGCGGTCGATGCCGCTCGGCACCTCGTTCAGCAGGGTTTCCGCCTGTTCGGCCGAAAGGTTGCGCGGCGAAGCGGGGAAGAAGACGAAGCCGACCATGTCGGCGCCATGCTCGACGGCGGTTTGCACGGCCACCGGATCGGTCAGGCCGCAGATCTTGGTGAACAGGGCCATGTCAGGCTGCCTCGGCCAACTCTTGCGCGATGGCGCGCGCGCTGGCTTCGGGGCTGTCGGCTTCGGTGATCGGGCGGCCGATCACCAGATGGTCGGCACCGAGGCTGAAGGCCTCACCCGGGGTCATCACGCGTTTCTGGTCACCGGCGGCCGAACCCTTGGGGCGGATGCCGGGCACCACCAGCTTGAAGTCGGGGCCGCAGGCCTCGCGCAGCATGGCGATTTCGGTGGCGGCGCAGATCACACCGTCGGCGCCGTTGGCCTGCGCCATCTTGGCGAGCCGTACCACGTAGCTGCTGACATCCTCGGTGATGCCGATGGCGGCGAGGTCGGCGGCATCCAGCGAGGTGAGCGCGGTGACGGCCAGGATCAGCGGCCGCTGACGCGCCTGCTTCGCCGCTTCCACCGCCTGGCGGATCATCGCCGGGCCGCCGGAGGCATGCACAGTCAGCATCATCGGGCCCATGGCGGCGGCGGCGGAGCGCACCGCGCCGGCCACCGTGTTGGGGATGTCGTGGAATTTCAGGTCGAGAAACAGCGGCGTGCCGACTGGCAGGATGGCGCGCACTTCCGCCGGGCCATGGGCGGTGAAGAATTCTTTGCCCAGTTTGACGCCGAAACCGGCGGCAGCGGCGGCGCGGGCGCAGCGGGCGGCGAAGGCCAGTTCGATCGTGTCGATGGCACAGAAAACCGGGGCGATCCGGGAGGAAAGGGGAGTCTTGTTCATGGGGCGGGCTTATAGCGGAAATGGCCGGCCAAGTCTCCCCCCGGTGAGCGTTTTGCGGGGCCGCCGAGCCTCCCCGGGCGCCACCGGCCGGTCTAGGATGCCGACCATGAAACCCCAGCTTTCCCCTGCCTTTTTGGCCGCCGTCCTTTCCGCCGCTCTCCTGAGTCCGGCCCCCGCCTTGGCAGCCGATCACGCCAGCATCCTGATGTACCACCGCTTCGGCGAGAATACGGTGCCGAGTACCAACATCCGGCTCGAGCAGTTCGATGCGCATATCGCCGAGCTGAAATCCGGCCCCTATAAAGTGCTCGGTCTGCCCGAGATCGTGGCGAAGCTGAAATCCGGCGACAGCCTGCCTGACCGTGCCGTCGCGGTGACCGCCGACGATGCCTATATCTCTGCCTTCACCGAAGGCTGGCCGCGCCTGAAGAAGGCTGGCATCCCTTTCACCCTGTTCGTCGCCACCGAACCCGTGACCAGCAAACTGCGCGGCTACCTGACCTGGGACCAGATCCGGCAGATGAAGGCCGAGGGTGTCACCATCGGCGCCCACAGCCACCGCCATCCCTCGTTGCCGGCGCTGTCGCCCGAAGCGGCGCGCGACGATCTCGAGACCTCGATGCGCCTGTTTGAGAAGGAACTGGGCGAGCGGCCGGCGTTGTTTGCCTATCCCTTCGGCGAATGGGATACGCGCACGCTGGCGCTGGTGAAATCGATGGGCTACAGCGTCGCCTTCGGCCAGCATTCCGGCATCGCACACAGCAAACACGACATGTTCTGGCTGCCGCGGTTCCCAATGAACGAGAGCTTCGGCTCGGTCGAACGCCTGCGCCAGGCGTTGAACGCCCTGCCGCTGCCGGTCAGTGATGTCGAGCCGGTCGATGTGCTGATCCGCCTCGGCCAGACCACTAATCCGCCGGTGCTGCGCTTCACCGTGGCGCCGGGCATCGAGCGGCTGAAGCAGATGATCTGCTACACCGGCGAGGGCAAGGCGATCCCGCCCAAGGAGATCGCCGAACGGCGCTACGAGATGCGGCCGTCCGAGGCGATGAAGCCGCCGCGCGACCGGATTTCCTGCTCGGTGCCCAGCGCGGAGCAGGGGCGCTACCGCTGGTTCGGCATCCAGTTCACCGTGGCGAAATAGGCCTCTCAAGCTGGCTTATTCCGGCTTATTCCGCCTTATCCGCGCTTAAGTCGGGCTTATTTCGTCTTATCTTGCGCCAACCTCTCCTTATTTTTCGCTTCAGAACCCGCCGACGGGGTTTTGCGCGGGCTAATTTTTCGATCTTGACAAAGAGAACATATTGTGTACATATATAAGGAATATAATCAAATCATCTTTTTTGAAATCCATTCTTCCGCCTGCATAGGATTCCGCCATGTCGCTGCTGCCGCTTCCGGATGATCAAGATTTTGGCCTTCTCGATTTCGGCCGGCCGGATTTCCCCACCCCCGACCTGAACCTGCCCGATCTGGACCCTTTCAGCCTGTCGGGCTCGGTCGGCCGCTTCGGCGACAACAACCGCGGCGATGTGATCAAGGCCCAGGTGCTGTTCGGCAATACCGGCGATTACGATCTGGCCGCGCTGGGGGCGCCAACTGGCTGGCCCGGCGGCGGACTGGACCAGGCCATGCAGCGATTCCAGAAGGATCGCGGCCTCATGGTCGATGGCATCATGCTGCCGGGCGGTGAAACACTGCGGGCCCTGCAGGGCGAGCTGGGCGATCGCCTGAAGGGCTACACCGTGCCGACGCCGGATGTCGTCGACCGGTTTTATGATGGCCGCAACCGCTTCGGCGCCGAACCCAGGTCGCTGCCGGCCATTGTCACCGCCGACAAGCGCGATGGCCATCCCCTCGGTGTGATGCGGCCGGCACAGCAGCGCAGCGATGTGGAAGATGCTCCGGCCGCACCGCTCTGGCAGACCGGTGCGCAGCTGGCGCAGGCGACGCCGGCCGGTGGGATATTGCCGGCCTCAGCGGCCAGACCGGCAGCGCCGGTCGCCGGATCGGCGGCGCCGGCATCGCCGGCCATCGGTAGCAGAAGCCGCAACGACACCGGCATCCCGCTGCCGCCTGCCAAGGTCGATACCTTCAATCTGCCGCAGAACAAGGGCGCCTGGGAGGGTTTCCAGGCCGGTATCAGGCAGCAGTTGCCCGATGCACCCAGCCGGCAGCAGGCCTACAGCCATATCTATGCCGAAGAAGGCGGCAGGCTGCGCGATCCGACAAGCGGCGCGGTGGGCGGCATCACGCCAGGAACGCTGGAGGACATGTACACGCGCGGCAGGCTGCCCGACTTGCCGGCCGGGCTGAAGCCGGAGGATCTGACGCCGGGCCAGCAGGCGCAGGTGATGGATGCCTATTTCAACGACGTGCTGCGCACGTCCGGCGGCTCGGCTGCATTGGAGAAACTTGATCCCGGGCTTGCCACGGCGGTGGCCGACACCCTGTATGCCGATGGGCGCGGCGATGGTGCAAAACATCTTCAGGAAGCCGTCAGGATCGCCGGCGGCAAGGTAGATAAAGATGGCAGGATGGGACCGCAGGTTTTTGGTGCCATCGAAGCCATGAATCGTGATCCGCAAGCACGTGATCGCCTGGTTTCTGCGATCACCCAGGCGCGGATCGAGGCCAAACCGCGATCAGCGGGCGAAACAGCCCGGATCAATCGCCTGATATCGCAACCACGACCTGGCGGCTAGTCCGTCCGTTTCTGGAATCGATGCGGCGTGGTCCATATATCGCCTCGCTTGCGCAGGACGAAATACATCAGGGGCCATTTTTCGACATGGAGAGTGCATGCCTTCTCCACCTTGTCATGGCAGTGCTTTTCCCAGAGTCCGATCAGCAGATCGCCATCCTGTGGTTTGACAGGGCCTTCGTTGACCTCGTCGATCTTGCTGGTGGCGCTCAGACGGCGGGCAGTGACGATATGATACTCGTACCATGAATAGACGATGCGCGGGTACCTCGACTTGCTGAGTACGCCCGGATATTCCAGCAGACGACAGAAATCATGCTCCTCGCGTTCGAGGCAGGCATAAAGGGTCGTCAATGCACAATGCGGCGTTTTGGGATCGCCGGCGCATTTATGCGTGGTGCTCTCATCCTCCGGCGCAACGCGATGCCAGACGCCACGCGCATCAATCGGCGGCAGATCGGGATCGCGCGCCTGCGCGCCGGCGGCGGACGGCAAACCGGTCAGAAGCAACAGCAGCAGGGCGGGGCGCAGGCTCATGCGGCAAGCCTAGCAAAAACGCTCCTGCAAGGCGAGACGATCAATGCCGTCCGCCGGTTACATGCGCGTGTATGTAAATCCGGCCAGCCGTGCGCTGCCGATACAGGATTGCAGCTCCGCAAGATTTATCAATTCGGGTCATGCTAGCGTCGGTTCAATCAGAAACAGGAAATGCCATGTCCGATTTCGCCTCCCGTGATTCCGCAAGTTCCGACTCGCCAGGCCAGGCCAGCTATATCCGCCGTTTCACCCGCGTCATCGAATATATCTACGCCCATCTCGATGAGGCGCCCGATCTCAATGCGCTGGCCGAGGTGGCGGCGCTGTCGCCCTGGCACTGGCACCGCATCTGGCAGGCGGTCTATGGCGAAACCGTGGCCGCCACGGTGAAGCGCCTGCGCCTGCAGCGTGCCGCGGCCGATCTCTCCCATACCGATATGCCGCTCGATGCGGTCTGGCCGCGTGCCGGCTATGGCAGCCTCGCGGCCTTCAGCCGCAGCTTCAAGGACGCTTACGGCATGCCGCCGGCGGAATACCGCAAGGCCGGCAGCCATACCCGCTTTACCATGCCCAACTCGCCGAAAGGAGCCTCTGCCATGCGTGACGTCGCCATCAAGACCATTGCCCCGGCCACACTGGCCGTAATCCCGCACCGTGGCTCCTACATGGAAATCGGCCGCGCCTTCGAGACCCTGTTCGGCACGCTGGCAGCGCGCAACCTGCTGCGGCCGGGCCTGTGCATGAAGGGGCTGTTCTATTCCGATCCGACCGCGGTGCCAGAGGCAGAGCTGCGCTCGGCTGCCGGCATCACTTTGCCCGATGCAGATTTCCCGGTGGAGGCGCCGCTGGAGCGTGCCGCCTTGCGCGGCGGCGACTACGCCATCCTGCGTCACAAGGGGCCGTATTCCGACATGAAGGCCGCCTATGACTGGCTTTATGGCGAATGGCTGGTGCGGTCGGGCCGCGAGGCTGCCGATGCGCCGGTCTTCGAGGATTATCTGAACAATCCGCGCGAGGTGGCGCCGACTGATCTGCTCACCGATATCTGCCTGCCGCTGAAGTAAACATGGCACTTGTCGGCCGCTTCATGTGCCGGGTTATAGTGCCGGCTGCTTCTCAGGCGATCATTGGAGAATCCCATGGAGTTCCGCACGGCAACCGAACTCGTTGCTGCCCTGCGTGCACGGCAGGTTTCAGCCACTGAACTGGCCGAGCAGGCGATTGCCGCCATCGAAGCGGGCGACGACAGGCTGAATGCCATTCCGGTGCGCGATTTCGAGCGGGCCCGTGAGGCGGCGCGTGCCGCTGATGCCGCGCTCGCACGCAACGATGCGGGCGCGCTGCTCGGTCTGCCGATGACGGTGAAGGAGTCGTTCAACGTGGCGGGCCTGCCGACCACATGGGGGATCCCGGGTACGTCGCAGATTCCTGTGACGCAGGATGCCGTGGCAGTGACGCGGCTGAAGGCCGCCGGCGCGGTCATTCTCGGCAAAAGCAATGTGTCCACCGTGCTGGCCGACTGGCAGGCCACCAATGCGGTCTACGGCACCAGCAACAATCCCTGGGACGTGACGCGCACGCCGGGCGGTTCCTCGGGCGGTGCCGCGGCCGCGCTGGCCGCCGGCTTCGTGGCGCTGGAACTCGGCTCCGATCTCGGCGGTTCGCTGCGTATTCCGGCGCATTTCTGCGGCGTCTATGCCCATAAGCCGACGCTGAACCTGCTGCCGCGGCGCGGCCATGCGCCGCCGGGCATCCCGGCGCTGTCGGTGGTGCCGCATCACGACCTGCCGGTGATCGGCCCGATGGCGCGCAGCGCTGCCGACCTGATGCTGGCGCTGGACGTGCTGGCCGGACCCGATGACGCCGAGGCGGTCGCTTACCGGCTGGACCTGCCGCCGCCGCGCCATGCCGCACTGAAGGAGTACCGCGTGCTGATCGTCGACCGGCATCCGCAGGTGCCGACCGATGCGGCGGTGCGCGAGGCGATCGACACGCTGGCCGCGCGACTGGAGCAGGCCGGTTGCCGTGTCGCGCGGTCCAGTCCGCTGCTGCCCAGCCTGGACCTGATCGGCAGCACCTATCTGCGCCTGGTGATGGCTTTCATGGGCGGCACCATGCCCGAGCCGGATTATCTCGCCGCGCGTCAGCAGGCCGCCGGCATTCCGGAAGCGGCAGCGGATCAGCGCAGCCTCTCGGCGCTGAGCAAGGTGGCCAGTCATCGCGCCTGGATGCAGGCCGATTTCGTGCGCACCGGCCTGTCGCATCAGTGGCGCACCCTGTTCCGCGACTGGGACATCGTGCTTTGCCCGGTCACGCCCACGGTCGCCTTCCCGCATGACCAGCGGCCATGGGACGAACGCACCATCAGTGTGGACGGTCACGCGGTGCGCTACGGCGACCAGTTCCTGTGGCCAGGCGTCGCCACGGTCTGCGGCCTGCCTGCCACCGCGATGCCGATCGGCCTGAGCAATGGCGGCCAAAGCCATGACGGTCTGCCGGTCGGCGTGCAGGCTATAGGGCCCTATCTGGAAGATCGCACGCCGATCCGGTTCGCCGCCCTCGTCGAACAGGTCTTCGGCGGCTTCCGAGCGCCACCGGCATGACCAGCTGGGCCGACAAGGCGCGCGACGCCAGAGCGCATCAGGTGAAGCCAGTGCCGGTGAATATTGCCGGCATGAAGAAGGGCCAGGTGATGTTGGTGCCCTCGGTGCGCATCGTCGATGCCTTTATCCGCCGCCTGCCGCCGGGGCGCCTGCTTGACGCAAAGGCGCTGCGTGCCAAGTTGGCGCGCAGATACCACACCGAGGTGACCTGCCCGATCACGACGGGCTTCGTCCTGCGTATCGTGGCCGAAGCCGCCTGGGAAGCGCGGCAGGCTGGCGCCGCAACGGGCGACATCACGCCGGTCTGGCGCGTGCTGGACGACGACAGCCTGACGCTGAAGAAACTGCCGCGTGCCGCCGCGGCTTTCTTCCGGGCGCGGCGGGCGGAAGAGACATGAAATACGCGTCGTCATGCCGGCCTTGAGCCGGCATCCCATTTAAAATGGGACCCCGGGTCAAACGCCCGGGGTGACGCCGCATATTGTGCGGCATCAATTTCCGGCTTGACGCTTTGCCGCTCTGCCCTTACCGTCCGCGTCACCATGCAGAGCATTATTCTCACCGTAGCTACCATTAAGGTTACCGCCGTCGGCGGTGCCCTGGGTTGTTGCGCGTAGAGGACTGACGCAAAGCAAGAGACCCAGAGGCCCCGCCGGCGACGGACGGGGCCTCGGTCTTTCTGGGGCTTCGTTCATCGCTGGCCGCTTCGCAACCCGGAGACCGACATGAACGGCTTAAGTCCCAGAGTGAATTCAGAAATGGATACCTATGACCACCGTGTGCTGGGCACGCGGCTCGATCTCTTCCACCAGCAGGAGGAGGGGCCGGGCATGGTGTTCTGGCATCCGCGCGGCTTCGCGCTCTATCGCGTGATCGAGGATTACATCCGCCGCCGCATGCGTGAAGTCGGTTTTGCAGAAATCCGCACGCCGCAGCTGTTGAGCTACAGCCTGTGGGAGGCGAGCGGCCATGCCGACAAGTTCGCCAATGAAATGTACCGCCTGAACAGCGGCAACCGGCCTTTCGCGCTGAAGCCGATGAGCTGTCCCGGCCATGTACAGGTGTTTTCCAGGAGCCTGCGCTCGGTGCACGACCTGCCGCTGCGCTACTGCGAATTCGGCGCCTGCCATCGCGACGAGCCTTCGGGCGCCTTGCAGGGCCTGATGCGCACCAGGAGCTTCACGCAGGACGATGCGCATATCTTCTGCACGTCCGAACAGATCGAGGGCGAGGTGCAGCGCTTCTGCGAACTGCTGCGCAGCATCTACAGTGATTTCGGCTTCGGTGCGCCGCTGGTGTTCTTTTCCACGCGGCCGGCGAAGCGGGCCGGCGACGATGCCACCTGGGACCGTGCCGAAGCCGCCCTGGCGATGGCGGCGCGCCGCGCCGGACTGGATTTCGGCATCAGGAGCGGCGAGGGCGCCTTTTATGGCCCCAAGCTGGAATTCCACCTGCGCGACAGCCATGACCGGTCCTGGCAGTGCGGTACGATCCAGCTGGATTTCGTGCTGCCCGAGCGGCTGGGGGCCGACTATGTTGCCAGCGACGGCAGTCGCCAGCGCCCGGTGCTGATCCACCACGCCGTGCTGGGCAGCATGGAGCGCTTCATCGGCATGCTGCTGGAGCATCACAAGGGCGCGCTGCCGCTGTGGCTGGCGCCCGAGCAGATCATGGTGGCCAGCGTGACCAGCGCGCAGGAGGGCTATGCCCGCAAGGCGGCGGCGACGCTGGGCCGGGACGGCTATCGCGTCAGCGTCGATGGCCGGCCCGAACGCATCGGCCGCAAGATCGCCGAGGCGCATGAGCAGGGCCTGCCGCTGCTGGCGATTGCCGGCGAGCGCGAAATGGAGCGCGGCACGCTCACGGTCCGCCGTCGCGACGGCAAGCAGGAGGAACTGTCGCTGGCCGATGCGGCGCGGCGCTATCGCGAAGAGGCGTTTCGGTAACCAGAAAATGGGAGCCCGGCTCGCGCTCGGTCCGGGGCCTCATTTTTTCTTGAGGGGGATAAGGATTCATGACAACCGCAACCCTGCATCTGCTGTGCGGCAAGATCGCGGCCGGCAAATCCACGCTGTCGGCCGAACTGGCTGCCGCACCGGGCACGATCGTGCTGGCCGAGGATGCCTGGCTGGCGCGGCTCTATCCCGGCGAGATCCATACGGTGGCGGATTATGTGCGCTGCGCCGCCCGGCTGCGCGACGCCGTGACGCCGCATGTGGAAAGCCTGCTGCGGGCCGGATTGTCGGTGGTGCTGGACTTCCCGGCCAACACGCGGGTCAACCGCGCCTGGATGCGCGGCATCGTCGACCGTTCCGGGGCAAGGCACCGGCTCTATTATCTGGATGTGCCCGACGCGATCTGCCGCGCCCGCCTGCGCCAGCGCAATGCGGCGGGCACGCATGACTTTACCGCCAGCGACGCGGAGTTCGACGCCATCACGGCATATTTCGTAGCACCCGAGCCTGACGAGGGCTTCGAGATCGAGCATCGTCGGATGGCGTGAGCGGGGCGGCTCAGTAGCTGTAGCTGAACACCATCTGGCCGAGCCAAGTGGTGCGGTCGGTGGCATCGCTGTTGCCGAGCTGCTGGCGCCGGCCGGTGCCGGCTTTGGCGGCGCCCAGCACGGCGGCGATCTCGAGGCCGGGCAGCGGCGTGGTCCAGACTGCATAGAGATTGACTTCATCCTGCAGGCTGTCCGAGGTGACGCCATTGGCGGTATCGGGTTTGTCGTAAGTGTGGCGATAGAAGATCGCGCCGAGGGCCAGGCCTTCGTCCGGCTGCAGCTTGAGGTGAACCATGTGGCTGTTGAGATTTGAATTGCCGCCGACATAGCGCGCATAGATCTCGCCGAGATCCCAGGTGCCGTAGCCGCGCGGGCCGCCGCCGGTGAACAGCGAATCCCAGTTTTTGTCGGTACCGTCACTGGCATCAGCATCGCCGCTGAAATGCATGTAGCGATAGCTGAGCTGCGGCTGCCAGGGCAAAGCCGAAAAGGTGTATTGCGGTTCTATATACCAGGCATTGGCGCGCAGGCGGCGCCCGCTGTTGTCATTGCGCTGGCGCGCGAATTCGCCATACAGCGCCGCATCCCGCCAGCCTTCGCCCAGCGCGCTGAGCAATGCGCCGCCGGAGCGGATGGCATAGACATCCATGCCGTCGCGGCCCGGGCTGATGGCGCGGTCGGCATCGGTGAGCCGGAGCGCGGTGGCGCCGAGATACCACTGGCGTTCCTCGTAGTCGCTGCGGCCGTGATCGCGATGGCTGGAGGCGAACCATTCGATATTGCCGCCATGCAGCGATGTGGCGGCGGCATCCTTGCCGCGCAGGTATGCCTGGTCGGTGTGGCTTGCGAGATGGAACAGGTCGGCGCGCACCGGGGCGGTGTTGAGACGCAGAATTGCGGTGCGGTCGAAACTGCCGCGCGGGCCGAGCACATAGGCGGCGCGGCGGAAGCTGTCGAGCGTGCCGTCGGCGATCAGGAAGCCGTCGCCGATGACAAAACCCTGGCGGCCGGCGGAGAGGTCGATGGCATCCTCGCCGAGCGCGGCGAAGGCGAGGCCGGATTTCCAGCCCAGATAGGCCTCGCTGAGATCAAAGGATTCGGGCTGCATGTCGGTGACGGCATTGCGCTGGGCTTCGCCGTCGCCGCGCGTGGCGCTGCCGGTCACCCGGGCGGCGCCGTAGAGCGTGGTATTGTTGAGGAAATATTCCGCCTCCAGGCCCGGCGTGACGAAGCCCTCCGCCCAGCCGCGGCCGCCCTTGCGCTGGCCATGCGAGGACAGGCTGCCCAGTCCGTTCTGCGCATTGGTCACGCTGAACAGGCCGAGACCGGCATCCAGCGTCAGGCCGATCTCCAGATCGCCGAAGCCGAAACGCTGGCCCGGTTTTTCATGCCCGTCCTCGGCGGCTGTGGCCATGCCGGTGCCGGAACAAAGCAAAACGGCAAGGCCGGCCACAACACGGCGGGTTGCAATGATCATGACGGTCTTCCCCCTGGCGGCGGCTCGGGTCGGCTGGTGGCCCATCCCGCCATCGGTTATGCTGCCGGTGATATTCGAATGCCGGCTCCTGTCAAGCACGGCTTGTCGACAGCTTGTCGATCGGGGCAGGATCGACTAGAAACCGCTGACGCTTTTCAGACTTATTCGCGAGGAATAACCCATGCGCCCCAGTGGCCGCACCGCCGACCAGTTGCGCCCGATCCGCCTTGAGCCGGGGTTTGCCAAATATGCCGAAGGCTCCTGCCTGATCAAGTTCGGCGAAACCCATGTGCTCTGCGCTGCCACCGTCGAAGAGAAGGTGCCACCCTTCCTGCGCAACACCGGCCGCGGCTGGGTGACGGCGGAGTACGGCATGCTGCCGCGCTCGACCCACAGCCGCACCGAGCGCGAAGCCTCGCGCGGCAAGCAATCGGGTCGCACCCAGGAAATCCAGCGCCTGGTCGGCCGCAGCTTGCGCGCCGTCACCAACCTGGAAGGCTTCGGCGAACGCCAGATCCGTCTCGATTGCGACGTGTTGCAGGCCGATGGCGGCACGCGCACGGCGGCGATCACCGGCAGCTGGGTGGCGCTGCATCTGGCCTTTGCCAAGCTGGTGAAAGACGGCGCGATTGCGAAAATTCCGCTGATCGGCCAGGTCGCCGCAGTGAGCTGCGGATTGTGCGACGGCGTCGCCGTGCTCGATCTCGATTATCCCGAAGACAGCACGGCGCAGGCCGATGCCAATTTCGTGCTGACCGATACCGGTGCCATCGTCGAGGTGCAGGGTACTGCTGAGAAGGAACCGTTCTCCGAAGCGCAGTTCAGCGCACTGCTCGGTCTGGCCAAGACCGGTATCAAGGAACTGATGGTTCTGCAGCGCCAGGCGGTGGGGCTGTAACCATGAGCCGCCGTCGCTTCGCCGGCGACACGCTGGTGATCGCCAGCCACAATGCCGGCAAGGTGCGCGAGATCGGCGAGTTGATCGCGCCCTTCAGGGTGCGGGCGGTTTCGGCCGGCGAACTCGGCCTGCCCGAACCGGAGGAGACCGGTTCGACCTTCATCGCCAATGCCGAGCTGAAGGCCCTGGCCGCTGCCAGGGCAGCGCAGCTTCCTGCGCTGGCCGATGATTCCGGCATGGCGGTGGATGCGCTGGATGGCGCACCGGGAATCTACTCGGCACGCTGGGCCGGGGCCGCGAAGGATTTCGGCAAGGCGATGGAAAAGGTCTGGAACGCCGTACAGGACAAGGGTGCCGAGCCGCCCTTCGGCGCGCAGTTCGTCTGCGCGCTCAGCCTCGCCTGGCCGGACGGCCATGTCGAAAGCTTCGAGGGCATCATTCAGGGCAAGCTGGTCTGGCCGCCGCGCGGGCTGCATGGCTTCGGCTACGATCCGATGTTCGTGCCGCGGGTGAACGACGAGACCCGCACCTTCGGCGAGATGCCGGCGGCCGAGAAGCATGCGATCAGCCATCGCGCGCTGGCCTTCCGGCAGTTGATCGATGCCTGTTTCGGCTGAACAGCAGGCCATTCCCCGGCGCGGCTTCGGCCTTTATGTGCACTGGCCCTTCTGCGTCTCGAAATGCCCCTATTGCGACTTCAATTCCCATGTGCGCGAGCGTGTCGATGCCGCGCGCTGGCAGCAGGCCTATCTCATCGAGATGGCGCATTACGCGGCCGCCGGTGTCGGGCAGGGTGAGACGATCACATCCGTGTTCTTCGGCGGCGGCACGCCGTCGCTGATGCCGCCGGCGACGGCCGCCGCGATCCTCGATGCGGCAGGCAGGCACTGGCATTTCGCCGACGATGTCGAGATCACGCTGGAAGCCAATCCGAATTCCGCCGAGGCCGGCAAATTCGCCGCCTTCGCCGCCGCCGGAATCAATCGCCTGTCGATCGGTGTGCAGAGTTTCGACGCCGAGGTGCTGAAATTCCTCGGCCGCGCCCATGATGCCGGCGAGGCACGCCGCGCCATTGAAGCTGCCGCGAAAGCCGTGCCGCGCTATTCCTTCGACCTGATCTATGCCCGGCCGGGCCAGACGGCGCAAAGCTGGCGCGCCGAACTGCAGGATGCGCTCAGCCTCGCCGGCGATCATCTCTCGCTCTACACGCTGACCATCGAGCCCAATACCGGCTTTGCCGGCGCGGTGGCGCGCGGCGTGCTGCAGCCAATGCCGTCCGATGACCAGGCCGCGCTGTACGACCTGACGCAGGGGATTCTCGGCCAGGCCGGTATGCCGGCCTACGAGATCTCCAACCACGCGAAACCGGGCGGCGAGAGCCGGCACAACCTGGTCTACTGGCGCAGCGGATCCTATCTCGGCCTCGGGCCCGGTGCGCATATGCGCCTGCAGCAGCCGGGCGGCTGGCAGGCCATGCAGAACCGCCGCAAGCCGGAAGCCTGGCTCGAACAGGTGGAGAGCGATAGCCATGGCCGCGAGAGCGCCACGCCGGTGAGCAACGCCGAGCGCGCCGAAGAAGCCCTGATGATGGGGCTGCGCCTGGCTGAGGGCGTCTATACCGGGAATTTCCGCGCCGCCACCGGACTTGATCTGGAAGTCTTCGTGCCGGCGGAACGTTCCGCACCGCTGGAAGCCGCCGGGCTGCTGGTCCGCAATCCGGACAAGATCGTCGCCACCCGCGAAGGTCGTGCCGTGCTCGACGGCTTGCTCGCGCGGCTGCTCGCCTAGGGGTGGTTCAGGTAGGACGGTTCAGGGGGCGCCGGTGCTTTTCCGCCGCCGGTCCTGCGATTAAGCTGGGAGCAACTCTTGAGGAAACCCGAGCCAGCATCATGACCGAATCCGCCTTCCCCGGCCTGTCCCAGGCCGTCAGCACCCTGCGGGCCTCTGAAATCCGCGAACTGCTCAAGCTGATCAGCCGGCCGGAAATCATCTCGTTCGCCGGCGGCATCCCCGATCCGGCACTGTTCCCGCTCGATGCCATCGGCGCATCGTATCAGCGGGTGCTGGCCGATCCGGCGCTGGCGGGAGAGGCCTTCCAGTATTCGATCAGCGAGGGCTACCTGCCGCTGCGCGACTGGATCGTCGGCTATCTCAGGAGTCACGGCATCGAGACCGGCCCGGAACAGGTGCTGATCACCTCCGGCGCGCAGCAGGCGCTCGATTTTCTCGGCCGCGCCCTGATCAATCCGGGTGACAGCGTGGTGATGTCCTCGCCCAGCTATCTCGGCGCCATCCAGGTCTTCGGTACCTATCAGCCGACGTTCCTCTCGGTGCCGATGGATAATGAAGGCGTGGTGCTCGAGGCGCTCGAAGCGGCCTTCAAACAGAAACCGAAATTTTTCTACCTGACGCCGGATTTCTGCAATCCGGCCGGCATCACCACCTCGCTGGCGCGCCGCCAGGCAATCCTGAAACTGGCACATCGCTACGACGTGGCGATCCTGGAAGATTCGCCCTATGAGGAGCTGCGCTACGAGAACGCGCGAATCCCCAGCTTCGCCGCACTGGAGCTGCAGGACCTCGCCGCCCCGGGCAGCGACGGCAAGCGCCTGGTGATCTATGTCGGCAGCCTGTCCAAGGTACTGACCCCGGCGTTGCGTATCGGCTGGGTCTGCGCCGATCCGGCGCTGATCAACAAGCTGGTGCTGATCAAACAGGCGTCCGACCTGCATTGCAGCACGATCAACCAGATGGTGGCCTGCGATATCGCGCGCTCCTCGCATGCCAGCCAGGTGGCCAAGCTGCGCAAGGCCTACAAGGAACGGCGCGACGTGATGCTGGAAACGCTGGAACGCTGCCTGCCCAAGGAAGTGCGTTACACCAAACCCGATGGCGGCATGTTCATCTGGCTGGAATTTCCCGACAGCATCGACGGCACCGAGCTGCTGGCCGAGGCGGTGAAGGATATCCAGGTTGCCTTCGTGCCGGGCTCGGCTTTCTATGCCACCGATGTGAAGCGCAACACCGCGCGGCTCAGCTTCTCGCTCGGCGAACCGGCGCGCATCCGCGAGGGCATCGAGCGGCTGTCGGCACTGCTGCAGAACAAGCTGCGCGCTAACCGCGCAGCTTAGTCCCGGAGGCTGAGGATATGGCCTTCGTCGGGCCTGATCTTGCCGGCCAGCGTGGCGCGATAGGCGGCTTCCACGGCTGAACGGCCGTTGCTGCGGATCACCCTGATCCAGTGCTGCAGCACCGGGATGAAATCGTTCCACGCGGTATTCAGCTTGCCTTCCAGCCCGCCGCGACCCCAATCCCTGCTGCGCTTCACGATCCGGTCGGGCGCGAAGAAGAACAGCGGCTTCGGGCCCGGCAAGCCCTTGCCCGGCGGGTTCATCTCGCGGTGCGACAGCCCGACCGCACAACTGTATTTCAGCGCGTCGCCGTAATGCTCATGAATGGCGCGGCGTAGATCGGCGCTGCCAGCGAAATCGACATAGACGGCATCTTCCACCGGCCGCGCGGAGATTTCATCATAGGTCACGACGCGATCGTAACAGCCAAGTCCTTCCACGAAGGCGCGGTTGCCAGCGGAGGTGAGGCCGACGACAGTGATGTTTTTGCGCCGGTGCAGCAGATGGGCCAGGCCGAAGGCGGTTTTCGCCGAAGCGCTGGACAGCAGCACGGTCTGCGCGCCGAAGAACTGCTCATCGGCCAGGAAGTCGTCGATCAGGAACGAGGTGACGAAAAGCGGCCGCAGCAGCGCCTGGTACGGTTCGAAAGGCTCGGCGAAGGTCGGCTCGGTGGTGATGCGCAGGTAGCTGTTATAGGCCGGCGGCAGCTTGGCACGATGCGGCGCGCTTTCGACAAAGCTGCTGTCGGTGAGCTTGCCGGGCGTCATCACCAGGTGCGTCGCCATCGGAAAGAAACCGTAGATGCGTTCGTCCACCGCAATGGTGGGGTGGCGCGAGGCCACCACATCGGCAAAACCCCAGACCGGGATCACGCCCCAGTCTTCGGCGTCGGCCGTCCTGCCGCCGGGCGGGAAAAAGCCCCAGTAGGCCATTTTGTCACCCAGCTCGGCATAGGTGATGTTGTTCGCGGTGAAAGCGAAGCTGTCGATCTTGACCAGCAGCTGGTCCGGCTGCAGGTCGTCAGGCTTCAGGGTGAAGTCCTCGAACCGGATCTGGGTCAGATCGCTTTTGCGCACCAGGCACTGCGTGGCCCCCAGATCGGATTTGGCGGTAGCGGTCAGAATCTGCGACATCATGCCTCCCCATGGAGCCTGCCCGGGCGGTTTCGCTTCGGTGGCTGAATCTGTGCCAGCTTTCAATCTAGGGCGGCGATCATGTTCCGCATGTGACAAGCATCGGACAATATCCGCGAAAAAACAGTCTTAAAACTGGACTATTCGGCCGGCTGCCTGATTTCGTCGTCATGCCCGGCATCGCGCGCCCGGGCGCCGGAGAGTTTGCGGCCGGCCCAGGCGCCGAGGTCATCCAGATAGGTAAAGATCACCGGTGTAACGATCAGCGTCAGCAGGGTGGAAGAGATCAGGCCGCCGATCACCGCATGGGCCATGGCCGAGGTCTGCTTGGCACCTTCACCCAGCGCCAGGCCGAGCGGCACCATGCCGAAGATCATCGCCAGCGTTGTCATCATGATCGGGCGCAGGCGGATTTCGCCGGCTTCCAGGATGGCTGCCGTGCGGTCGAGCCCCTCGCGGCGTGCCTGGTTGACGAAATCGATCAGCAGGATGGCGTTTTTGGTGACCAGGCCCATCAGCATGATGAAACCGATCACCGAGAAAATGTTGAGCGTCGAGCCGGCGATCCACAGGCCGAGGATCACGCCGATCAGCGACAGCGGCAGGGCGGCCATGATGGCGAGCGGCTGCAGGAAGCTGCCGAACTGCGAGGCGAGGATCAGGTAGATGAAGATCACTGCCAGCAGCAGCGCGGCGGCGGCAAAGCCGGCAGATTCCTTCATGTCCTTGGAGGCGCCGCCGAACCAGAAGCGATAGCCGGGCGGCAGCTTCATCTGCTCCAGCCTGGTCTGGATGTCGCGGCCTGCCTCGCCGACCGGCCGGCCGCTGGTGGTGGCGGTGAGCAGCACCTCGCGGGCGAGGTCGCGCCGGTTGATCTGGGTCGAACCGGCCGAGGGTTTGATCTGTACCACCTGGGCCAGCGCCACCATCTTCGGGTTGCCATCGGCATTGGTCTGGCTGGAGGCCACATAGATGCGCTCCAGATCGGGCATGCCGGTGCGGTCGTCGCGCGGCAGGCGCACGAAGACATCGTAGTCTTCGTCATCCGGTGCCTTCCAGGTGCCGGCTTCCTCACCGGCCAGCAGCGGCCGCAGTGTATTGGCAATCGCCGTGGTGCTGACGCCGAGATCGGCGGCCAGCTGGCGGTCGACTTCCAGCGCCACCGTCGGCTTGTTGGCCTTCAGGCTGGATTCGAGGTCGACCACGCCTGGCACGGTGCGCATCAGCGCCATGGCTTCCTGCGACAGCCGGTCGAGTTCGGCGATATCCTGGCCCTTCAGGGCGATCATGATCGGTTTGTTCAGGCCGCCGCCCAGATTGGGCAGGCCGATATTGACATTGTCGATGCCGGCGATGCGTGACAGCCGCTCGCGGAAGGGCGTGGCCATCTGCTGCGGCGTCATCTTGCGCTTTTCCAGCGGAACGAAACGCACATAGAGCGTGCCGACATTGCGCCGCGCGAAGCCGCCGGCATTGATCGAGGCGAAGCTGTAGTCGACTTCTGGAAATTCCTTCAGCGCATCCTGCGCCTGGCGAATCTTGGCTTCGGTATAGTCGATAGCGGAGCCGGGTGGCGTGGTGATCTCGACCAGGATTTCCGACAGGTCAGGCTCGGGGACGAATTCGGTGCCGAGCTTTCCGGCGAGCGGGAAACTGCCGACGAAGCTGAGCAATGCCACCAGCAGCACCACCCAGCGCCAGCGCAGGCACCAGCTCAGCAGTCTGCGGTAAAAGCGGCCGAGATGTTCCATCGCCCGGTCGACCAGGGCGACCGCGCGGCCGATGGGTCCGCGCTTGGCATTGGGCAGGCTGTCCGGGTCGTGCCAGACGCTGGACAGCATCGGATCGAGCGTGAAGCTGACGAACAGCGAGATCAGCACGGCAACAGTGACGGTGATGCCGAATTGCAGGAAGAACCGCCCGATGATTCCGCCCATGAAAGCGACCGGCAGGAAAACGGCGACGATGGAAAATGTGGTGGCCAGCACGGCGAGGCCGATTTCGTTGGTGCCGTCGAGCGCGGCCTGGCGGTGGCTCTTGCCCATCGCGACATGGCGCGTGATGTTTTCACGCACCACAATGGCATCGTCGATCAGGATGCCGATGGCCAGCGACAGCGCCATCAGGGTCAGCTTGTTCAGCGTGAAGCCGGCGGCATAGACCGCGGCCAGCGTACCGATGACGGCAATCGGCAGCGTGAGCCCGGTGATGATGGTGCTGCGCCAGGAATTCAGGAACAGGAAGACAATCAGCACGGTGAGCGCGGCACCTTCGACCAGGGTGCGCTGCACGCCGTTGACGGAGATGAGGATGGCGCGGCTGTCGTCGCGCATGAATTGCAGTTCGATATCCGAGGGCAGGTCGGCTTTCAGCTCCTGCACCGCCTGCTTAAGTCCCTGGATGACTTCCAGTGTATTGGAACCCTGCACCTTGACGAAGGAGATCGCCAGCAGGCGGTCGCCGTTGAACAGCGCCACGGCGTCCTTTTCCTCGGTGCCGTCTTCCACCTGGGCGACATCGCCGAGATAGACCGGAGCGCCGCCGCGACGCACCAGCACCAGTTCGGCCAGCCGGCGCGGATCGGTGACGCGGCCTTCGATCTGCACGACGAATTCGGTCTGCGGACGGGTCAGCGTGCCAAGCGGGATCTGCTGGTTCTCGGTCTTCAGCACGTTGATCAGCTGATCCATGCCGACGCCGTAGGCCTGCATCTTTTCCGGGTTGGGCAGAATGTTGATGCGGCGTTTGACGCCGCCGACGATATAGGCCTGGCCGATGCCGCGTACAGTCTGCAGCCGCTTGAGGATCACCTGGTCGGCCAGCGTGGTCAGTTCGCGCAGGTCGCGGCGCTCGGTGCGCACGGCAATCGAGGCGATCGGCTGGCTGTCCGGCGAGAAGCGGGTGATTTCCGGAGTCTTGATCTCATCGCGGAATTTCGGTGTCACCTGCGCGACTTTCTCGCGCACATCCTGCACGGCGGCAACGGCATCGACGGTCAGCTCGAATTCGATGATGACGGTCGAGCGGCCCTCCAGCGAGCGCGAGGTGAGCGTGCGCACGCCGCTGATGGTGTTGACTGCATCCTCGATGGGCCGCGAGACTTCGCTCTCCACGCTTTCCGGCGTGGCGCCGGGATAGGCGGTGCCGACCACGATGATGGGGAATTCGACATCCGGAAACTGCTCGACGCTCAGTTTGAAATAGGCGAACAGGCCTACCACCAGCAGCGATGCCATCATCATGGTGGCGAAGACCGGGTTGCGAACACTGATCTGGGTCAGCCACATGGCGGCGGCTCCCTCAGCGGCCGGCGATGCGGGCCGCGAGGCCGTCGGTCAGACGCAGTCCGGGCGTCGCCACCACGGTTTCGCCCTCGGTAACGCCTTCGGCAATGCCGACACGGCCATCGGCGCTGCCTTCGAGCGCCACCTGCACGCTGCGGCGCTTCAGCCTGCCGTCCTTCAGCACGTAAACCACGCGGTCGCCGTTTTCACGGCGCAGGGCCTCACCCGGAATGGCAACCGTGCCCTGTTTCTCGGCCAGCACGGCCTCACCGCTGCCGAACATGCCGCCGCGCAGGATATGCTCGGGGTTCTTGAGGAGGACATAGACCGGAATGGAGCGCGAACCGCTCTGCACCGTCGGATTGATGCGTTCGATATGGCCATCGAATACGCGGTCGCCGAAGCCTTCCACCCGCAGCATCACCTTCTGGCCGGTGCGCAGCTGCGGCACGTCGCGGGCCGGCACCAGCGTCTCGACCTCGATGGTATCGAGGTCGGCAATGACAAACAGCTTGGCATCGATGGCGACGCGCTCGCCCGGATTGACATAGCGTTCGGCCAGCAAGCCGTCGATCGGGGCGTAGATGGCGGCATCCGCCACGCCCTTGCGCGCCATGGTCAGCTGCTGCTCAAGGGCGGACACATTGGCCCTGGCATTACGCCAGGCATTCTCGGCCTCATCCAGCGCGGTCTGCGATTTCACGCCGCGCTGTGTGAGGGTGATGGCCTTTTCGCGATTGATCTCGGCCAGCTTGAGGGCGGAGCGGGCACTGTCCAGATTGCTCTGCTTTTCGCGTAGGCGGGCACCGAGATCGGCAGTGTCCAGGCGGGCCAGCAGCTGGCCCTTCTTCACCCGCTCGCCGCGGCGCACGGTGATTTCGTTCACCACGGCCGCCACTTCGGCACGGATCAGGCTCTGATCCAGGGGCTGCAGCGAACCGCTCAGCCGCACCACCTGGCGCAGATCGGCACGGACGGCCTGGGCCAGGTCGGCCGGCGAAAATTCGATACCCTCGAAACGCGTAAGGGCGGCGGCGGCAGTTGCCGGGGCTGTTGCCTGCCGGCCTTTCAGTACGGCCAGCCCGCCGGCGACCAGGACGGCCAGCCCGAGCACGCCCAAACCGATCTTCACCACACGCTTCATCATCTGCCCCCGCCGGTCTGGTTTCTTATACGCCCAGCCGTGCTTTTTCCTGTTGCTGCCGTGTATCCTATTGTTGCCGTGTATATCTAGACGGACCAACAGCGTCCATCCGCAATAGTTACTCTTAGGTAACCTGTGATTTCGGTCACAACTAACCCCGGAATCCGGAATTTGAACGGCGCGAGGGATCGTGGCACCCACTGTTTTCACCATCGGGCATTCCAGCCAGCCGGTCGAGCAGCTGATCGCCCTGCTGCAGCGACATGGCATCAGCCAGTTGGCCGATGTGCGTTCGGCGCCGGCCTCGCGCTTCGCGCCGCAGTTCAACCGCCCGGCCCTGACCGACAGCCTCGGGCAGGCCGGTATCGATTATCGCTGGCTGGGCCAGGCGCTGGGCGGCAAGCCGCGGGCGGCAGCCCCGGTCTTTGCGGCCGGTATTGCCGATCTGCTGGCCCTGGCCGAAATCCGACCGACCGCGATCATGTGCGCCGAGCGTGACCCGCTGCATTGCCACCGCACCCATCTGGTAACGCCGGCCCTGCTGAAAAATGGCGCAGCGGTGATACATATCCTGAGCGATGGCGGGTTGCTGCCTCATGCCGCGCTGCAGCAACCGCCCAAACAACAGGACCTGTTCGGCTGATCTTTGCTTGACGCGGCAGTGACGTATACGCAGACTTTGCCTCCATAAAAACACAACGGGAGGACGTCATGCGATATCGCAGCATCGCCACAATCGGAATACTTGCAGCCAGTGTCGCGGCTTTCGCCGGCACGGATGCGCAGGCACAGACCTACAAGCTGATGACAGGCCCGCAGGGCGGCGTCTGGGTGCCGCTCGGCGGCACCATGAAGGCGATGTTCGAAAAAGCCGTGCCGGGCGTTACGATCCAGACCCTGCCGGGCGCCGGCATCGCCAATGTGAAGGGTGTGCAGGAAAGCAAGGCGGATTTCGGCTTCGGCAACTCGATTTCCACCGTCGATGCCATCAACGGCCGCCCGCCGTTCACCGAGAAGACGACGAATGTGTGCCAGATCGCCAACCTCTACCCGCAGTATTTCCAGGTCGTGGTGACGACAGATTCCAAGATCGAAAAGATCGAGGACCTGAAGGGCAAGACGATTGCCGTGCAGACCAAGGGCAATACGGCCGAGGCGATTTCGGCGGATATCCTGAAGGCGCATGGCCTGTCGTATTCCGACATGGGCAAGGTCAATTTCATGGCCTCGTACAACGATGCGGCCGCCCTGTTGCAGGATGGTCATGCCCAGGTCTTCACGCTTGGCACCACCATCCCGGCGGCTTCGGTGATGGATCTGGCCTCCTCGCGCGGCGTGCGGATGATCCCGATCACCGACAAAGGCCTGGCCGAGATGAAGAAGATCAATGCAGGTTACAACAAGGTGATCGTGCCGGCCGGCACCTACCCGAAGCAGGACAAGGACGTGCCGGTGATCGGCTATTCGACGCATTTCATCGCGTCGTGCAAACTGCCGGAAGACAAGGTCTACGCCGTGACCAAGGCGATGGCGACGCAGGTCGCCGACATGGCCGCGGTGAACAAGGCGATGGCCAAGCTGACGGCCAAGGACATGGCCGAGGATATCGGCGTGCCGCTGCATCCGGGCGCGGCGAAGTATTATCGCGAAGTCGGCGCGCTGAAGAAGTAAACGCTTGAGGCGACTGGCCGGCGTTGCCAGATGAAGGGCAACGCCGTGCTTTTTTTCAGACAGGGCGGGGATGTTGTGATGATTGGCAGAACCCTGATCGGGCGCATCGTGGCGCCGATCGGCGTGGCGATGGCGCTGTACCATATGTGGGTCATTGCCATGGGCCCGCCGGAAGCGCTGATCTTCCGCGGAATCCATCTGTCGTTTGCGCTCGCCCTGATCTATCTGCTGTATCCCTTCGTGGTCCAGACCGATGGTCGTCGCCGATTTATCTGGCTCGACGCGCTGTTCGTTGCTGGCGGGGCGCTCGCGCTCGGCCACCTGTTTCTCGATTACGATTATTTCATCAATCGAATCATCTATATCGACGACCTGAAACCACTCGATGTCGTGGCCGCCGTGGCGCTGGTGATCGTTGTGCTGTATGCCACCCGCCGTGTGATCGGCTGGGCCCTGCCGATCACCGCGCTGGTCTTCATGGGCCATGCGCTATTCGTCACCCAAGTCGACCCGCTCACCCTGCTCGACCAGCTCTACATGACCACCGAAGGCGTGTTCGGCTCGACGCTGGCGGTTTCGGCGGCTTACGTCACCATCTTCGTGGTGTTCGGTTCGGTGATGGAGCGCACTGGTACCGGCAAGCTGTTCATGGATTTCGCGCTGGCGCTGACGGGCCGGCAGGCCGGCGGGCCGGGCAAGGTCTCGGTGGTGTCATCCTCGCTGTTCGGCACCATCTCGGGTTCGGCGGTGGCCAATGTGATGGTCGACGGACCGATCACCATTCCGCTGATGAAGCGCACCGGCTTCAGCAAGCATTTCGCTGCCGGCGTGGAGGCGGTTGCCTCCACCGGCGGCCAGATCATGCCGCCGATCATGGGCGCCGCCGCCTTCGTGATGGCGGAATTCCTGCAGGTCAGCTACCTGCAGGTGGTGACCTGGGCGCTGATCCCCAGCGTGCTGTATTACGTCGCCTGTTTCGGCGCCGTGCATTTCGAGGCCAAGCGCCAGGGCCTGCTCGGCCTGCCAGCGCATGAAGTGCCACGCCTGCTGATCGTGCTGCGCGAGCGCGGCCACCTGTTTATCCCGGTTGCCATCATTCTTGGCGGCATGATGGCGGGTTATTCGGCGCCGCTCTGCGCGCTGGCCGGGACGCTGGCCTGTTTCCCGGTCGCCTGCCTGCGCACCAGCACGCGGCAGGAACTGCGCTGGAACCTGATCCCCGAATCGCTCGAAGACGGTGCCCGCAACACGCTGGCCGTGGCGCTGGCCTGCGCCTGCGCCGGCCTGGTGATCGGCTCGATCACCCTGACCGGCCTCGGGATCAGCTTCACCAACTGGCTGGTCGGCCTGTCGCAGAACAGCCTGCTGCTGGCACTGGTGCTCACCGCCGTGGCCGGCATCATCCTCGGCATGGGCATGCCCACCACGCCGGCCTATATCGTCATGGTGTCGCTGATGGTGCCGGCGATCATGAAGCTGGGGGTGATGGAGCCGGCAGCGCATATGTTCGCCTTCTACTTCGCGATCCTGTCGGCGATTACGCCGCCGGTGGCGCTGGCGGTCTATGCGGCAGCCAGCCTGGCCAAGGCGGATCTGTGGAAATCGGGTCTGGCGGCCGTGAAGATCGGAGCGGCCGGTTTCATCGTGCCCTTCATGTTCGTGTTCCAGCCCGCCCTGCTGATGATCGGCGACTGGCCGGACATCATCCATGCGACGGTTTCGGCCTGTATCGGCATCGCCATGCTGGCGGCCGGCCTGCACGGCTTCTTCCGCTTCCATCTGCGCCAGTATGAGCGCGCCATGCTGATCGCCGGTGCACTGGCGATGACGCTGGTGCCAGGTTGGATCGGCGACGCGGTCGGCATCACGCTCCTGGTGCTGGTACTGGTCGGACAGAAGCTGCTGCCCAATCCGGCGGTGACGACGGCGCCCTGAAGGTTGTGGCCTCAGGGCCAGACTACCTTGCCGGGATTGAGGATGTTGTCAGGATCGAAGGCGCGCTTGATTTTGCGCATCATCTCGATCTCGACCGGCGACTTGTAGTGCACGATCTCGTCGATCTTCATGCGGCCGACGCCATGTTCGGCCGAGATCGATCCCTGCATGCCATGGGCGATGTCGTGCACGATCTGGTGCACCGCATCCCAGTGCTTGAGGAATTCCGTACGCTCCCAGCCGACCGGCTGTGACAGGTTGAAATGCACGTTGCCGTCGCCGATATGACCGAAGGCGATGACACGCGAGTCCGGCAGCAGCGCTAGTACAGCCGCGCTGGCCTGCTCGATGAAATCGGGCAGGCTGGAGACCGGCACCGAGATGTCGCATTTGATCGAGCCGCCCTCGGGCTTCTGCGAACTGGACAGCAGTTCGCGCAGCTTCCAGAAGGCGGCGCGCTGGGTATCGGACTGTGCGATGGCCGCATCCAGCACCAGGCCCTTCTCAAAGCCATCCGCCAGGACGGCTTCCATGGTCTCGCCGATATTGCCGTCATCGCGACCCGACGAGAATTCCATCAGCACATACCAGGGGTGCCGTTCGGCCACCGGGTCGACAGTGCCCGGATTGTGCCTGAGCGCGAAATCGAGTGAGAGGCGCGAGATCAGTTCGAAGCCGGTCACCTGTCCGCCAGTGGCGGCCTTGGACAGCGCCAGCAGTTCGATGGCCGCCGACGGGCTGGGAATCGCGGTGAAGGCGGTCGCCATCGCCTTGGGCAGCGGATGCAATTTCAGCACGGCGGCGGTGATGATGCCCAGCGTGCCTTCGCCGCCGATGAACAGGTCTTTCAGCGCATAGCCCGTATTGTCCTTGCGCAGGCCGCGCAGGCCGTTCCAGATCTGCCCGTCGGCCAGCACCACTTCCAGGCCGAGCGCCAGCTCGCGGGTGTTGCCGTAGCGCAGCACAGCATTGCCGCCGGCATTGGTGGACAGGTTGCCGCCGATGGTGCAGCTGCCTTCCGAACCGATGGAGAGCGGGAACAGGCGGTCGACCTCACGGGCGGCCTGCTGCACCTGCTGCAGGATGCAGCCGGCTTCCACTGTGATCGTGTCGTTCAGCGGGTCGATGGCGAGAATCCTGTTCATGCGCTGCAGCGACAGGATGATCTCGTCGTTGCTCATGAAAGGGATATTGCCGCCGACCAGGCCGGTATTGCCGCCCTGCGGCACCAGCTTGGTCTTCGTCTCGCGCGCCAGCCTGATGATCGCTGCCACTTCCGCGGTATTGGCCGGGCGCAACAGCATCGGCGAATTGCCGACATAGAGATCCCGCTGTTCGCGCAGATGCGGCGCCAGGATATCGGGATCGGTGACCCAGCCCTTCGGGCCGACCAGGTCCTTGAAGCGGTCGAGCAGGGCGGCGGAAAGCGGTGTCGAGAGCGGTGCGTTCATGGCAGTGATTTTAGCTCTCTGGCGGCTAACGTCCACGGGCTGCGCGGGTCAATCTGTCGTTGATGGCAAGACCGAGGCCCTGCTGGGGAATCGGCATCACCGCGATGCTATCCAGACCTGCGACATGATCCAGTGCATGCAGGCCGGCATAGAGCCGGGCGGCGGCTTCGCCCAGGTCGCCGCGTTCGCTGAGCGGAAACACCGTGGCATAGCCGGGCGGCGGCTTGCCGAAGCTGAGCAGACCTTCGCGTGGGCCATGTGGCGCCGCAGCATTCAGGCGGACCGGCAGGCGCGGCGCATAATGTTTCAGCAGCATGCCGGGCGACTGTAATGCCTTATCGGCGGGCTGTGTGAGGGCCTCGCCCAGCACGGCCTCGATGTCTTCGCTCGCGATACCACCCGGCCGCAGCAACGTGGCGGTGCCGCCGGTCAGGCCGATCACGGTGGACTCCAAGCCTACGTTGCACGGCCCGCCATCCAGCACGGCGATCTCGGGCCCCAGGCTGTCGCGCACATGCTGCGCCGTGGTGGGCGAGACATGGCCGGAGCGGTTGGCGGACGGGGCGGCAACCGGGCGGCCAATGCGAGCCAGCAGGTCGCGGGTGACGGGATGCGCCGGCATGCGCAGGGCCAGCGAGGGCAGGCCGGCCGACACCGCCGGGGCCACCGGGCAGTCGGCACGGCGCGGCAGCACCAGGGTGAGGGCCCCGGGCCAGAAGGCGGCGATCAGTCTGCGGGCGCGGTCGTCCACCGTCACCAGCGCATCAAGCTGCGCCGGGTCGGCGACATGACAGATCAGGGGATTGAAATCGGGCCGGCCCTTGGCGGCGAAGATCTTCGCCACGGCCTCCGCATCGGTGGCATCGGCCGCAAGGCCGTAGACGGTCTCGGTCGGGATGGCGACCACATCGCCATGCCGCAGCCGTTCGACAGCCTCTGAAATCGTTACGTCAACCATGCCCAATCCTGATCTGGCCGAGTTTTAGCCTGCGGGCCTTGGCCTTGCTAGCCATCCCGGACCATATTATCCCTGCGCTTTTAGAACAGCAGTGGTCAGGGAGACCGAGATGGACTACGTCGCCCCCGTCAAAGACATGCGTTTCACGCTCGAGCATATCGCCGGGCTGGCCGATCTGGCCCAGCTGCCGGGTCTGGAGAATGCCGAAGCCGAAACCGTGGTCGCCGTGCTGGAAGAGTCGGCCAAATTCGCCGCCGGGGTGCTGTCGCCGCTCAACCGCGGCGGCGATCAGCATGGTGCCAGGGCCGAAAACGGCGTGGTACGCACCGCGCCGGGCTTTGCCGATGCTTACACGAAATTCGTCGCGGGCGGCTGGAACGGCATGCCCTTCCCGGAAGAACTCGGCGGCGGTGCGATGCCCTGGGCCGTCACCATGGCGGCGCAGGAAATGGTGCAGGCGGCCAACCTGTCTTTCTCGCTCTGCCCGCTGCTGACCCAGGGCGCGATCGACGCGATCATGGCGCATGGTACCGATGAGCAGAAGGCGATGTATCTGCCCAAGATGGTGTCGGGCGAATGGACCGGTTCGATGAACCTGACCGAGCCGCAGGCCGGCTCCGATGTCGGTGCGCTGAAATCCAAGGCGGTGCCGGTCGGCGACGGCACCTACAGGATCAGCGGCAGCAAGATCTTCATCACCTATGGCGAACATGACATGGCGGATAACATCATCCACCTGGTGCTCGCGCGGCTGCCCGATGCACCGGCCGGCACCAAGGGCATTTCGCTGTTCATCGTGCCGAAAGTGCTGGTCAACAAGGATGGGTCGTTCGGCAAGCGCAACGACCTGCGCGTGGTGTCGCTGGAACACAAGCTTGGCATCCATGCCAGCCCGACCTGCGTGATGAGCTACGGCGACAACGGCGACTGCGTCGGCACTCTGCTCGGCGCCGAGAACCAGGGCATGCGCTGCATGTTCACCATGATGAATAACGCGCGCCTCTCGGTGGGCTGCCAGGGCCTGGCGATTGCCGAACGTGCCTACCAGCAGGCCTTGGACTATGCGGAACAGCGCAAGCAGGGCCGCCATCCCGGCATGAATGCCGAACAGCATGTGGCCATCATCGAGCATGCCGATGTGCGCCGCACGCTGATGCTGATGCGCAGCCTGACCGAAGCCTGCCGCGGCCTGATCTACCTGAACGCCGCGTCTATCGACCGTGCGCATCACCACCCCGATGAAGCCGAACGCAAGGCCTCAAAGGCGCTGGTGGAACTGCTGACGCCGCTGTCGAAAGCCTGGGCCACCGATATCGGCTGCGAAGTGGCGTCGATGGGCGTGCAGATCCATGGCGGCATGGGCTTCATCGAGGAAACCGGCGCGGCCCAGCATTACCGCGATGCCCGTATCCTGCCGATCTATGAAGGCACCAACGGTATCCAGGCCATCGACCTGGTGACGCGCAAGCTGCCGCTCAATGGCGGCGAGACAGTGAAGGCACTGTTCGCGCAGATTGCGGCGACAGTGACAGAGACTGCGAAAGCCGGCGACAGCTTCGCAACCATCCATGCCAACCTGGATGGCGCGCTCAAGTCGCTCGGCAAGGCGAGCCAGTGGATCGGCGGCCAGTTGGCGAAAAATCCGGAAGCAGCGCTGGCCGGCGCGACGCCGTATCTGCGGGCGTTTGCCACCACGGTCGGTGGCTGGCTGCTGGCGCGCCAGGCGCTGGCGGCGAAAGCCGAGATCGCCAAGGGCGGCACCGATCCGTATTTCACCGCCAAGATTGTGTCGGCGCGGCTGTTTGCCGATCAGGTGCTGACCAGCGTCGACGGCCTGTGCCGGTCTGCCACCGATGGCAGCGCCAGCCTGGCCGAGGTGACGCCAGAGCTGCTGCGCGCCTGATTTCAGGGATATGAAGCCAGCATTGACGTTACGTCAGTGCTGGACTTCCCCTGTCCGAGGCTTACCCTTGTCTGACGCAGACGTAAGCGTCAGACTGTGGCTTGATTTGCCTCCATAACAAAATCAGGACCAGACCCGTGGCCGATGTGCCCGCATCCCAGACTCTGGCATCAGAGTCCAAAACCGTTCCCGGCATCGACGGCACCGCCGTTTCAGACCAGGGCAGCCTGATCTATCCGTTTGATGGCAGGCCCGGCGATGGCGAGGTGATGGAGATGCGGCCAGGCGTGCTGTGGCTGCGCATGCCGGTGCCGATCCCCGGCTTGGACTACATCAATCTGTGGCTGATCGAAGAGTCCGAAGGCTGGACGCTGATCGATACCGGCTTCAAGTCATCCAGGCTGCAGAAGATTTGGGACCAGGTGGTCGAGCAGCATCTCAAGGCCAAGCCGATCACGCGCATCCTCTGCACGCATTTCCATCCTGATCATCTCGGCCTGGCCGGTTGGCTGCAGCAGAAGTTCGATGCAGAATTGTGGATGACGTTCGGCGAGTGGAGTTTCGGCCGCATGCTGGAACTCGAGCAGATGCCCGACGTACCGGCCGATGTGATTGCCTTCTATCAGCGGCTCGGTTTCGATGCGGCGCAGATCGATGCGCTGAAGGCGCGCGGCTTTGGCAACTTCGCCAAGGCGGTGACGCCGATTCCGCGGGCGTTCCATCGTATCAATGAAGGCGACGATATCCGCATCGGTAATCACGACTGGCGGATTATTGTCGGCAATGGCCATTCGCCCGAACATGCCTGCCTGTTCAGTCCGGTGCTCAATCTGCTGATCTCTGGCGATCAGGTCCTGCCGCGCATCTCGCCGCATATCGGTGTCTATCCGGGCGAACCGGAGGCGCGACCGCTGACGCAGTATCTCGACTCCTTTGCCAAATTCAGTGATCTGCCGGCCGACACACTGGTGCTGCCGGCGCATGGCGATCCTTTCATCGGTCTGCATCAGCGTATCGGCATGCTGCAGCGGCATCATGCCGTGCGGCTGGAGGCGCTGCTTGTGGCTCTGCAGCAGCGTCCGCATACCGTGATCGATACGTTGCCGCTGCTGTTTCGTCGCGATATCAAGGATCACATGACGCTGGCGGCCGGCGAGGCACTGGCGCATCTGCATCATCTGATGCATCAAGGCCGGGTGGTGCGTCGCCAGAATGCCGCCGGTGTGCTCGAATTCAGCCGCAGCAGTGCTGCCGATCTGGCCGCCCAGTAGGGCAGCGCCTTACAAATACCGCATTCACGCTGCATTTTTTTTCCAGGCCCGGCGCCACAAACGCCGGGCTGTATCGTTTATTGAGGCATGATAATGAAACCTGTTTCCGCACTGGCCCTGGTGCTGGGCCTCGGCTTGTTGACGCTGTCCGCGCCGGGCTTCGCCCAGGCCTGCCGGCAGACACTGGATATGACGCCGATGGGCGGGCAGAAGATGGTGCAATGCCATGAAGTGACCGAGATGCCGCAGAGCACGATCAATAATATGTGCCGCCCGGCGGGCGATCCGGCGGCCCGAACCGTATCCGAACAGCTGGATAAATGCCCGGCCGCCTATGCCGGCATCTGCGCCACGCCATTGCGCGTCATCCAGGCCAACATCCGCCGCATGCAGGGCCTGCCGCCCGAGGTCGATAGCCAGGTGCCGGAAACCGCCATGATCAAGGCCTATTTCTACGATGGCATGCCGCCCAATGCGGCCGAGCAATGCACCCGTAGCGGCGGTACCTGGACCGCCGCCAAAGCCCCCGCCCGGAAGAAATAGGCGGCTCGGCTTTTCCCTGCCCCCGAAGTGGCGCTAGACTGGCGAAAACGCGCCAGCAGGGCGCGACATAAGGGGAGGCAGGCATGACCGAGGCAATCAAGACCGGGTCGCTCAAGGGCAAGACGCTGTTCATCACCGGCGCCAGCCGCGGCATTGGCCTGGCGATCGGCCTGCGGGCGGCAAAAGACGGTGCCAATATCGTCGTCGCCGCCAAGACCGTGGAACCGCATCCCAAGCTGGCCGGCACGATCTACACGGCCGCCGAGGCCATCGAAAAGGCCGGCGGCAAGGCGTTGCCCATCGTAGTGGATGTGCGCGACGAGGCCATCGTGGAAGCGGCCGTCACCCAGGCCGTGGAGGTTTTCGGTGGCATCGATATCCTGATCAACAACGCTTCGGCCATCTCGCTGACCGGCACGCTGGAAACCCCGATGAAGCGTTACGACCTGATGCACCAGATCAATACGCGCGGCACATACCTGTGCAGCCAGAAATGTCTGCCGCATCTGCTGAAGGCTGAGAATCCCCATATCCTCAACCTGTCGCCGCCGCTGAACATGAAAGAGCACTGGTTCGCGCCGCATGTCGCCTACACGATGGCGAAATTCGGCATGAGCATGTGCGTGCTCGGCATGGCCGGCGAGTTCCGCCGCAAGGGCGTCGGCGTCAATGCACTGTGGCCGCGCACCGCAATCGATACCGATGCGATGAATGTGATCACCGGGCCGGAGCTGCGCAAGAAATGCCGCAAGGTCGAAATCATGGCCGATGCAGCGCATGTGATTCTCACGCGTCCGGCGAAGGAAACGACTGGAAATTTCTTCATCGATGACGATGTGCTGCGCAGCGCCGGTCTGAAGGATTTCGCACGGTATCGTCACCCCGGCACGGCTGAAACCGACCTGATTCCCGATTTCTTCGTCTAGGCGTTGCAGTCACTTTAGCCGCACTTCGTGTGCGTCTGGCGACCGGCAAAGGTCTTGTGAGATTTATGCGATATCGCGCGGCGCGTTGGCAGCGCAACGCCCTGTATCCCCATGTCTTCCGGCGGTTTCGCCCGCCAGCTCCGTTCTGGCAATGGAACCATCGGTCCTTGCGGCCGTTTGTATGCGCACAGTGCAGAGCGGTGTGCGAATGCGGGCCGGTCTGCCGAACCGGGGCCTTTTGGGGTCCCAAGGAGGCGACCATGAACCATATAGCAAAGAACCGTCTGATGGCTGCGGCAGCTGTCGTTGCCCTGACCGCCGCAAGCGCCTCGCTGGGTGCTTGTGGCAACTCGACGTCCGACCGCGCGCTGTCGGGTGGCGCCATCGGTGCCGGCGTGGGCGCGGCGGGCGGTGCGCTGACCGGTAACACCCTCGGTGGCGCGCTGATTGGTGGTGCCGTGGGCGCCGCGGCCGGCGGCCTCACCGATGAAGACCAGATCAACCTTGGCAAGCCCGCCTGGCGCTGATGCGTCGACGGGGACTGTCGGGGGTGCCACGGCCGCCGGCGGTTTGATCAGCCGTCGGCGGGCCGATTACAGATTCCATCATTACCCAACCACGACATAGAAAAGGACATCGTCATGTTGACCCTCTCGCAGTTTTCCCGCAGCCTCGCCGTCGTCGCCATGCTGGGCGGCGCTGTTGCCGTCTCGGCCTGCAGTTCGACACCCAAACAGGAATCGACCGGCGAATACATCGATTCCGCCGCTATCACCACCAAGGTGAAGGCGGAGCTGGTCAAGGATCCGGTGACCAAGGCCGGCCAGATCAGCGTCGAAACCTTCAAGGACAGTGTGCAGTTGAGCGGCTTCGTCGACAGCGCGGCTTCGAAGGCGCGTGCCGAGCAGATTGCCCGCAGCGTCCAGGGTGTGCGCAGTGTGCGCAACGACCTGGTCGTGAAGTAAGGAGCGGGCTGCCATGCCAATGGGCCGTGTACTGGGCGCGATTGCGCTCGCAGCCGGCGTCATTCTGCTCATCTTCGGGCTGAATGCCTCCGACGCGCCGATGGAGCAGCTCTCGGAAACCCTCACCGGACGTTATAGCGACCATACCATGTGGTATCTGGTCGGCGGCGCCGCAGCGGCCTGCGGCGGGCTTGTCCTGCTGCTGCTTGGCCGCAAGGCCTGATCAAAGCGGCGCCGGTGCAATGCCCGGCGCCGCATTCTTTCTAATGACTGTCTACTTTAAGCCATAGATGGAGGCCCATATGGGTATTGGTACAATTCTGCTGATTATCCTGATCATCCTGCTGATCGGTGCTGTGCCAAGCTGGCCCTATAGCAGCAGCTGGGGATATTACCCCAGCGGCGGTATCGGCATCGTTCTGATCATCGTGATTGTGTTGTTGCTGATGGGGCGGATATAGCCGCCCTCTGATAAGGTCCCGGAAT
>NZ_JAOZVR010000115.1 GCF_025869515.1 Ferrovibrio sp.
CTTGCGCGCCGGCTCCAGCTCTTCGCCCTGGCCCAGATCGGCGGTGAAGGTCACCACCTCGCAGGCATAGGTTTCCTGCAGCCATTTCAGGATCACCGAGGTGTCGAGGCCGCCGGAATAGGCGAGGACCACCTTCTTGACGCTGCCATGCTTGCTGCCGCTCATCGGGCGCACTCCTTAAATGCTCGGAAAATCGGGCCGGAGTATAGGCAGGACCGAGGGGCATGCAAGCCGTGCAGGGTGGGTCTGCCGCCCCAATTCCGGCGCAATCGGCTCCTAAATCGGCCTCAGAAGTCCGAGACGATGCCCTTGCGCTCCCAGTCGCCGTAGCGGGTCGGCTCGGGGCCTTTGGGCCCGTCTTCTTCGCCCGGTGCCTGGGTCAGCTTGATTGCCGGCTGGGCCGGCGCCAGCGGCTTGCCGGTTTTGGGGTCGATGGGCCGGGTGTCGGCGGCGTTGCCGTCTAAAGAGAGGGCGCCGTCCGGGCTGGGGGCGGTGTCGGCAGGCTGACTCTGGGCGGGAAGCTTGGGATCGTCGGCCATGATGCGGGGCCTTCTTGCGGAGGGGTTTGGCAATCTTACATATAGCGGTGCGGGTCGGCTGCAAAGCCCGCGTGGCTTTTCCTGGCAGGCGAGGCCGACCGCAGAACGAGGGTGAGACGACAATGAACTACCTGAAGACGGGACTTCTGCTGGCTGCCATGACGGCGCTGTTCGGTGCCGTCGGTTTCCTGATCGGCGGCGAGTCCGGCATGCTGATCGCGCTGGCGCTGGCCGCGGTGATGAACCTGTTCGCCTACTGGAACAGCGACAAGATGGTGCTGTCGATGTATGGCGCCCGCGAGGTCGATGCGCAGACGGCGCCGGAATTCTATCGCCTGGTCGAGCAGCTGGCGCAGCGTGCCGGTCTGCCGATGCCGCGCGTCTATGTGATCGACAACGAGCAGCCCAATGCCTTTGCCACCGGCCGCAATCCGGAAAATGCTGCCGTGGCGGCCACCACCGGCCTGCTGCATCGCCTGAGCCGCGAGGAAATCGCCGGCGTGATGGCGCATGAACTGGCGCATGTGAAAAACCGCGACACCCTGATCATGACGGTGACGGCGACGCTGGCTGGCGCCATCGGCATGCTGGCGAATTTCGCCATGTTCTTCGGCGGCAGCCGCGACAATCGCAGCGGCCTCGGCATCATCGGCAGCATCGCGGTGATGATCCTGGCGCCGGTGGCGGCCATGCTGGTGCAGATGGCGATCAGCCGCAGCCGCGAATACGAAGCCGACAAGGCCGGCGCCGGGATCAGCGGCAATCCGCAGGCGCTCGCTTCGGCGCTGCAGCGGATCAGCGGTTCGGTCGAGCAGGTGCCGAATGCGCAGGCCGAGGGCAATCCGGCCACCGCGCATATGTTCATCATCAACCCGCTGCATGGCGGCGCGATGGACAGCCTGTTCTCGACGCATCCGAGCACCGAGAACCGCGTCGCCGCGCTGATGCAGCTGGCCGGCGCGATGGGTGGCGGGAGCGCCGGCACTCAGCAGCCGGCCTATGCCGATACGCCGATGGCTTCGGGCACCGCCTCGGTGCCGGTATCCGGCACGGCGCGGCGCCGGCGCAGCCCCTGGGGCAATCGCCGCTAGTCAGGTTACGGCCACCAGCTGCGACGGCCCGCCATCTTCGGCGGGCTGCAATTCCAGATGCTGTTCATGGAAGGCCAGCAGGGCCGGGCGATGGCCGATGCTGACCACGGTGGTGTGCGGCAATGCCGCGCGCAGCTGTTTCATCACGCGATGTTCGGTATCGTCGTCCAGCGCCGAGGTCGCCTCGTCGAGGAACAGCCAGGCCGGCTTCATCAGCCAGGCGCCGGCCAGCTGCACGCGCTGCTGCTCGCCGCCCGACAGCACCTGATCCCACTTGGCTTCCTCGTCCAGCCGATCCTGCATGTGGCCCAGCTCCATCGCAGCCAGAGCCTCGCGATACGCGGCGTTATCGTAGGTGGCGGGATCGTGCGGATAGGCCAGCGCGGCCCGCAGCGTGCCGATCGGAATATAAGGCTGCTGCGGCAGGAACAGGCTCTGCCCGGCGTCGCTGCGCCTGATCAGGCCCTGGCCGAACGGCCACAGGCCGGCGATGGCGCGCAGCAGCGTGGTCTTGCCGTTGCCGGAACGGCCGGTCAGCAGCAGACTGTCGCCGCGTTTCAGCGACAGCCGATCGAGACCGAGCAGCGGCCGTCCATTGGGGAGTGTGAGCGCTAGGTCCTGCACCTCAAGCCGTTCGTCATCGGTGATCTCGATGGCGATGCGGGACTGCGTGGCGATCAGGTCGGCCTGTTCCATACCCTGGCGGAAACCGGTCAGGCGGTTGATCACCGCGCGCCATTCGGCGATGTCGGTATAGGCCGAGATCAGATAGCTGAAGGCGCTCTGCACCTGGCCGAAGGCCGAAGCCGTCTGCATCAGGCCGCCGAGCTGGATGGCGCCGCCGAAATAGCGCGGTGCCGCCACCACGAAGGGGAAGATGATGGCGGCCTGGCCATAGCCGGCGGTGAACCAGATCAGCTGCTTCTGTCGCCGCATGATGGCGAGGAAATTGTCGAACACCGCGCTGAAGCGGGTATGCAGGCGGGTATTCTCGGCCGCCTCGCCATTCTGCAGGGCGATGCCTTCGGCATGTTCGCGCACCCGTACCAGATCGAAGCGGAAATCCGCTTCATAGCGCTGCTGGTTGAAATTCAGCGGCACCAGCTTGCGGCCGATCATATGCGTGATCCAGGTGCCGGCGGCGGCATAGACCAGCGCGGCCCAGACCATATAACCGGGAATCTCGACCGGGCTGCCGAACAGGCTGAGGCTGTAGGAACCCGACAGGCCCCACAGAATGTGCAGGAAGGAGGCCAGCGTCACGACGGCATTCATCAGGCCCAGCGTGATGTTCAGGGAATAGGCGGCAAACAGCCGCATGTCTTCGGCGATGCGCTGGTCCGGATTGTCGGTGCCCAGGTTGAAGACCTGCATCTGGTAATAGTGTTTGGCTTGCAGCCATGCATCGAGCCAGTGCTCGGTCAGCCAGCGGCGCCAGCGCAGCTGCAGCATCTGGTTCAGGTAATACTGGTAGACGGCAACGGCGATGAACAGCGCAGCCATGCCGGCGAAATGCAGCAGGTAGGTCTGGAAGTCGTCGAAATTCTTTTCCTGCAGCGCGTTGTAGAAATCGTTATTCCATTGGTTGAACCACACATTCAGCGCCACGGTGCCGAGGTTGAGCGCGACGATGGCGGCCAGCAGGCCCCAGGCCATGAGGCGCTCGTCACGGTCGGCTAAATCCGGCCGGGCCCGCCCCCCGGGGGCGCGGCAGATGGCGATGATTGTGGACTGGGTGCGCCCCGGCCCGGGGGGCGGCGCCGGCCTGGTCCCGGCCCCGCGACCCTAGCCCGGGAATTGTGGCGAAGTCTCGGCCCACGGGATGAAAAATATTTAATCCGGCCGCAGCCGACTCAGGGCTCGAGGGCGAACCGCACCGGCACGATGAAGCTGGCTTTCTCGCTGCCCGGCGGCAGTTGCGGCGGCGGGAATGGCGCCGCGCGGCGCGCCATGGCCAGCGCAGCCTCATCAAGCAGCGGAATGCCGCTGGACTGCACCAGGGTCAGAGCGATCAGGCGGCCGGACCGGTCCAGGGTCAGGGCGATGCGCGGTGCGCCTTCCAGGCGGCGCAGGCGCGCGGCGCGCGGGTAATCGCGATGGCGACCGAGCCAGTCGAGCAGGATCGGTGCATAAGGCGGCATTGCCTCCTGTACTGGAACGGGCGCCTGCGGCAGGGCTCGCGCGGCAATGGGAGGCGCCTGCACCGGCAGGCTGTCAGCCGCGCCCAACGCCTGATTGGTCGATGGTGTTTCGCCGCGCGGCTGCACGGCCTGCTGTGGCGGACGCGGGCGTGGCTTCACGGCGGGTTTTGCTGGCGCGGGCGATTCGATCTGCGGCTCCGGCAGGGGCTCCGTATCGGGTTCCGGCAGTTCGGCAACCGGCTCCGGCGGTGCCGGCTCGGCCGGCGCGGTGAGCAGCTGCGGCGGTGCCGCCGGGATGACGATTTCGAAAACGGGCAGGGGGTCTGGCTGCGGCTTCGGTGCAGCGATGGTACCGGCCAGCAGCAGGGCAGCAATGCCGCCATGAACGCCTAGGGCCAGCATCCAGCTCCGCAGGGCCGGGTTGGCAGAGGCAGTCTCCCGGGGCGGCACGAGCCGTCCCGGGATCTGCAGGTCTATGGCATCTGCCGTTACCACCGGTACTCGACGCCGAGATAGACGGCGCGGCCGTCGCCCGGATTGAACTGCGCCGAGCTTGCCGTGCCGGTCGGCAGCACGCTCACCTCGGCAATATACTTCTTGTCGAGCAGGTTGCGGCCATCGACGAAGACTTTCAGCCCGTCGCCGAAATCGTAGCCGGCCTTGGCGCCCAGCAGCGCATAAGGATCGGTCTTCAGCGTATTGGCATTGTCGACGTTATAGGCCTGCGGCACCCATTCGACATTCGGCCCGGCATACCACCCGCTGGCATGCGTATAGCGCAGCTCAGCCACCAGGAAATGCCGCGGTGCGCCGGGGATGTCATTGCTGCCATAGGTGCTGTGGTTGTCGAAATGGAAATCGCTGTAGGTATAGGCGCCGCGCAGCGCCATTTTGTCGCCCTGCGCGAAAGCGTTACGCAGCGCGGTCCATTCGCCGCCCAGTTCGATACCCTGATGGATGGTCGAGCCGATATTCTGCTGGCTCGACTGGCCGTTGACCAGGATGGACTGCAACTCGTCCTGCAGCCATGCACGGTAAACAGCGGCATCCCAGGCAACATCGCCGTGACTACCGCGCGTGCCGATTTCCAGCGTCTTCGATTTCTGCGATTCCACCGCGACGGTCGTGGTGCCGAGTTCCGAGAACGGCGGCGGCTCATCCGCCCAGCTCAGGTTGATGAAGGCCTGATTCGAGGGCGCGTAGTCCCAGCGCAGGCCCACTTTCGGGTTGATGCTGTTGTAGCCGCGCTCGAAGGAGCGGTCGCCGTTGGACAGGAATTTGTCATCGAGCTCGCGTTTGGCCATGGTGCCCTGCAAGCCGGTGATGACGGCGACATTATTCACCACATACAGGGCATTCTCGCCATAGACCTCGAATGTCCGCGAGATCTGATCGTCGAACGCGGTCAGCGCCCCCCTCGATCCGCCGACATTGTTGTATGTCCGCGCCTGATTGATGCCGGCGAAGTAATTCGCGCCGAGCGTCACTTCGCTGCGATGGCCTGCGACCGTCAGGTCGTTGTACCACCTGACAAAGCCGCCGCCATTGGTTTCGTCGTTGTCGATCACCGGGGTGAAGAACGGCGGCGAATACAGCGGGTGGAACAACTCCTTGCGCGCCAGGAAGGCGCCAACCGTAACTTCGCCGGTCTCGGTCAGGAAGGTGGTCTTGTTGGCGCCGCGCAAGGAGTCGATATTACGCTTGGTATTGCCCACGAAGCTGCTGGCCGGAGTCTGACGCGGATTGCTCAGCGCCTGCTCTTTGGTCAGCGAGCCCGGTATCTTCTGGTTGATGTCGGCAGCCGAGAGGAAGAAGCGCGTTTCGGCGCCATCGCCGAAACGATAGCCGATATTGCCGTTCAGCCGCTTGTAATCCTGGTCGGTGTGATCGCGGAAGCCGCTGCTGTGGCTGTAGGTTGGCGTGACGTAGTAGTCGTAGTTGCCCGACACGCCGCCGGCGCCGAACTGGGTGCGCATGCTGTCGAAACTGCCGAATTCCTGGCGCAACAGGAAGCCCGGGTTGCTGCGTCCTGTCGGGCTGACGAAATTCACCGCACCACCGAGCAACGAGGCGCCGTATTGCAAGGCATTGGCGCCCTTGTAGATCTCGGTGTAATCGACGGCGAGCGGATCGATCTCCATCGTGTCGCCGGAACCGTCGGCATCGGTGATCGGCACGCCGTCGCGCAGGATTCTGGTGCCGCGCAGGTGGAAGCTGCGCGACAGACCCGAGCCGCGGATCGACAGTCGCGAATCCTCCTGGCCGTATTTCGACTGTGCAAACACGCCCGGTACATAGCCGAGGATGTCCTTCACCGAATTGGCGCGGCCGTCGCGTACCTCGTCGGCGGTAACGATATCGACGCCGCCGGCGGTTTTCTCAATGCGCTTCTTCGCCTCATCGGCATTCGGAACGGTGATCGCCTCGTCTTCCGGCTTCGCCGTGACCGTAATCGGCGAGGTGACGGTCTGGCTGCGGGCGTCAGGCGCCAGCAGCGCGATGGCGGCGGTGGCGCCCAGCAACGCGATGGCCAGGCGGGGCAGCAGGCGTTCGGCCGTGCTGCGGGCGGTAAAATAGAACATGGATGTGTGAGTCATGGAAAGTCTCGCAGGTATGGTCCCGCGCAACGCGCAAGCCGGTGCGGACACGCCGCACGGAGTCGTGGCGTCGATGCCGGGAAAGACAGATCTGGATTAGTGCTTGTGCTCGTGGCCGCCGGCGGCAGGCATGCCCGGCGATCCGGCCTTCTGCACCGGAACCTGAAGGGTCACGGTGCCAGCCTTCTCGAAGGTCAGCGTGAGCGGAAAGCTCTGGCCTTCCTTCAGCGCCTGCTTCAGGCCGATCAGCATCACATGATAGCCGCCGGGTTCCAGCGCGGTCTGGCCATTGGCCGGCACGGGGATGTTGTCCACTGCCCGCATGCGCATGGCATCGCCATCCTTGATATGCGTGTGCAGTTCGACATTGTCGGCCACCGGCGAGGAGGCCTTCACCAGCTTGTCCGCCGTGCCGCCGGCATTCTTCAGCGTCAGGAACACGCCGCCGACCTTGGCGGGGGTGGCGCGGGCGAAAGGCTGCAGCACCTGGATGTCGCCGGCCTTGGCCGCTTCGGCGGCCGGCGCGGTGTTTGTCTGTGCCATGCCGCCATGCATATGCTGGCTATGCTGTGCGTGCTGCATCTGCATGGCAGAATTGTCGCCGGCAATACGGATCAGCGCCGCCGGACGCTCGACCCTCTGCCCCGCGGCCGGAATCTGGTCCCAGCGCGTCTCGCCGCCGGCACAGGTCTGCACCACCGGCAGCCAGAGCTGCCGGCCCGGCGCATCGGGCAGTTTCAGCACGAGGCCGAATTCATCGAACTGTTCGTTCGGCAGGCTGCCGCCGCTCCAGCTGACCGCGCTGACCACCGTATCGGTCTTGCGGCCATGGCCGGCGTCGATCGGCTGTTCCAGCCTGGTGGTTTCGACCTTGATCTCCCAGCCCGGCTTGGGCTGGGCGCTGGCATTGGCGATGCCTTCAGGGATGCTGACGCGGATGGCGGTGGTCGGTTTGCCGGCACCGCAGCCATGGCCGACGCGGAGCGCGGTGCGGAAATAGCTGCCGGGCTGGGCCTCGGCGGGATCGGCGACGATATGGGCATAGGCAGTGGATGACAGCAGGGTGGCGAGCGCGGCAGCGCTCGCAAGCTTGGTGATCGACATTGGGAAAACTCCCGGAATCCTGAAAACGAAAAGGGTGGCGTGGTTCAGGAAACGAAAGCGGGAGGCGCGCGCGCCTGCGGTGGAAGATAGGCGGCCGAGGCGGCCGTGCTGGCCGGCGCGGCGCCATAGAGTACGGTGATCGCCAGGCTCGGCAGCACCGGCAGGGCGCCGGCCGGCAGGATGGCATGGGAAAGATTGGCCGTGGCGAAGCAGACCGGGCAGATCCGGCTGCTCTTCTCGCTCTTGGCCGGGTCGGTATCCACCGGGGCGCCGTCCTTCAGCGCCAGCGTGCGGAAACCGAGCGCCGAACAGAGCACGACCTGCTCGATGCCGTTGGCCGCCTGCACCTGCCGGGCGACCTGCTGGGTCAGCGGCAGCAGGCCGTGGAATACCAGGGCGCACAGCGCCAGCAGGGCAGCCAGCCGGCCAAGACGACGTCCTGGGGCAGGGCGGGCGGCGGAACGGGATATGGCTGAGGGGCCAGACATGGGCACAGGCTTACCCCCGGGCTGTCTTTTGGGCAAGGCACGGTTTGCCGCAGGCTGTGTTTGCCCTGGGTCCATTTGACGGCCCCCGGCCGGGCACTTAAGGTCGCCGGCGATGGTCCGCTGCAACGATTCGCCGAAACGATCCGGCTGCGGCGGTGAAAAGGGAACGCGGTGCGGGAGACCCTCCTACAGGAGGGTTCCCAAAGCCGCGGCAGCCCCCGCTACGGTAAGCGGCGAGTCCCGCGCCAGGATGCCACTGGATCACAGCCCTGGGGATTACAGCCCTGGCCAGCGACGATCCGGGAAGGCGGTGCGGCCGACGACGACCTGCAAGCCCGGAGACCTGCCATCACTGTTCCGGTAAACCGCCCTGCATCAGGGGATGATGCAACGGCCGGTGCGCCATCATCGAAATGCTTGCACGGGAGGTGCATCATGTTCCGTTCTGTCACCGCTGCCATCGTCGGCCTTATCGGCCTGGTGGTCACTGCTCCGGCCTTCGCGCATCACGCCATGGACGGCCGTACCCCGGACAGCCTCGCGACCGGGCTGATCTCCGGCCTCGCCCATCCGGTGATCGGCCTCGATCATCTCGCCTTCATCTTCGCCGCCGGCCTGCTGGCGGCGCCGCGCAGCCGCGGCCTGCTGCTGCCGCTGGCCTTCGTCATCGCCTCGGCGCTCGGTTCGATGCTGCATCTGGGCGGTGTCAGCCTGCCGGCCGGTGAACTCCTGGTGGCCGGTTCGGTGCTGCTGCTTGGCGTGCTGCTGGTGTTTCCGCGCCAGATCAACGACGGGCTGTTTGCCGCCATTCTGGCGCTGGCCGGCCTGTTTCACGGCTATGCCTTCGCCGAGAGCATCTTCGGTGCCGAGCAGACCCCGCTGGTCTCCTATCTGGCGGGTCTTGCCGTGATGGAATATGCCATTGCCGCCGGCACGGTGCTGATCTGGCGCCTGCTGAGCCGCCGCAACATTGCCATGCTGCCGCAGTTGAGCCGTCTCGCCGGTGTTGGCGTGGCGGTGGTCGGTGCGGTTTTCCTGGCGCTCAATATCGCCGGCTGACGCCAGCGGATCGCACATTTGTTACAGGGCGGGCGGCAGATCACACTGCCGCCCGCCCTTGACTTACCCGGCGCGCGTTGCTATTTCGCTTAAGCAACCGGCCCATCTTCTTTCGGGCTGGCGCCGTTCTGGCACCCTTTCCGCACTATTTCGAATACCAGTTCATGATGCGGAACCTGCATGGGCGGCTCTCAACACCCCCCTTCACTGGCTGCCGCTCTGCTCTGGAGCCGGCGCCCAATCTCCCAAACAAATCGCTCTAGCCTGAGTCCGCGAGTCCGTCGATGAATCTCCAGGAACTGAAAACCAAATCCCCCACTGACCTGCTCGCCTTCGCCGAAGAGCTGCAGATCGAGAACGCCTCCACCCTGCGCAAGCAGGACATGATGTTCGCGATCCTCAAGCAGCTGGCCGACAAGGAAGTCGAGATCACCGGCGAGGGCGTGCTGGAAGTGCTGCAGGACGGCTTCGGCTTCCTGCGCTCCGCCCAGGCCAACTACCTGCCGGGCCCCGATGACATCTATGTCAGCCCGAACCAGATTCGCCGCTTCGGTCTGCGCACCGGCGACACCATCGAGGGCACGATCCGCGCCCCCAAGGACGGCGAGCGCTATTTCGCGCTGCTCAAGGTCAACACGATCAATTACGAAGACCCCGAGCAGAGCCGCCACAAGGTGCATTTCGACAACCTGACGCCGCTGTATCCGACCGAGCGGCTGAAGATGGAACTGCCGGCGATCGAGGAAGAGGCGCCGGCCGCGGCTGCCCCCGCTCCCAAGACGCCGACCATCAAAAGCCGCGGCGGCGAAAAGCGCGAGAAGATCATTTCCGGCGGCCCCAAGCGCGATGTCTCGGCCCGCGTCATCGACCTGATCTCGCCGCAGGGCAAGGGCCAGCGCGCTCTGATCGTGGCGCCGCCGCGCACCGGCAAGACGATGCTGCTGCAGAACATCGCGCATGCCATCAGCCACAATCATCCGGAAGTCTATCTGATCGTCCTGCTGATCGACGAACGCCCGGAAGAAGTCACCGACATGCAGCGCACGGTGAAGGGCGAGGTGATTTCCTCCACCTTCGACGAGCCGGCAAGCCGCCATGTGCAGGTCACCGAAATGGTGCTGGAAAAGGCCAAGCGCCTGGTCGAACACAAGCGCGATGTCGTCATCCTGCTGGATTCGATCACTCGCCTGGCGCGGGCCTACAACACCGTTGTGCCATCGTCGGGCAAGGTGCTGACCGGCGGCGTGGATGCCAACGCGCTGCAGAAGCCGAAGCGCTTCTTCGGCGCCGCCCGTAACATCGAAGAGGGTGGTTCGCTCACCATCATCGCCACCGCGCTGATCGAAACCGGTTCGCGCATGGACGAAGTGATCTTCGAAGAGTTCAAGGGCACCGGTAACTCGGAAATCATCCTCGACCGCAAGCTGTCGGACAAGCGCACCTTCCCGGCCATCGACATCACCAAGTCGGGTACCCGCAAGGAAGAGCTGCTGGTCGACAAGGGCGTGCTGGCCAAGATGTGGGTGCTGCGCCGCATCCTCATGCCGATGGGCGGCCAGGACGCGATGGAATTCCTGCTCGACAAGATCAAGCACAGCAAGACCAATGCCGATTTCTTCGATTCGATGAATACGTAAAGACGGCAGCTGCCGAAACGACGGGCGACGGGCGGGCGAAAACCCGCCCGTTTCTTTTTGTCTCAATTCCGGACCTTTTTGCCGTTATAGTCATTCTTCAGGGGGTACCGTTCGCCACAGGAGAACCGACATGCAGCGCATTCTGCTGACCACCGCCCTCTCTGGTTTCCTCGTCCTGACCTCTCCGGCCCTTCTGGCTGCCGAAAAGAGCATTCCCATCAGCGAGATTTCTGCCAACGGCGTCGGCATGGCGCTGGGCATCATCGTGGCGAAAGACACGCCCCAGGGCCTGCTGCTGACCCCGGACCTCAAACAGGTCGGAACCCCGGGACCGCATGGCTTCCACCTGCATGAGAAAGGCAGTTGCGGCACCGGCCCGGGCCCCGACGGGCGGCCTGCCGCCGGCATGGCCGCCGGCGGTCATTACGATCCGCAGAAGACCGGCAGGCATCACGGTCCGCATGCCATGGGCGGCCACCGGGGCGACCTGCCGCCGCTGGTGGTCAATGGCGACGGCACGGCGACCTTGCCGGTGATCGCGCCGCATCTGAAGGTCAGCGACCTCGCGGGCAAGGCGCTGATGATCCATGCCGGCGGCGACAATTACAGTGATATGCCGGCTCCGCTCGGCGGCGGCGGTCCGCGTATCGCCTGCGGTGTCATCAAGTAGGCGGCATGACGCGGCCCGGCGACTGGCTCGATTTCGCCCGCGATCCGCTGAGCGGCACCGAGGCCGTGCGGGCGCAGTTCCATGCCCATGCCTATGATCCGCATTTCCATGACCAGGTGCTGGTCGGCATCACCGAGCGCGGCGTGCAGCAGTTCCGCTGCCGTCGCCAGGTCCATCGCAGCACGCCGGGCCGGCTGATTTTCTTCGAGCCGGGCGAGACCCATGACGGCGAGGCCTATGAAGCGGCCGGCTTCATCTATGCGATGCTGTATTTCGATCCGCACTGGCTGCGCGATGCGGCAGCCCTGTATACCGGCCGCAATACCGGCGAGCGGGTCTTCCACTTCCCGCGCACGCTGGATGACGATACCGGACTGGCGCAGGCGATCCGCCGCGCCTGCCGGCAGATCGCCCGGCCCGACAGCCGCATGGCGCGCGACGCCGCGCTCGATGGCGTGGTTGCGATCCTGGCCCGGCGTTTTGCCGGCGGCGCGGCGACCGGGGCCATGCCGGCGCCGCGTATGGCCCGGCTGGCGCGCGAAGCCATCGATGCCGGTTTCGACCGCCCCGATCTCGGCCTGGAAGACCTGGCATCGATGGCCGGCACCGACCGTTTCCGCCTGAGCCGCGCCTTTGCCGGTGCCTATGGCCTGGCGCCGCATGCCTATCTGGTGCAACGCCGGCTCAACCGCGCGCGCAGCCTGCTGGCCGGCGGCGACACGCCGGCCGATGTGGCGGCAGCGACCGGATTCTCCGACCAGAGCCATATGGGACGCTGGTTTCGCCGCGCCTTCGGCATGACTCCGGCGGCCTATCGCCGGCTCTGCACAAATCTTCCAGACCCCGGCGGCACCTGACGGCAAGCTTGCTGCACTGAAGCAAGAAGGGATTGCCGTCCGTGTTCACCACCAAGATCGCCATTGTCGTGCGCGAGGATCTGGCGCAATGGCAGAAACTCAATGTCACCGCGTTTCTGTCCAGCGGCATCGTCGCCGCCGTGCCGGACTGCATCGGCGCGGCCTATATCGATGCCGCTGGCCGGCAGTACACGGCAATGTGCGGCCAGCCGATCCTGGTTTTTGCCGCGCCGCTGCCTGAGTTGCAAAAGGCGCATGGCTGCGCCTGCGACCAGGGCCTGACGATCGTGCCCTATGTCGAGGCGATGTTCGCCACCGGCCATGACGCCGCCAACCGCGCGGTGTTTGCCGAGGGCGATGCGGTGGCGCAGAACTGGGTCGGGCTGGCCTTCCATGGCGAGCGCAGGGCGGTCGACAGGGCCGTGAAGGGCCTCAGGCTGCACCCCTGATCAATCTGCCCGGCGATCAGATATCCGGATTGAAGAAATCGGCGGCCAGCATGATCATGTCGACGGTTTCGCCATCGGCGCCGAGCGGCAGGCGCAGGATTTCATAATCATGCGTGCGGTTGTCGATCAGCATGTCGAGCCGTTCGACCAGCGGCACACGGCGCCGCACCACCTCATCGTAAGCAGCCTGCACATGGCGGCGGTAGGTCGGCTCGGGCAGGTCATCCAGCCAGCGGCCGGTCGGGTCGTAGCCGAAGCGTTCCACCGCACGGGTGCCGACCAGGCGGAAGCGGTAGCGTAGCGCACCGGGTATCGCGTCTGGCGCGGCATCGGGCACCACTTCGGCCAGTGAAATATTGCCGAGCAGCCAGGTGAACTGCATCGGATCGAGATCGGCGCGCGCCGGCAACCTGCGATCGGCCCGCTTGTCATGCCAGTAGTCCAGCAGGCGACGCAGCCGCGGGCGCTGCACGGTCTCGGCCGTGGCTTCGATCAGATTGCTCACCCCTGAATCTGTCCCCCCGCATGGCCTGATGGCCGTTACCGACAGCATCGCGGGCCGGCCGTGAAAAAAGTCTTGCCGCTGTGCAGAAAGCTCTTGTAATTGAAAATCATTCTCATATACTCGGGCGCATCGCACCCCGGTGCGGTTCTTAGGTCGGCCCCGTCACTCTGCTGGTCGTGATGGGGTTCGTGGTCGGTCCGTCAGAATGGGGCATTGGCGGGCCGACCCGACCGAAAATCCGGCAAAACTCCTTACATCGTCAAACAGGATCAGTGGCTTACGCAGAGCCATGCAGCATTCGTGTGTGAGTTAATGTTTATCTGCATGAAGTGATGTGAAATAACATTGATTTCAAAATATATATGTGGAATATAGACTCCATCCGGTTCACACCGGATCGCGGGATTTGAAGGGCAGCTTGCGCCGCGACACCAACGCTAAAGCGCCACGGCGAAAGTCGTGGGCCCGGAATCGTTCGGAGAAGACCCATGACCACGACCCGTAAATCCCAACTCTGTTGTTGTCGCTGATCGCAGCCCGCCTGCCGTCCCAACCTTTCCGCGACATGACTGCCGAACCCGGTTACGGGTCGGCCAACGGAGTTCTTCCATGAGTGAAGCCTATGTGATCGAGGCGGCCGGTGCGGCCGCCGGTGTGGTGATCCGCGAACGCGGCGGGTTCCGCTTCTTCGCCGCCACGCCGCAATTCTCCGCCATCGAACAGCAGCTGTTCCGTCGCACCGCCGATGCGGAAAAGGCGGCGCGTGCCCTGCAGCGTGCCGCCAACGATAACCAGTCAGCCCGCGCCTGGAGGTAAGACCGTGACCGATATCCAGCTGGATGTTCCCATCCATGTGACGCATCACCCGCGCGGCCGCCGCCAGACTGACTCGAAGGTGGGTCTGGCCAGCCGCCTGCAAGCCGCTTTCGGCGCTTTCCTGGCGCCCGAGAAATTTCAAGGCGGGCGCCTGCTGCCGGCCAGCAACGACAACGCCACGCCGGACGGTGTCTCTCTGGCCGATCCGCTGGCACTGCCGCCCGACTGGCATGCGGCCGGTGACTTGTTGTCGCTGAGTTTCCTGCCGTTCGAGCGTTGAGTGCGACGATCGAACGGCACACCCTCACCAGGTGCTTTGATGCCGCGTCCGGGCTGGTTGGGTCTTGCGCCCGTCGGTCTGCAAGGCCGGCGGGCTTTTTTATTGTTGTCGCGCCAACTTCACCAGCCGCACCAGCTCGGCGCGCGCTTCCTCGGCGCTCGCAATCGTCCTGCCGAAATTCAGCCGGGCGATTTCGCCGTCGCGCAGTAAATCCGTGCCCTCAGTGTCGATGCCGCAGAGACTCCAGCCGTCGCCGCTTCGGCCCAGCAGCCTGGTCGCATAGAGCTGCACGGCATCGGTATGGTCGGTGTTCATATGCTGCAGGATGTCGGCTTCCGCCTCGGCCAGTGCCGCCGTCTCGCCGGCATAGAGGTAATCGTCGAGCCAGTGGATCTTGCCGAAGCCGGCGACGATATGCGCGCGCTCGACATGAATCCTGTAAAAGGCGAAATCGCCGAAGCCGGCATACATCTCCGCCGAAGGATGGCGGGCGAGGTAACGGGCGCGGTGGCGCGGACTTTCGGTTTTCTCGGCCAGGCCGAGCAGGCTGACCCGCGGGCCGGTCAGCGGCTCGGCCAGGCCGGCGGTGCCGTCGCAGAGCAACGCCACGCGGTCGCTGCCGAGGATATTCTTGGTATGGTCGGCCAGCCGCGAGATCAGCAGCAGCGGCGCTGCGTCATGGTCGAAGGCGACCAGCACCAGCGACGCATAGGGCTGGTGCCCGGCATTGCCGGTCATGGTGGTGGCGAGGCTGGCGGTGCGGCAGGCGCGCGCCACCGCGCGGGCCTGTTCGGCGGGCGTCTTTGCGGTGATCGGCAGTTCGGCCATGGGCACCATCCGCGCCGGCGGGAAGAACGACGGCGGCAGCATGGCGCAGGCGCCGGCAAAGAAAAAGGGCCGGGGGCAGGCTGCCGCAAGACCCTCACCCGCAATGGGCGCCCGCGAAAGCTCCACTGGAGCTTTCGCAGCCCATGCGCCTCTCCTGCAAGCGGGAGAGGGAGGGCCCTGACGCGCAGCGGCGGGCGGGTCTTGTTAACTTACGGCAGCAGCAGTGTGGAGCCGGTGGTCTTGCGCGCTTCCAGGTCGGCATGGGCGCGGGCGGCATCCTTCAGCGCATAGGTCTGCGGGATTTCCACCTTCACCTTGCCTGATTTCACCACCTCGAACAGCGCCTTGGCCGAAGCGACCAGGTCGGCGCGTTTTGCCGTATACGTGACGAGGGTCGGCCGGGTGACATAGAGCGAACCCTTGCCGGCCAGCGTGCTGACATCGAAGGGCGGCACCGGGCCGGAGGCATTGCCGAAGCTGACCATCAGGCCGAAAGGCTGCAGGCAGTCGAGCGATCCCGCCCAGGTATCTTTGCCGACGCCGTCATAGACGACAGGCACGCCGGCGCCCTTGGTGATCTCCTTCACCTTCTCGACGAAGTTTTCCGTGCGGTAGTTGATGACATGGTCGTAGCCATGCGCGCGGGCGAGTTTCGCCTTGTCGTCGCTGCCTACGGTGCCGATCACGGTGGCGCCGAGTGCCCTGGCCCACTGGCCAAAGATCAGGCCGACGCCGCCGGCGGCGGCATGGAACAGGATGGTCTGGCCCGGCTGCACCTTGTAGGTGCGCAACAGCAGGTATTCCGTCGTCATGCCCTTCAGCATGATCGCGGCAGCCAGCCGGTCGTCGATGCCCTCGGGCAACACCACGCAGCGGTCGGCCTGCATCAGCCGTTCCTCGGCATAGGCGCCGAGCGGCGCCGAGGCATAGGCGACGCGATCACCCACCTTGATGTCGCTGACGCCGTCACCCACGGCGGTCACCACGCCGGAGCCTTCGGTGCCGAGCGTGAGCGGCAGCGGCAGCTTGTACAGGCCGCTGCGATGGTAGGTGTCGAGATAGTTCAGCCCGGCGGCCGAAACCTTCAGCCGGATCTGGCCGGGGCCGGGTGCGCCGACCTCGACCTCTTCCCATTTCATCACTTCAGGGCCGCCATTGGCGTGAATGCGGATTGCGTGGACCATGATGCTGGATGCCTCGATCAGGACAGGTGTTGCTTGAAGAATGCGGCGCTGCGACCATTGGCCAGATCGGCGGCCGCCTTGTCGTAATGTTCGCCGCCGACGCGGGCGAAGGCATGGTCGTTGCCCTGGTATTCATGCAGCGTGATATTGGAATTGCCGGCCACGGCCGCCTTCACCCTGGCCTGGGCATCCTTGGGCACGAACTTGTCCTCGGTGGCGCAATGCATCAGCAGCGGTTTTTTGATAGCGCCGACCTCGCCGAGATGGTCGGCCAGCATGACGCCGTAATAGGCCACGGCGGCATCCACATCGCTACGCGCCGCCATCAGGAAGGCCAGCCGTCCGCCCAGACAGTAGCCCACAGTGCCGACCTTGCCGCTGACACCGGGCAGCTTGCGCAGAACGGCGAGGGAGGACTTCAGGTCCTCGACACCGAGATCGAGATTGAAGCCGCCGAACAGCGCAAAGGCCTTGTCCCATTCGGCCTTGCTCTTGTCGGTGATATCGACGCCGGGTTCCTGGCGCCAGAACAGGTCGGGGCAGAGCGCGACATAACCTTGCCGGGCCAGGTCGTCGCAGATGTTGCGCATCACCTGATTGACGCCGAAGATTTCCTGGATGACGAGGATGCCGGGGCCCTTACCCGAGGCAGGTTCTGCGAGGTAACCGGTGAAACTGCCGCCATCATGGGCGCCGATCGTCACGGTCTTCGCCATTGCGCATTCCTCCTGTGTGATATCGCCTGATTTATCTGGCGCGGACTCTAGCGACTCCGCGCGCGGGCAATCAACCGCCGAGCGGCGGGATTCCGGCGGCCAGCAGCATGTTCACGGTCTGGTTATCGTCCGAGAGCGGCAGGACCAGGCCCTCGTAGCGGTAGCGTCGCTTCGGCGTCTGCAGGTCGCGGAACATGCGCAGCGGTTTGCCATGTTCGACCGCCCAGCCCAGGTCCTGCAGCGCCACGGCGCGGAAGCCCGGATCGTCGAAATCCGCGGGCGTGCGGAAATCCGGCCTGAGGTCGAACATCGTCTCGGTGCGGCCGCCAAGCACGCGCATGACGAATTGCTCGATTCCGGCGCTGACGTCGATCAGGTTGACCCAGCCGATGGCGGGGCGGAAATCGACGGGATCGATCTCGCTGCGTGCGGGCGCGATGCGTTGGCCGCGCTTGCCGTTCCAGTAGACATACAGCAGGCGCAGGATCGGGTGATCGAGCCGGTTCTGCGGATCGTCATGTTCGGCAATCGGTATGTAGGGCAGGTCGCCCAGATATTCCGTGGCAGTCATGCCGTGCCGGTCCGCTCCATCCCCCGTTGCGTGAGGATGTAGGGTGCGGCAGCCCCAGGCAAGCGAATACTGCCCGGTGACGGATCAGGACACGGCAAAACCCCCACCGGGCGACAGTACCGCGGCATCATCCTCGCCCAGGGCCAGCAGACCGAAGGGCGGGGCCGCCTTGAAAGCGCCGGTGAAGTCATGCAGGCGCCGCACCCGGGCCGCCGGCACCTGGACATCGACCAGGGCGGCCTCCAGTGTCTCGGCATCCCAGTTGTGGATCGCGGCGGCCACCGCCTGCTTGAAGCGGGCGGGCTCGGCGGCACGCACGAAACTGGCCGGACCCTGCAGCGGCAGGCCATCGGGGAAAATCGCACGGTCATCGCCGAGCGCAGCGAGACCGAGGATGCCGAGCAGCGACACCACATGCCGCGGTTTGTTGGCGCCGATGGCGATCCAGCCCTCGCGGCATTCGAACAGGTCGGCAGCCGGGCTGCCGGAATAGCCCTGGTTGCCCAACCGGGGCGGCGAGGTGTCGTTGGTCAGCGCATCGCAGGTGAAGGGATACATCAGCTGCATCGCCGCGCCGAGCATCGAGACATCGAGCAGCATACCGCTGCCGGTGCGCTCGCGCTCGCGCAGGCCGGCCAGCATGGCAAAGGCGGCCAGCAGGCCGGCGACCGCATCGACGGCGGGAAAGCCGACCTTGATCGGCGGATCGCCCTCGTTGCCGGCCAGCATCATCATGCCGGTCATGGCCTGGATGACATGGTCATAGGCGGGGCGGTCGGCCCAGGCGCCCTTGCGGCCGAAGCCTGATACCGAACAGTAGACGATACGCGGATTGATCGCCTTCACCGCATCGTAGCCGAGACCGAAGCGGTCGAGTACGCCTGGCCGCAGGTTATCGAGCAGGATGTCGACCTTCGCGGCCAGATCGTGTGCCGCCTGCCGCTGCGCCAGGTCGCGCAGGTCGAGCTGCCGATTTTCCTTGCCGGCATTCAGCGCGTTATAGGCCTGCATGCCACGAGCGCCGCGCCGCATCACATCGCCGTCGGCGCCCTCCACCTTGATCACGGTGGCGCCGAGCCGGGCGAGATGGAAGGAGGCCAGCGGTCCGGCGATGACATGCGAAAAATCCAGCACCGTCACGCCGTCCAACGGCCGGAAGGTCGGTGGTGTGGCGCTCAACGCTGCGTCCCGATCTTCGCAGCGGCGACCAGCTTGGTGTATTTCGCCGTCTCGCTGCGCATGAAGGCGGTGAATTCGGCCGGCGTCGCGGTGGTGTCGATCGGGCTGCCGATTCTTTCGTGCACCGCGATGATCTCCGGCATGCGCGCGACGGTCAGTGCCGCTTCGTTCAGCTTCGCCACGATGGCCGGCGGCAGATTGGCCGGGCCCCACAGGCCGCTCCAGGATTCCAGCACCAGGTCGTCGCTGCCGTAGAGCTCCTTCAGCGTCGGCACGTCCGGCAACTGCGGCAGGCGGCGCGGCGCCGTGGTGGCCAGTGCGCGCACCTTGCCGGCTTTGACCTGCGGCACGGCGGTGGAGGCAATGGGAAAGGCGAATTCCACGGTCTTGCTCAGGATGGCCGGCACGATCTCGACCGATCCGCGAAACGGCACATGCACCACATCGATGCCGGTGAAATTGGCGAAGCCGGCGCCGGCCAGATGCGCGGCACTGCCGATGCCGCCGGAGCCGTAGTTGAACTTGCCCGGGGCTGCCTTCGCTGCCGCCACCAGATCGGCGGCGCTGCGGAACGGGCCTTCCGCTTCGGCCACCAGCAGCGTCGGCGCGGTACTGAGCCGCATGATGTGCGTGAAGCTGGTCATCGGATCGAATTCGGCCTTAGGCTCCAGAAGTTTCTGCGTCACATGCGACGAGGAGCCGAGCAGGATGGTGTAGCCGTCGGGCGGCGCCTGGGCGGCGATCTGCCCGGCCAGAATGCCGCCGGCGCCGACCCGGTTGTCGATCACGACGCGCTGGCCCAGCACCTCGCCCATCTTGTCGGCAAAGACGCGGGTCAGCACATCCGGCCCGCCGCCGGCGGCATAGGGCAGGATCAGCTTGATCGGCTTGGCCGGATAGCTCTGGGCGCGTGAAAGCCCGGGCGCGAAAACGGCCGCGCCGCCGGCGGCAAGCTGCAGGAAGGTACGGCGGGTCGGTTGGCGGCTCGCAGGGCGCATCGGTATTTCCTCCATGATTTTTGCGAGCAGGGTAGACGCGGCTCTCTTGCCAGTAAATTATTGTTATGGACTATATCCATAACAAAATAATATATCGGCATGACCCGCACCGACCGCCTGCGCCTGCGCCACCTCCGCCTGCTCGACGCCGTCGAGGTCAGTGGCTCGCTCAGCCGTGCCGCCGCGCAACTGGGTCTGAGCCAGCCGGCCGCCACCAAGATCCTGCGCGAGGTGGAAACCGTGGTCGGCGCCGCACTCTACGAACGCCTGCCGCGCGGCGTGCGCCTGACGCCGGCCGGCCACGCCGTGGTGGAGCGTCTGCGCATCGGTCTCGTCGCGCTGGACAGGGCGCTCGGCAGCGGCAAGGCTGCGCCGCGCCGGCGGCTCTCGGTTGGCGCTCTGCCGGTGGTGACGGTCGATCTGCTGCCGCAGGCGATTGCCGGGCTGATGCGCGAGGGCATCGATTTCGACATCGAAGTCACCGAAGGTACGGTGCCGTCGATGCTCGCGGATTTGCGGAGCCGGCAGATCGACTGTTTCATCGGACGCGTCGATGCCGCCACGCTGCGCGATCCGACATTGGGTGATCTGTTTGCGACGCCGCTGCTGACCGAGGGTCTGTCATTCGCAACATCGCGCCGGCATCCACTGGCGCGTCGCCGGTCCGTTTCGCTGGCCGATATTGTTGGGGAATCCTGGGTGCTGGCACCATTGCCCAGCTTCACGCGCGTATTTGTCGACCAGCATTTTATCAATCACGGCCTGGAGCGGCCGCGGCCGGTCATCGAATCGCTGTCCTTCCACACCAATCTGCAGATCGTCGGCCGCACCGATCTTGTAACAGTGGCGCCGTTTTCGGCGATTGCGCATTACAGCCGGCTCGGGCTGGTGCAACGCCTGCGCGTCGATCGCGAACCGGTAGCGACTCCGCTGCTGTTCCTCGCGCATCGCGAGACCATGGCGCTTCGCTCGTTGCAGCAGTTCGCCGCGGCCCTGCAGGCCGCCGTCGGAGAAATCAGAACAGGCTGACCTGTTCGGACGGCACGTAGGCGCCTTCGTGGCGCAGCAGCCAGCGCTTGGTATCCAGCCCGCCCTTGCCGGAATAGCCGCCGGCATCGCCGCCGGCCGCCAGGATGCGGTGGCAGGGGATAATCACCGGAATCGGATTGGCGCCGCAGGCGCTGCCCACCGCACGGGAATCTACCGGGCCGCTGCCGATGGCAGTGGCGGCCTCGCCATAGCTGCGGGTGCGGCCGGCGGGGATCGCCAGCATGAAATCCCAGACGGCGCGCTGGAAATCGGTGCCGGCCGGCTCCAGCGGCAGATCGAAGCGGAATCTGCCATCCGTGAAATAGACCTCCAGCTGGCGGGCTGCCTCGGCCAGCAGGGCGCCCGCCTCCGGCGGCGTGTCGATATCGGCAGCCCAGGATGCTTTCTGGGCACCCCGGCCGCCCCAGTCGAGCTTGACGACCGCGGCTGTTGTGGCCGTGACGGTCAGCGAGCCGAGCGGGCTGGACAGGGTCAGGCTGTAAGTTGCGCGATTCTTCGACATGTTTCCGATACTTGGCGGCTGCAGGCCGGGTGCTGGGCCGAGGCTGGACTTAGGCAGTCAGGCCACTATGGTTACGCCCAAATTCCACAATTCAATAGCATGGCCGCCCCGGCCGGAGATATCCGCTTATGTCACAGTCATTGGAGAATGCGCAGACGCCCGTTACCGTCCTCACCGGCTATCTCGGTGCCGGCAAGACCACGCTGCTGAACCGCATCCTGACCGAAAATCACGGCAAGAAATACGCCGTCATCATCAACGAGTTCGGCGAAATCGGCATCGACAACGAGCTGGTGGTGGACGCCGACGAGGAAGTCTTCGAGATGAACAACGGCTGCATCTGCTGCACCGTGCGCGGCGACCTGATCCGCATCATCGAAGGCCTGTTCAAGCGCAAGGACCGTTTCGATGCCATCGTGGTGGAAACCACGGGCCTGGCCGATCCCGGCCCGGTGGCGCAGACTTTCTTCGTCGATGAAGACGTGTCGCGCCGTGCCCGGCTCGATTCCATCGTCACCGTGGTTGATGCCCGCCATCTGCCGGCGCGCCTGAAGGACAGCCGCGAGGCCGAGGAGCAGATCGCCTTTGCCGATGTGATCGTGCTGAACAAGACCGACCTGGTGACCGGGGAAGAACTGGCCGAGGTGGAACGCCGTATCCGCAGCGTCAACCAGTTTGCCCAGATCCATCATGCGACCAAATGCGACGTGGATCTCGCCAAGGTGCTGGATCGCGGCGCCTTCGATCTCAGCCGCATCCTCGACCTGGAACCGGATTTCCTGCGGCAGGGTCCGGCGCATGGCGAACCGGGCCATGTGCATGACGAGCATTGCGGCCACGACCATCACGATCATCACGATCATCACCATGGGCACAATCCGACGCATGGCGAGGCCGGGCATGTGCATGACGAGCATTGCGGCCACGATCACGAGCATGACACCACCGTAAAAAGTGTGTCTCTAACCGTCGATACGCCGATCGATTCGCGCAAGTTCGATGCCTGGATCGGCGAGCTGCTGGCTGCCCAAGGCCAGAATATCCTGCGCAGCAAGGGCATTCTGGATTTCAAGGGCAGTGACAAGCGCTTCGTCTTCCAGGCTGTGCATATGATCAAGGACGGCGATTTCCAGCGCCCCTGGCGCGCCGACGAGAAGCATGTCTCGCGCCTGGTTTTCATCGGCCGCGATCTTGATCTGCCCGCCCTGCAGCAGGGCTTCGAGTCCTGCCGCGCCTGAGCCGATCACCATGACAGTGAAGACGGCTCCCGGCACACAGATCGGCTTCCGGGCTTATCTCTGGCAGTTCAAGTCCGGCGTGGTGGCGGCGGTTTCCGCCAATGCCGCCGGCCATGCCGGCTTCGGCCTTGGCGACGGCTCGATCGCGCTCCGGCCTTTCGATGATCCGGAGGCAGGCACCACGCGGCGGCTGATCGCTCATCCCGATGCGGCCCTCCTCTGCATGGCGGCGTCTCCCGATGGAGAAGGCTTCGTTTCGGGCGGCGATGACGGTCAGCTGATGCTGACCAACGTGGCAGGCGAGGGCCATGCGCTGGCGATGGTGCCGCGCAAGTGGATCGAGCATGTCGCAGTATCGGATAGCGGCGACGCCATCGCTTATGCCGCCGGCAAACGCGTCGGACTGCTGGATGCGCGCGGCAATGCGATTGCCACGTTTGAAGACCACCCCAGCACGGTGACCGGCATTGCCTTCAACCCGAAGGGCAGACGCCTGGTCGCGGCGCATTACGGCGGCGTGTCGCTGTGGTGGGCCAAGGCCGAACCGCAGCCGGCCAAGCGGCTGAACTGGAAGGGCTCGCATATCGCCGCCACCTGGTCGCCGGACGGCAAATTCGTCATGACGGCGACACAGGAAAATGAGCTGCATGGCTGGCGCCTCAGCGATTCTGCCGATATGCGGATGAGCGGCTACCCGACCAAGCCACGCAGTCTGAGCTGGTCGCGCGATGGCCGCTGGCTCGCCACCAGCGGTGCCGAGGTGGTGGTGGTATGGGACTGCAAAGGCAAGGGTCCGATGGGCTCTGCCCCGCTGGAACTCAGCCGGGGCGCCGTGGTCACCGCGGTGGCATGCCATCCGCGCCACGGACTGATTGCCTCGGGTCACGCCGATGGCCAGCTGAAACTCGGTCGTATCAACGATCAGACCAGTATCGAACTCGAGCGGCTGGGCACAGCGCCGGTGACCGCCCTGGGCTGGAGTGCCGATGGGCGCTATCTGCTGGCCGGCGCCGAAGATGGCACAGCGGGCATCTTGGATTTCGGAACGGGGGCTTAGCGCGCGACGCGCGCAGCCCTGGCAATGCGCAGCAGAGCATCGCCGCAGGCGGCCGCAGCCGGCATGCCGGTACTCTTCGCCAGCAACTCGGCATCGGTAAGGATTTCCAGCGCCCGCATCAGCCGGTCACTCGACCATTGCCTGGTCTGGCGCTCGAAACCGGCGGTACGCGTCCAGTGCACGCCAAGCCGTTTCGGATCCATGGAGTTGCCGGCTTCGCGACTGGCGGCGGCCAGATGCAGTTTCTGGCCGTGCTTCTGCGCCACGCGCAGGATCGCCACCGGTGATTCGCCAGCGCCTTCGCAGCGGGTGAGAGCGTCGGTCAGCAGGGTGAAGTCGCCGCCGAAAGCGGCAAAGGCGGCGTCGTCGAGGAACAGCGTCGAACTGTCGCCGATCACCGCTTCGCAGTCTTCCAGGCTGATCGGGGTGGCGTCGTCGCCCTTGTACAGCAGCAGCTTGGCGATCTCGCCGCGCGTGATCATGCGATCGGCGCCCAGGTTGTCGAGCAAATATGCCATCGCCTCAGGCGCGATCTTCTTGCCAGCTTCCTTGACCATATCATCGGCGAGGCCCTGCAAGACCCGCTGGTCATCGGCATAGCAGCCGATGGCGGCGGCGATCTTCGAATCCTCGAATGCCACGCGCAGAGAGGATCGTGCCGTCAGCTCGCCGGCCTCGACCACGATCAGCGCATCGCCGGCAGGGTCATCGAAGAAACCGGCAAAAAGCTTGCCGTTGCGGTCGCCGGCGCCGGAGATCATCACCACGCGGCGCCCGCCGGTCAGTGCCATCGCAGCCGCCTCGTCGGCGAGGCGGGCAGGATCTTCCTGCAGCTGCGCGCCGGTCAGCGTTGCAACGCGAAAGGGATCGTTCAGGTCTTCGCAGGCGCTTTGGGCGATTGCCTTGGCGCGTTCCCGGATCAGGCCGGCATCGCTGCCGAACAGCAGAACCGCGCGGATATCCTGACGTGGCCGCTTGACGAAGCTTTCGACTTCGCGCGTCGGCAGTTTCACCGAACGCTTCCCTGTTGCTTCTGGCGTTTGAGTTCGTCCAATTGCGGTTTGCGATCGAAATAATTTCCAAGCCGCAGACGCATCTGCTCGGCGGCGTCGCGCAATGCGCGCTCGCGCGCATTCTTTTCGCTGATCAGATTGGCGTAATCTGCCTGCGTCACGTTATACGAAGACTGGCTGGTGGCAGACATGGAGAAGACGGCTACGCCGGTTTCATAGTCGCGCAAATAGTATGATACGGATAACTGCAGATTGTTTCTGGTAATTTCTTCAGTGCGGGTAACGAAAACCGACCCGACGGATTCCGTAATGCGATAGTCCAGCAGGTAGCGCGGGCGCTCCGGGGCACCATGCGGAGTCAGGATATCGAGCAGGTGATTGCGCAGCTGCTGCGAAACGCGATCATCGGGTTGCGCTATGGCGATCTGCGAGAACTGCACCACCGAGGCGGTGTCGCTGTCCTGCCGGTAGAGCGGCCTGAAACCGCATGCTGCCAGCAGGCCGGTCAGAACCACGCCGATCAGAAGGGTGCGAGGCAGTCTAGACCACGACATTGACAATCCGATTCGGCACCACGATCACCTTGCGCACCGGTTTGCCATCGATGGCGCGCAGGACATTGTCGTTTGCCAGGGCGAGTTTCTCAAGGGCACCTTGTTCCATGTCGCGAGACACTTCGATCGTGGCGCGCAGCTTACCCGCAACCTGTATGGCGATTGTCACTGTATCGTCGCGGGCGAGATCCGGATCGGCCACCGGCCATGGCTGCTCCAGCAGCAGCCCATCCTTCCCCAGAGCCTGCCAGATTTCCTCCGCCAGATGCGGCACCATCGGGCCGATCAGCTTGGCCAAAGCCTCCAGCGCTTCACGGCGCGCCCAGGCGGTAGCTGCATCGTCGCCCCGGATTGCCTCCTGCAGGTTGGCAAATTCATGGATACGCGCAACGGCCTTGTTGAAATGGAACTGTTCCAGATCCTGGGTCAGCGCAGCAATCGTCTTGTGCAGGGCCCGGCGCAGTTCCAATGCGGCATCGGGCCATTCGGCCGGCAGTGTAGCTGCTGACGCGGCGATCGGTCCGCGTGGCTCGGAAACCAGGCGCCATAAACGCTGCGTGAAACGCCAGGCACCTTCGACACCAGACTCGCTCCATTCCAGATCACGCTCCGGCGGACTGTCCGACAGCATGAACCAGCGCGCGGTATCAGCGCCATAGGTATCGATGATCAGGCCAGGATCGATGACGTTCTTTCTAGATTTCGACATCTTCTCGGTGCGGCCTACTGTCACCGGTTCCCCGGTGCGGATATGCACCGTTTGGCTGCCATCCTTCTTTACCTCGGTCGGCTGCAGCCAGGCGCCGCTGCTGTCGCGATAGGTTTCATGGCAAACCATGCCTTGCGTGAACAGGCCGGCAAAAGGCTCGCCGCTCGGCAATGAGAGGTAGCCGGTGTCGCGCAGGGCGCGGGTGAAGAAGCGCGAATATAGCAGATGCAGAATGGCATGCTCGATGCCACCGATATACTGATCAACAGGCATCCAGTAATCGACTTCGTCTTTTATCAGTGGCAGATCGGCGCGCGGGCTGCAGAAACGGGCGAAATACCAGGACGAATCGACGAAGGTGTCGCAGGTGTCGGTTTCCCGCTGTGCTTTGCCGCCGCAGCTCGGGCAATTCACATGCTTCCAGGTCGGGTGGTGATCCAGCGGATTGCCTGGTCTGTCGAAGGTGACATCGTCAGGCAGTTGCACCGGCAGATCGGCGGTCGGCACCGGCACGATGCCGCAGGCGTCGCAATGGATCACCGGAATCGGACAACCCCAGTAGCGCTGGCGCGAGACGCCCCAGTCGCGCAGACGGAAAGTCACAGTTCCTTCCCCAGCGTTCAGCGCTTCCAGCTTCTTGATGGCCGCGCGTTTGGCTGCGGCGACATCCAGGCCGTTAAGGAAATCGGAATTGATCGCCACCGTATTATCGGTCTCGGTGAAAGCCTCGGTCCCGATTTCGATATTGTGCTGCCCCTTCGGCGCAACGACGGCCTTGACCGGCAGGTCGTATTTACGCGCGAAATCCAAGTCGCGCTGGTCGTGGCCGGGGCAACCGAAAATGGCGCCGGTGCCGTATTCCATCAGCACGAAATTGGCGACATAGACCGGCAGTGTCGATTCGGGCGCGAAGGGGTGCAGGGCTTCGACCGGAATGCGGTAGCCCATCTTTTCGGCTTTTTCCAGCTCGGCTTCTGCCGTGCCGGTCTGGCGGCATTCTTCGATGAAAGCAGTCAGCTTGGCGTCGGTCTTGGCTATTTCAGCGGCCAGCGGATGATCGGCGGCGATCGCCACGAAGCTGGCGCCATAGAGCGTATCCGGCCGCGTCGAGTAGACCTCGATACTGTCGACACGGTTCTTCAGCGCGAAGGCAAAGCGTGCGCCTTCGGACTTGCCGATCCAGTTCTGCTGCATCAGCTTGACCCGTTCTGGCCAGCGTTCCAGACCGGTCTGCAATGCGTTCAACAGATCGTCGGCATAGGCCGTGATCTTGAGGAACCATTGTGACAGCTTGCGCCGCTCGACGATCGCACCCGAGCGCCAGCCGCGTCCATCGATCACCTGTTCATTGGCGAGGACAGTGTGATCCACCGGATCCCAATTGACGAAGCTTTCCTTGCGATAGATCAGGTCGGCTTTCAGGAAATCGAGGAACAGTTGCTGCTGGTGCTTATAATAGCCTGGATGGCAGGTCGCGAATTCGCGGCTCCAGTCGAGCGACAGGCCCATGCGCTGCAATTCGGCGCGCATGTTGGCGATGTTGTCGTAGGTCCAGGCGGCTGGATGAACTTTCTTCTCCTGCGCGGCATTCTCCGCCGGCAGGCCGAAAGCATCCCAGCCCATCGGATGCAGCACGTTGAAGCCGCGTGCGCGCTTGTAGCGGGCGACGACATCGCCCAGCGTGTAGTTGCGCACATGCCCCATATGGATGCGCCCCGACGGATAGGGGAACATCTCCAGCACATAGTATTTCGGGCGTTTGGGATTGGCTTCGGCGCGAAAGGCCTGCCGCTGGTTCCAGGCGGCTTGCCATTTGGTTTCCGCCGCCTTGGCATTATAGCGGGACATTCGGGTTCCGGTGTCTGACGAGTCTAGAGCGGGCGCTTGCTGTAAGCGCGTAAAATCTTAGCGGCGGGCCTCGGCTTCCATGCGGAATTCGCGCGCCCGTTGCAAGATAGCATTTTCCATGCTGATCGCGGTATTCGGGGCGGCTGCCTGATCGGCCCAGTTATCCCCCTGGCGCACCTGGCGGAAGACGGCAACGCGAATCCCATCGGCGCGCAGCGCACGATCCAGGATATAGACATTGACTTTGAAACGTTCGGTCGGCGTCTGCGGCGGTGTGTACCAGTCGGTGATGATGACGCCGCCAAAAGGATCGGCCGAAATCAGGGGCATGAAGGACACGGTATCCAGCGTCGCACGCCACAGGAAACTGTTGACACCAATACCGCCGCTGCCGCCATCCTCCTTCTTCTTGTCTCCACCGCCCAGGATATTGAGACCGCCAGACCCGAAAACCGACTGCCGGCCAGCCGAGGGTGCCGGGTCGTAGGTGCCGTACTGATTCTTTTCCGGGAAGTAGGTCTGGGTTTCGTTATCGCCCGGCGCCGAGCAGCCGGCCAAGGAAACAATAACCATAACAGAGGCAAGCATCATCCTGCGATGAGGGAAACCCCGGGGGCAAATGGTGATCGGACGCAGAGACGCCATTGTGGCCATCCTTCTGGAACGCTTACTGCAGCAGTGAATAGCTTAGTCTATAACAGCCCCCAATGACCGGCCAGTATTACGCCCTCGGGGATTGTGAGTGGACTGGAAAAGATTTAAGTCGGGTCGCGCCGTGAGCATCGAGCTATGGATTTGAAAACAAAGGCTATTGACGATCTTTTGCAGCATGCCTGGAAGGCTCAGGTTGCTGGCCATCTGGACGAGGCCGCAGCGATTTACCAGCAAGCCCTGGCACGGCAGGAAACGGCACCGGCCTGGCTGGGGCTGGGGCAATGCCATCTGGAGCGCAGGGACCCTGATGCGGCTCTCAATGCCTTCCAGCGGGCTCTGGCGCTGCTGCCGGAATCCGGCGCGATTCGCCATATGGTCGATATGCTGGAGGGTAAACGCGTTCCCGATCGGGCCCCGGACGACTATGTCGTGTGGGTTTTCGATGGCCATGCCGAGAGTTTTGATGCCCATCTGGCCAGCCTGAATTACCGCGGCCCGCAGATGATTGCCCATCTGGCTGAACAGGCCTGGGAAAAAGACCGCAGCCGCACAATCCTCGATCTTGGATGCGGGACTGGGTTGAATGCACCGTTATTCCGGGCCTATGCCAAGCAGTTGGATGGTGTCGATCTGGCCCCTAGGATGCTGCAGCAAGCAGGCCGTCGCGGCGGGTATGACCACCTTTACAAGGCTGAAGCCCATGCTTTCCTGCATCGGCCGCCCTGTCGCTACGATGCGGTCCTGGCCACAGATGTTTTTATTTACATCGGACAACTGGAGAATATTTTTTCATTTTCAGATCAATATCTTAACAAGGATGGCGAACTGCTATGTACGATCGAGCTGGCGCATGGTTCGCAGCCGGTAGAGTTGCGACCGAGTGGCCGCTTTCGGCAGGCTGATGCCTATATCCGGACACTCGCTGCCAACACCGGATTCGCAGTTGCCGCCACTTATGATGAACCGCTGCGAATCGAGGCGGGCGTACCTGAGGCGGGCCGGGCCTATCGACTCGTTCGCACGCACGCCAGGCTTTAACCGGATATTCAGAAACAGCAATTGCAGACATGCGGAACGGCATGCTGCACCGGGGATATCTGTTTGATTTCTCAAGACGAAAAACTGCCTGTGGTGATTTTGTGTGGCTCATTTGCAACACCGGTTCCAAAAGTCTCCCGGAAAGTGCTGCTTTAATTGACACTTGCGGGTCGCAGATGGCTTGATCTTCAGCGATCAGCGGCCCGTATCGGCTGTTTGTTCGATGCTAGGACTAGCACTGCAACCCTAATCCCGGTGGGAGAGGAAAGAGGAAAATGAAGAAGACTCTGCTTCTGCAAACAGCGCTCGTTGCCGCTGCCGGCCTGTTCGTGGCCGATATCGCCAACGCGCAGACCAAGGAAGTTCCGATCGGCGTTACCGTCGGCGGTTACTACAACCAGATGTTCCAGGTCCAGGATCGCGATCAGGAGACCACGGACATCCGCGATCATGGCTTCAAGGCCGATTCTGAAATCTGGTTCAACGTCCGCGGCGTGCTGGCCAACGGCACCGTGATCGGTGCCCGCGTCGAGCTCGAATCCGCCACTTATGGCGACCAGGTCGATGAGCGCTACATGTTCATCGAGCATGCCGAGTATGGCCGCGTCGAACTGGGTTCGACCGACTCGGTCACGACCAAGATGATCTATGCGGCGCCGAATTCGCTGCCGAACTACAGCACCACGGTGCATTCGGAATATTCGGCGGTGACTAATGCGCCGTTGATGCGTTTCGTCAACAACGTGGACGATGCCGAGCGTATCAACCTGTATAGCGCGTCGAACCGCTATTTCGGTTCCAAGGCCGGCAAGGGCCTGCAGATCGGTGCGAACTACACCCCGGATAACTGCCAGGACTTCTCGGTGCAGTCGACCGATGTTGCCAGCGTCACCCCCTGCGGCGGCGGTTTCCTGGCCGCTCCGGTCAGCCTCGAGCAGCAGTTGAACGTCGCTGCCAACTACCTCGAGTCCTTCGGCTCGTTCGATGTCGCCCTCTACGCCGGTTACAACAGCGTGAAGGTTCTCGGCAGCGGCGGCGCTACGACTGCCTTCCAGAACGATCGCGAAAGCGGCGTGCAGGGCGGTGCTCTGTTCACCTATAACATCGGCGATGGTTCGTCGGTTCAGTTTGGTGGCGGTTACACCAAGGAAGACGTCAACTCGACCCGTGAGCGTAAGGCCTACAGCCTCGGCGTTCGCTACCTGACCAACGGTGCCGCTCCGGGCTCGATCGGCCTCGGTGTGGAGTATTACGATCGTAACGAGCAGGGCACCACCCGCGCCGGCGATCTGGAATACTACCATCTCGGTCTGACCTATCAGATCGCCGCTGGTATCCTCGGCTTTGCCGGTGTGGGCGTGTCCGATACTTCGGATGCGATCACCACCACCAGCAACATCGACCAGACCTTCGGTGTGGTCGGTATCAATCTGACGTTCTAATCCGATCTACAATCGGACGTGAGGGAAGGGGCAGGGAAACCTGCCCCTTTCTTTTTTACCATTACTCATTTTCACGATTATTTCCGTTTTTTCGCTTTGATCCGTATATGTCGTGGCTTTTCAGCCACAGTACGCCACAATCTTTGATCCTGTGCTGATAATCACGAACGGCGCTAACGACTGCCAGAACCGCTTTTAAATATTCCGGGCGAAGATTAATCATATCGGCAGTTTGGTAACGCCTTGGTCCATCGTTCGTCGCTGACATGACAAACTTGCAAAGGACCCCAAGGATGAAAAAGCTTCTCCTGCTTCAGACCGCCCTTGTCGTCGGCACTGGCCTGTTTGCGGCTGACATTGCCGTGGCACAGACCAAGGAAGTGCCGATCGCCGTTACCGTCGGCGGCTATATTGCCGAGGTGTTCAAGGCTGCCGATTTCGACAACAGCCGCACGCTGGGCAGCCGTCAGAGTCATGGCTTCGGCGCTGCTGACGCTGAAATCTATTTCAATGTTCGCGGCGTGCTCGCTGACGGCACTGCGATCGGTGCTCGCATCGAGCTGGAAGGCTCGACGGAAGGCGACCAGATCGACGAACGTTATATGTTCATCGAGCGCGCTGATATTGGCCGGGCTGAAATTGGTTCGACTGATCGTGCCGCGTCGAAGATGGTCTATGGTGCACCCATTGCCATTCCCGGTTATGGCACGATCGATCCGACCGGCGCCATCTCGGTAACCAATGCCCCCACGGGTGCGCGCACCAGCGGCAATTTCACCAAGTTTACAGGTGCGCCGGACGATGCCGAGGGCATCAACCTGTATACCTCAGCTGACCGCTACTTCGGCTCCAAGGCCGGTAAGGGTCTGCAGCTTGGTGTTTCCTATACGCCCGATGGTTGCCAGGACTTCTCCGTCCAGTCGACGGATAATGCGAGCATCAGCCCGTGTGGCGGCGGCTTCACAAGCAAAACTGACGCCGGGCAGATTTCGAGGGCCTACACCTTCGCTGCCAACTATGTCGAATCCTTCGGCATGATCGATGTTGCGGTGTTCGGCGCCTATAACCGCTTCGACATCGAGGCGAACAGCACGGCTGCGGCCGCCGCGAACGGCGCGGCTCAGGTGTTCAAGAGCAACGGTCTGGAAGGCTGGGCTTTCGGCACGACGCTGACCTACAACATCGGCGATGGCTCAACTGTGCAGGTGGGTGGCGCCTGGAAGACCGAAGAAATGGGCGTCGGCAGCAACGACGACCGCAAGGTCTATACTGCCGGCGTGCGTTACCTGACCAATGGTGTCAATCCGGGCTCCATCGGTCTCGGCGTCGACTATGCCAAGACCAAGGCTGACCAGGGCAATATCTCGGGCTTCGCTGTCGGTGGCGAAGACGAGTTCACCTGGTACTCGCTCGGTGTGACCTACCAGGTCGCCCGCGGTATTCTCGGCTTCGGCGGTATCGGCCGCTATGAATACGAAGATGCCATCGCGGCCGGCACGGTGGTGAACGGCACGACCCAGCTCGACAACGACGCCAAGGCGAACTTCGCTGTCGTCGGTATGCGTCTCGATTTCTAAATCGGGCGGATATC
>NZ_JAOZVR010000116.1:0-114120 GCF_025869515.1 Ferrovibrio sp.
CCATCCGAACGTTCCGACGCTCTGACAGTTGGGATGGACCCTTGGGACAAGCCCAAGGGTGACGGTCTATCGCCTATTTCCCCGCGCCTCTATTTTTCGGCTATGGCCGCGTCGATCAGCCGGAGCGCATCGGGCTGGTCCCATTCCGCTCCGCCGATCAGGCGGCCGATTTCACGGCCCTGGCGGTCGAGCAGGATGGTGGTGGGCAGGCCGACGGTGCCCCAGGCGCGGCCGGATTTCATGCTGGTATCCAGCGCGGCCGGCAGGCGCCGCGCGCCGATCTCGCCGAGAAACCTCTCCACCTTGGCCCGGCCGGCGCGGTCCTGCGCCACCGGCAGCACAGTGAAGTCCGGGCCGCCGCGCAGGCCTTGCAGGCGGTCGAGCGCCGGCATTTCCTCGCGGCAGGGCACGCACCAGGTGGCCCAGAGATTGAGCAGCACCACCTTGCCCTTATAGGCGTCCAGGCTGGTCGGCCTGTCCTCGGGGTCGTGGAATTCGGCGGCGGCGACTGGCTTCCGCTCAGGCAAAACGCTAAATTTCCGCATCTCGCCCAGTCTAGGTAATTCCTGACGCGGGAGTTCGGCGGCAAAGGCGTTCTGCGCCAGAGCCAGACCCAACACCGTCATCACCAGAAACCGTTTCATACCCGCATTCATCCCGATCATGGCCGCACGCAAGATTTCAAATAAGAACAAGACGCCCCGGAAACAAGCCAACAGCATGTGGGGCGGGCGCTTTGCCGCAGGTCCGGCGGCGATCATGACCGAGATCAACGCCTCGATCCGCTTCGACCGCAGGCTGTACCGCCAGGATATCCGCGGGTCGCTGGCGCATTGCCGCATGCTGGTGCGACAGGGTCTCATTTCCGCCGCCGAGGGCAAGCGGATCCAGGCCGGACTGGAGACAATTCTGCGTGAGATCGAGGCCGGCAAGTTCCGGATCGATCCGGCGCTGGAAGACATCCACATGCATGTGGAGGCGCGGCTGGCCGAACTGATCGGCAAGCCGGCCGGCCGGCTGCACACCGCGCGCTCGCGCAACGACCAGGTGGCGACCGATTTCCGTCTCTGGGTGCGCGATGCCATTGACCGCATCGATGCCGGGCTGCTCGACCTGCAGCAGACCCTGCTGCGCCGCGCCGAGGACTATGCCGCGACGGTGATGCCAGGATTTACCCACTTACAAGCCGCGCAGCCGGTCACCTTCGGCCATCATCTGCTCGCCTATGTCGAGATGGTGGGGCGCGACCGCGGTCGCCTGAACGACGCCCGCGCCCGCCTGAACGAAAGCCCGCTGGGCGCCGCCGCATTAGCCGGCACCTCGCTGCCGATCGACCGCGAGAGCACAGCGAAGGAGCTGGGCTTCGCGCGGCCGATGGCCAATTCGCTGGATGCGGTGGCCGACCGCGACTATGCGCTGGAATTCCTCTCGGCGGCGGCGATCTGCGCCGTGCATCTGTCGCGTCTTGCCGAAGAGATCGTGATCTGGACCAGCGCCCAGTTCCGCTTCATCACGCTCAGCGATGCCTTCACCACCGGCTCGTCGATCATGCCGCAGAAGCGCAATCCCGATGCCGCCGAACTGGTGCGCGGCAAGGTGGGGCGCATCGTCGGCAGCCTGAATGCCCTTCTCATCACCATGAAGGGCCTGCCGATGACCTACGGCAAGGACATGCAGGAAGACAAGGAGCCGACGTTTGACGCGGTCGACAGCCTGGAACTCTGCATCGCCGCCACGGCGGGCATGATCGCCGACCTGAAGGCCAATGCGGCGCGCATGCAGGAGGCCGCCGGCGAAGGCTACACCACCGCCACCGACCTGGCCGACTGGTGCGTGCGCAGGATCGACATGCCGTTCCGCCAGGCGCATCACGTCGCCGGCAGCCTGGTGAAGATCGCCGAGCAGCAGGGCAAACCGCTGGAGGCGCTGACGCTGGCCGAGATGCAGTCGGTCGAGAAACGCATCACCAAAGACATCTTCGCCGTGCTGGGCGTGCAGAATTCGGTGAAGAGCCGCGTCTCCTATGGCGGCACCGCGCCCGGCAACGTCAGGAAGCAGGTGGCGCGCTGGCGCAGGCAGCTTGCGCAGGATGCTAAAAAGCGGGACAAAGCCTGATGCGCGCCAAGGCCGCCATCCTGCTGCTGATCCTTGCCTGCACCGGCCTTGCCGCCTGCGGCCGCAAGGACGTGCCGGACTATCCGCCCGACACCGTCGACCGTCCGGGCGTCAATCCGCCGCGCCGCGACACCATCCGCTATTACTGAGATTCCGTCATGACCGGATTGCCCTGGTTCGCCTACCGTAACGGCGTACTGCATGCCGAAAGCGTGCCGCTCGACCATATCGCCGCCGAAGTCGGCACCCCGGCCTATGTCTACAGCACGGCGGCGCTGACCGACCGCTATACCAGCCTGGCCGAAGCCTTTGCCGGCCTGCCGGTGCTGATCGCCTATGCGATGAAGGCCAATGCCAACCTGGCCGTGCTGCGCCATTTCGGCTCGCTCGGCGCCGGCGCCGACGTGGTGTCGGCCGGCGAGCTGCAGCTCGCCATGAAGGCCGGCATCGCGCCGGGCAAGATCATCTTCGCCGGTGTGGGCAAGACCAGGGCCGAGATGGCACTGGCGCTGAAGGCCGGCAACACCGGCATCGCGCAGTTCAATGTCGAATCGGAACCCGAGCTGGACGCATTGTCTGCGGTCGCCAGCGGCCTGGGCGTGCAGGCGCCGGTGGCGATCCGCATCAATCCCGATGTGGATGCCAAGACGCACAAGAAGATCACCACCGGCAAGGCCGAGAACAAGTTCGGCATTTCCTATCGCCGCGCCCGCGAGGTCTATGCCCATGCGGCAAAGCTGCCCGGCATCAGGATCACCGGCGTGCATGTGCATATCGGCAGCCAGCTGACCGATCTGGCGCCCTATGAGGATACCTTTGTCCGGCTGGCCGAGCTGGTGACCGCACTGCGCGCCGACGGACACGACATCCGCCGCATCGACCTGGGCGGCGGCATCGGCATCACCTATGACGACGAGACACCGCCCGATCCGCGCGACTATGCCGCCCTGGTGCGCAAATACATCGCGCCGCTCGGCTGCGAGATCGCGCTGGAGCCGGGTCGTTATCTCGTCGGCAATGCCGGACTGCTGCTGACCGCCGTGACCTTTGTGAAGCCGGCCGAAGGCAAGTCATTCCTGATCCTCGATGCCGGCATGAACGACCTGATCCGCCCGGCGATGTATGAGGCGTTTCATCGCATCGTGCCCGTAAAAGCGCCAAATCCCGACGCCCCGGTTGCACCGGTGGATATCGTCGGCCCGGTTTGCGAGAGCGGCGACACCTTTGCCGAAGACCGCCCGATGCCGCCGGTCGATGACGGAGATTTGCTCGCCATCCTGTCGGCGGGTGCGTATAGTTCCTCCATGGCCTCGACCTACAATGCCCGGCCGCTGGCCCCGGAGGTTCTGGTTCATGGCGACAGGTTTGCCATTGTTCGGCGCCGCCCTAGCATCGATGAGATGACGGCTCTGGAGACCCAGCCGGTATGGCTCAGCGAGGCGAAGGCGTAACCACCACCGAAACTCTACCGGCCCAGTCGATGCTGGCGCCGCATGTGGAGCGTCGCCTCAGCTTTGCCCGCGCTGCCCTGTTCTGGGAGCGCTTCTGGCCGGCGCTGATGCCGGCCGCCGCCGTGCTCGCCGTTTTCCTCATTCTCGCCGGTTTCGATGTCTGGCGCTTCCTGCCGGTCTGGCTGCACTGGCTGGCGCTCGCCGGCTTTGCCGCCGCGCTCGGCGCCGCATTGTGGCATGAACTGCGGTTTCTGCGCTGGCCCGGCCGCGCCGATGCCATGCGCCGGCTGGAGCGCGTCAACCTGCTCGACCACCGGCCGCTGGAGGCCGCCGCCGATACGCTGGCCGCCGAACAGCAGGATCCGATCGCCCGCGCGCTGTGGGCCCTGCACCGCCAGCGCGCGCTCGCCCGGCTCGCCACCGTGCGCGTCGGCACGCCGGAAGCCGGCTGGTGGCGCAAGGATGTCTGGGGCTTCCGTGCCGCGCTTGGCCTGCTGCTGATCGTGGCCTGGGCCAGCCCGGGCGAGGACCGCAGGCAGCGGCTGGCCGATACGCTCAATCCCGGCACCGCGCTGGCGCCCGGCGCCCTGCTGGCGGTGGAAGCCTGGATCACCCCGCCGCCCTATACCGGCAAGGCGCCGCTGTTCCTGACCCGCGACGGCAAACCGGTTCCGGTGGCCGCCAGCCAGCCAGCCGGTGCCACGACATTGATCGTGCCGACCGGCAGCCTGCTGAAACTGCGGCTGGCCGCGCCGCCGGCCGGCTTCAGCGTCCGCCTCGGCAAGAGCGAACAGCCGCTGCAGGCAATCGACGAGCGCAACGGCGAACTCGATCTCGCCATCGACCTGGCGCAGGGCGAGACGCCGGTGCTGAGCCTGATGCGGCGCGACAAGACGTTCGCCGAATGGCCGCTGCGGGTAATCCCGGACCGCGCGCCGCTGATCCGCTTCGCCGACGATCCCACAACCGGCAAGCGCCCCGAACTGGAGGTCGCCTTCGGCGCCGAGGACGATTACGGCGTGCAGCAGGTGCGCATCGAGATGATGCGCGACGGCGCCGAGAAAACCGAGACGGTGGACTGGCCGACGCCGCCGGTCGGCGCCGGTGCCATCCAGGACAAGCAGAATTTCGATTTCACGTCGCATCCCTGGGCCGGGCTGCAGGTGGCGATGACGCTGGTCGCCACCGATGCCATCGGCCAGACCGGGCGCAGCGACAGCGTCACCGTAACGCTGCCGGCGCGCCGCTTCACCCACCCGGTCGCCAGGGCCATCGTGGAGCAGCGCCGCGAGCTGGCGCTGAAGCCGGGCCAGTGGCAACGCGTGGTGACCGCCCTGCGGGCCCTGAGCCTGGCGCCGGAACGCTATCGCGAGGATTACACCGCCCATCTCGGCCTGCGTCTGTCGGCCGCGCGGCTGAACCTCAACCGCCGCGCGGAGTCGGTGGCCGCCGTGCAGGACCTGCTGTGGCAGACCGCGCTGCATATCGAGGAAGGGCGCAAGACGCAGACCGACCGCGACTTCCAGGCGCTGATGGACAAGCTGCAGGATGCGCTCGACCGCAATGCGGATGACGCGGAAATCCAGAAGCTGATGCAGGAGATGCGCGAGGCGATGAATCGCATGCTCGAGCAGATGATGCAGGATGCGATGGAACGGCTGGCGCGCGGCGAGGAGCCGGAAGAGCTGGGCGAGGATGAGGAAGCCCTCAGCGACGAAGACATGCAGGACATGATGGATCGCGCCGAGGACATGGCGAAGATGGGCGACCGCGACCAGGCCCGCGAGATGCTGCAGCAGATGCAGCGCATGATGGAGGCGATGAAGAACGGCCGCATCGCCAGGATGCCGGAAGGACGGCAGCAGGGGCAGCGCGGGCAGCGGGGCCAGCGCGGCCAGGGCCAGACCGGCCAGATGATGCAGGAACTGGGCGACATGCTGCGCCAGCAGCAGCAGTTGCTCGACCGCAGCTTCCGCCGCAGCCAGCAGTATGGCCGCGGCGACGGCCAGCAGCGCGGCGAGAACGAGGCCGATGCGCGGCAGCAGGAAGAGCTGCGCCGCAAGCTGGGCGAGATGATGAACCGGCTGGGCGAACGCGGCATGCCGCTGCCCGACCAGCTGGGCAAGGCCGACCGCGCCATGCGCGATGCGCGTGAATCCCTGCGCCGCGGCGAGCCTGGCGAGGCGATGCAGGGCCAGACCGATGCGCTGGACCAGATGCGCCAGGGCCTGAACCAGATGCAGCAGGCGCAGCGCGGCAATCCCGACGGCCAGGCACCCTCGGCCGATGCGCGGCAGAACCAGCGCAATCAGGTGCGCGATCCATTGGGCCGCAACACCACCGGCTACGAGAATGCCGGCGAAGCCACCCAGGTGCCCGACATGGCGCCGGTGGAACGCGCGCGGCGCATCCTGGAAGAACTGCAGCGCCGCGCCGGCAACCGCGAACGCGCGCCGCTGGAGCTGGATTACCTCGAGCGCCTGCTGCGGCGGTTCTGAGCGCAATTCGTCACGGACACTCACCGATAGGCAGACTGAATACTCGCTTTCGCGAGTGTGACGATTTCAATAATATGCGCACCATGATCGACAGCCTCGACCATCTGGTGCTGACCGTGCGCAATATCGATGCCACGCTGCGCTTCTACGCAGACGCACTGGGCATGCAGCCGGTGCGCTTCACGGCGAAGGACGGCACGGAGCGCGTGGCGCTCGGCTTCGGCCGGCAGAAGATCAATCTGCATCAGGCCGGCCGCGAATTCGAACCCAAGGCGGCAGCGCCGCTGCCGGGCAGCGCCGATCTGTGTTTCCTGACCGCCCAGCCGGTGGCGAAGGTGATGGCGCAGCTGCAGGCGCAGGGCATCGCCATCCTCGAGGGGCCGGTGCAGCGCACCGGCGCGACCGGACCGATCCTGTCGGTCTATATCCGCGACCCGGACGGCAACCTGATCGAAATCAGCAACAGCATAGCCTGATCGTCACCCCGGCCGCAGCGCAGCGGAGAGCCGGTGTCCCGTTTCGACAAGAGATAAAAAAATGGGATTCCCGCTTTCGCGGGAATGACGGCAGGTGAAGGCTCAATCCGCCGGCTGGCGCGCGCCGAGCGCACGCTCCACGGCGGCATTGAGGTCGACCATGCTGAAGGGCTTTTGCAGGATCGGCGCCAGGCTGCCGATATCGTTGGCGCGGCGGCGCGGCGGCGGCGCGTAGCCCGACATCATCAGCACCGGCAGTTTGGGATAATCGCGCGCCACCTTCAGCGACAGTTCGACGCCATCCATGTTGGGCATCGCCACATCGGTGAGCAGCAGGTCGAAGGGCATGCGGGCAAGTTTGACAACGGCTTCGGCGCCGTCGCTGACCGCAACGACATCATGCCCGCGCTGTTCGAGCACCCGCCGGATGAATTCGCGCACCGGCACTTCGTCTTCGGCGACCAATATCCGCGCCATTCACCCTCGCCGACGGCTGCCGTGTCACAAGGCAGTTTTATGCCCGTCGACAGCCACCTGTTCTGGAATCAGCTTGGCCAAATACATACGCAGGCCGGCAAATATGCAGGGCCGGCATCCGCATGCGCCGGCTGTCATATTATTACCCCAGAGGGTTAAAAAAAGATACGTGCATCATGGCCCGGCCGGGCAACTGGCGGCTGCACCACCGCTGTCCGATCAGGGCCCGATCAGGGCCCGATCAGGGTACGGGCTGGCTGGCGAAGGCGACCTCGAGGTCGGTGACCTCGTCTTTGGGGGCCGGCAGCTGCGCATTGAAGCTGAGTTTTTCGCCGGCAGCGATGGTGCCCTGCTCCAGCTTGATGGTGAAAGCGCCCAGGTCCTGGCCGTTCGCCCCGCGCATGGCGATGCGGATGGCCGGCAGGATGCGCTCCTCGCCGCCCACATTCGCCACCTCGCCCGAGACCGTGACCCTGGTCTGGCCGGCATCGAGCACGGTGGAGGATTTCAGATTGTGCAGCTCCAGCCCGAGCCACTCCGCCGCCTCGACCGGAATGCCGAGCTGTTCATACAGCTTGGCCAGCGGCGGATAGAAGGCGACCAGCTCGACGCGCTTTTCATAGCCGCCGCCGATCACGCCGCCGAGCAGGGCAAACAGCAGCAGCCAGCCGAGCCAGGCCCAGGAGCGCGGCTTTTTCGGCTTGGACGGCGGACGCTGCACGCCGGCTTCGGCCAGACGGGCGCGGCGGCGGTTGAGCGCCTCGTCGGGGTCTTCCTCGCCGGCATGGGATAGCGGCTCGTCGAGCGGCGGATGCAGCGGCGGGCGGTCCAGCTCGCGGTCGAGCAGGTCGTCGTCGAAGCCGGTGATGCGCGGCGGCGGCGGGGCCAGGTCGGGCGGGTCGAGATCCAGGTCAGGCAGCGGCGGCGGTGACGGCGGCGGCGGCGGCTTGCCGCCGGGCGGCGGCGGCGGCACCCAGTCGTCCTCGGCCGCGGCGGCCGCGGCGGCGGCCATCTGCTCCAGCACCGAGGGCACCGGCTTGGCGGCGGCCGGTTCCGGCGCGGGTTCCGGCAATGGCGCCTGCTGCCAGACATTCCGGCAGACCGAACAACGGACTTTTCGCGGCGCGGCGCCAAATGTGGGGGGGTCGACCTGGAAACGGGTCGCGCAGGCTGGGCAGGTGAGGATCATGCCTGAAATCTGCCTGAAGCCAGTCCTTTTGCGTTTCCGGATGCTTTCCCTTATAGGACGGACAGGGCCGCGGAGGCAACCCTACTGCCCCGCAAGATATTGGCGCGCAAGGCGTTAAGAGAATCGGAGGAGACTCGAGCGTGGTGCGGTTCCAGAACGTCGGGATGCGGTACGGACCGGGGCCGGAAGTGCTGCGAGACGTCAGTTTCGAGCTCGGCACCGGTTCGTTCCATTTCCTGGCCGGCCCCAGCGGCGCCGGCAAGACCTCCCTGCTCAAGCTGCTGTACCTGGCGCTGCGCCCGAGTCGCGGCCTGATCAGCATGTTCGGACAGGATGTTTCGACCGCCAGCCGCGCCGCCCTGCCGATGCTCCGCCGACGGATCGGCGTGGTTTTCCAGGATTTCCGCCTGCTCGACCATCTCAGCGCGCTCGACAACGTGGCTTTGCCGCTGCGCATCGCCGGCGCCGACGAGCGCAAGGCGCGCGAGCATGTCATCGAACTGCTGACCTGGGTCGGGCTGGGCGACCGGCTCGAGGCGCGGCCGGCGACGCTGTCGGGCGGCGAGAAGCAGCGCGTGGCGATTGCCCGTGCTGTCATTGCAAGGCCAAGCCTCTTATTGGCGGACGAGCCGACCGGCAATGTCGATCCCGACATGGCGCAGCGTCTGATGTATCTGTTCGTCGAGCTGAACAAGCTCGGCACCGCCGTGGTGCTGGCGACGCATGACACGCATCTGCTGGACCAGTTCCGCTTCCCGGTGATGCGGCTGCGCGCCGGGCAGCTGCTGATCGACCGGAATGCGTCATGAGCCGGCGCAAGGCGATCTCCGACCTGCAGCTGGAAGCGGATTCGTCCGCGCGGTTCCTGCCCTGGGCTCTGGCGGTGATGGTGTTCCTCGCCGCATTGGCGCTGAGCGGCGCGCTGGCACTGGACGGCACCATCGAGGGCTGGCGCCGCGGCGTGGCGGCCAAACTCACCGTGCAGATCGCCGACCGGCCGGGCCAGCCGATGCAGCCGCGTCTGGACGCGGCGATGGCCGCGCTGCGCGGCGTGCCCGGCATCGCCGGGGCGCAGATCATCGACCGCCGCGCGGTGCAGGCCCTGCTGCAGCCCTGGCTCGGCAGCGCGGCGCTGCAGGCCGACCTGCCGCTGCCCGGCCTGATCGACGTGACGCTGAGCGACACTGCCGCGCTGTCCGTCGACGCATTGAGTGCGCGGCTGCAGGCCGCCGTGCCGGGCGCGCGCATCGACGATCCCAAACCCTGGCTCGACCGCCTCGTTCAACTGGGCCGCCTGTTGCAGAGCCTGGGCGGCGGCATCGTGCTGCTGGTCGGACTCGCGGCGGCCGCCATGGTGATCTTCGCCACCCGCGCCGGCCTGGCCGCCAGGCACGATACCATCGAGCTGCTGCATCTGATCGGCGCCGAGGACGGTTATATCGCGCGACAGTTCCAGCGCCATGTCGCCAGCCAGGCTTTGCGCGGCGGTGTCATCGGCGCGGCGCTGGCGGCAGCGGTGCTGATCGGCATCCAGCTGCTGGCCGGCGGCGTCGGCACCGGGCTGCTGCCGGGCCTGCACCTGGTCTGGTGGCACTGGCTGCTGCTGCCGGTGCTGCCGCTGGGTGCCGCCGCGCTGGCGATCCTCACGGCGCGCTGGACGGTACTCGGCGAACTGCGTTCAATGTTGTAAGACGAAAGCATGCTGATTCTGCCATGCTGATACTTTTGGACCGCGACGGCGTCCTGAACCAGGACTATCCCGACGATTACGTGAAATCGCCGGCGGAACTGATCATGCTGCCGCATGTCGGCAAGGCGGTGGCGCGGCTGAATGCGCGCGGCTGGCCGGTGGCGATCTGCACCAACCAGGCCTGCATCGGCAAGGGCATCATCGACGAAGCCATGCTGGGCCGCATCCACGATACCCTGTTCGATCATCTGGCGCGCGACAATGCCAGGATCGATGCGCTGTTCTTCGCGCCCGACCCGCCCTGGGCGCAGACCGACCGGCGCAAGCCCGGCCCAGGCATGCTGCGCGAGGCGATGACGCGCTTCCGCAAGACGCCGGCCGAGACCGTGTTCATCGGCGACAGTGTCACCGACCTGCAGGCCGGCGCCAGCGCCGGCGTGCGCCGCATCCTGGTGCGCAGCGGCAAGGGCGCGCGAACCCAGGCGAACGGCATTCCGCCCAACCTGCTGCCGGTGACGGTGGCGGAAGACCTGGGCGATGCCGTGGACCGCCTGCTTGCCGATTCAACCCCGCCGACCACAGCCTGAGACGGAAGCGCGATGGCCCGCACAGACGACGATGCCCCCTCCCCCTTCCTCGCCCGCATCCGGCGCTGGCTGATCCTGCTGGCGACGCTGCTGCTGCTCTGGCTCGGCGGCGGCATCGCCTATGTCGAGCGCGTGGAATCGCTGCCGGCGCCCAATGACACACGCACCGATGCCATCGTGGTGCTGACCGGCGGCGCCGCGCGCATGGGCACGGCGCTCCGCCTGCTGCATGAAGAGAAAGCCGAGCGGCTGCTGGTCTCGGGCGTGGCGCAGACGACGACCCGCGCCTCGCTGTTGCAGGCCGTGCTGCCGACCATGCCTGATGCGGCGCAGGCCGCCAGCAACTGGCAGGGCATCGACCTGCAATTGCTGTTCGAATGCTGCGTCGATCTCGGCTTCGAGGCCGATGACACGGCGGGCAATGCCGCCGAAACGGCGAGCTGGGCGGCGGCGCGCGGCTACAAGACGATCCGGCTGGTGACCGCGAATTACCACATGCCGCGCGCGCTGGTCGAATTCGGCCGCTATCTGCCCGGCATGACCATCATTGCCCATCCGGTGCGCTCGGATGCCATGCGGGTGGAGGATTGGTGGCAGCGCCGCACCGCCACCTTCTTCCTGCTCGGCGAATACAGCAAATACGTCGCCGCGCTGCTGCGCGCCCATCTCGGCAACCAGCTGGAAGCGACGATAGAGCAGAAACACACTGGCGAGCAGAAGCAGACCGGTGAGCAGAAGCCGCAGATCGTGCCGGTACAGCCGCTGCCCGGGCAGCCGGATGCCGAACCGAAGAAGGATGCAGCGCAGTGATGCTGCTGCGTTCGATCCTGTTCCAGACGGCCTTCCTGGGCTGGAGCACGCTGGTCGCGCTCTATGCGCTGATCCCGCTGGCGCTGGGCAACCGCCAGCAGCTGTTCGGCATCGGCGGCGTCTGGTCGGACGGCATCAACATCCTGCTGCGCCTGCTCTGCGGCATCGAGATCCGCATCGAAGGCGCCGAGCATATTCCGGCCGGCCCGGCGATGATCGCGGCCAAGCACCAGTCGCTGTGGGACACCGCCATCGTGCTGCGGCTGTTTCGCGGACCCGCCATCGTGATGAAGCAGGAGCTGCTGCGTATCCCGATCTACGGCGCGCTGTGCCGCGCGCAGGGCATGATCGCGGTCGACCGCGACGGCGGCGCCAAGGCGCTCAAGGCCATGCTGAAGGATGCACGGGCCGCAGCCGCCGAGGGCCGCAAGATCCTGATCTTTCCGCAGGGCACGCGCACGCGGCCCGGCGAGCATGTGCCCTACCAGCCCGGCGTGGCGGCGCTGTATCGCGACCTGAAACTGCCGGTCGTACCGGTGGCGCTGAATTCCGGCTTCTTCTGGCCCAAACATGGCGTGCGGCGCCGGCCCGGCACCATCGTGCTGCGTTTCTTAGCCCCGATTCCGGCCGGGCTGGATCGCGACACCTTCATGAAAGAGCTGGAAACCCGCATCGAAAGCGCCAATGCGACGCTGGAGGCGGAGACGCGGGCGCTGCTCTAAGCCGCTGCGCTTCCGGATATCCTCAGGCCGGCGGCGACGCGCATCGAAGCGTTAAAATATTCACACCCTGCCGGGTATTTACCCGGCCACCCACCCGCAAAAGCCGATGCTAATCGGAAAGTAATTATCGCCGGCACCGGGGCTTACCCTAAAGAAAAGTGAGAAAGCCAACGTGATTTCTGCGATTGGCGCCCGGGGACCATTCAAATGACATTCGCGTCTGCTTCTGATGACCTTGCGACCACCGCGCAGCAAGGCAAGCGCTCATGGTTTGGAATCGGGCCGCGGATCGCGCTTGGCGTGGCGGCGCTGGTTGCCTTTGAAGCCATCATTTATTCGGCCACCTCCATCTACGAACTGACCACCTCGATTGAAGACGAGGCCGGTCAGCGTATGGAACTGTCGGCGCTGGCGGCGAAAGACCGGTTCCAAGCCATTGCTGCGGTCACCAAATCCTACGCCGAAATCTACAGCCGCCACGGCGACATCGTGCGTGCACTGGCCGCCGGGGATACAGCTGCGCTGGAAACATTCCTCGTACCGGAAACCACGCGCCTGCGCGGACTCGACTCCGCGGTTGCCGCAGTTGAAATCACCGATGCCAAGGGCATTGTGGTCATGCGCGGTCATAACCCGAAGTCCAAAGGCGACAACAAAGCCAAGGTGACAACGGTGGCGGGGGCCCTGCAGGGTCGCACGACGGCGGCATGGATAGTCTCACCGACTTCCAAGGAGCTTGCCCAGGAAACGGTGGCGCCGATCAAGCATGGCGACGCCATCATCGGCACTGTGAAAATCGGCAGCTACGTGCGGGATAATACCGCAAAGCGCATTGCCGATGCCGCCCGCATGGGCGTTGCCTTCTTTGTCGATGGCAAGCAGACCGGGCGTTCGGGTGATCACCTCAAGGACTGGATTCCGTCCGATATGTCGCCACTGTCGCTGACGCGCGACAGCTTCGGCCGCACGCAGATCGCCGGAACCAACTATGATGTGGCCTATATCCCGCTGCTCGATGACCAGGGAAAACTGCTGCTGACCACAGCCCTGCTTAGCAGCCGGTCTACCATCGAGGCGGCTCTGTCGACCCAGTTGCAGCACAGTATTCTGCTCGGCATCGGCGTAACCATCGTATTCGTGAGCATTGCGCTGATGTTTGCTCTCTCTGTTGCCCGCCCGGTATCCCGCCTGACCGGCCGCATGAACGAACTGGCCGGCGGCGACGAGACGGTGGAAATCCCCGACACCAGGCGTAGCGACGAACTTGGCGCCATGGCCCAGGCCTTGCTGGTTTTCCGCGACGGGATCGCCCAGAAGAAGCGACTGGAAAGCGAAGCGGCAACAGCGCGGATCGCAGCCGACGCGGCGCGGGCAGAGCGTGAAGCGCGCGAAACGGCAGCGGGGCGCGAAATCGCTGCCCTTTGCGACCAGATTTCCAACGGCAACCTGACGGGCCGTATCTCCGAATCCGGCAAGGAGGGTTTCCTGCTTGATGTCAGCCGCCAGCTTAACACGCTTGCCCAGACACTCGACGGCGTGACTGGCGAGGTCGCCGGCGTGATCACCGGCCTGGCCGATGGCGACCTGCGCCGGCAGGTGCAGGGCGCGTATAATGGTGTTTTCGGCAAGCTAAAGGACGGCGCCAACGGGACTTCGGCCAAGCTGCGCGACTTCGCGTCCCAGCTCGGCAGTGCCGCCGACGACGTGAACCGGGCAGCAGCCGAGATTGCTGAAATCAGCAATGAACTCGGCAGCCGGACCGCCGCGCAGGCCTCCACCCTGGAAGAAACAGCGGCGGCGATGCATGAAATCACCACAACCGTGAAGCAGAATGCCGATTTCGCCCAGAATGCCAGCCAGCTTTCGGCCAGCGCGAGCGCCAAGGCAGACGAAGGCGGCGCCGTGGTGGGAGACGCGGTCACTGCCGTCAACGATATCGAGAGCAGCGCGCGCAGGATCAGTGAAATCGTGTCGCTGATCGACGAGATTGCCTTCCAGACCAACCTGCTGGCGCTGAATGCCTCGGTCGAGGCCGCCCGTGCCGGTGAAACCGGCAAGGGATTTGCCGTGGTGGCCCAGGAAGTGCGCGCGCTTGCCCAACGATCCGCCAATGCTTCCAAGGACATCAAGTCACTGATCGCAGAATCCAACAGCAAGGTGAAATCCGGTGCCACGCTGGTGAACCAGACCGGCGCCTCGCTGGCGGAAATCGTCACTGCCATCAAGAAAGCCTCCGACATTGTGGCCGATATTGCTGCCGGCAGCCGCGAACAGGCCACAGGGGTCGAACAGGTGAACCAGGCCATCAACAGCATGGACGAGGCCACGCAGCGCAATGCCGCAATGGTCGAGGAGAGCAGCGCTGCGGCACAGACGCTGGCGACCCAGGCCCAGCAGCTCTCCCAGTTGGTACGATTCTTCAAATCCTGATCGCACACGGCGCCAAGCCGCCGCTGCAGCAAGCCTGTCCACCTGGCAAAGGGCGGGCCCGGCCGGCAATTGTCCGCATTGTCATCATGGGGTTTCGCCTGACCGCATGGCACTGTCGCTCCCTGCTGACAGGACAGGCGAGGGATCGTGGAACGGACAGCCATCGACCGGAGCGCCGGCTGGGGTCCCGGCTGGGCGCATGGACTGCTGGGCGTGATCATCTTCAGCGGATCGCTGCCGGCGACGCGCGTGGCGGTGGCCGATTTCCCGCCGGTGTTTCTCACCTCGGCAAGGGCCGTCATCGCCGCACTGCTGGGTGCCGCCTTCCTGCTTGCGCTGCGCCAGCCGCGCCCGGCCCGCAGCGACCTGGTTTCGCTGACTGTGGTGTCCATCGGCGTGGTGATCGGCTTTCCGCTGCTGACCGCGCTGGCGCTGCAGCATATCACCGCCGCCCATTCCATCGTCTTCATCGGGCTGCTGCCGCTCGCCACCGCGATCTTCGGCGTGCTGCGCGGCGGCGAACGGCCGAAGGCGGCCTTCTGGCTGTTCTCCGTGCTGGGCGCCGCCACCGTCTCGGCCTTTGCGCTGTCGCGCAGCGGCGACGGCAATGCCGCGACCGCCGGCGCCCTGCTGATGGTGGGCGCCATCCTGCTCTGCGGCCTGGGCTATGCCGAGGGTGCCACGCTGTCGCGCCGGCTCGGCGGCTGGCAGGTGATCTCCTGGTCGCTGCTGCTCTCGCTGCCGCTGATGGCGGCCGTGATGCTCTGTGACCTGCCGGTCAGCTGGAGCGGCATCGGCCTGCCGGCCTGGATCGGACTGGGCTATGTCTCGGTGTTCAGCATGCTGGTGGGCTTCATCTTCTGGTATCGCGGCCTGGCGCTCGGCGGCATCGCCCGCGTCGGCCAGCTGCAGCTGCTGCAGCCCTTCATGGGCCTGGTGCTGGCCGCTCTCTTCCTCGGCGAGCCGATTGCCTGGACGATGATCGCCGCCACGGCTGTCGTCGTCGGCTGCGTGGCGGGCGCGAAGCGGTTTTCGTGAGCGGGCGCTGCGCGTCACCCCGGGCTTGACCCGGGGTTCCATTGTTCCGGGCAATTGGTTGTTTCCGGGCAAACGGGATTCCGCTTTCGCGGGAACGACGACGGGCAACATGGTGACGGCGACAAGACACGCTGCCGGTGCCGCTACTGTCGTGCCTGGGTGCTTCCGGCCTGGGTGCTCTCGGCCTGGATGCCTTCCGCCCAGCGCCGGAAGGCATGCACGTCGTCCTCGAATTGCGCACGGCTGACATTGGCGACAGCGAAGACCTGGCCGCGCTCCGCATGCGATTCCGCGTAAGGATTGGCCGCATCTATCTCGACCCCGATATCGCCGTCCCTTGCCCCTAGCTTCAGCACGAAGCAGTCGCGGTCGGGATGCTCGCGGTGCATGTCCGAGGTCAGACAGAGCCAGGCGGCACCCATGGCCAGCGCATTCGCCTCGGCGCCGCCCCTGAGATGGTCGCCGGCCTCTAGGCTGTTGGCCAGCATGTCCCACATCTGCAGCCGGAAGGCGGCGGGCGGCAGGCCGGACTTGGCCATCATGCGGGTGGCCATCGTGCTGAAATGCAGGGCGTCCGCCACCTGCATCTCGAACTGCAGGTCGCCGAGACCGTACTGGATGGCGAAGGCATAGGATCGGCCGGGACTCATCGGCGTCGAGCTTAGCGCTTTTGCCGCATATCCCGCCACATCCCGCCGCTCATATTACAGGCGCCGCTGCTTGTTGCGGAGTCACGCTGCGCTATACTTCCGGCAGGCAGGAAACCTCCACCGCAACGCCCGGATTTTCAGGGCAGATATCCCAGCGCATGAACGCAGCTCCGGTCGGCACCTTCGCCCCGTTCCAGCACAGAACCTTCCGGCTGTTCTGGACCGCCTCGCTGATTTCCAATATCGGCGTGCTGGTGCAGACCATCGGCGCCAGCTGGGTGATGATGACCATCAGCGGCTCGGCCGGCCTGGTTGCACTGGTGCAGAGCATGAATGCGCTGCCGGTGATGCTGTTCGCCCTGGCGGCCGGCGCGCTGGCCGACAATTTCGACCGGCGCCTGATCATGCTCGGCGCCCAGGCGGCCATGCTGGCCTTCACTTTGCTGCTGGCGGCGGCCGTCTATTTCGACTGGGTCACGCCCTGGCTGCTGCTCGGCCTGACCTTCCTGATCGGCACCGGCTCCGCGGTGAACAGTCCCTCCTGGCAGGCCAGCATCCGCGACACGGTGCCGCGCGACACGATTTCGGCGGCGGTGACGCTCAACAACATGGGCTTCAACGTCACCCGCAGCATCGGCCCGGCCATCGGCGGCACCATCGTGGCCAGCCTGGGCATCAGCCTCGCCTTCCTGTTCAACGCCTTCACCTACCTGCCCATCCTCTGGGTGCTGGCGAAATGGCGGCCGGATGTCGCCAAGCCGGACCTGCCGCGCGAGGGTTTCCTGAGCGCGATGTCGGCCGGGCTGCGCTATGTCGCGATGTCGCCGAATATCCTGATCGTGCTGTTCCGCACCATCCTGTTCAGTGCCTGCGCCGTCTCCGTGCTGGCGCTGCTGCCCGTCGTCGCCCGCGACCTGCTGGGCGCCGGCGCGCTGACCTATGGCGGTCTGCTCGGCACCTTCGGCCTCGGCGCCATCCTCGGCGCCTTCGTCAGCGGCCGCATCCGGCAGCGCATGGTGGACGAAACGGTGGTCCGCATCTGCTGCCTGGTTTTCCTCGCCGCCACCGTCGCGCTGGGCCTGAGCGACCAGATCCTGCTGAGCTACCTGGTGCTGATTCCGGCCGGGGCCTGCTGGGTGATCACGCTGTCGCTGTTCAACATCTCGGTGCAGCTTTCGACGCCGCGCTGGGTGGTCGGCCGCGCCATCGCGCTCTACCAGATGACAAATTTCGGCGGCCTGGCCATCGGCAGCTGGCTCTGGGGCGCGCTCGCCGATGCGCAGGGCGTGTCGACCGCGCTGGTCGCCGGCGGCTCAAGCCTGCTGCTCTGCGCCATCGCCGGCCTGCGCTTCAGGGTGCCGACGGTCGTCTCGGTCGACCTCGATCCGCTCGGCCAGTTCGAGGCGCCGGCCACCGAACTGGATATCAAGGCGCGCAGCGGACCGATCTTCGTCATGATCGAATACCGCATCCGGCAGGAGGATATCCCCGACTTCCTGCGCGCCATGACCATCCGCCGCCGCATCCGCCTGCGCGACGGCGCCCAGCGCTGGGCGCTGCTGCGCCATGTGGAGGAGCCGGAGCGCTGGACCGAGTCCTATCATGTGCCGACCTGGCTGGAATACATCCGGCACAATTCGCGGCGCACCAAGGCCGATGCCGAGGTGATGGCGCAGCTGCGCCGGCTGAACCAGGGCGAGCCGCCGCGTGTGCATCGCTGGATCGAACGGCAGACGGTGCCGCCGACCGAGGACATCACGCTGAAGAGCGCGACGGAATTTCATTGAGGGCGCGGCCCCAGCCCCTTCATAAAGAATCTGCAGCCCCCATCGAAAGCGCCAATGCGGCGATGGAGGCAGAGACGCGGGCGATTGAATAATCGACTGATTACTCTGACTTACAAAAAATGTCATCGCCCTCATACGCCTCAGCTAGTTATCCTCCCCGACTAGGCGTCGAAATGCAGCTTCAAGTTCTTTCAGCGCCTGCTTTATCTCACCGTCAACTTTGCTCTCCACCTCACCCCAAACTTTCATGGGCGCAATCGCATTCGGAGAATCTACCATCAAGGCGAACATATTTCCCGCAGTCACAAGACTCTGATTAATATCTTCCAATTTTGCCGCAGTTTCTTGGGGGACAAATATTACATTCCCCATATAAGCAGTTCTGAATTTCTGATGCGCCGCGCGCAATTCCTTGAAGCGCTCTTGCCGCGACGGCGCCCCTGTCGCTTCAAACGAGTTCACGTATGCCTTTAGGCAATCGTAAACTTCTCGCAGCGTTGCATAGATGTCGGCAAGAATATTAGCGCGCTTTTCATGGAGCCGCTGGAAGCGGAACTCTCTTTCCGCGGCTGCAATTCGGATATCAGAACGTATCCTCTCTAGTTCTTTGTCGGCCTCTGCCTTAAGAGAAATTTTCATCGACTCAAGGCGCTCGCTATATTGAGCCTGAATTTTCGCCTTAATCCGTTCGGAGATATATGTCCGCAAAACAAACACAACAAAGCCAGACGTGAGCAGCGAGATTGCCGCGCTTAAAAGTAAATTCTGCATCATTCACCCCCCTTTTCTACTTATACCTTGTTATATCTTTCGGGTTTTGAGATCGCTTGGGGCTTTAAAGCACATATGGATTGTCGCCAACTAAACCACTACGTTACCGCTTTAAGCATGAAGCTCTGCACCACAGCCGAATAGAGTTCCGAATCTGGGAATACCCCCAGTCTGCGCAGCTCATTTGTGGTCTTCTCGAACTTGTCGATGTTTGGAGGGGACTCATGGGCAAGTGCGTCTAGCTCGTCCGCGATCTTTAATACGGCCTCTTCATCTGCCTGCATTTCTTCAGCCGATGGCATTCTTGATCCCGAGCGGACGCGGAACGTTGCTGTGCGTCGGATATAGTCAGAAAGCCCACCCACCGCCGCTTGTCGCAACGAATGGGCAATTCGGTCAGCGGTCTGAATGTCGCCAGTTACGACAAGCTCCTGGTGATAGCGCCTAAGATCGCCGATAAGCCTGCGCGCCAACAATTCTGATGCCAGCAATCGATCAACCCGGCGACGGTTCCGATCCGTGCTGGTCGTCAACTCGCCCTCGACAGCCGCACTGCGTCCGCGTTTCCTGTCTAGCACTGCTGCATCAGCCGAGAGCTTCGCCTCTTGAACGCTTGACGAAAGACCCTGTCGAAACGTCTTAGCGCCGACCTGCTGGCTATCGGCAACATACCAAGCGAAACGCCCTTCTGGGTTTGGCTGCTCAAAGGCGGTTCCGATGAGATTGTCACCAAAGAAACGAACCCAATGCGGGCCGACATGGTGCAGGCCGTTCTCGTATCGCTTCCAATCCTTCATCGCCTTGCCCTCTTATTTACGTCGCGACAAAATTACTCTATTTTCGTCACGACGTAAATGGCAAAAATCTGACAGGCTCCCATTAAGCTAGATGTGGTGTGACCTTCGTTTAGTGATCAAGTCCGATCAAGTCCGCCCTGTGCATAACCCGGGATAACTCGGCAACACCCCCTTGCAGATCGCGGGGATAACCCCGATTTATCAGCCGTTACAACATATTGTTGGCCGCACCCCGGTTGATCAATCTGTAGAAACCTTTCGGGAACATTACACTGGACTCTCGGCCCTCGGGCGATAGAGTCAGCCTGAGCTTTTCCAGCGGCGCGGACCCAGTTTCTCACTGGCCTTGCGCCGCTTTCCGTCTGTCCAGGGTTTGTCCGATGTCGCCGATTGCACCGATTTCCCAGCAGATCTGGGACATGAAATACCGCTTCAAGGGGCCGGACGGCGCGCCGGTGGACCAGACGATTCCCGATACCTGGCATCGCATCGCCGCAGCACTTTCGCAGGCCGAGAGCGATCCCGCCGCACATGAACCGGCCTTCTTCGAGGCCTTGCAGGATTTCCGCTTCCTGCCGGCCGGGCGCATCGTCGCCGGCGCCGGCACCGCGCGCAAAGTCACGCTGTTCAACTGCTTCGTCATGGGCACGGTGCCCGACGACATGGGCGGCATCTTCGAGCATCTGAAGGAAGCTGCGCTGACCATGCAGCAGGGCGGCGGCATCGGCTACGACTTCTCGACCCTGCGGCCGCGCGGCGCGCCGGTGAAGGGCGTGGGCGCCGATGCCTCGGGGCCGCTGTCGTTCATGGATGTGTGGGACGCGATGTGCCGCACCATCATGTCGGCCGGCAGCCGGCGCGGCGCCATGATGGCCACCCTGCGCTGCGACCATCCCGATATCGAGGCCTTCATCGAGGCCAAGCGCGAGGCCAACCGGCTGCGCATGTTCAATCTCTCGGTGCTGGTGACCGACGCCTTCATGGCGGCCGTGAAGCAGAACCTGCCCTGGGAGCTGAGCTTCAACGGCACCGCCTTCCGCACCGTGCAGGCGCGCGAGCTGTGGGACAAGATCATGCGGGCGACCTATGCCTATGCCGAGCCCGGCGTGATCTTCATCGACCGCATCAACACGCGCAACAACCTGCATTACTGCGAGACGATCAGCGCCACCAATCCCTGCGGCGAGCAGCCGCTGCCGCCCTACGGCGCCTGCCTGCTCGGCTCGATCAACCTGGCGCGGCTGGTGCAGCACCCGTTCGAAGCGGATGCGGCGCTCGACCTCGATCTGCTCGACGACCTGACGCGCCGCGCCGTGCGCATGATGGACAACACCATCGACGTCTCCAATTTCCCGCTGCCGCAGCAGGAAGCCGAGGCGCGCAACAAGCGCCGCATCGGGCTGGGCATCACCGGGCTCGCCGATGCGCTGATCATGGTGGGCGCGCGCTACGGCTCGGCCGCCTCGATCAAGCTGATCGAGACCTGGATGAAGCGGCTGCAGCGCGCCGCCTATCTGGCCTCGGTCGATCTGGCCCGCGAAAAAGGCGCCTTCCCGCTGTTCGACCGCGACCAGTATCTCGCCGGCGAGAGCATCCGCGAACTGGATGCCGACGTGCGCGACGCGATTACCGAACATGGCATCCGCAACGCGCTGCTGACCTCGATCGCGCCGACCGGCACCATCTCGCTGTTCGCCGACAATATCTCGTCCGGCCTGGAGCCGGTGTTCAGCTTCACCTATACCCGCACCGTGCTGATGCCCGATGGGTCGCGCCGGCAGGAGGAAGTCAGCGACTATGCCTATCGGCTCTATCGCCAGCTCAAGGGCGATAACGCGCCGCTGACCGAGGCTTTCGTCGATGCGCAGGGCCTGGCGCCGGCCGACCATGTGCGCGTGCAGGCCGCCGTGCAGAAATATATCGACAGCTCGATCTCCAAGACCATCAACGTGCCCGAGGAGATCGATTTCGAGAGCTTCAAGGACATCTACCTGATGGCCTATGAGCAGGGCTGCAAGGGCTGCACCACCTATCGCCCGAACGACATCACCGGCTCGGTGCTGACGGTGAAGAAGGACGAGAAGAAGCCGGCCGCCGCTGAAGCCTCGCAGGCCGAACTGCCGCTGATGCCTCTGGCCAAGCCGGTGCAGGTGATGAAGCCGCGCGATCCGCTCGCCGCCGGCGGCGTGATCTACATGACCAAGCCGCTGGACCGCCCGGAAGCCCTGCCCGGCCGCACCTACAAGATCACCTGGCCGGATTCCGAACACGCGATGTATATCACGCTGAACGACATCCTGCAGGACGGCCGCCTGCGGCCCTTCGAGGTGTTCGTCAATTCGAAGAATACCGAACACTATGCCTGGACGGTGGCGCTGACCCGCATGATCTCGGCGGTGTTCCGGCGCGGCGGCGACGTGTCCTTCGTGGTCGACGAGCTGAAGGCGGTGTTCGATCCGCGCGGCGGCCACTGGATGGGCGGCAAGTATGTGCCCTCGCTGCTGGCCGCCATCGGCGGCGTGATCGAGCAGCATCTGATCGAGATCGGCTTCATGGCCGATCCGGACAACCAGCGCGAGGAACGCGCCGTGCTGGCGCTGGCCGCCAATGCGGAAAGCCCCAAGCCGCTGTCCGGCCTGCGCCAGTGTCCGAAATGCGGCCAGCCCGGCCTGATCAAGTCCGAGGGTTGCGACACCTGCACCTCCTGCGGCTATAGTAAGTGCGGATAAGGAAGCGCCTGCCGCACGCGTAAAGCGCTTCCGTTAGGGAAACGCACCGCACAGCCAGCATGCAGTCCGATCAGCCGATCAAAGCCGTCCAGCCTATCAAAGCCGTGCTGTGGGATTTCGGCGGGGTGATCATGACCTCGCCCTTCGATGCCTTCCGCCGCTACGAGGAAGACCGCGGCCTGCCGCGCGATTTCCTGCGCCGGGTCAACAGCACCAATCCGCATGGCAATGCCTGGGCCTGTTTCGAACGCGGCGAGGTGGATGCCGCCACCTTCGGCACGCTGTTCCTGGCCGAGAGCACGGCTTTGGGCCATGCCGTGCATGGCGGCGAGGTGCTGGCGCTGATCTCGGGCGAGGTGCGGCCGCGCATGGTGGCGGCGCTGAAACAGGTGAAGACGCGCTATCGCATCGCCTGCCTGACCAACAACATGCCGCATGGCCATGGCCCGGCGATGACCGGCTCGCCCGAACGCGCCCGGGCCGTCGCCGAGGTGATCGCGCTGTTCGAGATCGTGGTCGAATCGAGCAAGGTCGGTGTGCGCAAGCCCGAGCCGGAATTCTACGAACGGGCCTGCGGGTTGCTCGGCATCCAGCCGACGGAAGCCGTGTTCCTCGACGACCTCGGCATCAACCTGAAACCGGCCGCCGCCATGGGCATGCGCACCATCAAGGTGACCGACCCGGAGGCGGCGCTGGCCGAACTGAGCGCAATGATTGGCATGGAGCTGTAACACGATGAATCCGGGACTCCTGAAGGGGGCTGACGCCCTGCTGGCCGGCGACTTCGCCACCCTGTCCGACCTGGTGCGCGCCTATGCCGAGGAACGCCCCGACCATCCGGCGGTCATAGATGCAGAGGGAACGCTGACCTACGGCCAGCTGGATGCCCGCGCAGATCGCGTGGCCGCCGCCCTGCAGCGCGACGGTGCGAAGCATTCGGTCAGCATCGTCAGTTCCTCCCGCAACGACTATGTCACGGTCTATCTCGGCGCCTTGCGCGCCGGGCTGGCGGTGGCGCCGCTGGCGCCATCTTCGCTGCCCGAACAGATCGTCGCCATGGCGCAGGATGCCGATGCGGAGCACCTGTTCCTCGACGGCGACAACGAACAGGCGCTGCGCGCCGTGCTGGCCGAGCTGCCGCCGCGCCGCATCCGGCTGGACACGCCGCAGTTCGAGCAATGGCTGGCGCCCGAAGGTGCAAAGCCCGCGCCGGTGGAAACCACGCCGGCGATGCCGTTCAACATCATCTATTCCTCGGGTACGACGGGCACGCCCAAGGGCATCGTGCAGTCGCATGGCATGCGCTGGCTGCATATGCAGCGCGCCAATCTTTACGGCTACGACCGCCATGCCGTCACGCTGCTGTCGACGCCACTCTATTCCAATACGACTTTGGTGAGTCTGTTTCCCACCCTGGCCGGCGGCGGCACCGCCGTGCTGATGGCGAAATTCGACGTGGTGAAATACCTGGAGCTGGCGCAGACATACCGCGTCACCCACACGATGCTGGTGCCGGTGCAGTACCAGCGCGTGATGGCGCATCCGGATTTCGACAGGTATGACCTGAGTGCCTTCCGCGCCAAATTCTGCACCAGCGCGCCGTTCAATGCGGCGCTGAAGGCCGATATCCTGAAACGCTGGCCCGGCAAGCTGACCGAGTATTACGGCATGACCGAGGGCGGCGGCACCTGCATCCTGGTGGCCGACGAATTCCCCGACAAGCTGCATACCGTGGGGCGCCCGGCCGAAGGCCATGACATCCGCCTGATCGGCGAAGACGGCAAGCCGGTGAAGCCCGGCGAGATCGGCGAGATCGTCGGCCATTCCGGCGCGATCATGACCAACTACCACAAGCAGCCCGGCAAGACGGCGGAAGCCGAATGGTATGACGAGACCGGCAAACGCTTCATCCGCACCGGCGATATGGGGCGTTTCGACGCGGACGGTTTCATGCAGCTGATGGACCGCCGCAAGGACATGATCATTTCCGGCGGCTTCAACATCTATCCCAGCGACCTGGAAGCCATCCTCAAGCAGCATGCGGCGGTGTTCGATGTGGCGGTGGTGGGCGTGGCCAGCGAGCAATGGGGCGAAACCCCGGTGGCCTTCGTGGTGCTGCGGCCGGGCAGCAGCGTCTCCGCGCCGGAGCTGCTACTCTGGGCCAATGCCAAACTCGGCAAGATGCAGCGCATCTCGGCGATCGAATTCCGCGACGCGCTGCCGCGCAGCGCCATCGGCAAGGTGCTGAAGCGCGAGTTGCGGGATGAATACGGCAAGGCTGCGGTATCCACCTGATCGTCATGGTCGGGCTTGACCCGACCATCTCAGGCCGCATAGCCAAAGGTCCTCGGGCCGAGCCCGAGGACGACGCTCTTCCGCCTTATGAATGCCCTAATACCGGATGCGGCTGGTAAGGCTCTTCCAGCGCCTTGATCTCGTCGGCCGTCAGCGTTATCGCCAGCGCACCCAGCGCGTCGTCGAGCTGGTACATCTTGCTGGCGCCGACGATCGGCGCCGTCACTGCCGGCTTTGAGAGAATCCAGGCCAGCGCCATCTGCGCCGGCTTGATACCGCGTGCTTCTGCAAGTGACGACACTCTTTCAGCAATGGTGAAATCGCCGGGCTGGTAATACATGCGCTGGGCGATGTCGTCGGTCTTGGCGCGCTCGGTCTCGCCCCAGCCCTGCTTGACCCGGCCGCCTGCGAGGAAGCCGCGCGCCAGCGGCGACCACGGGATCACGCCGATGCCCATCGCCTTGCACAGCGGCAGCATCTCGCGCTCTTCCTCACGATAGACCAGGTTGTAGTGATTCTGCATGGTGACGAATTTCGCCCAGCCATTCGCCTGCTGGCGATGCAGGGCATCCGCGAACTGCCAGGCAAACATCGAGGAGGCGCCGATATAACGCGCCTTGCCGGCGCGCACGACATCGTTCAGCGCCTCCAGAGTCTCCTCGATCGGCGTTTCCGGGTCGTAGCGGTGGATCTGGTAGAGATCGACATAGTCCATGCCAAGCCGGCGCAGGCTGTCGTCGATCGCCTGCAGGATATGCTTGCGCGACAGGCCGCGCTGGTTCGCATGCGGCCCCATCGGGTTGAACACCTTGGTGGCGACCACGATCTCGTCGCGTTTCGCATACTTTTTCAGCATGCGGCCGGTGATTTCCTCGCTCACACCGATGGAATAGACATCAGCGGTGTCGAAGAAATTGATGCCGGCCTCCACCGCGCGGCGGAAGAACGGCTCGCTCTCGGCCTCGGGCAGCACCCAACTGCGCCATTGCGGATCGCCATAGGTCATGCAGCCGAGGCAGAGTTTCGAGACCTTCACGCCGGTCTGGCCGAGCCGAACCATGTCCATCGCGATTTCTCCTTCAGATATCGGGGCAGCGTTTCTTCACGGCTTTCAGCAGGCGGTGCAGCGGCCCGTCGCCGATGCCGAGATCATCCAGATGCCGCACCGTGTTGGCCAGATAGACCGCATTGGGACCGCGCGCCCCGCAGCAGCTGGCAATCGTGTCGATCACCTGGCGTTCGCTCAAATAGCCCGCATACTGCTTGTGATGCGGATCGGCGACGAAGGCCAGCACCTTGACGCGTTCGCCGTTTTCCATCGCCGCCAGGTGGAAACCCGGACGATAGACGCCGGTGACCATCTCGCGGCGATAGAGGTAGTCGATCACGGCGGTTTCATCGCCGCGCTTCACCCGGAAGGCCCGCCCGGTGCAGGAACCGCCCGGCATCAGACCGAGCACCAGACCGGGTTTCTGGGGCGTGCCGCGATAGCGGTGCGACCAGACGCAGAAGCCGCGATGGAAACCCCAGAGCCGCGCCGACATGGCTTTGGTGTACGGGAAGCCGGGGTCCCACATCAGCGAGCCATAGCCGAAGACCCACAAGGGTTGCCCGCGTTCAGGCCTGATCTGCGGGAAGGCGGGCGCTGTCTCGCCGGGCAGCGGCTCTTCATGGTCGAAGGGGATATGCCGGCGCGCCATTATGCTTTGGGTGCGATATTGACCAGCGCGACGCCCGCCATGGTGGCTGCCATGCCGGCCAGCGCCAGCAGGCTGAGCTGTTCGCCGAACAGCGGCCAGGCCACCAGAGCCGTGCAGGGCGGCACCAGGAAGAACAGGCTGGAGACTTTCGCCGCCGCGCCGCGCCTGATGAGGATGAACAGCAGCGTGATGGCGCCGAGCGACAGCACGATACAGAGCCAGCCGAGCGCGAAGAGGAATTCGCCGGTCCACTGCACCTGCCGGGTCTCGAACAGCAGGGCGAACGGCACCAGCACCACGGTGGTCGCGGCGAACTGGATCGCCGTGCCGCTGCGCAGGTCGATGCCGGGGCAGTAGCGCTTCTGGTACAGGGTGCCGACCGTGATGCCGACCAGCGCGATCACCGACAGCGCATAGCCCCAGAGCGTGCCGATACCGATATCCAGTTTGGTCCAGACCACCAGGATGACGCCGCCGAGGCCGAGCACCAGGCCGAGCCACTGGCGCTTCGTCACCGTCTCGCCCAGCACCGGACCGGCGGCGGCGGCGACCAGCAGCGGCTGGATCCCGACGATCAGGGCTGAAATGCCGGCCGGCACCCCGTGATAGATCGAAGCAAAGACACCGCCGAGATAGACGGCCTGCAGCAGCAGGCCCGCGAGGGCGATATGGCCGGCGGTTTTCCAGTCGCGCGGCCAGGGCGCGCCGCTCAGGCCGGCGAAGATGCAGAGCAGCACGGTGACGATGGCGAAGCGCAACACCAGGAAGGTCATCGGTTCGGCATAGGGCAGGCCGAACTTGGCGCCGATGAAGCCGGTCGACCACAACAGCACGAAGACGCCCGGCATGGCGGCTATCGCCCAGTTGCTCTGCCAACTGCTCGGGACGGAAGGGGGACGCGCAGCGGATTCGGACATGGCGGGTGAGGACATCGGCGGGCGGGAAGACGATTTTCAGCACTATCGACCGGATGATCAGCTATGGCAAGCCAAGCACCCGGACAAGCCCCTCGCGCCGGCGGTGCCGCGACAGGCCGGCCCCTGACAAGCAGGACGGAGACTGCTATACGGTGGCCATGCGCTATCTGGTTCTGATCGGTCTGATTGTCGGCGGCCTGCTCGGCTATTACGTCCTGTGGTCGCATCTCGCCGACCAGGTGGCATTGCGGGCCAATGCCTGGATCGAGGGCCAGCGCCGCCAGGGCCGCACGGTGACTTATGAAAACCAGCGGCTCTGGGGATTTCCCTACCGCCTGTCGATGACACTCACAAAAGCAAGCTGGGCCGACACGCCGAATCCGCTGGGCTGGCACCTGGAGGCGGAGGAGATCACCGCCCATCTGCAGCTCTGGGATCTGCATCACGCCATTTTCGATCTGCCCGGCCGGCTGACCATCGGCTGGCGCGCGGATGGCGGGGACCGGCAGATGACGCTGACGAGCCAGCGCTTCCGTGCCAGCCTGGTTGCCGATGGCGCCGGCAACTGGCTACGCGCGGCCGCCGACCTGACCAAGCCGCAGCTGAGCGATGCGCCGGCCGGAGCCGCGGCCACTATCTGGTCCGCCGAAAAGCTGCTGCTGCACAGCCGGCGCACCGGCAATGTGCCCCCCAGTGCCGACCTTGCGGTGCAGCTTGACGGGATCATGCTGCCAGTTGCCATCGACAGCCCGCTGGGCCATCAGGTGCAGGGGCTGCGCCTGGTGGGCAATGCGCGCGGCAGCCTGTTCGGCCGCACGCCTGAGGAAATGCTGACCTCGTGGCGCGAGTCCGGCGGCGTTGTCGATCTCAGCATCATGACGCTGACCTGGGGTGAATTTTATATCGATGGCAGCGGCTCGCTCGCCCTCGACCGGCAGTTCCGCCCGATCGGTGCCATGAGCGGCAAGCTCGGCGGCATCGAAACCGCCGCCGATATCCTGGTGGCGGCCGGCACCATGAGTCTTCAGCAGGGCGCAGCCGCAAAGAGCCTCATGGCGCCCCAGCCCGTCCTCCGCACGGAGAAGGGCATGGCCTATCAGGAAGGATCTCTGACCGCACAGGACGGCATGCTGTCCCTCGGGCCGGTGCCGCTGTTCAGCCTGCCTTCGGTTTTGCCGGGTCACTAGCCGCGGCAGCGCTGCGGCCGAAATCAGGCGCGGCAGTTTCCTGGCCGGCATCAATGATGGCGCGGCGGATCGCCCGCGTGCGGGTGAACAGGTTGAACAGCTGCTCGCCTTCGCCCCAGCGGATCGAGCGCTGCAGCGCGATCAGGTCTTCGGTGAAACGGCCGAGCATTTCCAGCACGGCTTCCCTGTTGTTGAGGAAGACGTCGCGCCACATGGTGGGATCGGAGGCCGCGATGCGAGTGAAATCGCGGAAGCCGCCGGCCGAATATTTGATCACTTCCGATTCGGTGACGGCTTCCAGATCATCCGCCGTGCCGACGATATTATAGGCGATCAGATGCGGCACATGGCTGGTGATCGCCAGCACCAGGTCGTGATGCCGCGGCTCCATCAGCTCGACCTTGCTGCCGAACGCGCCCCAGAGGGTTTTCATCTTTTCCACGGCCGCCGCATCCGTGCCGGCTTCCGGCGTCAGGATGCACCAGCGGTTCTGGAACAATGCGGCAAAGCCCGCCTTCGGGCCGGAATGTTCGGTGCCGGCGACCGGATGCCCCGGCACCAGATGCACACCGGCCGGCAGATGCGGCGCCACATCGCGGATCACCGCCTGCTTGCACGATCCGACATCAGAAACGATGGCACCGGTCTTCAGGGCCGGCGCGATATGCCGGGCCACCGCCGCATTGGCGCCAAGCGGCACGCAGAGCATGACCAGATCGGCGTCTTTCGCCGCCTCGGCGGCATCGCCATGCACACTGTCGCCCAGTTTCAGCGCCACCGCCTCGGCGCGATGCGGCTCGGCGGCATCGGCAACTGCGATATGCCGGGTCAGCCCATGCTCGCGCACGGCGCGGGCAATCGACGAGCCGATCAGGCCGATGCCGATGATGGCGATCCTGTCGAAGAGCGGTGGCGCCATGAGCCGGATCAGCCTTTCATGAAGGCCGTGAGCGCGGCAATCACCATATCGTCCTCTTCCACCGTGCCAATGGACAGGCGCAGGCAGTCCGGCAGGCCGTAGCCGCCCATGCCACGCAGGATCAGGCCCTTCCGGCGCAGCGCCGCGTCGGCGCCTTTGACCTGTTCGGCACCGCCGGGGAAGTGCATCAGCAGAAAATTCGCCACGCTGGGCACTACCTCGATGCCGATGCCCCTGAGCGCGGCACTCACGCGCGCCAGTTCGGCATCGTTATGGGCGCGGCTCTTGTCGAGCCATGCGGTATCCTGCAGCGCCGCCGCACCGGCAGCCTGGGCCGCCGCATTGACGTTGAACGGTCCGCGCACGCGATTGAGTACCGCCACCACATTGGCCGGTGCGTAAGCCCAGCCGAGCCGCAGGGCGGCCAGACCATAGATCTTGGAAAACGTGCGCAGCACCATGGTGTCGTCGCGTTCGGCAACCAGCTCCATGCCGTTGGAATAGTCGTTGCGGCTGACATATTCGGCATAGGCCGCATCCACCACCAGCAGCACGCCGGCCGGCAGGCCTTCGCGTAGGCGGCGCAGTTCGGATGCCGAAATATAAGTGCCGGTCGGATTGTTGGGATTGGTGAGGAACACCACCCTGGTCTTCGGCGTCACCGCCGCCAGCAGCGCATCGACATCGGCGGTGAAGTTCTTTTCCTTCGCCACCACCGGCGTCGCGCCGCGCGCCATCGTGGCGATCGGATACATCATGAAGCCGTATTGCGAATAGACCACCTCGTCGCCCGCCCCTACATAGGCCGCGCAGATCAGCGAGATCATCTCGTCGGAGCCGTTCGAACAGACGATGTTGTCGACCGGGATGCCGTATTGCGCCGCCAGCGCCTCGCGCAGCGTTTCCACGCCGCCATCGGGATAGCGATGCAGTTCGGTGGCCAGTTTCTGGAACACCGCCATCGCCTTCGGGCTCGGACCCATCGGCGTCTCGTTGGAGGAGAGCTTATGCACCCTGGCGACGCCCGGCACGGCTGCTTCGCCACCCTTGTAGGGGGCGATATCGAGGATTCCGGGTTGCGGCTTCGGCGCGGTCACGGCAGGCACTCCTTCAGTCTTTTCGCTCTCAGTCGTTTACTCAGTTTCTGGCGTCTACTCAGTTTCCGGCGTTTAATCAGTCTCTGGCGGCAGCGGCACGGCATAGGCGCCGATTACCACGGCATCGAGAATCTGCGTGGCATCGGCCGCCACCAGGGCAGCGAGCCGGGGATCGCCCTCGGCGACGAAGCCGGGCAGTTCGAGCAGCACGCGAGCGCCTTCGTCGTTGCGACGATACTGCGCCACCGCCTGCCCGGCCAGCCCGACCTGGCCCAGCAGGCTGGACAGCCGCGCCATGCTGGGCGAGGCCTCGCTCATCTGCAGCACGATCAGGGTATTGTCCTCACCCGAATCCTCAGGCGGCATGTTGGCGATCACATAGGCACCCAGTTCGGCGAAGCGGCCGCGTGGATTGGGCACGAAAGGCAGGCGGCCAACGATGCGGGGCGTATCGGGCGAGCGGCTGGCCAGCAACGGCCACCAGCATTCCTTTTCGCCTTCTTCGGGCATCGCCATGATGCCGAGCGTGGCCGGCTGCGACAGGGCGCGGAACACGGCGCTGGCCGTGGTGCAAAGCTGCAACGGCGTGGTCGAACCGTAGAAATCGCGGGCCAGGTCCCAGCGTGCTGCCGACTTGTTCGGCGCATGCACCGCCACCCTGACCTGGGCCTGGTAGCGATAGAGCGACGAGATCAGTTCGCGCCAGATACGAATGAGGGCCACGATCGGCAGGCTGCCGCGCGTGCGGCCGGCCAGGCGACGCAGGATCTGGGCCTCGCGGCCGGGCCGCAGGAAACTGCTTGCCAGCGCCTCGCGGTCCTTGGCATCGGCCACGCGCAGCACGGCATCGGACCGGCGACGCAGCAGATCCAGGATCTGGTCGTCCAGCACGTCGATGTCGCGCCGAAGATCGGCCAGGCTCGGAATATGGTCGCTCATGGGGACGCTGGATCAAAAAAAGGCTGCATAGTCATAGGGTCAGCCGGTCCGGCCCGCAAGGCCGAGGGCTCCCGCAGCCGTGATCGCGGGGACAATCGGCGGGGCAATTCAGCCGTTGACAGGGGGGGCAGGGGTCCGTAAGCACGGGGGCCTCGCGCCGGACAGGGTCCCGGCCGGGTTCCGCCTGCCTGAATCCGGGCGGAATTCTCCGCTCCAAGCCCTGTAGGATATTACCGGCTGCCTGCCATGAGTGCCGCTCTACCCCCGTTGCATAGCCTCGATCCCATTGGACCCGGCCACCGCGTGGCGCTGGGCGAGACCCTGCCGCTGAAGCTCGATTGCGGCCTCGATCTCGGCCCCTACCAGGTCGCCTATACCACCTACGGCCGGCTGAATGCCGACCGGTCGAATGCCGTGCTGATCTGCCATGCGCTGACCGGCGACCAGCATGTCGCCAACATGAACCCGATCACCGGCAAGCCGGGCTGGTGGGTGACCATGGTCGGCCCCGGCAAGGTGATCGATACCGACCGGTTTTTCGTGATCTGCACCAATGTGCTGGGCGGCTGCATGGGCTCGTCCGGCCCCAAGGAAGCCGATCCGGCGACCGGCACCCCCTATGGCCTGAAATTCCCGGTCATCACCATTCGCGACATGGTGAATGCCCAGGCCATGCTGCTGGACCATCTGGGCATCCACCAGCTGTTCTGCGTGATCGGCGGCTCGATGGGCGGCATGCAGGTGCTGCAATGGGCGGCCAGCTATCCCGACCGTGTCTTCGCGGCGATTCCGATTGCCTGCGCCGCCAAGCATTCGGCGCAGAACATCGCCTTCCATGAAGTCGGCCGCCAGGCGATCTATGCCGATCCGGACTGGCACAAGGGCGACTATTTCGCGCAAGAAACCACGCCGCGCGCCGGCCTGGCCGTGGCCCGCATGGCCGCCCATATCACCTATCTGTCGGAAGCCGCATTACATCGCAAATTCGGCCGCAACCTGCAGAACCGCGAACGCATCACCTACGGTTTCGAAACCGAATTCCAGGTCGAGAGCTACCTGCTGCACCAGGGCTCGACCTTCGTGGACCGGTTCGATGCCAATTCCTACCTCTACATCACCCGCGCGATGGATTATTTCGATCTCGCCGCACAGGCCGGCGGCAATCTAGCCAATGTGTTCAAGGGGACGAAAACCAAGTTCTGCGTGGTGTCCTTCACCTCCGACTGGCTGTTCCCGACCAGCGAGAACAAGGAAGTGGTGCGCGCGCTGAACGCGGCTGCCGCCAATGTCAGCTTCGTCGAGATCGAGACCGACAAGGGCCACGACGCTTTCCTGCTGGATGAACCCGAGATGTTCAGCACCCTGAAGGGCTTTATCGATGGCTGCGCCGAGCAGCATGGCCTGAATGGGGCGCGAGCATGAGTGAAGCACGCACACCGGCTGCGGCCGGACACAAGGATATCCGCCGCGACCTGCTGATGATCGCCGAGATGGTGACGCCGGGCAGCCGGCTGCTCGATGTCGGCTGCGGCGACGGCAGCCTGCTGGAATATCTGGCGAGCGAAAAGCAGGTCGATGGCCGCGGCATCGAAATCCGCCAGAGCGGCGTGAATGCCTGCGTGGCGCGGGGCCTGAGTGTGATCCAGGGCGATGCCGACAGCGACCTGCCCGATTACCCCGATGCCGCCTTCGACTATGTGGTACTGAGCCTGACGCTGCAGGCCACGCGCAACCCGCGCAAGGTGCTGCACGAGATGCTGCGCATCGGACGGCGCGCCATCGTGTCGTTTCCAAACTTCGCCTACTGGCGGGTGCGCCTGCAGCTGCTGCTCGGCGGCCGCATGCCGATGACGGCCGCGCTGGACGATCCGTGGTACGAGACGCAGAATATTCATCTCTGCACGATCAAGGATTTCGACGAGTTGTGCACGCGCGACGGTTTCGTGGTGGAGCAGCGCATCGCCGTCGACGGCCAGGGCCGACGGCTGGGGAATGCGCCGGCCAACTGGTTCGGCGCCCAGGCCGTCTATATATTGCGCCGCCGCTAGGCGGTGCGCGGCTTACCTGCTGCGCCGATGCGGCGGCTGATCCGTTTCCGCGCTTTCTCCAGCCGACCGATGCGCATTGACCGGCGAGCCGGCCGGCCGGAACACGAACTGCTTCTGCCTGCCCTTTACGGCCTTGACCGGCATGCCGGCATAGACCTGCTTCTCGGCCTCGACCAGCAGCACGCCGGAAAACCGGTTCCAGAGCATTTCGCCGGCCTTTTCCCAGGCATTCACCGCCTTGATGACAAAGGCGCGGTCCGACGGCGGCAGCCAGAGGGCGGCCTGCGATGCGGTGGGCGAGAACAGCGAATCGCGCATCAGCCGGGTGAGCTGCGGCGGCGTATAGGGATGCCCCTGTCCGAAGGGCGTCGCCTCGATATGCGCCCACAGCCCGCGCCGGTTCGGCACCACGGCGAGCAGCCGGCCCTGCGGGGTGAGCACGCGCCAGACCTCGCGCAGGAGCGCACGGACATTCTCGGAATTCTCCAGCGCATGCAGCAGCAGCAGGCGATCCACGCTGGCATCGGGCAGCGGCAAGTCGTCTTCGTCCACCAGCATGACCCGGCCAGGCAGGCCGCGCGGCCAGCGCACCACGCCCTGCGGCCCCGGCATGGCGGCGATCACCCGCTCCGCCTCGCCCTCGAAAATCCGCAAATATGGCGTGGCATAGCCCAGGCCCAGCACCGTCATGCCCTGGACGTTGGGCCAGAAGGTGCGCAGGCGCGGCCGCAGCAGGCGACGCACCGCCCGCCCCAGCGGGTTGGCGTAGAATTCGCGCAGATCGATGATGTCGGGCCGCAGCATCGCGCTATATTAGCGCTTTCCGCGTCCCTGAACAGAGAGTGCCATGCCCCTCGAGATCGTGCAGATTCCGGTCCTCAGCGACAATTATGTCTATCTGGTGCGCGAGCCGCAGTCGGATGCCGTCGGCGTGGTCGATCCCGCCGTGCATGAGCCGGTGCTGGCCGAACTGAAACAGCGCAACTGGACGCTCACGCATATCCTCAACACGCATCACCACCCCGACCATGTCGGCGGCAATCTGGCGCTGAAGGAGGCCACCGGCTGCAGGATCATCGGGCCGGAGGCCGATGCCGAGCGCATCCCCGGGCTGGATATCGCCGTGGGCGACAACGAGGGCATCAACCTGGGCCATGAAACCGCGCGCGTCTTCGACGTGCCGGGCCATACCCGCGGCCATATCGCCTACTGGTTCGCCGACAGCAAGGCTTTGTTCTGCGGCGACACGCTGTTCGCGCTCGGTTGCGGCCGGCTGTTCGAGGGCACGCCGGCGCAGATGTGGGCCAGCCTGTCGAAGCTGCGCGGCCTGCCCGACGACACGCGGGTCTACTGCGCCCATGAATATACCGAGTCGAATGCCCGCTTCGCCGTCACCGTCGAGCCGGGCAACGCGCTTTTGCAGCAGCGCTACGATGCGATCAGGGCGCTGCGCGCCGCCGGCAGGCCCACGGTGCCCTCGACACTGGGCGAGGAAAAGGCAACCAATCCCTTCCTGCGTCCGATGAGCGCCAACCTGCGCGACACGCTCGGCATGGCGACAGCCGACGATGTCGCCGTGTTCGCCGAGACGCGCAAACGCAAGGATGGCTTCAGGGGTTAGCCAGGTAGACCGGAGTCAGCTCGGCATAGGTGGCATCGCGCAGGCTGCCTATGGACTGCCACAATCGCTCGGTGAAGTCGCGGTTGGCGCCATAGAAGTGCCGCGATACCGGCACGTGGAAATCCTCGACCAGCACCGGCGGCGCCAGTTTCTCGATCTGCCCGTTGCCCTGTTCGCGCATCTGCCGGTCACCCAGCGCATCGATAATCACCACGGCATCGACGCGGCCGAGCGCCAGCATGGCGAACATCTGGCCGCTGCTTTCGATGCGGATGATTTCCACGCCCTGGGCCAGCAGCGCGTCCGACACCAGCTGCGTGCTGCTGACCGCCACCGGCGCCCTCAGACCGCCGACCTGCCGGCCATCCCAGGTGATGCCGTCGCCACGCCGGCGATACAGCGAATGCGCCAGCCGCGCGGCATAGCGCGTGAGATCCGGCTGGCCGTTGCGCATCGGAAAGACCAGGTCGCGGGCGCGTTCCTCGGAATGGCGGAAACCGAGGATGCCGTCCTGCCGGCCAGCCTTGACCTCTTCCACCATGCGCCGCGCCGGCAGCCGGGTCAGGTGCAGGGTGCCGCCCAGGCGGCTGACGGCGCGCTGCACCAGTTCGACGGCAATACCGGGCCGGCCGGGCACCGCGGTGCCGGACCCGGCCAGATAGGGGCTGGCATCCTGGTCGATATAGACGAGGCGCAGATCCACCGCGCCAGCCGGCAGCGGCAGACTCAGCACAACCAGCAAGACCATCGCAAACTTGCGAATCATCATGACAGCCTACCGCAGCTGCCGCGCCAACAACACGATACTTTGGGACCAGGCAGAATGGCCGGCATGCCTGCAGTGCAGCGCCCGGCCTTGGGCTATAACGGGCGACGCGCCTTCAGCGCGGCGCCCAGGGTGCCGTCATCGAGATAGTCGAGTTCGCCGCCGACCGGCACGCCATGCGCCAGCCGGCTGATCTGCACATTCTGCGATGCAAGACGGTCGGTGATGTAATGCGCCGTGGTCTGGCCCTCCACCGTGGCATTGGTGGCGATAATCACTTCCTTGACGCGGCCCGCCTGTACGCGGCCGATCAGGCCGTCGACATTGAGATCGGCCGGGCCGACGCCATCCAGAGCGGAAAGCGTGCCGCCAAGAACATGGTAGCGACCGCGAAACACGCTGGCGCGCTCCAGCGCCCAGAGATCGGCAACGCTTTCGACCACACAGAGCAGGGCCTCGTCGCGGCGCGGATCGGTGCAGATGGCACAGGGATCGCGACTGTCGAGATTGCCGCAGGTGGAGCAGGCATGCACGCTCTCGCCCACCTCTTTCAGCGTGGCGGCCAGCGGCACCAGCAGGGTGTCTTTCTTTTTGAGCAGATGCAGCACGGCGCGACGCGCCGAACGCGGCCCGAGGCCGGGCAGGCGGGCCAGCAGCTGGATCAGCCGTTCGATCTCCGGTCCAGCCATGACTGAAAACTCAGAACGGCAGCTTCATGCCCGGCGGCAGCGGCATGCCGGCCGTCAGCTTCTGCATCTGCTCGGCCATCTCGCGCTCGACACGGGTCTTGGCATCGGCATGGGCGGCCTTGATCAGGTCTTCCAGCACCTCGCGCTCGTCTTCCTTCATCAGCGCCGGATCGATCCTGATGGCTTTCAGTTCGCTCTTGCCGTTCAGGGTCACCGTCACCATGCCGCCGCCGGCGGCACCCTGCACCTCGCGCGCCTCCAGCTCGGCCTGCATTTCCTGCATGCGCTGCTGCATCTGCTGCGCCTGCTTCAGCATATTGCCCAGATTCTTCATGGCGGACTCCTCAAACGCTCAGTCGAGTTCGTCGAGCGGGTCGACATCGTCGGTGACGTAGCCTTCCGCAGCCTCATCGGCGGCCGGATCGGCCTCGATCACCTGCGGCACCAGTTCGCGCACGTCTTCCAGCACCGCGCCGGGGAAGGCGGTCAGCACCGCCTGCACCAGCGGATGCGCCTGGGCATGCGCCCGGCGCTTGCTGTCTTCCGCCTGCTCCTGCTCGGCCAGCGTCGGCTCGCCCGGCAGCTTGCTCAAGCTCACCACCCAGCGCTGGCTGGTCCAGGCCTTCAGCTTTTCGATCAGGCGGCCGGGCAGATCGTGATGCGCGCCCTGGTCGAGCCGCAGCTCGATGCGGCCGGGTTCGAAGCTGACCAGATGCACGTCGTTGACCAGTTCGCCGGCCAGCGCGCCTTCGCGCATCTCCTTGGCTAATGCGACCACGGCGGAGAAATTCGCCGGCATCGCAGCCAGGGCCACTGTTTCGCCGGGTTGCGGCGCCGGGCTGGTCATGGCGCGCGGCTGGGCCGAGACCGCGAGGCCAGCACTCGCCCCGCCGCCATTCCCACCGCCGCCGCCATTAGCTCCTGGCGGGCGCGACGACGGCGCCGGCACACCGGGGCCGCCCTTGTCTTTCCATTCCTTCGCCAGATCGGCCGGGCTCGGCAGGTCGGCAGCATAGGCGAAACGCACCAGCACCATCTCGGCCGCTGCCAGCGGCACCGGGGCGGCGCGTACTTCCTGCAGGCCCTTGAGCAGCATCTGCCAGCTGCGCGCCAGCACCGGCATGCCGAGCTTGGCCGCCAGGTCCTTGCCGCGGGCACGCTGGCTTTCCGGCAGCGTGACATCGTCGGGCGTGCCGCCGATCACCTTCACGCGCGTCAGCCAGTGGGTCAGTTCGAGCAGGTCCTGCAGCACCACGGCGGGATCGGCGCCGACGCGATACTGCGCCTGCAGATTGTCCAGCGCCTCGGGCAGCTGGCCGTGCAGCAATTGATCCAGCAGCGCGAAAACCTGGCCGCGATCGGCCAGGCCCAGCATATCGCGCACCAGTTCGGCAGTCACGCTTCCGGCGCCATGGGCAATCGCCTGGTCGAGCAGCGACAGGCCGTCGCGCACCGAGCCTTCGGCGGCACGCGAAATCAGCGTCAGTGCGTCGTCGTCGATCTGCGCCTGTTCGGCTTCGGCGATGCGTTTGAAATGCGCGTTCAGCACGGCGATCTCGACGCGTTTGAGATCGAAACGCTGGCAGCGCGACAGCACCGTGACCGGCACCTTGCGGATTTCGGTGGTGGCGAAGACGAATTTCACATGCGGCGGCGGCTCTTCCAGCGTCTTGAGCAGGCCGTTGAAGGCGGCCGTGGAGAGCATGTGCACTTCGTCGATGATGTAAATCTTGTAGCGCGCCATCGAAGGCGCGTAGCGCACGGCTTCGATGATCTCGCGGATATCGCCGATGCCGGTGCGCGAGGCGGCGTCCATCTCGAAGACATCGGGATGCCGGTCTTCTGCAATCGCTTTACAGTTGTCGCAGACGCCGCAGGGCGAAATCGTCGGGCCGCCCTTGCCATCCGCGCCGGTGCAGTTCAGCGCCCGGGCGATGATGCGGGCCGTGGTGGTCTTGCCCACGCCACGCACGCCGGTGAGGATGAAGGCCTGGGCGATACGGCCGGTGGCGATGGCATTGGTGAGGGTGCGGACCAGCGCATCCTGGCCGATCATCTCGGCGAAGTTGCTGGGGCGATATTTGCGTGCAAGAACGCGATAGGGCGCCGGCTGATTCATGTGCTTACCATGCCGTGCGCGGACCGAAAATTAAAGCGTTCGGGGGCAAAGGTGGGAGGCTGGCAACGACCCGGGCGGAAACTCGTTACGGCTGCTTCCTTCCGGACCTGACCGGGTTGGCGAGGCGCTCGTCCGCCACCAACCTCCCGGGGCCTTATATCAAGCATCGGGATCGGCTTTTCAATGGGCAGGCCCGTCGATTCCGGAGCGATTCGGTGGCGATTCGAGGGTCCTGCAGGCGCCGGCACGGGGGTGATTTTTCGCCGTCCGCGGCGATGGACGGGGCGGGCGGGATATGCCAGCGTTTCGACATGCTTAGCCCTGACAGTCCGACTCCGCCCCAGGACGCCGCCACCCGGCGCGAGCGCCCGGTGGGTTTCACCGGTTCGCATCTCGACCGCGCCGGCAATCCGCGTCGCAAGCCGGACTGGCTGGCCGCCCAGCGCAGCCGCACGGATGCCCGTTTCCTGGTGCTGCGCGAGTTGAAGGCGCTGGTGGATATCGCACAGAAACCGGCCGCGATCCGCTGGCTCGATACCGCCTGGGCCGACGGCCATGCCACCCTGCCCTGCATTTTCCTCGGCATCGACGAGGACGACATCCCGCATTTCGCGCTGGATGGCGATGCCGCGCCGGAGGATGCCGGCATCGCCGCCCTGCATGGCGAGACCGACAAATTCATCGATGTGCGCTCGATCGCCGCCCAGCTGATCCCGGAAGAGGCCGCGATCCTGGCCCAGGCGCGCAGCCTGATCGACTGGCACCAGCGCCACCGCTTCTGCGCCCAGTGCGGCAGCGCCACCGAACCGGCCGAGGCCGGCTATGTGCGCCGCTGCAGCAACGAGGTCTGCAAGGCCCAGCATTTCCCGCGCACCGATCCGGTGGTGATCATGCTGGCGGTGCGGCGCGACGAGAAAACCGGCGAGGATATGCTGCTGCTCGGCCGGCAATCGCGCATGCCGCCGGGCATGTATTCGGCGCTGGCCGGCTTCATGGAGCCGGGCGAAAGCATCGAGGAAGCCGTGCGCCGCGAGATCATGGAGGAATCCGGCGTGATCACCGGCGCGGTGCGCTACCTGATCTCGCAGCCATGGCCCTTCCCCTCCTCGCTGATGATCGGCTGCATCGCCGAGGCGCTGGACCCCGGCATCACGGTGGATCACGACGAACTGGAAGACGCACGCTGGTTCAGCCGCACGGAAGCCGCCGCCATGCTGGAGCGCGGCAAGGCCCGCCTGCCGACCACCGAGACCAATCCCGACGAGCCGCCATGGATGCCGCCGCCGCTCAGCCTGGCGCACCAGATCGCGAAGCGGTGGCTGGCGGAAAAATGAGCGATCCGCGGCCCCAAGCGCGGTCATTGGCCGGGATCGCCAGCTATCACGCCCATGTCTATTTCGACGGGCCGGCGCAGCGCGAGATCGCCGCCTGGATTCGCGAGCGGATCGGCGAGCGGTTTCCGGTCCAGCTCGGGCGCTGGCATGACAAACTGGTGGGACCGCACAGCCGGCCGATGTACCAGATCGCCTTCGACGTGGCGGTGTTCCCGAAGCTGGTGCCCTGGCTGATGCTCAACCGGCAGGGTCTCGCCGTGCTGGTGCACCCCAATACCGACAGCCCCTATGACGACCACCTGATCCATGCGCTGTGGCTCGGCGAAATGCTGCCGCTCGATGACAGCGTCTTGCCGCGCAAGCTGAAAGCCGGCGAAGACCTGATCGACCCGGTGAAGGTGAATACCGCGCCGAAGATGGAAGGCTAACTCGCCAGCCAGCGCCGCACATTCGCCTTGATGAACTCCGCATCCGGCGGGTTCATCGCCGGATTGCCGGCGCGGTGGCCCCAGATGCTGGGGATGGGCTTAAGCTCGGCCGATTGCAGCAGCGGCAGTTCAGCCTCGTTGTCGGCGACGCGGAAATACAGATCCGTCGCGCCCGGCATCAGCAGCACTTTGGCTTTGATGGCGCCAAGCGCCTTTGCCAGATCGCCGCCATAGAGCAGGCTGCTGATATCGCCGGCATCCCAGCTGCGCAGCTGCGCATAGAGATCGGCGGCATTGCGGCGCGCGTAACGCTCTTCCCAGTCGGTGCGGTAGTAGGTTTCCAGATCTGGCGCCTTCAGCGCGGTGACATGCAGGTTGGCGCGATAGAAATCCTGGCTGAGCGCCCAGCTCGCGTAAATCCGGCCAAACGCGCGGATCGCGGCTTTCGGCGGCGCCGAGAACCGCCCGTTGCCGGTATGCTCGGGGGCCGCTTCCAGCGTGGCCATCAGGCTGGCGAGAAAGATCCTGTTATGCACCGCCGTGCGCGCGCTGCCGCAATTGACGACGATTCTGGCGACGGCGGCGGGGAAATCGGCGGCCCAGTGATAGGCCTGCTGCGCACCCATCGACCAGCCGTAGACGGCATGCAGCCGCTCGATGCCGAACTGCTGCTGCAGCAAGCGGCGCTGCGCCTGCACGTTGTCATGGGCTGTAACAAGATACGGATAGTCCGGCGTGTTGGACGGACTGGAGGACAGACCGTTGCCGAACATGTCGGGGATGACGATGAACCACTGCTGCGGATCGAGCACGCCGTCCGGTCCGATCAGCCATTCCAGATCGGGATGCTGCGCCGAATAGCTGGTGGGATAGAGCACCGCATTGTCACGCGCCGGATTCAGCGTGCCATGCGTCTTCCAGCTGAGGAAGGCGCCCCTGATGGTCTCGCCCGACTGGGTCTTCAGATCGCCGAGATCGAAACGTCCGGCAGCGGTCGGCCATGTCATTTTCTATTTTCCCAGCATGGAGAGGATTTTGCGCGCCGCCGCCGCCGGCGTGGTCTTGCCGGCGCCAACCGCTTTCTGAAGTCTGGGCAGCTCGCCGGCAATGGCGGGATCGTGGCGCAGCCAGTCGAGCAGGCCGTCCTGTAATTCGCGCAGCAGCCAGCCCTCGGCCTGGTGGCGGCGCTGGGCCTGGAAAGTGCCGGTCTGCTCCAGTTTGCCGCGAAACTCCTGGATGGTGGCCCAGACCGTGTCGATGCCCTCGTTCAGCAGCGCCGAGACCATCTGCACCTGCGGCTGCCATTCGGTGTGGCGCGGCCGCATCAGATGCAGCGCCATGCGGTAATCGGCCGCTGCCAGCCGCGCCTTGGGCAGCAGGTCGCCATCGGCCTTGTTGATCACCACCAGATCGGCCAACTCCATGATGCCGCGCTTGATGCCCTGCAGATCGTCGCCGCCACCCGGCGCCAGCAGCAGCAGGAAGATATCCACCATCTCGGCCACGGTGGTCTCCGACTGGCCGACGCCGACGGTTTCCACCAGCACGACATCGAAACCGGCGGCTTCGGCCAGCAGCATGGCCTCGCGGGTGCGCCGCGCCACGCCGCCGAGCGAACCGCCCGAGGGCGATGGCCGGATGAAGGCGTTCGGATCGCGGCCGAGCTGCTCCATGCGGGTCTTGTCGCCGAGGATCGAGCCACCCGACAGCGTGGAGGACGGGTCGATGGCGAGCACCGCCACCTTTTTCCCCTGCCCGGTGAGGAACAGGCCGAAGCGTTCGATGAAACTGGATTTGCCGACGCCCGGCGTGCCGGAGATGCCGATGCGGATCGCCTTGCCCGTGCTGGGCAGGATTGTCTGCAGCAGCGTATCGGCGGCGGCGCGGTCCTGCTCGTGGCGCGATTCGACCAGCGTGATGGCGCGGGCGAGCGCGCGGCGGTCGTGGCTGAGCAGCTGCTCGGCAAGCTGGACGGGATCGGTGCGGCGGCGCGCGGACATGCCGCGACCTTAGCGAAGCCTTGGCGCCGATGCCACAGGCAGCGCTCTAGAAGGCCCTGATGTTGAACAGGGCGGCGATCTTCTGGTGCAGCTGCGCCGCCGAGAAGGGCTTGGCGATATAGGCATCGACCTGGTGCTGGCGCGCGGTCAGCACGAATTCCCTGCTGGCATTGCTGGTCAGCATGAGGAAACGGGTTTTCACGCCGCTGACCCGCACATGTTTGAGCAGGTCGAGGCCGCTGATATTGGGCATGTTCCAGTCCGACACGATCAGGTCGTAATGGCCGCGTTTTTCCGTGAACTGTTCGATGGCATCGGCACCATCCCTGGCAAGATCGAGCCGGTCGACGCCGAACTGCTTGAGCATCATCTGGGTCAGGCGCTGGGAATAGGAATCGTCTTCCACCAGCATCACCCAGAGATCCTTGAAATCGGTCATCGCGGCGGTCCTGCGACAGGGATCGCCGCGCTGGCGGCATACTGTCCGAGATCGGCGCGCTGGCTGGCGAGCCACTCGCCGCCCATGCGCAGACCGGCCTCCAGTTCGGCCAGCAACGGCTCCAGCGCGTCTATATCGCCGCTGCGGGCGGCAATTTCGGTGCGCCGTGCCGTCTGCTGCAGGCGCTGCAGCCCCAGGCTGCCGGCCGGGCCGCGCAGGCTGTGCGCCAGGGTCGCCAGACGCGCTTCGTCCCCGGCGGCCTGCGCCCGTTTCAGCTCGGCCTGCTGCTCGGGCATCATCACGAAGAACAGGTCGATCAGCTCGGCCAGGCCCTGCAGGCCGACACCATCGGCCAGTGCCTGCAGGGCCTGCGGATCGCAATCGGGACCGGCCGCGGCCTCCTCATCCCCGCCGGGTGCCGGCGCAGCCGCCTCATCGGCCAGCAGGCCGATGGCACGGCGGATCGCCAGGTCGAGCGCATCGGGATGCACCGGCTTGCCGACGAAATCGTTCATGCCGGCATCCAGGCAGTTGCGCACGCCGGTCACGCTCATGCTGGAGGTGACGGCGATGATCGGCAGGGCGCTGCGCCCACCCGGCAGCGCCCGGATCGCCCGCGTGGCGGCGAGGCCGTCCATTTCGGGCATATGCACATCGGTGAGCAGCAGATCGAAATCCTGCGCCGTCACGGCATCCAGCGCGGCGCGCCCGGTTTCCACCATGGTGATGGCATGTCCGCCGGGCGCCAGCAGGCCGCTGATGACTTTCTGGTTCACCGGATTGTCTTCGGCGATCAGGATACGCAGGCGCGGCAGCGGCGCCAGCGCGGCGACCACGGGGCGCTCGGCCGGCGGTTCGCCGGCGGGCAGTTCCAGCCGGACCCAGAAGACACTGCCCTCGCCCGGCAGGCTGTCGACACCGATGCGGCCACCCATCGCCAGCACCAGCGCGCGGCAGATGGCGAGGCCCAGTCCGGTGCCGCCGAAGCGGCGCGTGATCGAGGAATCGGCCTGCGCGAATTGCGCGAACAGCCGGTCGCGCTGCTCCGGCGCGATGCCGATGCCGGTATCGCGGATTTCGAAACGCAGCGCCGTGCGCCCGTCGGTCGCGGTTTGCACATCCGGCAGCACGGCGATCTCGACATATCCAGCCTCGGTGAACTTGATGGCATTGGACAGCAGATTGAGCAGCACCTGACGCAGGCGGTTGGGATCGCCGCGCAGATAGCGCGGCAGGCCGGCATCGATCTGCTGGCGCAACGCGATGCCCTTCTCGACGGCGCGCGGCCCGAGCAGGGAGATCGCCGCCTCGATCTGCGCATGCAGATCGAAATCGATGTCTTCGAGATCGACGCGGCCCGATTCCAGTTTCGAGAAATCGAGGATGTCGTTGAGGATCGCCAGCAGGCTTTCGCCCGACTGCAGAGCCGTGCCGGCCAGGCTGCGCTGTTCGGCATCGAGCGGCGTTTTCAGCAGCAGGCGGGTAAGGCCGAGCACGCCGTTCATCGGCGTGCGGATTTCGTGGCTCATCATCGCCAGGAATTCCGACTTCGCCCTGGTGGCGGCTTCGGCCTGCAGCCTGGCATCCTGCAGCGCCCGCTTGGCCTTGGTGCGGGCCGCAAGGGCTGCAATCGCCGAGCGGGTCATCAGCAGCACGGCGAAGATCAGGCAGAGGAAATGCAGCAGAATCTGCTCCTGCCGCGGCACGTCGAAAACCGGCACGAGATCGAACAGGTGGCAGACCAGCAGCACGCCGAAATTCAGCGTCGCCATCGCCGCGACCCAGGCGATCACACCGGGATTGCTGGTCAGCATGGTGAGGGCAAGGCCAAGCACGCTGAACAGCGCGAAAGACGAGGCCAGACCGCCGGTGCCGAGCGTGAGGATGGTGTTGCCCACGCCGCCATTCAGCGCCATGAAGCCGATGGCAAGCGCTATATTGCCGGTCATGCGGATCAGCAGGGCGCCGAGCAGCGGCCCGCCGATCATCGAGATGAAGCCGGCGACTTCCCAGCCATTCAGCCCCGAGCGGATCAGCAGGTAGGGCGGGATCAGCAGCAGCGCGATGCAGACCGACAGGCTGAGCTGTATGATGCTGCGATAGCGGTGCAGCTTGCGCGCATCGCCCTCGCGCAGCACGGCCGGGGGCACGAAGGCATCCACCATGCGGGCGAGGCCGCCCCACGCGGACTCTCCCCGCCGAGAATCCCCCTGCACGGAGTCTGTCGACACGGATGTCGCTGCGTCCTGTTTCAGGCGTGCCCCCTATTATCGATCCGACGCTAGCAAAGGGCGGGCGGCGATGCCATCGAATTGCAACTATTAAGTGCACTCCAATCACGAAAAAGAGCGAATCGGGTAGTCTGCGATTGACAGCGACTCCCCGGGATTCGTATTCCGGTATCACCCATGGCGAATCGGCCCGACCACCTGACCCCGACCGACCCGTTCCGGCTGCCAGCGCAACCGCAAGCGGAGCGCAGCCGTGCGGCGGCGCGGCTGGAACAGGCCCGTGCCGACCTGTCGCGCATGGCCCGTTCCACAGCGAAGGCAGACGCCGAGGCCCCGCAGCAGCCCGACGGCGCCACGCCCACCGCCCCGCCGGCGGCCTATGATCCGGCCGCCATCGCCGCCCGCATCGACCTGATGCGCGGCCGGTTCACCAAGGCGCGCGAGGATGCTGTTTCCGCCCTGCTGTTTCTCAGTGACGCGCAGCAGGATTGCGATGCGCTGAGCGAAGCGGCCGATGCCAATCGCTGGCCACAGATGGCCGCCGGCATCCAGCTGTTGAGCCAGTCGCTGCGGCGCGCCCTGCCGGCCGAAGCCCGCCATCTCGATCTGATCGGCCTGCTGATCGACGCGCTGTATGCCCTGCGCCGGGCCGAAACCCGGCCGGATATGGGCCGGGCCGGCGAAGACCTGCTGCGCGGCCTGCGCCTGGCTGTCGCCCGCGAGCTCAGTACAACCGACGCCTGAACACGGCCGGCACTCCGCTTACTGCGCAATTGGCGTATATTTCCGCCGTAAAAATTCACCTCGAAAAACCGCCGCAACGGCCTAAAATCATATCCATGAGCAAGCTGGTTGCCTTCCTGGCCATACCATTGCTGTTGTCCGTGCCTGCCGCGCTCGCACAGCCGGGCGCCGGTGCGCCGCTGCAGCAGGCCGAACTCGGCTTCGGCCTCTATGCGCTCGGCAGCAAGGGGCTGGAAGTCCAGCTGACCATGCGCCGCGATGCCGATGACCTGCGGGTCGAAGTGGCGATGCGCACTGCCGGCATGCTCGACTGGGCGATGCGCATGACCATGACCGGCCTGTCGGCCGCACGGATCGGGCAGGATGGCCAGTTGCTGCCGGTGCGCTACACCACCGACAGCGACGGCACCTGGTCGAAACGGCTCACCCGCATGAGCTGGGATGCCAATGGCCTGCCGATCGCCGAAGTCTTCCCGCCCAATGACGAGGATGACCGCGAAGAAGTGCCCGACCTGCTGAAACGCAACACGCTGGATCCCACCACGGCGATGGTGTCGCGCGTGCTGCGCGGCGGGCCGCAGCCGCCCTGCCAGGGCAGCGATGCCATCTATGACGGACGGCGCCGTTACAACATGCATTTCTCGCCACTCGGCCCCGATACGGTGAAACCGCATAACCGCACGGCCTATGACGGCCCGGCCTTCAAATGCATGGTGAAGCTGGAGCCGGTGGCCGGCTATAGCCGCAAATTTCTGGCCGAATGGAGCGAGAAGGACGAGCAGCCGACCTATATCTGGCTGGTCCGGCCGCCGGGTTTCGATGCCTGGCTGCCGGTGAAGATGGAAGGCAGCTCACGCATCGCCACCGCCAGCACCTGGATCAGCAGCGCCAGACTCAACGACACGGACTGGCTCAGGCCGGTCGGCTTCATCCGCGCCGAAGTACCCAGCGATTCGATCCACTGAGCGGCATGCCCCATAAAATTCTGGTCGCCGACGATGCCACTGCCGGGCGCGCCGTGTTCGAAAAGCTGCTGACCGCGCTGGGCTACGAACCAGTCTTCGCCAGGGACGGCCGCGATGCCATCAACCTGTTCATCGAATTTCCCGATATCGCCGCCATCCTGATGGATATCCGCATGCCGGGACTGAACGGCATCAAGGCGACCCAGGAAATCCGCATGGCCTGCGGGCCACGCGGGATGAAAGTGCCGATCATCGCCATCACCGCCGCCGACGGGGTGGAGGTGCGCCGCGAATGCCTTTCCAGCGGCATGAACGAGGTGCTGGTCAAGCCGATCGATCCCCGCAAGCTGGTCGAGACGATTCGGCGGTTTTTGAATTAAGTGATTGAAATAATTGTAATAACCACCAAAAAGTCATCACCCTCGGGCTCGTCCCGAGGGTCCATCCCAGCCCTCCGCGTCTCCGGCAGAGGTTCATGGATCCCCGGCACAAGGCCGGGGATGACGGTTGGACAAAATCACCTCAACATATTGATCTTTAAAACAATTCGTCATGCCCGGGCTTGACCCGGGCATCTTTCTCCGTTCGGCACGAGGCCCCCGGATCAAGTCCGGGAGCTGCAGCGGGAGGACCTCCCGGCCCTCCCGCCTTGACTTCCCGCCCCCGAAAGGCTTTATTCCGCCCGCTTTCTGAAGCTTTGGAAGCAATCCGGTCCGAGGACCGCCGTCCGTCCGCGAGTGTCGCGCACGGGCGTTAACTTGTTTTGGCCCGTCGTTTCGTTTTGGGCCGTTTGAGGAATTTTCAGGGTCGACATGTTCGAATCTCTGAGCGGCAAACTGGGTGAGGTTTTCGAGCGGCTGCGCAAGCGCGGCGCTCTGTCGGAATCCGATGTCTCGGAAGCCCTGCGCGAGGTGCGCGTCGCCCTGCTGGAAGCCGACGTGGCCCTGCCCGTCGTCAAGGCCTTCATCGACGGCGTGAAATCCAAGGCCGTGGGCCAGGACGTGCTGCGCTCGGTCACGCCGGGCCAGATGGTCATCAAGATCGTCCATGACCATCTCGTCGAGATGCTCGGCGGTGAGGCCGGCGCAGAAGATGACTCCGGCATCAATCTGAATGCCGTGCCGCCGGTACCGGTGCTGATGGTCGGTCTGCAGGGTTCGGGTAAAACGACATCGACGGCGAAGATCGCACTGCGCCTGATGAATAAGGAGCGCAAGAAGGTGCTGATGGCGTCGCTCGACGTCTATCGCCCGGCGGCGCAGGAACAGCTGAAGATTCTCGGCGAGCAGAACAATATCCCGGTGCTGCCGGTGGTCGCCGGCCAGATGCCGGTGGATATCGCCAGGCGCGCGCTGCAGGCCGCCAAGCTCGGCGGTTACGACGTGCTGATGCTGGATACCGCCGGCCGGCTTCACATTGACGAAACCCTGATGCTGGAAGTGGCCGCGGTGCGCGACGCCGTGCAGCCGCATGAGACGCTGCTGGTGGCCGACTCGCTGACCGGCCAGGACGCGGTGAATGTCGCCAAAAGCTTCAACGAGCGCGTCGGCGTCACCGGTATCGTGCTGACCCGCGTCGACGGCGATGGCCGCGGCGGTGCGGCGCTGAGCATGCGCGCCGTCACCGGCAAGCCGATCAAGCTGATCGGCGTCGGCGAAAAGGTCGATGCGATCGAGCCGTTCCATCCGCAGCGTATCGCGCAGCGCATCCTCGGCATGGGCGACATCGTGTCGCTGGTGGAAAAAGCCGCCGAGACGATCGAGAAGGAAGAGGCCGAACGGCTGGCTGCCCGCGTGCAGAAAGGCATGTTCGACCTCAACGACATGGCCTCGCAGCTCAAGCAGCTGCGCAAGATGGGCGGCATGTCGGGCGTGATGAACCTGCTGCCCGGCGTGGGCAAGGTGAAACAGCAGATGGCCGCCGCCAATGTCGATGAAAGCGTGCTGAAGCGCCAGGAAGCCATCATCGGCTCGATGACGCTGGACGAACGCAAGAATCCCAAGGTGATCCATGCCTCGCGCAAGAAGCGCATCGCGGCGGGATCGGGCACTTCGGTGCAGGACGTCAACAAGCTGCTGAAGCAGCATCTGCAGATGGCCGACATGATGAAGCGCATGTCGAAGCTGGGGCAGAAAGGTTTCATGCGCAGCATGGGCGCCATGCTGCCGGGGATGCCCGGCATGCCAAAGTTGCATTAAGCCCGGGCTGCACTGATAGTTTCGCATATTTAAGTATTCAGAGTTTCACAGTTCGAAGAAAGGAAGACCATGTCCGTTAAGATCCGCATGACCCGCGGCGGCGCCAAGAAGCGTCCCTACTACCGTATCGTGGTGGCCGACTCGCGCAGCCCGCGCGATGGCCGTTTCATCGAGAAGATCGGTTCGTATGATCCGATGCTGCCGAAGGACCGCGAGCGCGTGCAGCTCGACGTCGAGCGCGTGAAGTACTGGCTGAGCCAGGGCGCCACCCCGTCCGACCGCTGCGCCCGTTTCTTCTCCAAGGCCGGCCTGATGAAGTGGGAACACGGCGCCAACCCGGAGAAGGGCAAGCCGAAGGCGAAGGCCCAGGAGCGTATCAAGGCTGCTGAGGAAGCCGCCAAGGCCGCTGCTGCCAAGCCGGCTGAAGAAGCTGCCGCTTCGTAAGACATGAGTGGCACTCTTCTTCTGGGCGTCGTGATCGGCGCGCAGGGCATCCGCGGCGAGGTGAAGGTGAAAACCTTCACCGCAGAGCCGGAAGCGCTCGGGGATTACGGTCCCCTGCAGGATGCCCAGGCGACGAAGACGTATCCGCTGAAGGTGCTGCGCCTGTCGAAAGGCGATGTGGTGATTGCGCGTATCAGGGGCGTCGAGGACCGCAATGCGGCCGAGGCGATGAAGGGCACCGAGCTGTATGTCCAGCGCGCCGCCCTGCCCCAGGCCGGCGATGGCGAGTTCTACTTCGCCGACCTGGTGGGCCTGACGGCGATGATGTCGGGCCGGGTTCTGGGCCGCGTGACCGCGGTGCACAACTACGGCGCCGGCGACATGCTGGAGGTGAAAACCGCCACGGACGGTTCGGGGGGCGGCCGTTCGGCGATGGTGCCCTTTACCGACGACGCGGTGCCCGATGTGGACCTCGCCGCCGGCACGGTCACGGTGGAACCGGCCTTCTGGCTGGGCGATCCGGAGACCGAGGAGGACCGCAAGGCGCGCGCTGCAGAGCTGGCCGCCGAGCGGGCCGGAGGGTGAGTTGAGTACGGTCCCGGCCCCGCCGTGGAATGCGCGGATACTGACGCTGTATCCCGCGATGTTCCCCGGTCCGCTGGGACAGAGCCTGGCCGGTCGCGCCCTCGATGAGGGGCGATGGTCGATGACGGTGGTGGATATTCGCGACTTCGCGCGCGACAGACACCGCACCGTCGACGACACGCCGTTTGGCGGCGGGCCCGGCATGGTGATGCGGCCCGATGTGCTGGCCAGTGCGCTGGATGCGACGCTGGCCAATGCGACGGGCAATGTCAGCGGGCAGCCGCTGATCTATTTCTCGCCGCGTGGCCGGCGCCTGGATCAGGCGCTGGTGCATGAGGTGAAGGCGGCCGGCGGAGCGACATTGCTCTGCGGTCGCTTCGAGGGGGTGGACGAGCGTCTGCTGCAGGCGCGCCCCGTTGTCGAGGTCAGCCTCGGCGACTTCGTTCTGTCGGGTGGCGAGATCGCCGCATATGCGCTGCTGGATGCAGTCGTGCGGTTGCTGCCCGGGGTGATGGGTGCCGAAGAGTCCGGCACCGAGGAGAGTTTCGCGGACGGCCTGCTGGAATATCCCCAGTATACCCGGCCGCAGATGTGGGAAGGCCTGGCAGTGCCCGATGTGCTGCTGTCCGGCCACCACGAGAAGATCGCAGCCTGGCGGCGCGAGATGGCGGAGAAAATCACCGCCGAGCGCCGGCCGGACCTGTGGGAGCGTTACCGTGGGCGCAAGCCGACGGGCAGGAACTGAAACGAGTTTGAACTTTTACTGAAGACAGAAAGGCAGAGTGCCATGAACCTGATGCAGCAGATCGAGAAAGAGCAGTCCGATGCTCTCGTCGCCGCCCGCGCGGTGCCGAATTTCGCCCCCGGCGATACCCTGACCGTCAACGTCAAGGTCGTTGAAGGCGGTCGCGAGCGCGTGCAGGCCTATGAAGGCGTGTGCATCGCCCGTTCCAATCGCGGCGTGAATTCCTCCTTCACCGTGCGCAAGATCTCGTATGGCGAAGGCGTCGAGCGTATCTTCCCGCTCTACAGCCCGCGCATCGAGTCGATCGTTGTGGTCCGCCGCGGCGACGTGCGTCGCGCCAAGCTGTACTACCTGCGTGGTCGTACCGGTAAGGCCGCCCGCATCACCGAGAAGCGCGACGCATCGGGCAAGACCGCCAAGGCCTGAGGCGTCCGCGCCGGTTCACACTGGCGCGACGACCTGTCTGATCTGAAGCCGCCTGCATCCCTTGAGAGGGGTGCGGGCGGCTTTTCGTTTTCCGGGATTGCTATTCCGCCGCTTCGCTCTGCGGCGAATCCTGCTTTGGCTGGCGCAGCCGTGGGCCGTTCCGCGCCGCCCATTTGCCGAGTTCATCCAGCACCGGGCGCAGCGAGAGCCCCAGATCGGTGAGCCAGTATTCCACCTTCGGCGGCACGGCGGCATGCACGCGGCGCCCGACCAGGCCGGCGGTTTCCAGGGCACGCAGCTGCTTGGTCAGTTCCTTCTGGGTGATCAGCGGAATGGCGCGGGAGAGTTCGGAAAAGCGCAGCGGCGCACCTTTGGAGCGGGCCAGGGTCAGGATGATCGGCACCGCCCATTTGTTGGCGATCAGATCCAGGGTGGCGCAGATCATGCGGGCGCAGAGCGGCTGGCCGTCGGCCGTCAGCTCGTGGCGGAAATCGAGGTCGCTGTCTGTTGTCAATTTTTCAGTAGCCATTTGGTAAGTATAGAGGGTTTGGGTGCCTTCTTGCAAATTGATAGTATGATGGCTTATGCCTCAGGGCCCGGCGCGCCAGTCGCTATGATCGCGCCGGTATTGTAACCGGAGGGAATCCCACCATGGCCAAACTCGATTTCTATTTTTCGCCCGGCGCCTGCTCGCTGGCCACCCATATCGCGCTGGAAGAGACCGGTGCCGCCTTCACGCCGAAGCCGACCTACACTCGCAAGGGCCAGACCCGCACGCCGGAATACCTGGCGCTGAATCCCAAGGGCAAAGTGCCGATGCTGGGCATCGACGGCAAGATGCTGACCGAGAATACCGCGATCCTGACCTGGCTGAACCGCAGCTATCCGAATGCCAAGCTGCTGCCGGCCGGCGATGCGCTGAAGGAAGCCGAGGCGCTGGCCTTCGTCGCCTGGTGCGCCTCGGGCGTACATCCGGTTCTGAGCCGCTTCTTCGGCCCGCAGAATTTCTCCGACCTGCCGGACAGCGCCGACAATGTGAAGGCACTGGCCACCAAGGCCAACGCCGCCAACTTCGCCCTGATCGAAAAGGCGCTGGCCGGCAAGGACTGGCTGTTCGGCGAGTGGTCGGTGGCCGATGGCTATATCTTCGTCTTCTTCAACTGGGCCACGAAACTCGGCCTCGATGTCTCGGCCTATCCAAACTACGCCAAGCATTTCGAGCGCATGAAGCAGCGCCCGGCAGTGCAGCGCGCGCTCGCCCGCGAGGCCGATGCACTGGCGGCCATGGACCAGGCCGCCTGACGAAATCCGGCCAACACGAAGGTGTTATCCAGATATCCGGGGCGGTGCGATACCATGCGCCGCCCCGATCAAAAATCACAACAACGATCATAAACTGAAGGACCCACTCCCATGGCTCTGCTCGAAAAATTCGGCCCGCTGCTCGGCCGCATCCTCATCGCGTATCTGTTCATCCCGGCCGGCATCAGCAAGATTTCCGGCTTCGAGAATACCGTCGGCTATATCGCTTCCAAGGGCCTGCCGCTGCCGCAGGTGGCCGCCGCCGGTGCCATCGTTGTCGAGGTGGTGGTCGCACTCGCCCTGCTGATCGGCTTCAAGACGCGCTTCGCCGCGCTGATCCTCGCCGCCTTCACGCTGGTGGCGGCGGTGATCTTCCACAATTTCTGGGCCGTGCCCGACGCGCAGAAGATGGTGCAGACCATCATGTTCAACAAGAATCTGGCCGTCGTCGGTGGCCTGTTGTTTGTCGCCGTCTTCGGCGCCGGCCCGTTCAGCCTGGACAACCGCAAGGGTTGATCGACGACATCCCTGAGAAAGCCGCCGGCCCGGAATCAAACCCTGGCCGGCGGCTTTTTTTATGATCGGCAGAAAGGTGACTTTCCAGTCGGTCATATCTGGACGCCGCCGCACTGGGCCGCCATGCTGCACCGATGCGCAGTCCCATCGTTACCAACGCCGCAACCGACCCCGCCTTCATCGCCAGCCTGCCTGGCTGCGATTTCGCCGATGCCTTCAGCGTGACGGTGCCGCGCCGCGACCTGGATGCGCGCGAAGTCTCGGCCATGTTCTTCAGCACGCCGCCGGCCTGGGCCGGTGCGCTGATGGACATGCGCAACGCGATCATGGGCCGGCTCGGCTACAAGGCGCCAAAGATCCGCAAGGGCTTTCCGGTGCTGCGCGAATCAGCGACTGAAGTGGTGTCGGGCCTGGATGACGGCCATCTCGATTTCCGCGCCCTGACGAGGATCGAAGCGGTCGATGACGGCAGCCGCATCACCCTGACCACGGCGGTCGCCACCCATAACTGGATCGGCCGCGCCTATCTCACGGCAATCATGCCGTTTCACAAGCTGATCGTGCGCAGCATGGTGCGGCAGCTGGCGACCAGATTGACCAAGAACGGGCTGGGCTAGTCGAACAGGGCGGCCTTCACCTGCGGCGCATCGAACATGCGCATGCTGCTGTGGCCCACCTTCGGCACCTCAACCAGCCGCCAGTTCAGTGCCCAGCCCTTTTCCTTCGCCAAGGCCTGACCGGCCCTGAAGAAATTCAGCCCGCGTTCGTAACGCGTGGCGCCCTGCTCCACGGCATCCTCGCTATCGTCACGATTGGTGGCGCCGGTGTCGGTCATGCCGAGATAGACGGTGAGCGGCGCTGCCAGATAACGCTTGAGAAAATCGTCATTGACCAGCGATGCGGTGGCACCGCCAAGGCCGAACGGAAATTCCTCCTTCGCCGTCGGGAATATCCAGGACGACGGATTGGCGGCAACGATGCGTTTTGCCGCATGCGGCACGAAGGGCGCCAGCCGCGCCAGGAACTGGCCGCCGGCGGAATGCCCGATCATGTAGTAGTCGAGATCGGGCCGGCCCTCGTCGCGGCGCAACTGATCGGCGAGGCCGACGGCAAGCATGCCGCTCCACTTCTCCTGCGGCTGCAGTGCCTTCTGGTTGACGATGCCGCCGCGCTGATACAGCGCGCCCGGAAAGCGGCTTTTATCGAACAACGGGGCCGCCACCACCATGCCGAAACGGTCGGCGATGGTTTTCGCATTGTCGCGATAGGTATCGGCATTGCGGTCGACGCCATGGAACACCAGCAGCAGTGGGCCGTTGGCGTAATTCGCCGGCTTGTAGGTGAAGACCTCAAGATTCGAGTTCTTGATCTTCACCACCTGATAGCCGTCGCCAGCGGGGATCGGTGCAGCCGACAGCGTGATGGGTAGCAGGCTGAGCGCCAGCCCCAGGGCAATGCGTATCATAGTATTCACCCCCCGTATCGATGGAGGAAGACTAGACCGCCACCTTGACTTCTTCCACCAGCCACTCGCGCATCGCCCTGATGCGCGGCGCGTCGGCCATATGGTCGAGGCAGACGAACCAATAGGCATTGGTGAGCGGCAGTGACACATCGAACAGCTGCACCAAGCGGCCGGCACTAACCTCCTCGGCCACCATGGCCGGGTCCATCACGGCGATGCCCATGCCCTGCACTGCGGCCTGGATCGCATAGGAGCGCGTCTCGAACATCTGTCCGACGACCGGATCGATATCGGTCTGGCCGGCGGATTTGAGCCAGACGCGCCAGTCTTCGCGGCGGTTCTGCGAATGCAGCAGCTTCTGGCCCTTGAGATCGGATGGCGCCCTGATCTGGTCCTTGAATTTCGGATGCGCCACCGGCACCAGTGCCTCGGCGAACAGCCGCGTGGCATTCAGGCCGGGCCAGTCACCGTCGCCGTAGCGGATCGCGCAGTCGATCCCCTCGCGCTCCAGGTCGGCCGGCTTGAGCGAGGTGGTGATGCGCACCTCGATATCGGGATAGCTCTCCTGGAAACGCGGCAGGCGCGGGATGAACCAACGCATGGCGAAAGTGGAAAGCATGGAGAGCGTCAGCGTGCCTTCGCCGCGCCGGGCTTCCAGCTTGGAAAGCGCGCTGGCCAGGTGGTCGAAGCCTTCCTGTACGTCCGGCAGGATCAGCTGTCCCTCGGTGGAGAGCACGAGCCCCTTGCGGGTGCGATGGAACAGCGGCACCCCCAGCAGCTCTTCCAGCTGGCGAATCTGGTGGCTGATCGCCGAGAGCGTGACCGAGAGTTCCTCGGCGGCGGCGGTGAAATTGAGGTGGCGGCCGGCAGCCTCGAAGGCTTTCAGGGCGTTCAGGGGCAGCAGGCGGCGGCTGGGCAGGTGGGCCATAGGAAATTCTTTTAAGCCGGAGGGGAATTTAAATCCACCCGGCCAGGCCCAATCGCCACTGGACGCGGGCGCCCCGCTGGGATTGAATCCCCGACCCGAAACGCCCCCGTACCCGCAATAAAAGTACCGAAAGAACGGACCAGCCGCCATGACCGCGCCCCGCACCCTGTATGACAAGATCTGGGACAGCCACCTCGTCGATATCGACGGCGACGGCAACGGCCTGATCTACATCGACCTGCATCTGGTCCATGAAGTGACCTCGCCGCAGGCCTTCGCCGGCCTGAAGGCCGCCGGCCGCAAGGTGCGCCGCCCGGACCGCACGGTCGCCGTGCCCGACCACAACGTGCCGACCACGCCCGACCGCCTGACCGGCAAGTTCCTGGACGAGGAAGCCCGCATCCAGGTCGAGACGCTGGACCGCAACGCCAGGGAATACGGCGTCCACTACTACCCGATGAACGACATCAACCAGGGTATCGTGCATATCGTCGGCCCCGAGCAGGGCTATACCCAGCCGGGCATGACGATCGTCTGCGGCGACAGCCATACCTCGACCCATGGCGCCTTCGGCAGCCTGGCCTTCGGCATCGGCACCTCGGAGGTCGAGCATGTGCTGGCGACCCAGACGCTGCCGCAGCGCAAAGCCAAGAACATGAAGATCAACATCGACGGCGAGCTGGGCCCGGGCGTCACCGCCAAGGATATCATCCTCGCCATCATCGGCAGGATCGGCACCGCCGGCGGCACCGGCTATGTGATGGAATATACCGGCAGCGCCATTCGCGGCCTGTCGATGGAAGGCCGCATGACGGTCTGCAACATGTCGATCGAGGCCGGCGCCCGCGCAGGCCTGATCGCACCCGACGAAAAAACCTTCGCCTATGTGCAGGGCAAGCCGCATGCCCCCAAGGGCGCCGCCTGGGAACAGGCGCTGGCCTGGTGGAAGACGCTGCCGACCGATGACGGGGCGCATTACGACACCGTCGTCGAACTGAAGGCATCCGAGATCGCACCGCATATCACCTGGGGCACCAGCCCGCAGGATGTGGCGCCGATCACCGGCGTGGTGCCGAACCCGGCCGACATCAAGGAAGAGCCCAAGCGCATCGCTCTTGAGCGTGCGCTGAATTATATGGGGCTGAAGGCCGGCGAGAAGCTGGAAGAGGTTGCCATCCAGCGGGTCTTCATCGGCTCCTGCACCAATGGCCGCATCGAGGACCTGCGGGCGGCGGCCAAGGTGGCCAAGGGCCGCAAGGTGGCGGCGGGCGTTCAGGCGATGGTCGTTCCCGGCTCCGGGCTGGTGAAGCACCAGGCCGAAGAGGAAGGCCTGGACAAGATCTTCCTGGAGGCCGGTTTCGAATGGCGCGAGCCCGGCTGCTCGATGTGTCTGGCGATGAATTCCGACCGGCTGCTGCCGGAGGAGCGCTGCGCCAGCACGTCGAACCGCAACTTCGAGGGCCGGCAGGGCGCACGCGGCCGCACCCATCTGATGAGCCCGGCGATGGCCGTGGCGGCTGCCGTGACCGGCAAGCTCGCCGACGTGCGCAAGTTCAGCTGAACGGCAGGAGAGAAAACCATGGACAAGTTCACCACGCTGACCGCCGTCGCCGCCCCGCTGCCGATGATCAATGTCGACACCGACATGATCATCCCCAAGCAGTTCCTCAAGACGGTGGAGCGTACCGGCCTGGCCAAGGGCCTGTTCTTCGAACTGCGCCAGACGCCGGACGGCACACCGGTGCCGGAATTCTTCATGAACCAGCCGCAGTACAAGGGCGCGCAGATCCTGGTCGCCGGTGACAATTTCGGCTGCGGCTCGTCGCGCGAGCATGCCCCCTGGGCGCTGCTGGATTACGGCATCCGCTGCGTGATCGCGACGTCCTTCGCCGATATCTTCTATAACAACTGCTTCCAGAACGGCATCCTGCCAATCAAGCTGCCGCAGGAAGATGTCGACAAGCTGATGGACGATGCCAAGCGCGGCCAGAACGCCCGGGTTACGGTTGACCTGCAGAACCAGGAGATCAAGGGCCCCGATGGCGGCACCATCAAGTTCGAGATCGATACCCACAAGAAGCACTGCCTGCTCAACGGGCTCGACAATATCGGCCTGACGCTGGAGAAGAAGTCGAAGATCGACAACTTCGAAAGCCGGCAGCATGGTACCCAGCCTTGGCTCTATGCCCAGGCTGGCCGTTAATCCGTCTCAACAAGGAAAAAACAGAAAATGGCTTCCAACCGTACCATGCTGATGCTGCCCGGCGACGGGATCGGCCCCGAGGTGATGGGCGAAGTGCGCCGCGTCATCGACTGGATGGACAAGCGCCGGCACGTCTCTTTCGACGTCAAGGAAGACCTGGTCGGTGGTTCGGCCTACGACAAGCACGGCACGCCGCTGGCAGACAAGACCATGCAGGATGCGCTGGATTGCGGCGTGGTGCTGCTGGGGGCCGTCGGCGGCCCCAAATGGGACACCCTGCCCTTCGACCAGAAGCCGGAACGCGGCCTGCTGCGCCTGCGCAAGGAGATGGACCTGTTCGCCAACCTGCGCCCGGCCAAGTGCTTCGACGCACTGGTGGATGCCAGCAGCCTGAAGCCCGAACTGGTGCGCGGGCTGGATATCATGATCGTGCGCGAACTGACCGGCGGCGTCTATTTCGGCCAGCCGCGCGGTATCGAAACGCTGCCCAACGGCGAGCGGCGCGGCATCAACACGCAGGTCTATACCACCAGCGAAATCCGCCGCGTGGCGGCGGTCGCCTTCGAACTGGCGCAGAAGCGCGGCAACAAGGTCACCTCGCTGGAAAAGGCCAATGTGATGGAATCCGGCGTGCTGTGGCGCGAGGAAGTCACCAAACTGCACCAGGAAAAGTACAAGGACGTGCAGCTGGAGCACATGTATGCCGATAACGGCGCCATGCAGCTGGTGCGCAACCCGAAGCAGTTCGACGTCATGGTGACCGACAATCTGTTCGGCGATATCCTCTCCGACGAGGCCGCGATGCTGACTGGCTCGCTCGGCATGCTGCCGTCGGCCTCGATCGGCGCCGCCGACCCGGCCACCGGCCGCCGCATGGCGCTGTTCGAGCCGGTGCACGGCTCCGCGCCGGACATCGCGGGCAAGGGCGTGGCCAATCCGCTCGCCACCATCCAGAGCTTCTCGATGGCCCTGCGCTATGCCTATGACCTCAGCGCTGATGCCGACCTGATCGACCAGGCCGCCGAGAATGTGCTGGGCAAGGGCATCCGCACCGCCGATCTCGGCAGCGGCGGCACCCGGGTGGGCACCAGCGGCATGGGCGATGCCCTGCTGATGGAACTCGACAGGCTGGCTGCCTGAACCAGCTGTCATAAATTGCGGAAAGGCCGGGGCTCTGCTGCTCCGGCCTTTTTTCTTTGGGGCTTGCCATCCCGGCACGATAAGGCAAGTCTGTCGGCAACAGCGGAGCTTGCCATGATGAAGTTAGTGGGTCGCAATCTGTCGCCTTATACGCGGCGCGTCGCCGTGGCGATGACCCTGCTGGATGTGCCGCATGCGCGCGAATATCTCTCGGTCACCGCCGATCCCGATCGCGGACTGGAACTGAATCCGGTCGGCCGTGTGCCGGTGCTGGAACTCGAGGACGGTGAACGCCTGATCGAATCGGCTGCCATTCTCGACTACCTGATGGAATTGGTCGGTCCGGCCAAAAGCCTGGTGCCGGCGCATGGCAAACCACGCCGCGACTGCATCCAGCTGATGGCGATCGGCAGTGGCGTGCTGGACAAGGCGGTGAATGCCGTCTACGAGCTGCGCCGCCGGCCGGCCGATAAGGTGCACGAGCCCTGGCGCCAGCATCTGCTGCGCCAGGCCAGCGGCGGCCTTGCCGCACTGGATGCCCGGGCCGCTGCCGCAAAGAACGGCCATTGGCTGCTGAGCGAGCAGATCAGCCTGGCCGACGTGACGGCGGCCGTGACGGTGACGTTTTTACGGGTCATGGTGCCGGAGCTGGTAACGGATGGTTTATATCCGGCGCTCTATGCTCTGACCGGGAAAGCGGAATCCCTGCCGGCCTTCCAGGCCCATCCGCTGGAGAAGCCATGACCCAGCCCGCTCAGGCTGCGCAGCCGCAAGCCAAACCCGTCGCCGACAAGCGCATCCTGCGTGCCTTTATCGCGCGGCGCTATCTGGCCGGCAGCGGCATCGAGATCGGTGCGCTGGGCACGCCGCTCGACCTGCCGCCCAATGCGCAGGCGAAATATGTCGACCGTATGAGCCTGGACGACCTCTACAGGGAATTCCCCGAAATGGCGCAGCGCAGGCTGCAGGCGCCCGACATCGTCGACAATGGCGAGACCCTGGCCAGCATCCCCGATGGCAGCCTGGATTTCATCGTCGCCAACCATTTCCTCGAGCATTGCGAAAACCTGCTCGGTACGCTGCGCACCCACACGGCCAAGCTGCGCAAGGGCGGCCGGCTGTTCTATGCCGTGCCGAACCGCGATTTCACCTTCGACCGCCACCGCCCCACCACGCCCTTCGAGCATCTGGTGCAGGACGACCGCGAGGGGCCGGAAAAGGCCCGCGCCGCGCATTACCTGGAATGGGCCACGCTGGTGAATGGCAAACAGGGCGAGGAGGCCCGCCTGCATGCCGAGAAGCTGCAGCGCGAGAATTACTCAATCCATTACCATGCCTGGGATGCGGCGGCCTGGTTCCGCACGCTGGCGCTCGGCACCGAATACAACAAATTCCCCGGCTTCGTGGCGCATTTCGAGCTGAATTTCCATGAAATGATCTGCGTGCTGGTGCGCACGCAGTAGGTTCCGCATTACCCGGGGCCGGCCAGCGCATAGCGCTGTTCGCGGCGGATCGCGCCGTGATTGATGCTGAGGATGTCCAGCGCCTCGATCCGGCCGGTGACCGGCGCACCCAGTGCACCCAGTTGCCGCTCAAGCGCCTTGGCGCTGAACACCGCGCCGAAGCGTGTCAGCGTCACATGCGGCTCGTACTCGCCCTTACCGCCGAGCGCGTGATACAGCGCCGTCAGCGGAACACTGCTGCCGGCATCGGCCAGAAGCACATTGAGGAAGCGGTATTTCGGCTGATGCGGATTGTCGATCCGCGCCAGCCGGTCGAAGGTCACATCCATCGGCGCGGTGACGGCGGCGATGGCTTCCACATGGCCGGAGAACCAGTCGGGATCGGCCGATTCAAACGGAAATACCAGCGTGACATGCGCCGCAACGGACTCATATTGCGGATCATGCGCACGGCGGATGGTGTCGATCCAGGCCGCGTCACTATTGGAAAACTGCGGAACGGCAATCACGGCCAGCATAGCGAAATCCTATAACCGGCATCGAGACTGCCATATTCCGTCATCCGCCGCGATGCGCTAGGCTCACCCCATGCCCTTCTCGCTCTATCTCGCCGCCGCCATTGCCGGGGCGGCCTATACACTGACGCCGGGCCCGGCTTTCCTGGCCCTGCTCGGCATCGGTGCTGGCCAGGGGCGTGGCGCCGGGCTGAAATTCCTGGCGGGCCACTTCGCCGGCGATATCGTCTGGGGCGCGTTGGCGCTGACTGCCATCATCGGCTCGGCCAGTCTCGGCACGCTGGTCTTCGATCTCCTCGGCCTGATCTGCGGCGCCTATCTGCTGCTGCTCGGCTGGCGCGCCGTCACGGTGAAACGAAGCATTGATGGCGGCCTGAATACCGCCGTGCTTCAGCCGTTGCGACGCGGCCTGGCCTTCGGCATCACCAATCCGAAAAGCTATGCCGTGGCGATTGCCATGTTCACCGCTTTGCTGGCCGCCCATGCGGGCGAACTGACCTGGGCCAGCCTGCCGCCGCTGCTGCTGGCCGCCTGCGCCGGCTTCGTCGCCGGCGATGCCATCCTGATCTGGGTGATCGGCGCCGCACCCGTGCGCCGGCTGTATCGGCGCCACGAACTCTGGGTGACGCGGATCAGCGGCGTGATCTTCCTCGGCTTCGGCCTGCAGGCGCTGACGCAGTCGGGCGTGAGTCTGCTCAGGCGGCCCTGAGCGCCTCGCGCACCAGCGGCAGGCGGTCGTTGCCGAAGAACATCTCGCCGTTCACGAAAAGCGTCGGCGAACCGAAGCCGCCGCGTGCGATCAACTCGTCGGTATTGGCTTTCAGCTGTTCCTTCACACCGGGCTCGGTGATCGCCTGCGCCAGCCGGGCCGGATCGAGGCCGGCGCGCGTGGCCGCCTCGGCCACCACATCGTCCTGCGAAATGTCGCGATCCTCGCTCCAGTACAGCTCAAAGAATGCCTGCGCCAGTGCAGCCTCCTTGCCCGGTCCCTGCTGCTTGGCCCAGAGCAGGCCGCGCAACGCTTTCACCGAATTGACCGGAAACACCTTCGGCGGGAAGGTGATCTTCACGCCAGCCAGTTTTGCCCAGGCCTGCATATCCTGTTTCGTCCAGGCATCGCGCGCCGGCACCGGGTTTTCCCTCATGCGGTACATTGTGGGATTGACCGTGTTGAACACGCCGCCGACCAGGAAGGGACGCCAGACGATCTCGGCGCCCTCCTCCTTCGCCAAAGTCTGCACATTGACAAAGGCGAGATAGGTCCAGGGCGAGGAGACGTCGTAAAAAACTTCGATTGTCTTGGCCATCGTCCTTACCCCTTATGCGGCACCAGGATGAAGCCGGCGCGCGGGAAATGCACATGCACGCGGCCGGTTTCCGGCGCCTCGCGCGCAATGGTGATGCTCTGCGCGGTCAGACCGACGAGCTCGCCTACCGTGGCATCGCGGCCGGTATCGTCCGGCGTCACGCTCACCGCCATGCCGGGCTTCAGCCCCATGACATTCTCGGCCACGCCGCCCGGCACCGGTGCAGGCTCGGCAGCCTTCGCGATCTCGACAGCGGCTTTCGAGTCGAGCTCGCTCGGACTGCCATGGCCGAAACCTTTCATACGGTCGGCCCAGACATTCAGCGCAGTGTAATCCGACAGGTCGGTCGCCTTGGCGCGGTCGCGCACGAACCAGACGCAATGGTAGACCGCAAGATCGGCAAGAGATGGCGCGTCGCCGAACAGGAATTTGCGGCCGTCATGCAGCGCATCCTCGATCCAGCCGAGATGCGCGCGCAGCGGCCCGTTCATCACGGCAGCCTGCATCTTCATCTTGCTGCGGTCGATTGTGCGGCCGGAGAATTTGGCGCGATCTTCCAGAAAGGCATCGGGCATCTGCTCGCCCATCAGGCCGAAGGCGATGGCGACAGAAGCCGAGAACAGCTGGTGATCGGCCCAGAAGGCGACGCCCTCGGCCAGGCCCCTGGCCGAGCCGGGATAGAAGGTGGGCGTCGGATTGCGGCGCTCGATCTCGCGCAGGATGATCTGGGTGTCGCAGTAGATATCGGCGCCGACCTGCATCACCGGGGTCTTGCGATAGGCGCCGGTCAGCGCGGTGAGATCGGGCTTGGGCATCATCGGCGGGATTTTCACCGACTGCCAGGGCAGGCCCTTGATGCCGAAGGCGACACGCACCTTCTCGGAAAACGGCGAGGTGCCATAGTGGTGCAGGATCATCTCGGCCATTTCAGTCCCTCCGGTTATTACCTTTGAGGGAAGATTAAGTCCGCTGCCCCTACGTCAGGCAAGCCCCCTGTCGGACAAGACGGCGTCGGCCTGCGCCTGCAATTGCCGCAGCTGGCGCGCAAAGGCTGCCGTGTCGTTCAAGGCCCGGCTCAGCACCAGCGCGCCCTGGATGCCGGCGACGATAGTTTCGGCCTGCGCCTTCGCATGTTTCACCCCCCCGCGCCTCAGACAGGCGGCCAGTGCCGCGATCCAGCGGACGAAGTAATCCTGCACGGCGGCGGCAAAGCGGTCGCGCGTGGCGTCCAGCGCGAAGGCGCCGACCAGGCAGATGCGACCGCCGCCGTGGAAATACGCCTCCACGGCGGCAAACATTGCGGCGACGGCCTGACGCGGATGGTCCGTCTCCCGCAGCGGCGCATAAACCGCGCGCTCGAACCAGGCATCGATATGGGCGAGTACGGCCGTGGCCATCTCGTCCTTGCCGCCGGGAAAGTGGTTATACAGGCTGCCCTTGCCCAGACCGGTGGCTGCCGTGATCGCGCTGAGCGACGCGCCCTCGAAGCCATATTCGCGAAACACATCGCCGAGCCGGGCGATCAGGTCGTCGCGGGATAACAGGGCAGCGGGCACTTCTTTCCCTCCAACGTCATCCTCGGGCTTGACCCGAGGATCTCTCGCAGTTCGGCCTGAGATGCCCGGATCAAGTCCGGGCATGACAATGATTTAATATCAGAGGCCCAGTTCCGTCAGCCCCGGATGATCGTCGGGCCGACGACCAAGAGGCCAGTGAAACTTGCGGTCAGTCTCGGCAATCCGCACATCGTTGATGCTGGCCTCGCGGCGTTCCATCAGACCCTCGGCATCGAACTGCCACTGCTCGTTGCCATGGCTGCGATACCACTGGCCGCTGTCGTCCTGCCATTCATAGGCAAAGCGCACGGCGATGCGGTTGCCGGTAAACGCCCAGACCTCCTTGATCAGACGGTAATCCAGCTCGCGCTGCCATTTGCGGGTCAGGAACTGCTCGATCAGGCCGCGGCCGGAGAAGAATTCGGCGCGGTTGCGCCACTGGCTCTGCTCGGTATAGGCACCTGCCACGCGCGCGGGGTCGCGGCTGTTCCAGGCATCCTCGGCCATGCGGGCCTTCTGGGCGGCGGTCTCGGCGGTGAAAGGCGGCAGCGGGGGGCGGGTCATGGCAAATCTCCGATTTGTACCGTAAGGTACAATGCTGCAGCCACTGGCCTTTTGCAAGCACCCTCCTATCCTCAAGCCGCAGACCAGATCGGGAGGAAGACCAGTGACCCAACAGGCACCGCTGAGCATCGTGGACCGCAACGCCGCCGATTACGCCGCCCTGGTCGCCGTGCTGCGCGACTATTTCGACGGGCTGTATACCTGCGACACCACGAAGCTCGCCCGCGTCTTCCACCCGGCCGCCACCTATGCCTGCGCCACCGACGGCACGCTGCTGAAGCTCGGCATGGATGAATATTTCCCCGTGGTGGAGAAGCGCGAACCGCCGGCCAGCCGCAATGAGCCCCGGCGCGACCGCATCATCTCGATTGAATTCGCCGGACCAGTAACCGCCCTGGCCCGGGTGGAATGCGCCATCGGGCCGAAATTCTTCACCGACCTGCTCACCTTCATCAAACTCGACGGCCGCTGGCAGATCATCGCCAAGGTGTTCCATTACGAGCTGATGGAATAATAGCGTAACCACCTGATTATACTGCATTTTCAGCGCATTGCGGCAGAGGGGTACAACTGCGGCAATTTCCCGCTTGCCTGCCGGGGTTTGCGGGCCTAATTTCCGCTCGCCTGCCGGGCACGGCCTGCCGGGCACCAACATTCACCTCGTGTTTTGATAGTCCGCCGGGTGTCGACCTGCCGGACGCAACGAAAGAAGGTTCAAGATGGCGTACAAGGTCGCCGTTGTCGGCGCCACCGGTGTGGTGGGCCGCGAAATGCTCAACATCCTCCACGAACGCAAGTTTCCGGTTTCGGAAGTCGTCGCCCTGGCCTCGCGCCGCAGCGTCGGCCGCGACGTCATGTATGGCGACAAGCATATCAAGGTGAAGGCGCTCGACGACTACGACTTCCGCGGCACCGACATCGCACTGTTCTCGGCCGGCGGCGCCACCTCGAAGGAATGGGCACCCAAGGCAGCCGCCCAGGGCGCCGTGGTGATCGACAATTCGAGCTTCTGGCGCATGGACCCCGACGTGCCGCTGGTGGTGCCGGAAGTGAATGCCGATGCGATTGCCGGCTACACCAGGAAGGGCATCATCGCCAATCCGAACTGCTCGACCGCCCAGCTGGTCGTCGCGCTGAAGCCGCTGCATGATCGTGCCACCATCAAGCGCGCTGTCGTCGCTACCTACCAGTCCGTTTCGGGCGCCGGCAACGAGGGCGTTACCGAACTGGAGCGCCAGACCAAGCAGATCCTGGTCAACGATCCGGTGGTGCGCGAGAAGTTCACCAAGCAGATCGCCTTCAACGTCATTCCTCACATCGACGTCTTCATGGACGACGGTTACACCAAAGAGGAATGGAAGATGACGGCCGAGACCAAGAAGATTCTCGACCCGAAGATCAAGCTGACCGCCACCTGCGTGCGCGTGCCGGTCTTCATCGGCCATTCCGAGGCCGTCAATCTGGAATTCGAGCAGCCGATCTCGGCGGAAGAAGCGCGCGAAATCCTGTCGACGGCGCCGGGCGTGCAGGTGCTGGATCGCCGCGAGGACGGCGGCTACATCACGCCGCTGGAATGCTCGGGCGACTACAACACCTTCGTGTCGCGCATCCGCGAGGACTTCACCGTCGAGAACGGTCTGGTCATGTGGGTGGTGTCGGACAACCTGCGCAAGGGCGCGGCGCTGAATGCCGTGCAGATCGCCGAAGTGCTGGCTGCCCGCTATCTGAAGAAGCAGGCCGCCTGAGCCGTTTTAGTAAAGAAGCAGAGAGTTTCTCCTCCAGGGCCGCCAGCGAAAGCTGCGGCCCTCTTCTTTTACCAGCGCAGCAGCCGGCGGCCGATCAGTGCGCCCAGTGCCACCAGCATGGCAATCGCCAGCGTGTACCAGGTGGCCACGAACAACGGACTGTCGTCCGGGCAATGCGCGGCATAAAGGGCGGCGGAAATCCCCCCGGCGATCAGGCCGGCGACGGCACCGGCCAGCGCCGGCCGCGCCGGCGCACCGCCGCGCAGGGCGAACAGGATCAGGCCGAGCGGCGCCAATCCCATCAGCGGAATATAGGTGAGGCAGACGCGCGCATTGACGCCGACCAGCGCCGGCAGCCAGCGTGCTTCGGGCAGCGCCATCAGCTCGCCGGCAATGCCGATCAGCAGCAGGCCCGGCGCCAGCAGCAGAACGCCGCGCCAGACGCCCGCGCTGGCACCCGGCTGGATCAGTCGCAGCACCAGGCCGATGGCGGCGACCGCGAGCACCAGCGTGACGGCGAATTTGAGCAGGAAGCGCAACTGGTCGAGCGAGGCCACCGCATCGCCACGCGGCCCCAGCAGCAGCAAGAACAGGATCGCCGCCGCCGCCACGCCGCCGGCCAGCGCCAGCGCCAGCCTGGCCTGGGGACGCAGGCCGGACGGCGCCGCATCCTGGGCGATGGCTCGGATCAGATCATCGGTCTTCATGTTTCGCTGCTCCTCAGGCGCCCCGTTCTCGTAAACGTTGGGCCAGTAACGCCAGCCCGCGATGCAGGGCCACGCGCACGGCGCCTTCGCTCATCGTCAACCGCTGTGCGGTCTCGCGGATCGAAATGCCGTCGATGGCCACGGCCTGCACCACGTTGCGCTGCCCCGGCGCCAGATTATGCAGATGCTTTGCCACGTCATTCACCACGGTACGGTCTTCCTCGGGTGCCGCTGCCAGCACATCGCTGACATCGTCGATATCGATTTCGCGGCCACGGCGGCCGCGCCGGCGCAGGGCATCCACCAGCTTGTTGCGCGCAATCGCGCGAACCCACGGCATGATCGGCATGTCCGGCTGCCAGGTCTGCCGCTTGAGATGGATGGCCAGCAAGGTTTCCTGCACCACATCCTCCGCATCCGCCGCCGTCAGGCCGACCCGCTGGCAACCGCGCCGCGCAATCGCGCGCAGGACCGGCGTCAGGGCCAATAGCAACGCCTGATACGCCACCGCATCGCCGGCGAGGGCCGCGCGCATCCACGCCGCCCATTCAAGTTCCGCCTCGCCAGTCATGCCTTCATTACGTCCATTCGCCGGTATCCGGCCCGATGTTACAGGCCCGCCATGGAAAAATAATCACCTACACGAAAGCGTGAGCAGCGTAACACAGACCGGGCTGCCGGCGAATGAGAGGGTATGGGCGGGATCAAGCCGCGACCGCCCGCCCATCCCAACCCGCGGCACCGATAGGAGATTACGCATGCTCGCCAAGAAGCACCTGACCGCCGCCATGCTGGCCGGCTCGCTCGCCACCGCCCTCACCCTGATCGCCAGCCAGGCGCCGGCCCAGGATATGGCCAAGGAAAAGTGCTACGGCGTGGCGATGGCCGGCAAGAACGACTGCGCCGCCGGTCCTGGCACCACCTGCGCCGGCACCTCGAAGGTCGATTACCAGGGCAATGCCTTCAAGCTGGTGGCCAAGGGCACCTGCACCACGATGAAGACCCCGAAGGGCATGGGCTCGCTCGAGCCGATGAAGAGCTAAGACGGTCCGGCGGATGGCGGCCGCTCCTCGCCGGCATCCGCCCCTCTTTCTCTCTCTCCCACACCATGACCGCCATGCTCCCTTCCGTTGCCGGCACCGCCTTCAAGCCCGCGCATTTCTCCGCCCTGCAGGCCGAGACGACGAAACCGGGCTTCATCGAGGTACATGCCGAGAATTACATGGGCGACGGCGGCCTGCCGCATGCGCAGCTGACCGCCCTGCGGGCCGAGCATGCGCTGTCGCTGCATGGCGTCGGCCTGTCCATCGGCAGCGAAAGCCGCGATCTCGACCGCGACCACCTGCAGCGCCTGCGCAAGCTCTGCGACCGCTACCAGCCTGACAGCTTTTCCGAGCATCTCGCCTGGTCCAGCCATGGCGGCGTGTTTCTGAATGACCTGCTGCCGCTGCCCTATACCGACGCGACGCTGCTGCGCGTGATCGACCATGTGGCGCAGACGCAGGACATGCTCGGTCGCCGCATTCTGCTGGAAAACCCCGCCACCTACCTGCAGTTTGCCGCCAGCACGATCCCGGAAACCGAATTCCTTGGCGAAATCGCGGCGCGCACCGGCTGCGGCCTGCTGCTGGATGTCACCAATGTGCAGGTCGCCTGCACCAATCGCGACGAAGATCCGGCCGCCTATCTGACCCGTTTTCCCTTGCAGCATGTCGGCGAGATCCATTTGGCCGGCCATCATGCCGCGAAAGACCGCCACGGCATGCCGCTGCTGATCGACGACCATGGCAGCAGCGTGAGCGCGCGGGTCTGGCAGCTTTATGAATCCGTGATCGCCCGCATCGGCCCGCGGCCGACCCTGGTGGAATGGGATACCGATGTGCCGGACTGGTCGGTGCTGGTGGCGGAAGCCACGAGGGCGCAGGCCATTCTGAATCGCGGCGCCGGCAAGGCCGAGGCGGCCTGAGATGCAGGCCGCGTTCACCGCTGCCTTGCTGGATGCCGGCCACGCGCCGCCGCCCGGGCTGCACGCCGCCGACACCACCGAGCGTTTCGCCGTCTATCGCAACAATGTGGTGAGTGGCCTGATCCGCGCCCTGGCGTCCGGGTTTCCTGCGGTGGAGGCCATTGTCGGCGCCGAATTCTTCTCCGCGCTGGCCGCCTGCTTCGTGCGGGCGGCACCACCGACCTCGCCAGTGCTGCTCGACTATGGCGCCGCCCTGCCGGACTTCATCGCCGGCTTTGCCCCGGCCGCCGAATTGCCGTACCTGCCCGATGTGGCGCGGCTGGAACTGGCCTATACCCGTGCCTTCCATGCCGCCGATGCCGTGCCGCTGGCGACCGATACGCTGCGCCGCCTGCCCCCAGAACGCGTGGCCTCGCTGCGCCTGCAACTGCACCCCTCGCTGCAGATCCTGCGCGCGCGCCATCCCGTCGCCACCATCTGGGCGATGAATACCGGCCGCGCGCCACTGAACGAAATCGCCGACTGGTCGGCGCAGGATGTCCTGGTGCTGCGGCCGCAACTGGCCGTCGACGTGATCCCGCTGGCGCCCGGCGAAGCCACATTCCTCGAAACCCTGCAGGCCGGCGGCACACTGGGCGAGGCGGCGTCGACCGCGCTGGATGCCGCCGCCGCTTTCGGTCTCGGCCCGGCTCTGGCCGCGCTTTTCATCCGCGGCGCCGTGATCGCCGTTGAAACTTCCGAGCAGGACGAAGAATGACCATGATGCAAGCTACCCCCATTCCGAGCGTTCCCCCTGGCAGTCTGATTGTCCGGCTGCGGCTGTTCATTGGCGCGATGGACGCGATTCCGCACAGCCTGATCGCACTCGCCGCCCGTATCTTTCCCGCTGCGATCTTCTGGCAGTCGGGCCAGACCAAGCTGGACGGCTGGCATGTATCGGACTCTGCGATTGCGCTGTTTCGCGACGAATACCGGCTGCCGCTGATCGACCCGGTGATCGCCGCGCATCTGGCCACGCTGGGCGAGCATCTCTTCCCGCTCCTGCTCGTCATGGGCTTTGCCAGCCGCTTCGCCGCACTGGCCCTGTTCGGCATGACCGCCGTGATCCAGATTTTCGTCTATCCGGATGCCTGGCCGACCCATGGCATATGGGCCGTCAGTCTCCTGATTATTATCGCGCGCGGCCCGGGCATCTTAGCGGTCGATCACCTGCTTGCCCGGCAGTGGCCGGCCGGCAGGTGATGCCGATTTGCCACGGCCGTTTGACTCCGCCGCTTTTTCACAACGCGCGGGCCCAAGCCGGATTGCGCTCAAGGATGGCTTGAGGCGTAATGCGGTCAGCAATGACCGTCTCTCCCTTGCCTGCCGACGCACATCCCCTGATCCGTCAGGGCTACGACTATTGGCAGCAAGTGCATCCGCCCGGCGAGGGTCTGCTGCCCGGCCGCCAGCATGTCGAGCCGACCGTCATCCCCAAGCTGCTGTCGCATATCTGGATGGTGGATGTGCAGCAGCCCGAACAGGACAGCGACAGCCTGCGCTTCCGCTATCGCCTGCTTGGCACGGCAGTCCGCCGCATAACACCCAGCGGTGAAACCGTAGTCGGCCGCTGGCTCGACGAGGTCGATCCCGATTTCACCACCTCGGGCCGTGCCGCCGCCTTTATCGAACCGGTGCACAGTCGGCAGCCCTGCTATCGTCGCGGCCAGCCGATGTTTCCGACCGGCCTCGATCATCTGACGATCGAACGGCTGTTCCTGCCTCTGGCAGCCGATGGCCGCAAGGTCGATATGCTGTTCTGCATTTCGCTGTTCCTCTCGGCCAGCCATGCGCTGATGGATCCCGGCGAATGACTGCCACTTTCACCCTGCCGCCCGATGCCCATCCAGTGATGCAGCAGGGCCTTACCTACTGGCGCGCGGCGAAACCAGGCGAAGATCTGCTGCCTGGTCGTCAACATATCGACCCGCTCGGCATGCCGGCGCTGCTGCCCTATGCCTGGCTGCTCGAAGTGCATCCGCCGGAAGGCGCCATCGGCATTCCGCGGTTCCGCTTCCGGCTGGTCGGCAGCCATGTCGATCTCGGCTTCGACGGGCCGGCGACCGGCAGCTGGCTGCATGATATGGAGCCGGGTTTCGATACGGTGAGCGGACGCTCGCGCAGTTTCGTCGATGCCGCAACCAATGCACAGATCAGCCATCGGCGTGGCCCGCCGCGCTTTAACATGAATGCCGATGCGGCCGAACTCGAACGCCTGATGCTGCCGCTGGCCAGCAACGGGCATAATGTCGACATGCTGCTCGGCTTCACCGTCTTCTACGACGGCATCGGCAGCGTATTGCGCAGCAATCTGTAAACTTCAGCGCACCCGCTCGATATCGGGCAGGTACTGCGGCGCACGCAGCAGGTCCTGGATCGCCTCGAGCCGCATTTCCGGCGCCTTGCTTTCGCGCGCATCGCGCAGGGCTGTATAGGTGGCCGACATCGCGAACAGCAGAGCCTTTTTGGGTGTGCGGCCCTTCAGCAGGCGGGTGAGGAACAGTGCGGCGAACAGGTCGCCGGCGCCCTTGGGCAGATCCTCGCCCAGATCGGGCACCGCGCAAAGCCAGGCGCCCTCGCCATTGACCAGCAGGGCTTCCAGCACATTCTGGCCCTGATGCTGGCCGCCGTCCTGACGCTTCAGCGTGGTGGCCACCACCATCGCCGGGCCCTTGGCACGCAGCGCGTCGCAGGCGGCCAGCGCCTGCGGCAGCGTCTCGATCCTGCCGCCGGTGAGATATTCCAGTTCGAAGCCGTTCGGCGTAGCGATGTCGGCGGCGGGAAACAGATGGTCGCGGATATAGGCCGGCAGCGCGGGATCGACATAAAGCCCGCTGTCGCTGTCGCCCATCACGGGGTCGCAGAGGAAGATCGCCTTCGGATTGGCTGCCTTCACTGCCAGCGCGGCACGGCCGGCGGCTTCCGCGGTGCGCGGATTGCCGAGCCAGCCGAGCAGCACGGCATCGATCTGGTTCCATTCCGGCCGCGTCTGTAACGCGGCGATCCAGGCATCCATTTCCTCGGGTGCGGTGGGGCGATGCGCCGGTGGTCCGTAGGAGGGGTTGAAGGCCAGCAGGCCGGTCGGCACTGGCCAGACCTCGATACCATTGCGCTGCAGGGGGAAGACAGCGGCATTGTTGCCGACATGGCCGTAGATCACCTGGCTCTGGATGCTGAGCACGCGCATGGGCGGGAAATCCTGCAGTCGTTGGAATACAGACAAACGGATGACGCCACGGAACCTTGCCACGCCTAAGTCGGCGTTTATAGTGGCCCAATTCAAACTTATTGCACCGCAACAATTCGACGAGGCATTCCGCATGGCCGCTTCCGCCCGCCCCCGCCGCAGCGTGCTTTACATGCCCGGCTCCAATGCCCGGGCACTGGACAAAGCCAAGACGCTCGCCGCCGATGCCCTGATCCTCGATCTGGAAGATGCGGTGGCGCCGGAGCAGAAGGCGATGGCGCGCGAGCAGGTCTGCGCGGCCGTCGCCGCCGGCGGCTATGGCGCCCGGGAGCTGATCATCCGCAGCAACGGCCTCGACACGCCCTGGGGCAGGGACGACATTATCGCCGCCGCCGGGGCCGTGCCCGATGCCATCCTGCTGCCCAAGGTGGAAAGTGCCGCCCAGGTACAGGCTGCCGAAGCCCTGCTGCAGCAGCATGGCCAGGATAAAACCGCGATCTGGTGCATGATGGAGACCCCAAAGGGCATCCTGCGCGCCGAAGAGATCGCCGCCGCCTCGCCGCGGCTGGCGGCGCTGGTGATGGGCACCTCCGACCTGGTCAAGGATCTGAATGCCCAGCACACGCCTTTGCGCCTGCCGGTGATCACCGCGCTGGGTCTGTGCCTGCTGGCGGCGCGCGCTTACGGTTTGGCAATCCTCGATGGTGTCTATCTCGATCTGGACGACGACGCCGGTTTCGAGGCCGCCTGCCGGCAGGGCCTGGAATTCGGCTTCGACGGCAAGACGCTGATTCATCCCAAGACGCTGGGCGCCGCGAACCGCGTATTCGCCCCAACCGAGGCGCAGGTGGCCTGGGCGCACAAGATCATCGCCGCTTTCGAGGCGGCAGCGAAGGAAGGCAAGGGCGTGGTGCTGGTGGATGGCAAGCTGATCGAGAACCTGCATGTCGAGCAGGCGAAGAAGCTGGCCGCCCTGGCTGAGGCGATTGCGAAACTGCAGGCATAATCGTCACCCCGGACTTGATCCGGGGTCCCATTTGTTTCGGTGACAGAAAAATGGGATTCCCGCTTTCGCGGGAATGACGACAGGAAAAAACAGGAAAGCGGAACGATGAGCGACAAGACCAATCCGGGCAACTTCTTCGAGGATTTCAAGCTCGACCAGGAAATCCGCCATGCCACGCCGCGCACGGTTACGGCCGGCGATGTCGCGCTCTATACCGCGCTGTATGGCCCGCGCTTTCCCGTGCAGTCGGCCGACAGTTTCGCCCGCCGGCTCGGCCTGCGCGCCGCCCCGGTCGACGACCTGCTCGCCTTCCATGTCGTGTTCGGCAAGACCGTGCCGGAAATTTCGCTGAATGCGGTGGCCAATCTCGGTTACGCCGAATGCCGCTGGCTCGCACCGGTTTTCACCGGTGACAGCATCCATACGGTCTCGCGCGTGATCGGCCTGAAGGAGAATTCGAACAAGAAGACCGGCGTCGTCTATGTGCGCAGCCAGGGCTACAAGGACGGCGACGAGCTGGTGCTGGATTACGTGCGCTGGGTGATGGTGAAAAAGCGCGACGAAAGTGCGGTTATCGCCGAGGAACGCGTGCCGCGGCTGAGCGATCATGTCGCGCCTGAGCAGCTGCGCCTCCCGACCGGCCTGAACTTCGCGCATTACGACTGGGTGCTGGCCGGCAGCCGCCATGGCTGGGAGGATTACGAGCCCGGCGAGAAAATCGACCATGTCGACGGCATGACCATCGAGGAAGCCGAGCACATGCTGGCGACCCGGCTGTACCAGAACACCGCCAAGGTGCATTTCGACCAGCATCGCCAGGGACAGGACAAACTCGGCCGCCGCCTGATCTATGGCGGCCACATCATCAGTCTGGCGCGGGCGCTCAGCTTCAATGGCCTGGGCAACGCCGCCTTCGTCGTCGCCATCAATGGCGGACGACATGTCAACCCCACCGTCGCCGGCAACACCATCTATGCCTGGTCGCAGGTACTGGATAAGGCCGAGCTGGAGGGCCGCACCGATGTCGCCGCCCTGCGCCTCCGCACCCTCGCGGTGAAGGACCAGCCGGCCGCGAACTTCCCGGACAAGGACCCCGCCGGCAAATACCCCGACAGCGTGGTGCTCGACCTGGATTATTGGGTGCTGATGCCGCGACGGGAAAAGCGGCGCCGGTAGATTAAAAAATAGGCAAAAGCACAGCATTTCAGCATAAATATGCTGAATTTGATGGCAATCGCTGCGCCTTAACTGCCCGTCCTGATCTTTTCCAGCATTTCCCATGCCGGTCGTTTGGCATGCCTCGTGCTTGGGCATTCTGCCTATTTTGCCGGCGTTTCGCCCGCCGGCAGGATGGGCCTAACAAACGTTCAACAGGGTGGGATTCCAAATGATCGCCTTCGCTCTGCGCCGCCTCACGGCGCCGGCAGTCTTGCTGTCTGCCTTTTGCCTGCCGCTTGCCGCTTTCGCGGCGGAGGACAAGCCGCTGGATGCGGCCAACACCGCCTGGATTCTGACTGCCACCGCGCTGGTGCTGTTCATGACCCTGCCCGGCCTGGCGCTGTTCTATGCCGGACTCGTACGGTCGCGGAATGCGCTCAGCGTGGTGATGCACTGCGTGCTGATCGCCGTGCTGGTTTCGCTGCTCTGGCTGATCGCCGGCTACAGCCTCGCCTTCACCGATGGCGGCAGCAGCCAGAACTGGATCGGCAGCTTCGACCGCGCTTTCATGGCCGGCGTGACTGCCGAGACGCTGAAGGACGGCCTGCCCGAAACCGTCTTCTTCATGTTCCAGATGACCTTTGCCATCATCACCCCGGCACTGATCGTCGGCGCCTGGCCCGAACGCATCCGTTTCTCGGCCGTGGTGCTGTTCACCGGCCTGTGGCTGTTCCTGGTCTACGTGCCGGTCTGTCACTGGATCTGGGGCGGCGGCTGGCTGTCCGATCACGGCGTGATCGATTTCGCCGGCGGTCTGGTGGTGCATGTCACTGCCGGCATGGCCGCGATCGTGGCCGCGCTGATGGTGGGCAGGCGCCGCGACTTCCCGCATGAACCGCTGCTGCCGCACAGCCCGGGCATGACCGCCACGGGCGCCGGCATGCTGTGGGTCGGCTGGTACGGCTTCAATGCCGGTTCGGCGCTGGCCGCCAATGGCTCGGCCGGCATGGCGATGATGGTGACGCATATCGCGGCCGCCACCGGCGCGCTGACCTGGATGGCGATCGAATGGCTGCGCTATGGCCGGCCCTCGCTGGTCGGCATCGTCACCGGGCTGATCGCCGGCCTGGCCACCATCACCCCGGCCGCCGGCGTGGCCGGCCCGGGCGGCGCAGTGCTGATCGGCCTGTGCGGCGGCAGCATTTGTTTCACCGTGACCAACCTGCTCAAGCAGCGCCTGAAACTCGATGACTCGCTGGATGTCTTCGCCGTGCACGGCGTCGGCGGCGCGCTCGGCATCCTGCTCGTCGCCATTGTCGGCCAGCCCGGCTTCGGCGGCACCGGCTTTGCCGAGGGCGTCACGGCGCTGATGCAGTTCAAGGCGCAGCTACTTGGCCTCGGCGTCACCGCCCTGTGGTCGGGCCTGGTCTCCTGGGGTATCTTCGCGATGCTGAAAGCCAGCGGGAACCTGCGGGTCAGCGAGGAAGACGAGTCCGACGGCCTGGATATCACCACCCATGGCGAGCGCGCCTACGATCTGCGCTGAGCCTTGCAATCGCGATATGGCCGGGCCGGCTTCAGGGCCCGGCCATGTTGCGACAGACTCGCAATTCCAGCCCCGCGAGCATGCAGCGCGTCCCCGGCAATTTCCCTTGCCGGGATGGGGTTTAGGCGACTAAAAACAAGATCACCAATGATTGACTACGCGGGCTTCAGGACTAGTATCCGGCCTGCTTTCGGACGTCGACTCGGCCGTTTTCCCCTGCGCCGCCGGCGGACCGCCCCACCTCTATGCCCCAGGACCGCTCCAGGGGCGAAGGCGCACAAAATGGCGAACGTCGAACGACCGCTCTCTCCGCATCTGCAGATTTACCGCTGGCCCGTCACCATGGCGACCTCGATTCTGCACCGCGCCACCGGCTGCGGCCTGGCCGCCGGCACCGTGCTGCTGACCTGGTGGCTGGTCGCCGCTGCCGCCGGCCCGGACTATTACGCGATGGTGCAGGCCTGCCTCGGCTCCTGGCTCGGCCGCCTCGTCCTGTTCGGTTTCACCTGGGCGCTGTTCTACCACCTGCTGAGCGGCATCCGTCATCTGGTCTGGGATACCGGTCGCGGCTACAGCCTTGCGGTAGCCAACCGCGCCAGCTGGCTGGTCATCGGCGGCTCGGTGGTGCTCACCGTGCTGGCCTGGATTCTGGCCTACGCCTGGAAGTGAGGAGCGCATCATGAGCAATGCCAACAAACCGATGCGCAGCGCGCTCAAGAATGTCCGCGGCCTGGGTGCCGCCAAGGAAGGCGTGCAGCACTGGTGGCTGCAGCGCGTCACCGCAATGGCCATGATCCCGCTGCTGCTGGTCATGCTGGTCTGCCTGCTCAAGCTGGCGACCGGCGATCATGCCGCCGTCGCGGCCTCCTTCCGGCATCCGCTGTTCGCCCTCGTCGCCCTGCTCAGCATCCTGGCCGTCTTCTGGCATATGAAGCTGGGTCTGCAGGTGGTGATCGAGGACTATGTCCACAGCGAGGGCCTGAAGATGGCCAGCCTGCTCGGCATCACCTTCGCCACCTTCATCCTCGGCGGCATCGCCGCCCTGTCGGTGCTCAAGCTGTTTTTCGGAGCCTAAACCCATGCCCGCCAGCTATCAGGTTCACGACCACTATTACGATGTCGTCGTTGTCGGCGCCGGCGGCGCGGGCTTGCGCGCCACCATGGGCATGGCCGCTGCCGGGCTGAAGACTGCCTGCATCTCCAAGGTGTTCCCGACCCGCAGCCACACCGTGGCGGCGCAGGGCGGCATCTCGGCCGCCCTCGGCAACATGGGCGAGGACAACTGGCGCTGGCATATGTACGACACCGTCAAGGGCTCCGACTGGCTCGGCGACCAGGACGCGATCGAATACATGTGCCGCGAGGCTGTGCCGGCCGTGGTCGAACTGGAGCATTTCGGCGTGCCGTTCAGCCGCACCCCGGAAGGCAAGATCTACCAGCGCGCCTTCGGCGGCATGACCAAGAATTTCGGCGCCGAGCCGGCCCAGCGCACCTGCGCCGCCGCCGACCGCACCGGTCATGCGATGCTGCACACGCTGTACCAGCAGTCGCTGAAATACGACACCGAGTTCTTCATTGAATACTTCGCCCTCGACCTGATCATGGACGAGGACGGCGCCTGCCGCGGCGTGATGGCATGGAACCTGGCCGATGGCAGCATGCACCGCTTCCGCGCCCATATGGTGGTGCTGGCGACCGGCGGTTACGGCCGCGCCTATTTCAGCTGCACCTCGGCCCATACCTGCACCGGCGACGGCGGCGGCATGGTGCTGCGCGCCGGCCTGCCGCTGCAGGACATGGAATTCGTGCAGTTCCATCCCACCGGCATTTACGGTTCGGGCTGCCTGATCACCGAAGGCGCGCGCGGCGAAGGCGGCTATGTCGTCAACTCGGCCGGCGAGCGTTTCATGGAACGTTATGCGCCATCGGCCAAGGACCTGGCCTCGCGCGACGTCGTCAGCCGCGCCATGACCATGGAAATCCGCGAAGGCCGCGGCGTGGGCAAGAACAAGGACCACATCTACCTGCACCTGGATCATCTCGATCCGAAGATCCTGCACGAGCGCCTGCCCGGCATCTCGGAAAGCGCCAAGATCTTTGCCGGCGTCGACGTGACCAAGCAGCCGATCCCGGTGCTGCCGACCGTGCATTACAACATGGGCGGCATCCCGACGAACTATCACGGCGAGGTGCTGACCCTGAAGGACGGCAACCCGGACAGCGTTGTGCCCGGCCTGATGGCCGTTGGCGAAGCGGCCTGCGTGTCGGTGCATGGCGCCAACCGTCTGGGCTCCAACTCGCTGATCGATCTGGTGGTGTTCGGCCGCGCCGCTGCGATTCGCGCCGCCCAGGTAGTCGACAAGAACGCCAAGCATCGCGAAATCAAGGGCGCCGGCGACAACGCGCTGGCTCGCCTCGATCACTTCCGCAATGCCAAGGGCGGCAGTCCGACCGCGCAGATCCGCGACAAGATGCAGCGCACGATGCAGAACAACTGCGCCGTCTACCGCACTGGCGAGGTACTGAAGGAAGGCGTCAGCCTGATCGACGACGTTTACAAGATGATGCCGGATATCGGCGTGGCCGACCGCTCGCTGGTGTGGAATTCGGACCTGGTCGAAACGCTGGAACTCGACAACCTGGTGCGCCAGGCCGTCGTCACCATGCATTCGGCCGAGAACCGCAAGGAAAGCCGCGGCGCGCATGCCCGCGAGGACTATGCCGATCGCGACGACAAGGAGTGGATGAAGCACACCCTGTCCTGGCTCGGCGACAAGGGTGGCGTCACCATCGACTACCGCCCGGTGCACACCTACACGCTGACCAACGAGGTCTCGTATATCGAGCCCAAGAAGCGCGTTTACTAAGGAAGCAAGGATACCTCCCCCATGGCTGAGTTCGCGCTGCCGAAGAATTCGAAGATCACCGAAGGCAAGACCTGGGCCTTGCCGCCGGCCAAGCCGGGCGAGGAGCGCCAGGTCCGCAAGTTCCGCGTCTATCGCTGGAACCAGGATGACGGCAAGACCCCGCAGGTCGACACCTACGAAGTCGACATGAACGACTGCGGCCCGATGGTTCTCGATGCGCTGATCAAGATCAAGAACGAGGTCGACCCGTCGCTGACCTTCCGCCGCTCCTGCCGCGAGGGTGTCTGCGGCTCCTGCGCCATGAACATCGACGGCGGCAACACGCTGGCCTGCACCAAGGCCTGCGAGGACATCGACGGTGACGTGAAGATTTACCCGCTGCCGCATATGCCGGTGATCAAGGACCTGGTCCCCGACCTGTCCAACTTCTATGCCCAGTATGCCTCGATCAAGCCGTGGATGCAGACCCAGAGCCCGGCGCCCGCGCGCGAACGCCTGCAGTCGGCCGACGACCGCAAGAAGCTCGACGGTCTCTATGAGTGCATTCTCTGCGCCTGCTGCTCGACCTCCTGCCCGAGCTACTGGTGGAATTCCGATCGTTATCTCGGCCCCGCAGTCCTGCTGCAGGCCTATCGCTGGATCGCCGACAGCCGCGATGAGATGACCGGAGAGCGACTGGATAATCTTGAAGACCCGTTCCGGCTGTACCGCTGCCACACGATCATGAACTGCGCGCAGACCTGCCCCAAGGGGCTGAACCCGGCGCAGGCCATCGGCGAAATCAAGAAGCTGATGGTGGAACGCCGCGGCTGATCTGCTAGACTAAAGACCAAACAGGGGGCAAACGGCTGGATCGGTAAAGCCGGTCCGCGTTACACTCGCGGCCGAATCTTCTGTAGGTATGTTTAGGCAAGGCCGCTGAGCGTTATGGGCGATTTTACCCGCGGGGCTCCCGCGCATCTGACCAAGGTTGGCGCTGAAAAGCTGCGCGATGTATTGCGTGAGCATGAAGCCCATCTCGCCGGCAAGCCTGGCGCCCAGCCTGCCACTCTCGCCTTCACCGACCTGTCGGATGCCGATCTGACCGGGGCCAATCTTACCCTGGCCGATCTGACCGGCGCCCGGCTGCATCGCGCCCGCCTCGATGGCGCCCGGCTGTCCATGTCGAAATGCGGCGGATCGGATTTCCGCAATGCCACACTGGATGGCGCCGACATGCGCTGGGCCGATTTGCGCGGCGCCTGCCTGCGTGCCGCCGGCCTGAATGACGCCAACATGTCCGAATCGAACGGCGCCGAAGCGCTCGCCCCGGTCTACGACGCCGATGGCCGAATCGCCGAAAGCGGCCCGACCAAACGGGCGATCGATCTTTCCGGTGCCTCGGCGCAGCGTGCCGACCTGACCGGCGCGCAACTGCCCAAGGCCTTTGCGCTCCATGCCGACTTCGCCGACGCCAACCTGGACGACAGCAACCTGCGCGGCGCCGACCTGCGCAAGGCGCAGATGACCTCGGCCCGACTGGAAGGTGCCGACCTGCAGCAGTCCGATTTCTCCGGCGCCAATTTGTCCGGCGCAAGCCTGTCGGGGGCCCAGCTCGGCGGCGCCAATTTCGCCGGCGCCGATCTGCGCGGCGCCATCGTCGATGCCGGCAGCCGCAGCCTGCCGGAACTGGCCGCGGCGATTTTCGCTGCCGCCTCGCGCCATGCCGATGCCGATCTGGCCGAAGTGCTGAAGCAGCACGAACTCTGGGTGCATTCCGAAGGCCGCCAGGGCCTGCGCGCCGATCTGAGCGATTTCGATTTCTCCGGCCGCGACCTGCGCGGCATCAACCTGATGGGCGCGCTGCTGGAACGCGCACGCTTTTCCAAGGCGACGCTGACCAACGCCAATCTGGCGCTGGCCAGGCTGAATTTCGCCGACCTGCGCGACGCCGATCTGGTCAAGGCCAACCTGCGCGGCGCCAGCCTGGCACGCAGCACACTGGATGGCGCCAACCTGACCGAAGCCAATCTCGCCGCGATCAAGGACGATGCGCCGCATGCGCGCGCCGCCCGCACCAATCTGGGCGCCGCCAAGCTCAAACGTGCCATCCTGGTCGGTGCGAATCTGAGCGGCGCCAGCCTGGTGGCCGCCGATCTGCGCGATGCCAACCTGAGCGGGGCCGACCTGACCGGCGCCGACCTGACCGATGGGCGTTTCGCCGGCGCCCTGCTGGCCGGTGCCAGCTTCACCAACGCGCGACTGGATCGCGCCCGAGACCTGCTGCTGCCCAATTAACGTTAATTGGTTCGCGCCGCGTCTATCCGCCGATATGCGGCAGGGCACGATACTCCTCGCTCTGCATCTCATTCAGCCGCGACACGCAGCGCTGGAACTCGAAGGCGCCTTCGCCCTCCGGATACAGCGTTTCCGGTGGCGCATCGGCGGTCGCCAGCAGCTTCGCCTTTGCCTCATACAGCGTATCGACCAGGGTGACGAAACGCTTGGCCTCGTTGCGCTTGGCCGGGCTGAGCGTCGGGATGCCGTCGATCATCACGGTGTGGAAACTGCGCGCGATGGCGAGGAAATCGGCCGGGCCGAGCGGCTGTTCGCAGAGCTCGCCGAAGCTGAAACGCGCCACACCGCGCGCCTGCAACGGCACCATCAGCTTGCGGCCCAGCAATTCGATCTCGGCCGCTTCGCCCTCGGCATCGTCGGTCAGCAGATTCCAGGCATGGTCCAGCGCCAGCGTCGACTTGGCACTGAGCGGGCTGAACCACACCGGCGATTTGGCGATGCGCTGCAGGCGATAGTCGCGGCTGGCTGCCAGATGCAGCACATCCAGCTTCTCCTTGAACAGCGCGATGAAGGGCAGGAAAAGCTGGCGGTTGATGCCGCTTTTGTAAAGGTCATCAGGATGGCGGTTCGAGGTCGCCACCACCACCACGCCGCGCTCGAACAGCTTTTCGAACAACCGGCCGAGGATCATCGCATCGGCCACATCGCTGACCTGCATCTCGTCGAAGCAGAGCAGCCAGGCTGACTTCGCGATCTTTTTCGCCGTCGGCTTGATCGGATCGTCGCCGCCGGCCTTTTTCTCGGCATCCTCTGCCGGTAGCTGGCGATAGCGGTAGATCTCGGCATGCACCTCCTGCATGAAGGCATGGAAGTGCACCCGGCGCTTCTTCTCCACCGGTGCCTTGTCGAAGAACAGGTCCATCAGCATGGACTTGCCGCGGCCGACATCGCCGTAGATATAGAGCCCCTGCGGTGCCGGCTCGCGCTTGCGGCCGAAACTCAGTTTCTGCAGCCAGGTATCCTCGGTGCCGGGCTGGTATTGCACCAGCCGCCGGCTCAGCAGTTCCAGCTTTTCGGCCGCCAGTGCCTGGGCCTGGTCTTCCGCCAGATGGCCGGCGCTGAGCCGGGCGCGATAGTCTTCGAGGATGGACATCTTGTCTTTAAAGCAGATTGGCAGCCTGTTTAAAACAAAACGGGCGGCAGAGTCATCTGCCGCCCGCCCTGATCGGCTATCGCCGGATCACTTCATGGTCGGAATGTTGAATTCCGCACCCGATCGGATGCCGGTCGGCCAGCGCGCCGTCACCGTCTTGATCTTGGTGTAGAATTTCACACCCTCCGGACCGTGCTGGTTGGTGTCGCCGAAGGCCGATTTCTTCCAGCCGCCGAAGGTGTGGAAAGCGAGCGGCACCGGGATCGGCACGTTGATGCCGACCATGCCGACCTGCACTCTGGCGGCGAAGTCGCGGGCGGCATCGCCATCGCGGGTGAAGATCGCCACGCCGTTGCCGAATTCATGTTCGGTCGGCAGCTTCGCCGCTTCCTCGAAGCTGTTGGCGCGCACCACGCTGAGCACCGGCCCGAATATCTCTTCCTTGTAGATGCGCATGTCCGGCGTCACGTTGTCGAACAGGCAGCCGCCCATGAAATAACCACCTTCATAGCCCTGCAGCTTCATCCCGCGGCCGTCGACCACCAGTTTGGCGCCTTCCGCGGCACCGGTATCGACATAACCCTTCACCTTGGCGAGATGCTCCTTGGTCACCAGCGGACCCATCTCGGAATCCTTGTCGGTGCTGGGGCCTACTTTCAGCGCACGCACACGCGGCGCCAGCGCCTCGACCAACCTGTCGGCCGTGCTCTTGCCGACCGGCACGGCAACCGAAACCGCCATGCAGCGTTCGCCAGCCGAACCGTAGCCGGCACCGATCAGGGCATCCACGGCCTGGTCCATATCGGCATCGGGCATGATGATCATGTGGTTCTTGGCACCGCCCATGGCCTGCACCCGCTTGCCGTGCGCCGCCGCGGTGGCATAGACATATTGCGCGATCGGCGTCGAGCCGACGAAGCTGACCGCCTGAATGCGCGGATCGGCCAGCAGCGTGTCGACCGCTTCCTTGTCGCCGATCACGCAGTTCAGCACGCCCGCAGGCGCCCCGGCCTCCAGCATCAGTTCAGCCAGCCGCAGCGGGCAGGACGGGTCCTTTTCGCTCGGCTTCAGCACGAAGGTGTTGCCGGCGGCAATCGCCACGGCAAACATCCACATCGGCACCATGGCCGGGAAATTGAACGGCGTGATGCCGGTGACGACGCCGAGCGGCTGGCGCATCGAATAGACATCGATGCCGCGCGCCACGCTGTCGGAGTATTCGCCTTTCAGCAGATGCGGAATGCCGCAGGCGAATTCCACCACTTCCAGGCCGCGCTGCAGCGAGCCCTTGGCATCCGACACCACCTTGCCATGCTCGTTGGCGATCAGCAGGGCGATTTCGTCGGCATGCTTTTCGCACAGCTCCTTGAACTTGAACATCACGCGGGCGCGCACCATCGGCGAGGTGGCACTCCATTCGACGAAAGCCTTCTGGCTGTCGGCAATCGCCGCCTCGACCTCAGCCCGGGTGGCCAGCGGCGACTTCGCGGCGACTTCGCCGGTGCTCGGATTGTAGACATCGAGGAACCGGCCCGACTTGCCGGGCACTTTCTTGCCGCCGATGAAATGATGCAGCTCTTTCGCCATGATTCACTCCCCAGAAGCGGCGCCGGATGCGAGGCGGCGCCGCGAAAAACGATGCAGGACCCGCGACTCTAAAGCCCCGGACGGCGGTGGCAAGAGCCGGCAGGTTCGGATCGGGTGGTGGCAATCGGCGCCATTTAGAATTTTATTCTAGAATTTTATTCTAATCGGCGCTATAACCGCCGGGCCATGACCAAGCCCCTGCGCAAGCCGGCCAGAACCGATCCCGCCGCCGCCCGTGACACAGTCGCCCGTGACATAGCCACCGGCGCCGGCACTCGCCAGCGTGCGCTGATTGCGGCGCTGGCCCTGTTCGACACACAGGGCGTGGATGCCACCACCATCGAGCAGGTGCGCGATGCGGCCGATATCTCGATCGGCAGCCTGTATCACCATTTTCGCAGCCGCGAGGGTCTGGTCGGCGCGCTGTATGAGGATCTGCTGGAGCGCTATCGCGCGGTGCTGGCGGCCGAACTGGCACGCCATGACACCACCCGCGCCCTGCTGGATGCTTTCGTGGCCACGCATATCGACTGGTCGGTGCGCAACCCGGCCGCGGCGCGTTTTCTGGCCGAGCATCGCCATCATCCCGCGCTGCAGGCGGCGGAATCCCGCCTGCAGCACGGCACGACGGATTTCCTGCACCCGCTGCTGCTGCGGCTCAGGCCGGCGATGACCGCCGGCATCCTCAGGCCGCTGCCGCCCGAACTGCTGCTCAGCCTGGTGATCGGCCCGGTGCAGACCTGGCTGCGCATGCAGCGCGCCGGCCACACCAGCCTCAAACCCGCCGGAGCGGCGCAAAAACTCTCCGACCTGATCTGGGATGCCATCGCCGTGCCGGTGGTGATCCGCAAAGCCACCGCAAGGACTGCAAAATGAGCACCATCACCCTTCACGACCCCACCGCGCCGACGGCGCAGCCCGCCGTCCTGCGCCAGTGGGCAGGCCTCAATCGCCTGCCTTTCGGCCGCCGGCTGTTCAGCTGGCTGGTCGGGGTCACCGTGCCCTATGCCGGCAGTATCGGCGCCCGGGTGCTGACCCTTGGCCCGGGTTTTGCCGAGGCACGCATGGCCGACCGGCGCCGCGTGCGCAACCATCTGCGCTCGCTGCATGCCGTGGCGCTGACCAACCTGGCCGAACTGACGGCGAACCTGGCGCTGATGAGCCGCCAGCCGCCGAAAGGCACGCGCTGGATCGTCACCGGCTTCGACAGCGACTATCTGAAGAAGGCGCGCGGGCCGATCACGGCGTGTTGCACGATGCCGGAACTGGACTGGTCCCGCGCGCAGCCGATCGACGGCCTGGTCGAATTGCGCGATGCCGCCGGCGAACTGGTGATGGCGGCCCGGCCGCGCTGGCGCATCGGGCCTGCCTGAGACGTGAGGCCGGACTTTTTGCTAAAGCCGGACTGAACGTCAACTGAACCCCGTGCATTCCGTTCCATCAGGTCTCCATCAATCCCGACGATGCGTCACCATCGCGGCGTTGTCACAGAATAGCACCGGGCCCGCCACTGTGAATCGGTGCGGACGATCGCCATCTCTCCGGTAACAGGCCTGTCAGGTCTGTAAATCCAATTTTTCCCGGAGACATATGATGAAACAGATTTATTCATTCGCACTGCTCGGTGCCACCGCCCTGATCGCCGGCACCTTCGCTATCACGCCGGTCCTGGCGCAGACCACGGCCTACCCTGCGCCGCGCGTCGACCGTGTCGTCTATGCGCAGCCGATGACCGCCGCCGGCTATGTTTACAGCGCGCAATCGTCCGATCTCTACGAATACGAGATCAGCAAGATCGGCGTCGAGCGCGCGCAGAACGAACAGGTTCGCCTGTTCGCCCAGCAGGTGCTGAACGATCACGGCGCGGCAATGTCCAGGATCAATGTCGCCGCGCAGCAGGCCGGCGTGTCGCCGACTGTGGGGATTCTGTCCGCACCGCAGGTTGCCAAACTGGATGAGCTACGGAAGATGTCGACCTCAGGCTTCGACAAGCTCTACGCCCGGACCCAGATGGAGTCGCATGAGACAGCCCTGGCGCTGCATCGCGGCTACAGTCAGGGCGGCGATCAGTCGATGATGCGCGGCACCTCGTCCGAAATGGCGACGGTGACCGAGAAGCATATTGCCGCCGGCCTCAAGATCTCCACGCTGCTGGCCAGCGAAACCTAAAACGTCTTTCCATCACGGTCAGGCATACCGCCTCCGCCAGTCTTTGGCGGGGGCGGTTTTTTTTATGTTACCGGGCAGCGACACAGAGCGCCTTCAGCAGGGTCGGCCGCGCGCATCTCCCGGCGCAAGCTATGCCATGGACACTCGCCCGGAACATCTGGGTCAGCCTCGTGTTTTTCTCCCCCGCAACAGACTTGGAGGAAAATACGATGAGACGCATTCATTCGCTGGCGCGGCTCGGCGCCACGGCTCTGGTGGCGGCAAGCTTTGCCATTCCGCCGGTGCTGGCCGGAGGCGGCATGAAAGCCGATCAGCAGCAGGCCGCCGCGGCCCAGCGCCAGCCTCTGACGGCTCAGAATTTCGTGACATATGCCAGCAATGCGGATTTGTTCCAGATGGAGGCCAGCAAGATCGCCGTGCAGCGGGCGCAAAGCGCCGAGGTGAAATTATACGCACAGCAGATGGCCTCCCAGCACGCAGCCTCGACCGGCAGGATCACGGCTGCGGCGCGCCAGGCTGGCCTTGCGCCGGCCGCACCGATCCTCACGACGCATATGCAGCAGAAACTGAACGAGCTGCAGAACGCTTCGACCAACAGTTTCGACGAGCGCTATATCACCCTGCTGGTCGAGGCGCAGGAGCGTGAACTGCGCCTGCATAACGCCTATACACGCAGCGGCGAGAACCCGGCGCTGCGCAGCGCCTCCAGCGAGACGGCAAGGCTGGTGCAGCAGCATCTGGCCGAGGCGCGCCGCATCTCGACGCAGATCACCGCGGACCGCCCCGGTAACTCGTAGCCGGTAACGATCGCGCCGCCCGTGCCCCGCTCAGGGCGCGGGCGGCGTTTTTGCGCCTAGTGCCGCGCGGCGGCGTAAAGCGCCTTCAGCCGCGTCAGGACGGCCCGCGCGGACGACAGCGGCAGACAGCTCGGCCCGTCGCATTTCGCCTTGTCGGGGTCGGGATGAAATTCCAGGAAGACACCGTCGGCGCCAGCCGCCACGGCAGCCGCGGCAATCACCGCCACGCCCTCGCGCCGGCCACCGGCCGCGACGCCGCCGCCCGCCACCTCACGCGCGCCGGGCAGCTGCACGGCATGGGTGGCATCGATGGTGACCGGCACGCCGAGCCTCTGCATCTCGGGGATGGCCAGCATGTCGACGATCAGGTTGTTGTAGCCGAAGCTGGCGCCGCGCTCGCACAGGATGGTCATGCCGGGTCCGGCCGCCTGTTCGATCTTGTGCAGGATGCTGCGGCAGTCCCACGGCGCCAGAAACTGCGCCTTCTTGACATGAAGCAGCCCCTTGTGCTTCTGCGTGGCGCGCGCGGCGGCCACGATCAGGTCGGTCTGCCGCACCAGGAAGGCCGGAATCTGCACCAGGTCGGCCACCGCCGCCACCGGCTCGGCCTGGAAAGGCTCATGCAGGTCGGTGGCGATCGGCACGTTCAGTGCCTGTTTCACGGCGCTGAGAATCTTCAGGCCTTCGTCCAGTCCCGGTCCGCGATAACTGTTGATCGACGAGCGGTTGGCCTTGTCGAAGCTGGCCTTGAAGACGAAGGGCAGGCCGAGTTCGGTGGTAAGGGCCTTCAGTTCGGTGGCGGTGGCCAGCGCGAGGTCCATATCCTCGATCACATTGAGGCCGAGGATGCAGAACAGCCCCTTCCCGTCACCGATGGTGAGATTCCATTTTTCCAGCGTAAGCGCAGCCATGACACGGTCCTTCGATACGGAAGGCCCGATTGTGGCGCAAACCGGCCGGCTTTGCGATATCCGGCCCGATGCGATTCCGGAGGATCAGGCCGCCGGCGGCGTCAGATACATGCCCGAAACCGGTTCGATCCAGACCAGGTGATCTTCCACCGTCTTCACGCCCGGCGTGGCTTCGGCCAGCACCTTGAGCGCCACGCGTTCACGGTCATCGAAAATCGCGCCCCAGAGATGCACCACACCGTCGCGCACGATGATGTTGATGCTGCCCAGCGGCGCCCAGTCCTGCTTCTTCAGTTCGGCATGAATCTGCTGCTGGATCTGGCTGTCGCTCTGGCTGGTCGGGCGGATGTCGCCCAGCGCGCCGGCCAGGGCATGCAGCAGATTGGCCCGGCTGACAATGCCGACCACCTTGCCGTCGCGCAGCACCGGCACACGTTTCACCCGGCGCTTTTCCATCAGGGCCACGATATCGGCCAGCGACGTGCCCTCGGTCACGCTCGCCACGTCGGTACTCATGATCTCGCCGACCATGCGGGCATGGCTTTGCGTGTAACTCTCCGCCGAACGGCCGGGGCCGAGCAGGAACTGCAGCCAGCGCGGCCGCTGTTTCTCGGTGCCGGTCTCGCCGCGGCGCAGGAAATCGCCCTCGGTCACCATGCCGACCAGACTGCCCGCCTTGTCGACCACCGGCAGGCCGCTGATATGCCGCTGCAGCATCTGCTGCACGGCATGGGCGACGGTATCCTCAGAACGCAGGGTGTGGACCGGAACGGTCATGATATCGGCGGCGCGCATGCGGCATCTCCTCAGAAAAGATGCCGCAGTTTCGGACCGCTACCGGCCTGCCGCCTTGATCCGCATCAACGGCACGGCGATTTTCAACCCGCATCGCCGCGCAACGCCCGGTTTCATTTCCGGCGCGTTCAATGCGAGGCCAGGCCGCGCAGCAGGCTTTCGCTGGCCTCATCGGCCGGCAGGAAGGTTTCGATCCTCAGGTCCTGCAGGGTGACATCCTGCGGCGTGCCGAAAGTGGCGATCATGGTGATGAGATCGAGCACCAGCCCGTCCTTCTCGATGGCGAAGCCGAGCAGCGGGCGCGGCTCGCTGTCCCAGTCGACGCTGCGCCACAGCGCATCGACATCGGGATAGCCGCGTACCTCGGCCAGCACGGCGGCGGCGGGGCTGTCCATCGCCTCGCGCTGCAGCCGGTGCAGCAGCGCACCGGCCACCTCGCGCCAGTTGCGGATATAGGGTCGCGCGCCCTGCGGATGCAGCGGCAGCTTCATGAAGTTCACCGGTTTCGCCGGGTCGAGATGCGGCCCGAGCAGGAAAGCAATCATGCGCTGCGCCGCCTGGTTGGCGAGCTGCACGGTCCAGCCGGCATCGACCACGACAGCGGGAAACGGTTCATGCTGCTTCAGCAGCAGATCGAGCGCGCGGCGCGCTTCGGCCAGATGCGGCGCCTCCAGCCCGCTTTCGCGATAGGCGGCGGCAAAGCCGGCGGCATGGAGCAGACGATTGCGTTCGCGCAGCGGCATATCCAGCAGTTCGGCCAGATGCAGCACCATCTGGCGGCTCGGCCGGGCGCGGCCGGATTCGAGAAAGCTGACATGACGCTGCGACACGCCACCGCTTCCGGCCAGATCGAGCTGGCTCAGGCCCCGGCGCCGGCGCCATTGTCGCATCAGCGTGCCAAAGCCGGTCTGGGCGACCGGCTGCCGTGTCGCCCCCTGCATGGTCGCCTGGCTCATCGCAGCACTCCCGATGTTTGATGCACTGTGCGGAAAGCCGGGGCGGCCTGTCCAGCCGCCCCGTTTTTCTCTCAGGCCGCGAGCGGCTGGCTGCTGTTGCCGCGCAGCCAGCGCAGCTTCCACAGGCCGAGCAGGCCGGTGTCGAGCGCCACCACCGCCAGGGCGACGATGCCCCAGCCGCTGAAGCTGGCCGGAAACAGCGCCACCAGTGCCAGGGTGCCGAGCACCCAGCCGGCATCGGCCACGGCGCTGATCAGCAGCACCGGGCGATCAAGGCCGGGTTTGACCGCCGCCAGCAGCAGCAATCCGGCATAGGCAACCAGCAGGATGCCCAGTTCCCATAGCACCGTGGCGGCGGGCAGGCCGAGCACGGTGCCTTGCTGCGGCAGCAGGAAACCGGCCAGCCAGGCCGGGGCGAGCAGGCCGGGCAGGCCGCAGGCAAAGCAAAGCGCGGCATCGATCCGCAGGATGGTGGCAATACGGCTGTTGGAGATCATGGTCAGGCTCCTGTTCAGGGACGAAACTGGAGTGATAATTGAAGCGGATCAGCGCTTTAACAATTACCAAGAAGGTAATAGACGGGCCGGGCGCCAGGCAATAATAACAGTTATTTATAGTTATTATTTATATTTTATCATTTATAACAGTATTTAATTATTGACTCTCAATTAATAGCGTTAAATAAGTTATTCCACACAGAATACTGCTGGCGACGGAAGGGTCGGCCTGCCATGCATAGCTTTCCGGGATTTCTGAACCTGCAGGACCGCGCGGTCCTGGTGGTTGGCGGCGGCGAAAATGCCGCCCGCAAGATTCGCCTGCTGCGCAAGGCCGGGGCCCGCGTGCAGGTCGTCGCCCCCGACCTCAATGCTGAAATTTCTGCGCTGGCCGATGACGGCGCCATTGTCCATCGCGCCACCGCCTTCACCCCGGCGTTGCTGGACGGCATGCGGCTGGTGATTGCCGCCACTGGCGAAGCCACCGATGAGATCGTGGCCACCGCTGCGCGGGCGCGCGGCCTCCTGGTCAATGTGGTCGACCGCGCCGATCTTTCCGATTTCACCGTGCCGGCCATCATCGAGCGCGGCGACATCACGATTGGCATCTCCTCCAACGGCACCGCACCGCTGCTGCTCGGCCGCATCCGCGCACAGATCGAGGCCCTGCTGCCAGCCCGCCTGGGCGATCTCGCCGCGCTGGCCGGGGAATTCCGCGGCACGGTGGCGCGCGTCATTCGCGACGCGGCCCAGCGCAAGCACTTCTGGGAGCGCGTCTTCGATGGTGCCGTGGCGGCTAAAGTCTATGCCGGCGACCGCAGCAGCGCGCGCAGTGCCCTGATGGCGGCGCTCAACAGCCCGCAGGATGCCGTCAGTGGCCATGTGCAGCTGGTCGGCGCCGGCCCCGGCAATCCCGATCTGCTCACCCTTGCCGCACAGCGCGCCCTGATGGATGCCGATATCGTGCTCTACGACGCGCTGGTGGCGCCGGAAATTCTGGACCGCGTGCGCCGCGATGCCGAGCGCATCCCGGTCGGCAAACGCAAGGGCCGCCACAGTGTCGGCCAGGACGAAATCAATGCGCAGCTGGCGGCCCATGCTGTTCTGGGCAGGCGCGTGGTGCGGCTGAAGGCCGGCGATCCCTTCATCTTCGGCCGCGGCGGCGAAGAAATGGATTACCTGACCGAACGCGGCATCGCCGTTTCCGTGATTCCCGGCATCACCGCGGCGCTCGGCTGCGCGGCAGCGGCCGGTATCCCGCTCACCCATCGCGATCTCAGCCATGGCATCAGCCTGGTCAGCGGCCAGCTTAAAAGCGGCGAAGACAGCCTTGCCTGGGCAGACCGCGCCCAGGCCGGTGAAACCATTGTCGTCTACATGGGCCTTGGTCAGGCCGCCGCCATCCGCGACCGCCTGCTCGATACCGGTGTGGCGCCATCGCTGCCGGTCGCTCTGATCGAGAACGGCACCCGCATCAGCCAGCAGGTCAGCGCCGGCCAGCTCCATGCCCTGCCGACACTGGCCGCGCAGCATGGCGACGGGCCTGTCCTGCTCATCATTGGCAAGGTCGCGGCCTATGCGCAGGCGACCACCACACAGCAGCGCCGCAGCGCCTGAGGATACAGAGATGGCCAAAGCCCCCAAACTCGACAGCCAGCCGCAGGTGGTCACCGCCAATGACCTGAAAAGCGGCGATGTCGTCTACCTGACCAAGGTGGCCAGCTGGAGCCGCCGCATTGCCGACGCCTCCGTGGTCGCCAACGTCGAGGCCGGCGCCGCCCTGCTCGCCATCGCCGAGGCGCAGGCGAAAATGAACATCGTCGTCGCGCCATATCTGATTCCGGTGGATGCCAGCAGCATGCCGCCGAAGCCGATCCAGTATCGCGAGGTCATCCGTGCGGACGGCCCCACGACCGAAACCAGGCCAGCAGCCTGACCAAGGATGCCCCATGTACCAGTATGACCAGATCGATCAGACCCTGGTGGATGAACGCGTCGCGCAGTTTCGCGACCAGGTCGCCCGCCGCCTGAGCGGCGAGATCAGCGAAGACGAGTTCAAGCCGCTGCGCCTGCAGAACGGCCTCTATCTGCAGCTGCATGCCTACATGCTGCGCATCGCCATTCCCTACGGCACGCTGTCGGCGCGGCAACTGCGCGGCCTGGCGCAGATCGGCTGCAAATACGACCGCGGCTGGGGCCATTTCACCACCCGGCAGAACCTGCAATACAACTGGATCAGGCTGGAAGACACCGCCGATGCGCTGGCCGATCTGGCGAAAATCCAGATGCACGCCATCCAGACCAGCGGCAACTGCATCCGCAACACCACCACCGACCAGTTCGCCGGCGCGGCCTATGACGAGATCGAGGATCCGCGCGTCTGGTGCGAAATCATCCGCCAGTGGTCGACCTTCCATCCGGAATTCAGCTTTCTGCCGCGCAAGTTCAAGATCGCCGTCACCGGTTCACCGAACGACCGCGCCGCCGTGCGGGTGCACGATATCGGCCTGCGCATGCACAAAAATGCCACCGGTGAGACCGGCTTCGAGGTGATCGTCGGCGGCGGGCTCGGCCGCACGCCCTTCATCGGCAAGACCATCCGCGATTTCTTGCCCAGGCAGGACCTGCTGAGCTATCTGGAAGCCATACTGCGCGTCTACAACCAGTTCGGCCGCCGCGACAACATCTACAAGGCGCGCATCAAGATCCTGGTGCACGAGATCGGCATCGACACCATGCGCGAGAAGGTGGAAGAAGAATTCACCGCCACGAAAGATGGCGCGCTGAAGCTGCCGCAGGAGGCCATCGACCAGATCGCGGCACAGTTCGCCCCGCCGGCCTTCGAAAAGCTGGGTGGCGTGGCGGCGGAATATGCCAATGCCTTCCGCACCGATTTCGAGTTCGGCCTGTGGGCGCGGCGCAACACCTTCAAGCACAAGCAGCCGGGCTACAGCATCGTCACCATCTCGCTGAAAAAAGAGGGTGAGGCGCCCGGCGACGCCAAGGCCGAGCAGATGACTGCAGTGGCCGACCTGGCCGAGCGCTATTCCTTCGGCGAAATCCGCGTCACCCATGAGCAGAATCTGGTGCTGCCGCATGTGAAACAGGCCGACCTGCCGGCACTGTTCAGGGCGCTGAAGGCTTACGACCTCGCCACGCCGAATGTGGGTCTGGCGTCTGACATCATCGCCTGCCCTGGCCTGGATTACTGCGCGCTGGCCAATGCCCGTTCGATTCCGGTGGCGCAGCAGATCGCGCTGCGCTTCAAAAACTGGGAACGCGCCCACGATATCGGCGAACTGAAGATCAAGATTTCCGGCTGCATCAACGCCTGCGGGCACCATCATGTCGGCCATATCGGCATCCTCGGCGTCGACAAGGCGGGCGAGGAATTCTACCAGATCACGCTGGGCGGTTCGGCCGATGATCAGGCCGCCATCGGCGACCTGATCGGTCCGTCGCTGAATGTCCGCGATACAGTGGAGGCCATCGACACGCTGGTGGAGGCCTATCTGCGCCTGCGCAAATCCAGCGACGAGCGGTTCCTCGACACCTATCGCCGCGTCGGCCTCGCCCCGTTCAAGGAGGCCGTCTATGCCGTTGCTTAAGACTGGGCCGTTGCTTAAAGACGGTCGCCTCGTCGGCGAAGATGCGTTCCAGCCGGTGGCCGACGATGCCCCGCTGCCGGCCAGCGGCGCCGTGCTGATCAGTTATGCACGCTGGCAGGCCGAGAAGGACCAGCTCGGCGGCCGCAACAGCCCGCTCGGTATCAGCCTGCCGAATACCGTGGACGTGCTCGGTTTCGGACCCGAGGCCGAACGTTTCGACCTGATCGTGCTGAATTTCCCGAAATTCAGCGATGGCCGCGCCTACAGCCAGGCCCGCCTGCTACGCGAGCGCTTCGGTTATGCGGGCGAGCTGCGCGCCACCGGCCATGTGCTGCAGGACCAGCTCTGGCATATGCAGCGCAGCGGTTTCGACGCCTTTGAAATTCCGCGCGAGGATGCCGCCGAGGCTTTCGCCACGGCTATGCAGAGCTTCAGCCATGTCTACCAGCCGGCCGCCGATGGCCGGGTCAGTGCCCTGAAGCAGCGCCTGGCTGCCTCCCGCAAGAAAGACGCTGCCGAATGACCGCGCTCGCCTTCGCCAGTCTCGACCTGAACGATTACACCGCATCACTGAACGCGCAGATGCAGGGCCGCCAGGCCGAAGATATCCTGCGCATCGCGCTCCGCGACCTGTTCCCCGGGCAGATCGCCCTGGTTTCGTCCTTCGGTGCCGAATCCGCCGTGCTGCTGCATCTGGTGGCGCAGGTGGACAAGGCCACGCCGGTACTGTTCCTCGACACCGGCAAGCTGTTCGACGAGACGCTGAAATACCGCGACGAGATGATCGCGCGACTGGGCCTGACCGATGTGCGCGTGCTGACGCCGGATCCGAAACTGCTGGCGGCGCAGGACGATGGCGGCACGCTGTGGTTCCGCGATGCCGAGGCCTGCTGCCGCATCCGCAAGGTTGAGCCGCTGGCCCGCGGGCTGAAACCCTTTGCCGCCTGGATCAATGGCCGCAAACGGTTCCAGGCGGGCACACGCCAGCATATCCCGCTGGTCGAGGCCGATGGCGCGCGCCTGAAATTCAATCCGCTGGCCAACTGGGGCCCGGCGGAGATCGAGGCCTATTTCACCCGTTACGACCTGCCGCGCCATCCGCTGGTCGCCCAGGGCTATCCCTCGATCGGCTGCGCCCCCTGCACCCATCCGGTGGCCACCGGGGAGGACGCCCGGGCCGGGCGCTGGCAGGGCAGCGAAAAGACCGAATGCGGCATCCATACCGCCCCGGTGCCACCCGCTACCTCCTTAATCTATTAATACTTTTTGGGCAAAGTACCTGCAAAAAATGTTATTAAAAGCCATGCATGACGACCTAGATTCCCTGGAAGCCCAGAGCGTTTACATCCTCCGCGAAGCCTATAGCCGGATTAAACCGCTGGCGATGCTGTGGTCGCTCGGCAAGGATTCCAATGTGATGATCTGGCTGGCCAAGAAGGCCTTCCTCGGCCGCGTGCCATTTCCGGTCGCGCATCTGGATACCGGCCTGGAATTCCCCGAGACCTATGCCTTCCGCGACCGCTACGCCACCGAGTGGGACCTGGAACTGATCAAGGACGCCTGCCCGCCGCTGGAGGCGACCGACCCCACCCTGCCGCATAATTCGCGCGTCGCCGCCCGCAAGACACTGGGCCTGAAGGAAGCCATCGCCAGATACCAGTGGAAAGGCGTGATCGCCGGCATCCGCCGCGACGAGCAGGCCACACGGGCGAAAGAGCGCGTGTTCAGCCCCCGGGACGATACCGGGGCCTGGGATTTCCGCGACCAGCCGCCGGAACTGTGGGACCATTTCGCCGCCGATCTGCCCGATGGCGTGCATATGCGGGTTCATCCGCTGCTGCACTGGACCGAACTGGATATCTGGCGCTACATCCAGCGCGAACGCATTCCGGTGGTGCCGCTGTATTTCGCCAATGCGGAGAACAAGCGGTTCCGCTCGCTGGGCGAGATCGGGATCACCTTCCCGATCGACAGTCCGGCCCGCGATATCGAGCAGATCATCGCCGAACTGGAAGTAACCCGCGAACCCGAGCGCGCCGGCCGCGCCATGGACCACGACAGCGAGGATGCTTTCGAGCGCCTGCGCGTCGCGGGCTATATGTGAGGTCGCAGATGTCCGCCGTCGCACTCGCCACAGCCCCCAAGACCGCCAGCCTGCATAGCGGCCGCGCCTTCCCCATCGTCATCGTCGGCCATGTCGATCATGGCAAGTCGACCCTGGTCGGCCGTCTGCTGCATGACACGGATTCATTGCCGACCGGCAAGCTGGAACAGCTGAAGGCCGTGTCGGAAAAGCGCGGCCTGGAATTCGAATGGTCGTTCCTGCTCGATGCGCTGCAGGTCGAACGCGACCAGGGCATCACGGTGGATACCACGCAGATCTGGTTCACCACCCGGCAGCGGCGCTATGTCATCATCGACGCGCCGGGCCATAAAGAGTTTCTCAAGAACATGGTGACCGGCGCGGCCCAGGCCGATGCCGCGATCCTGGTCGTCGATGCCGCGCAGGGGCTGGCCGAACAGACACGTCGCCATGCCTACCTGCTGCATCTGCTCGGCATCCGCCAGGTTGCGGTGGCGGTCAACAAGATCGACCTGATCGATCATGACCCGGTGAAATTCCAGGCCGTGGCCGACGCGGTGCGCAAATATCTCGCCGACATCGGCATCCAGGTGCAGGCCATCGTGCCGGTCTCGGCTCGCCAGGGCGACAACATTGTCGGCCCGAGCCCGCATACCAAATGGTATCAGGGACCGACCCTGATCGGCGCGCTCGATGCCTTTGCGCCGCGCGCCCTGCCGGTAGAGCAGCCGCTGCGCCTGCCGGTGCAGGACCTGTACCGCTATGGCGACAAGCGTATCGTTGTCGGCCGCATCGAAAGCGGACAGCTCAGGGTGGGCGACCGCATCCGCTTCGCACCGCTCGGCCGCGAGGCCACGGTCGCGACCCTGGAACAATGGGACGGCAATGTGCCGCGCCCCCTGCTGACCGTGGCGACAGCCGGCGAGAGCGTGGCCTTCACCCTGGACGAGGATGTGTTCGTCGAACGCGGCGCACTGGCCTCGCCGCCCGATAACCGGCCGCTCGATGCCAACCGGTTCACCGTGCGCCTGTTCTGGCTCGACAAGCTTCCGCTGCGCAAGAACGACCGCCTGACCCTGAAGATCGGCACTGCCGAACGCGATGCCGAGGTGGAATCGATCGTCGAAACGCTCGATGTCGAAACGCTCGATTCCGCCAGCGCACAGCAGATCGAACGCAACGGCGTCGCCCGCGTGATCCTGCGCGTGCGGCCGCCGCTGGCGCTCGACCTCTACGAAACCCTGCCGCGCACCGGCCGCGGCGTGCTGATCCGCGGACCGCAGATCGTCGGCGGCCTGGTGATCGAGAGCGCCGCCACCCGCGTCAGCACCGACATCACCACCGTCGATACCAGCGTCACGGTGCAGGAACGCATCGAGATGAACGGCCATCGTGGCGGCGTGGTCTGGATGACCGGCCTGTCCGGTGCCGGCAAGTCGACGATCGCCATGGCCACGCAGCGCCTGCTGTTCACGCGCGGCCGCCATGTCGCGGTGCTGGACGGCGACAATCTGCGTCACGGACTGAACCGCGATCTCGGGTTCACCGATGCCGACCGCATGGAAAATATCCGGCGTCTGGCTGAAGTCGCCAAACTGATGGCGGTCAACGGCTCGCTGGTGCTGGTTTCGGCGATTTCGCCGCTGCAGAAATTCCGCGACATGGCACGCGGCATCATCGGCGACGATTTCCGCGAAATCTATGTGAAAGCCGATCTTGCCACCTGCGAGTCCCGCGACCCCAAGGGATTGTATCGCCGCGCCCGCTCCGGCGAGATCAAGAATTTTACCGGCATCTCGGCTCCCTACGAAGCGCCGACGCAGCCGGACCTGACACTGGATACCAGCAAACCCTTGTCACTCGCGGTCACCATTCTGGTAGAATACGTCGAAAGCATTTTCGGCGAGTTGCCCTGGCACCCCGATATTTAATTCTGCCGGCCGAGGCACATTTCGGGTCCGGCAGGGAGCTGCTCCGGCGATTGCCGCAGCATGCCGCTCCGGTGCAGGCCTTATCGCAGCCAGGAGGCAGCGCTTGGAATTCGATTTGGTTTTGTTTGCCGCTGTCGGTTTCGCTGCACAGCTTATCGATGGCGCCATCGGCATGGGCTATGGCGTGATTGCCAGCAGCGTGCTGATCGCCACCGGCATGCCGCCGGCGGTGGCCAGCGCCGCCGTTCACGTGACCAAAATCCCCACCGGCATCGCCTCGGGCCTGTCGCACTGGAAATTCGGCAATATCGACTGGCCGGTCTGCCGTCGCCTGATCCTGCCCGGCATTGTCGGCGGCATCGTCGGCGCCAGCGTGATCGCGCTGCTGCCGATTCAGGTGATCCGCCCGCTGGCCGCCCTCTATCTGGGCCTGATGGGCGTGGTGGTGATCCTGCGCGCCCTGCGCTGGCGGCGCGACCTCGATCCCGCAGCGACGCCCAGGGGCCGGACCGGCCTGATCGGCCTGCTCGGCGGCCTGTTCGATTCCTTCGGCGGCGGCTGGGGCCCGATCGTCACCTCCAGCCTGGTGCTGCAGGGCCACGAACCGCGGCGGGTGGTCGGTTCCGCCAATGCCGCCGAGCCGGTGGTGGCAGCCGTGCAGGCGGCGGTCTTTTCCTTCTGGCTCGGCGCCGCCACGCTGACCGCCATCGGCAGCACGGCGCTGGCCATCATGGCCGGCGCTCTGCTGGCCGCGCCGGTGGCGGCCTTCCTGGTCAACAAGCTGCCCGGCCGGCTGATCGCCGGTACCGTCGGCATCGTGCTGGTCGGGATCAATATTCCGGCGCTGGTCTCGCTGATCGGGCGGCTGCTCTAGAGCAACTGCCTACATCCGGGGGGCAGCACGCCACTGGTAGCGCCCGCTGCGAAAACCGGCGAAATACTTCTTGATATCGGGATGATTGACCGGGCCGGCCTCGGCATCGGGCAGCAGATTTTGCTCCGATACATAGGCGACATAGGCGCTTTGGGCATTCTCGGCCAGCAGATGATAGAAGGGCTGGTCCTTGCGCGGCCGCAGATCCGGCGGAATCGACTGCCACCATTCCTCGGTGTTATTGAATACCGGGTCGACGTCGAAAATCACGCCGCGGAACGGAAACAGGCGGTGCCGCACGACATCGCCGATCGAAAACTTGGCCTCGCGGCTTTCAGCCATCCTGCCTCTCACTCTGCGGTCGCCCCTCAATAGGTGGCGCGGCCGCCGCTCAGATCGAATACCGCACCCGTGGTGAAGGAGTTTTCCTTCGACACCAGCCAGGCCACCATCGCGGCAATCTCATCCACCGCCACGAAACGCGCGCGAGGGATTTTCGACAGCATATAGTCGATATGCGTCTGCGTCATCTGGTCGAAGATGGCGGTTTTCGCCGCCGCCGGCGTGATGCAGTTGACGGCGATATCAATGCCGGCCAGTTCCTTGCCCAACGCCTTGGTCAGGGCAATCACGCCGGCCTTCGCCGCGCTGTAGGCGCTGGCATTCGGGTTGCCTTCCTTGCCGGCTATGGAGGCGACATTGACGATGCGGCCATAGCCCTTCGCCTTCATCAGCGGCACCACGGCACGGCAGCAATGGAACACGCCGGTCAGGTCGATATCGATCACCTGCTGCCAGGCCTCCAGCGGATAGGTTTCAACCGGCGCATTCGGTCCGGCAATGCCGGCATTGTTGACCAGCAGGTCGATGCCGCCGAGCTGCGCCGCGGTTTCCTGCGCTGCCGCCGCGATACTGTCCCAGGCGGTGACATCGGCGGTGACGGCAATCACGCGGCCCAGATCGGCCAGCTCACGCACCGCGCTGCCGGCCAGCCCGGCATCGCGATCCCAGATCGCCACGGCGGCGCCCGAACGCAGCAGCCGCTCGGTCACGGCGCGACCAATGCCCTGTGCGCCGCCGGTGACGACGCCGCTTTTGCCCTTCAGGTCGATCTCGTTCATGTCGTTTTCGCTCCGGTTTTTTGACAGGCTAGCAGAAAGACCGACCTGTTTAACAGGTCTGGGCTTTCTGCTCCTGCCCGCCTAATCTGGGGACGGAGGCAGGATGAGCGACGAAACCGATCCCATCGTCGACAATTACGCTCGGCCAACGGAGCTGCCGTCAGGGCTGCAGGATTTTCTCGCCTACTGGACCAGCCTGCGTGACGCGGCCGGCGGCGTGCCGCCCAAACGCGCCATCGATGTGATGACGATCCCGCGCCGGCTGCTGCCCGGCATCGGCCTGATCGACTGCCTCATGCTGCCCGACGGACGGATGCGCATTTACTATCGCCTGCTCGGCACCGGGCACCGGCACTCGACCGAACACGACTATAGCGGCCGCTATTACGACGAGGTCTACACGCCTGAACAGGTCAGTCGCCTGGAAGCCGAGTATCGCACCATCCTCGACAGCGGCCGGCCGCATTATGCACGACGCGCCTCGCTGGGGCCCAATCGCGACTTCATCATTTTCCAGCGTTTCCTGGCGCCGCTGCTCGACGATAGCGGTGCGCCGCGCCATCTGATCGGCTACTGGCACTGGGAACCAATCAGGCCCTGACGCGTTGCGGGCTGCCGGCGCTGCATGAAAGTCTTGCCCGCCCACTGGACGAACGCGGTCTGCTGCGCCATCTGAACCGCGCTTCACTGCATGAGGTCAGAACGCGTGACGATCACTGCCGATGCCATCCTCGACTTCTGGTTCGACCGCCGGCCCGGCGTGGCGCTTGAGACTCGCAAGGCCTGGTTCGAAAAGGACCCCGCTTTCGACGATACCATCCGCCGACGTTTCGGCGCCGCCGTGGAAACCGTGCTGGCGGGAGGCCATGCCGATTGGACCGAGACCGCCGAAGGCGCACTGGCGCTGCTGATCCTGCTCGACCAGTTTCCGCGCAATATCTTCCGCGGCCAGGCCAAGGCCTTTGCCGGCGATGCGCGGGCGCGCGCCATCGCGCGCCAGGCAGTGGATCGCGGTTTCGATATCGCGCTGCCGCCGGTCATGCGGATGTTCTTCTATCTGCCGTTCGAGCATAGCGAGCACCTGCCCGACCAGGATCTGGCGCATCTGCTGTTCTCGGCGCTGGACAAGGAACTGCCGGGTCTGGACCTGGCATCGTGGGCCGACAAGCATCGGGTGATCATCGCCCGCTTCGGCCGCTTTCCGCATCGCAATGCGGCGCTCGGGCGCCAGAATTCACCCGAGGAAATCGAATTCCTCAGGCAGCCCGGATCGTCGTTTTAAGCGGCTTCTTCGTGTTCAGGGGCAGCGGCGTGACGATCGGCGACGGCGGCTCGGCCGGCACACGCAGCAGCCGCATCTGCGGCGGCTCGACCAGGTCGAGTGCCGCGATCAGGCGGCTGACCAGGCGGGGATTGTCGGAAAAGACGACATCCCCGGCCAGACGCGCCTTCTGCAGGCTGGCCAGCCCGATCACCACGCGGGTCATCATATCGAGATCGGCCCTGATCTGCAGGTCGGCCTCGAAGCCCATGTCGGTATAACAGAGATCGATATCCTGATCGCGCTTGATGAGCCACCAGTTGCGCAGCTTGTGATCGCGGCGCGGTACGTTGCTGAATTCGAAATGCAGCACGGCCTTGGCCGGCAGTTCGGTGCGGCCGAGCAGGAAAGCGCGCAGCGAATACATCAGATAGCTGACATTGCGGTCGCGCTCGTCGAGATAGGGCAGGCGCCAGGTGCTGCCCCATTCGGCCAGCTGGTTGATCAGCGGGCGCAAAGCATTGCCGCATTCGGTCAGACGGTAGACATGGCTGCGCCCCTGCGGCACGCGCTCGATCAGGTTGCTGAGTTCCATTTCCTTGAGCCGGCGCGCCAGCAGGCTGCGCGACATCAGCGGCACGCCGCTCTGGATGTCGCTGAACCGCTCGCTGCCCTTCATCAGTTCGGTGAGAATCAACGGCGTCCAGCGGCCGGCCACGACCTCGGCCGCCTTCGCCACCGGGCAGAAGATTCCATACCGCATATCCATGGCGGCAATGCTTATCCCGGGTGGCAGCGGCATGCCAAGTGCAATTTTTGAACTATCCCGTGATCGGGTCCATCCCCAGTATCCGGCCGCATCGATTGTGAAAGTCACGATACTGCGCAGGGAGTCCGCAATGACCGCTCAAACACCAATCAAGAATCCTTCTAAAGACGATCTCGCCATCCGTGTAAAAACGCTGACCGGCGAATTCTCCAGCAATGCAGTGTTGTTTGATGCGACCGACCGTTTCGCGGCCGAGCATTTCGCCGCGCTGAAAAGCAATCGCATCCTGTCTGCCGGCATCCCCGCCGAACTGGGCGGCGGCGGCGCCAGCTATCGCGAGGTCGCCGACCTGCTGCGCAGTTTCGCGGGCGCCTGCAGCGGCACGGCGCTGGCACTAGCGATGCATATGCATCCGCTGGCGCTGCTGGTGCGGCGCTGGCGCGGTGATCCCGCCGCGGTGGAAGCCACCCTGCGCCGCATCGCCGGCGAGGAGCTGATGCTGCTCTCGACCGGCGGCAACGACTGGCTCAACGGGTCGGGCACGGCGAAGAAGGTCGACGGCGGCTATCTGTTCTCGGCCCGCAAGCGCTTCGTCAGCGGTGCCGAAGCCGGCAACCTGCTGATGACCATGGCGATCTGCGACACCGAAGTGCTGCATGCCGCCGTGCCGATGACAAGCGAAGGCATCACCATCGAACAGACCTGGCGCACGCTCGGCATGCGCGCGAGCGGCTCGCAGGATGTGCGGCTGGAAAACGTTTTCGTGCCGGATGCCAGCATCGCGCTGCGCCGGCCGGCCGGCGTCTGGCATCCCTTCTTCCATATGGTGACGCTGGTCGCCTTCCCGCTGATCTACAGCGTCTATCGCGGCGTGGCGGAAAAGCTGCGCGACGAGACGATCCGGCTCGCGGCCAAACGCCGCAACGATGCCGATACCCAGTTGCAGATCGGCGCGATGGAAACCGCGCTGGCCGCCGCCGTGGCGGCGCATGAACAGATGCTGCAGATGGGCGACGCGGCAGCACCGGGCGAACAGATTTCGGCCAGGATAATGACGCTGAAGCGCGCCATGACCGAAAACCTGCTGGCGATGGGATCGCTGGCGCTGGATGCGGCCGGCGGCAGCGCCTTCTATCGCGACAACGGCATCGAGCGGCTGTTCCGCGATCTGCAGGCGGCGCGCTATCACCCCTTCACCCAGCTGCCGCAGCAGCGGCTGGCCGGCCGTCTCGCCCTGGGACTGACGGCAGACGGCAAGGCCGCCTAACCATACTGCCGCCCGGCGGCTTTGCCGCCAGGCAATGATCCTGGCAATGACTCCGTCGCGCAAAGCGCGACGGGATTCCGGAACGGCCGCGTGCGATCAGGCGCGCGGCCGTTTTGCTTTCGCGACCTGCTTGTGGCGATAGCATTCCACCAGATGGTCGTTGACCATGCCGACCGCCTGCATGAAGGCATAGACGATAGTGGGGCCGACAAAGGTGAAGCCGCGCTTGCGCAGATCTTTCGACAGGGCCTGGCTGACCGCGGTTTCGGCGGGCACCTGCTTCAGCGACGACCAGCCGTTCTTCAGCGGCTTGCCGTCGACATAGTTCCACAGATAGCCGGAAAAGCCGCCCTTCTCCGTTTCCATGATCTCCAGCCAGCCGCGCGCATTGGCCACCGTGCCGTGGATCTTGGCCTTGTTGCGGATGATGCCCTCGTTCTGCATCAGCGCATCCAGCTTCTTCGGCGTGTAGCGCACGATCTTCTCCGGCGCGAAACCGTCGAAGGCTTTGCGGAAATTGTCGCGCTTGCGCAGGATGGTGATCCAGCTCAGGCCGGCCTGGAAACCGTCGAGGATCAGCTTCTCGAACAGCGCCTGGTCGTCCCATTCGGGCACGCCCCATTCGGTGTCATGGTAATCGACATAGAGCGGATCGGTGCCGCACCAGCCGCAGCGGCAGCGGCCGTCGTCATGAGTGATTGGAGTTTTGGACATCTCGGTTCAGGTCTTCGCCTCGGGAATCGGGCCCGCATAGTCGGGCCGCTGCGCCGTCAGCGCAACACCTGCCGCATCCAGATCCTGCGAAACCGCATCGAGTCGCAGCAGCGCGAGGCCGATGCTGCCGGAAACTGACCGCAGCTGCCCGGCCTCCTGCCCATTGGCCGTGATCGGCGTGCCGGATGGCGGCAGAGGCTGCGTGCCCTGCACGCGACTGAGCTGCTTCTTCACCAGGCCACGATACTTGGTGCGCGCGGTCAGCTCCTGGCCGATGTAGCAGCCCTTCCTGAAATCGACGCCATGCAGCGCCTCGAAATGGTTTTCCAGCAGCAGGCCCTTATCGATCTCGATGTCGCGCGCGCCATCGGGCACGCCGAGCGCGATGCGATGCGCCTCGTAGGCAACAAAATCGGCGAGCGGCAGCGGCGGTAAGGCACTGGCCGGCTGCCAGAGCCGCCAGCCCATCTGGGCGAGGCGCGGATCAGGGAAGAACAGAGGATTGTCGATATCCGGTTGCCGATTGCCAAACAGCCCATAACAGCGAAAACCCTCGACCACGGAAATCGAGACCTTTGCCCGCAGACGATACATGGTCAGCCGGCGCTGCAGGTCGGGCAGGCGCTCGGCGGCGACATCCAGCAGCAGCCCCTGCGACTGCAGATCGGGGATCACGAAGAAATCGTGCAGGAATTTGCCCTGCGGAGACAGCAGCGCGGCATAGGCCGCCTGACCGCGTTCAAGCCCGGCCACGCTGTTGGAGACCAGCGCATCGAGGAAGCCGGCCGCTTCCTCCCCCGCCACGGACAGCAGGGCCCGGTCAGGCAGGGCAACACAGGTCAAATCGGCCATGAAAACTCCGGTTTTGGCCCTTCTGAGGTATGGGAGTGCCGGCGACTTGGCAAGGGCGGACACCCCCCCTATAACCAGCCAAACCTTTAAGATTGGGGCCATGCGTATCCTCTTCATCACCGCCAACCGGCTGGGCGACGCGATCCTGTCCACCGGCCTGATCGACGCCCTGCAGACGCAGTTCCCCAAGGCCCGTTTCACGGTCGCCTGCGGCCCGGCAGCGGCCGGACTGTTCCGCGACCTGCCGAATCTCGACCGCCTCATCGTCATGCACAAGAAGCCCTGGGCCGGGCATTGGTGGGAGTTGTGGAAGCAGGTGGCGCTGACTCGCTTCTGGCTGATCGTTGATCTGCGCGGCTCCGGCATCGGCCAGTTCCTGCTGGCGCGGCGGCGCCGCAGCTTCAGCGGATCGGGTTCGCGCATGCACAAGGTGATCGTGCTGTCGAACTTCCTCAAGCTGAAGACCACGGCCGCACCGCGGCTGTGGGTCGGCGCGGAGGCGAAGAAAGCGGCGGCGAAACTCTGGCCGGATGACGGCCGCCCGGTGCTGGCTCTGGGTCCGACGGCCAACTGGGGCGGCAAGATCTGGCCGGGCGAACGCTTCGCCGAACTGGCGCAGCGACTAACGGCAAAAGACGGTATCCTGCCCGATGCGCGTATCGTGGTGTTCGGCGGACCGGGCGAGGAAGCGCTGGCGGCCGCCACGGTGCAGGCCCTGCCGCCTGAGCGCAGCCTGGATTTCACCGGCAGGCTCGACCTGCTCACCATCGCCGCCGCCCTGCAGCGCAGCAGCCTGTATATCGGCAACGACAGCGGCCTGATGCATCTGGCCGCCGCCGCCGGCGTGCCGACGCTTGGTCTGTTCGGCCCGAGCCGCGAGGAGGTCTACGGCCCCTGGGGCGAGCGGACCGCCGCCGTGCGCACCGACCTCAGCCTCGACGAGATCGTGCGCCAGCCCGGCTACGACCATCGCAGCCAGGAGAGCCGCATGCTCACCCTGAGCGTCGACAAGGCGCAGCGGGCGGCGGAACATCTCTGGAAGCATGCGCAGGATGACTAGGCCATGAGCGAACCGAAACTCTCTGCTTTGGTGGTCGCCCATAACGAGGCCGGCCAGATCGCCGACTGCCTGGAGCGTCTGCGCTTCGCCGACGAGATCGTGGTGGTGCTGGACCGTTGCACCGACAACACCCGCGCGATCGCCGCCGGCTTCACCGACAAGCTGATCGAGGGCGCCTGGCCCCTGGAGGGCGAACGCCGCAACACCGGCATCGCCGCCTGCAGCGGCGACTGGATTCTGGAAGTGGACGCCGACGAACGCGTGCCGGCCGAGATGGCGCGCGAAATCCGCGACGTGATCGGCACGGCGAAATTCGGCCATATCCTGGTGCCGTTCGACAATTACGTCGGCAGCCGGCTGGTGCGCTATGGCTGGGGCGGATACTTCGGCGTGATGATGGCGCCGCGTCTGTGCGCCAAAGGTGCCAAGCGCTGGGGCGCGCAGCGCGTGCATCCGGCCCTGGAACTGAAGGGCGAGCAGCGCTTTCTCAAGAGCCGCATGATTCATTATGTCGACAAGAACATTTCCGACATGATTCACCGCCTCGACCGCTACACCACCTCGAATGCCGCCGACCTGCGGGCACGGCGCGCCGAGGGCCAGGATATCGGCAGCTACCCGCACAATATCCGCCGCATCTTCAGCCGCTTCTACAAATGCTATGTCGGGCGCAAGGGTTATCGCGAAGGCCGCTACGGCTTCCTGATCGCACTGATGGCCGGGCTGTATCCGATCCTCAGCTACCTGAAGGCCGATCTCGAAAGCGGCGAGTGATCACCGCTTGATATAAATCCCCTGCCCTGTCGGGCTCTCGAAGATCACCTCGCCACGCGCGCGGAAAAACGCCATCTCGGCCTCGTGGCTGTCGCGGTAGCGTTTGAAGCCGAAATCGTCGAACACGATCATGCCGCCGGACACCAACCGGTCAAAGATGATCTCCAGCGCCGCCAGTTCGGGGGCGGCCACATTGAGATCGAGCTGGGCGAAGGCGACCTTGTCGGGCAGTCCCTGACTGAAACTCTCCGGCACCGCGCCCTTGATGACGCGGAAATTTCCGAAGGGCGCGAAGGTGGCGCTCACCTTGCCGAATAGGTCCGGGCCATGGCCGGATTTGCGCGCCTCGTCGGGCGGATTCTCGAACAGATCGTAGAGGAACCAGGTCTTGCCGGCCTTCTCCTGGCGGAAATCGCAGTAGCGTTCCATGATCTCGACCGTGCGGCCGTCATAGCAGCCGACATCCATGAAATCGCCCGCCAGGCCGAGGCAGCTTTTCGCCGCCCAGCACAAGGTATAGATGCGCCAGATGCGCGCCCGCAGCGTCTGGTCGGTGCCATAGCTGCCGACCGCACGGATGAAATCCTCCTGCTGCAGGAAACCGGCATTGCGGAACCACACCAGCATGTCGTCCACCGCCACCGCGCCGCTGTCGGGCCGGTTGGCCTGCAGGATTTCCGCCGCGCCCTGGATATGGCCGGCGAACTTTTGCCGCGTCTCCACGCTGTCGAAGGGTGCGCGGTTATATTCCTTGTTGATGAAGGCGAAGATCGGCTTCACATAGCCGCCGGGCTTTGACGCGGTCACGGGTGCCTCCGCAGCGGCTGTCGATTTGGGGGCCGGAAGCGGTCCCTGGGCGGCGCGCGCCAGCTCGGCCTGCAGGATCGGTGCGAACAGGTTGGCGCCGGACTTGCGCCATTCCTGCAGCCAGGGAATCTGGAACTGCGCCGCCGAGGTCACGCTGGCCTTGGACGGCCCCTTCAGATGCAGCACGTATTTGCGCTTGAGCTGGAATTTCGAATACTGCTCGGAATCGCGGATGAAAAAGTTGAAATCATCGCAGTTGAGATAGCGCACCAGCGCGCCGTCGATCACCCGTCGATCCAGGTCGCTCAGAGCGCCCGTCGCCACCGCCGCACCGTTCAGCGACAACTGCCCGCCGCGCCAGCGCCGGATATCGCCATAAACCGCCTTGACCCGTGCGTCGTCGCACAGGGCCTCGTAGGTGCCGAGGTAGCGGCGGAAGAAGGTCTGCGCGCCGCCACCCTGTCGCTTAGCGGCGAAAATCACGCCCTCGTTCAGCGGCATCAGGCCCGGACTGGTGCGATAGGTGACGGCCACATCGAAAGCGAGGTCGAACACCTTGTCCAGCGGCGCATTGGCGAAGGCATCGCTGTCGAGGAAAGCGGTATGCCCGGTGAAAGCCGAAGACGCGAGATAGCCATTCACCGCCACCACGCGCTCGTACATCAGCCAGCCGGGGAACAGCGGCAGGCGCACCACGATCACATCCGCCGGCACGAAGGCGGTATCATCGGCCTCGCCTGTCACATAGAGGATGCGGCAGTCCGGATTGAAGCCGCGGGCCATGGCGAAGGTATGCTGCAGCACGCCGGTATAGTCGATTTTGCCCTGGTCGGCCTGGATGTCGACATAGTCGATATGGCGGTGCGCATCGGGCAGCTTCAGGTGATAGATCACCACGGTGAGCGGCGCCGGCGGCAGCCCGGCCACGGCGACATCGAAAGCCTGCGCCAGAGCGGCGATGCGGGCCTCGGTCTCCGGTGCCAGATCCTTCGTCGCCAGCGCGGCGGCATGGGCGACAAAAGCTTCCATGTCTCCGAGATGCGTCTTCTCGGCGGCGCTGTGCTCCGTCATAGCGGCCGCTCCACGCTGTCGACCCATTTGGCCAGCACGATGGTGGCCCAGATCGCATTGATGCCGTTGCCGGCGGCGCGGAACAGGCGGTCGAGCGCACCGGGCCGTTCGCCGAAGAAGCGTGTCTCGGTCAGGCGCCGGTGCGCCTGGCGCAATTCCTGTTCCAGCCGTGGCTGATTGTTGAAGAACACGCTGGGCGGCATGCCGAAGCCCTTCTTCGGCGCCTGCACATGCGGGGCCGGCAGATAACGTGCCAGCAGATGGCGCAGCGCCAGCTTCTGCATCCTGCCGTTCCAGCACAGGCCCATGCCGGCGCGCCCCGCCAGGTTGAGCATGCGCGGACTGAGGAAGGGCGTGCGTACTTCGAGCGCATGCTGCATGGTCATGCGGTCCACCTTGGCCAGCACGGCGCCGGGCAGGTAGGTGCGGAAATCGAGCTGGCGCAGGCTGTGCAGCGCCGGACGGCCGAGATGCATGAAGACCGGCGCATAGCGGTCGTAGAAATCCAGCACTGCCTCGTAACCCTGCGGCAGCGCCTCGCGCACCGCATCGGCGGCAAACACCGGCAGGCCGCGTTCGATATAGGTCTGCACCATCGCCGGCGCGCGACCCGAGCGGTCGCGGTCATAGGCCACGGCGAAAGCCGGATAGCGGCTGTATCCGCCGAACAGCTCGTCGCCAGCATCGCCCGAGATCGCCACGGTGACATGCCGACGGGTGAATTCGGCCAGCAGATAGGTCGGTACGCAACTGCGGTCGCCATTGGGCTCATCGAGCAGCTTGCCGATATCGCCGCAGATGCGGTCGAAATCGGCGGCGGTAAAAATATGCTCGCGATGTTCGGTGCCCAGCCTCTGCGCGATATCGCGCGCGGCTTCGTGTTCCGAACCCGGATCGCCCTCGAAACCGATGGTGAAGGTTTTCACTGTCTTGCCGAGCTTCTTCGCCAGCAGCGCGCAGGCCAGCGCCGAATCGACGCCGCTGGACAGGAAGGCGCCGAGCGGCACGTCACTGTTGAGCCGGTCGGTCAGCGCTTCCGACAGAGCCTCTTCCAGCGTGTCGACATATCTGCCCAGCTTGTCGGGCCCCACTTCATGGGCCTGGTCGATCTCGAAACTGTAATAACGGTTGAGGCTCTGCCGGCCGTCGCGCGTCACCTGCAGCACGCAGCCGGGTTCCAGCTTTTTCACCGGCGTCAGGATGGTGTCGGGGTCGGGCACATAGCGCAGGGTGAAATACAGCGCCAACGCGGGTTCCGACAGCGTGACCGGCAGCTCCTCGATCTCCAGCAGCGCGCGCAGCTCCGAGGCGAAGGCGAGGAAGCCGTCGCCGGCGGCGTAATACAGCGGCTTCTCGCCGGCGCGGTCGCGCGCCAGCGTGGTGATGCCGGTCTCGCGGTCGAAGATCGCCAGCGCGAACATGCCATCCACCACGGTGAAGAAATCGACGCCATCGACGGCGAAGCCGGCCAGGATCACCTCGGTATCGGTGCCGGTGTGAAAAGCGTGCCCGAGCTTTTCCAGCTGCTGGCGCAGGTTACGGTAGTTGTAAATCTCGCCGTTGAAGCTGATGACATAGCGGCCGTCGGCGCTGTGCATCGGCTGGTGCCCGGCAGCCGAGAGATCGAGCACGCTGAGCCGGGTATGGCCGAGATGGCACAGATTGTCCGGATCGCCCCACTGGCCGCGATCATCCGGGCCACGATGGGCGATGCGGCGATTCATGCGGGCAATCGTCGCCTGGAGGACATCCGGCGCGCGCGCGGGATTGAAATTCAGATAGCCGGCAATGCCGCACATGGACGGGGTGGATTCCTGACAGACTGGCCGTTATTGCAACGGGCTACCCTACCCGGCGCCGTCTTGACGAAAGGTGAAAATCCGCTGCTTTCCGCGCCCCGGCCCGCGCTGTCAGGCCGGCCTAATGCAGGCTGTAGCTCGCCGCTGCCGCCCGGATTTCCGCCGGGCTGACCACCCGGGCCGAGACCACGCGCACGCTGTGCAGCTTGCCGTCCAGCCGGGCCTCCCAGAAATCGAGGAACTTCTTCAGGCCGGGAAAGCGCGGCGCCAGATCGTAATCCTGCCAAACGTAAGTCTGCAGCAGCTTGGGGTGGTCGGGCATGTGGTAGAGGATTTCCGCCGTGGTCAGGCGGTGCGTCAGCAGCTTTTGCAGCCACGCGGTGTGATCGATTTTCTTGTCTGGGGACAGATTAGACATCGTCGCCTCCTGCTTCTGCGGGAGCCGCCACCCGACGTCCTGAACACCGACTCGGGAGCCGGCATGCCAACAGTCAAAGCCTGCCGGAAGTGTCGCGCGCGTTACAATAACTTTTCGTAAATGCGACGAAGATTGGCACTCGCCATCGCTGACTGCCACTCACCCCGGGACGCTCAGGGCTTTGACGGCGTATAGGGAATCAGGCTGAAGCCCGGCGGCAAGGTTTGCAGGGGATTGTCGGCATCGAAGTCATCTTCCTTCAGCGGAAAGTAGAGATCGAGATTGCTGCTGCGGAATCGCAGGCGCAGCTTCTGACCATAGAACGGCGTGGTCATCGGGTCACCCCGCGGATCGGTGCGGCGATCCTGATCGACGAAGGCGAACTGGTGCGATTCATCCACGATGTGGGCCAGCGACCTGGCTGCTGCCGGATCCTTGTGCACCAGCAGCATGCGCGACAATACCTGCTGGTAATCCATATAGGTCAACAGGCCGATGATGCCGCCATCGATGCCCGCCACTTTTGGCATGTCATCGGTCCAGGGTGTGAAACCGGCGCTGCGGAAGATCCTGTCATCCGGCTTTTCTTTCGTGGTGAAATAGGCCTGCGGCGCCTTGCCATAGCCCTCGAAGGCGAGTTCGCCAGTGTATTTGAAGAAATTGCGCCGCCAGTCTCCGCCACCACTGTCGGAATATTCCTCCGTCACCACGAAGAGATCATCGACATGCATGTCCATCCCTGGCGTTTCGATGGCGTAGATTTTCTTGCGCCGGGCCTCGGGTCCATATTGCCAGGCCGTGACCTTCACCGTGCCGTCGATGCCCTTGGCACCCAACTCTTGCTCGCGCCGGATTTCCACCTCCAGCACGACGAAGGTGTGACGGTCATATGTGATGCTCATGTACGGAAAGGACAGCAGGCGGCGCTCGACCGCCCTGACCGCGCTCACGCCGAACGGCCCGCTCTTGCCGTCCTGGCCGAAGTCGAGTTCAAGCGTGGATTCGCTTTTCAGCACCTGCTTGCCAGTCTGCGCGAGCGCAGTTGCGGCAGGCAGTACGAGACAGGCCGCCACAGCAAGCGGGGCCAGCGCGCGAGATGCAAGGAGCGACATGGGATAAGTCCTTCGACCGTATTGAGCGATGCGTGATTCGACCGTTCAACTGAAAGCTATCATGACGAGGCTTTGCGGCGGAATGACGGCGATCTATTTCCCCGGCCGCTGAATAACGGAGAATGCACCAGCATTGCGCGACATGCTGTTCACCTTGTCGTCGAACCTGATGAAGCGCTCCGCCGGCGGTTTGCCCCGCGACTGATCGAGCACATAAATGCCTTTCTGGCCATCCCGCTCGCCATAGCGCTGGAAGATCGCAGCGTGGTTGCCGGTTCCCCAACCGGGATATTTGCCATCCTTGAAAGTGGCAATCGCCGTACCGGGCTGCAGCGGTGGATCGCCTTCGCTCTTGAGCTTGTCGCCCTCCTTCCAGGTCTTGGAATTGCCGACGCTCGGCAGCGCCTTTTGCACCAGTACGACGCATTCCTGCTGGTCCTTCGGATCTTTCACGCTGTCGGGATACAGGTATTTCTTCTTGTCGTCAGGCAAGGCCTTATTGGCCAGTTCCACATCGCGCACCGCCTGCTGGCCTTTCGTATCCAGCACCCAGCCCTGCCCGGGCGCAGCGGGCTTGGTGGCTGGCATCGGTGGCGCACTCTCGACCGACGGCTTAATCGGTATCTGAGATGATGTATCGATCAGAGCGGATGTCCGCTGGGTTTCCATAGGCATCATGCCTGATGCCTCGGCCACATCCCCATGGCCTGCCTCGGAGGATCGTGGCATCAGTTGTGCTGGGCGGTCGTCGCCCCGTCCGAGCGGCGGCATCATCGACGGCACCGGATCGGTGCCACGCTTTTCACGCGTGGAGATGCCGAGCGGCGCCTGCGGTTTATAGAAGCCACGGATGGTTTCGATGGTTTCACCGCCCGGCGCGGCAAAGCCATCGACACTGAGGCCATTCTCCTTCTGGAAATTGCGCAGCGCCTCATGGTCGCGCCCGCCCCAGAAACCGGTGGGCCCATCGGTGGCGGCTGAATCAAGAAAACCTTCCCGATGCAGCAGGGCCTGCAGCTTGAACACATCACCGCGCCGGTTGGCCTGCTCGGCGCCGACGCCGTCCTGCAGATCGAACAGCCCGTCGCCGAAAATCCGGCCCAGCGGCGCGCCGCTCATCCAGTCATTGCGCGCTGCCTCCCAACCCGGATCGGGACTGGCTTCGGGCTTTTCGACGTATGCGCCCATGTCGAGGCGCCCCATCGGATCGGGCAGGTATTCGAGATCATCCTGGCTGGGCGGGCCGAACAGACGCTGATAAGCGGTCATGGCTCATCCTTATGATTTGAAAAAAATCCTGCGACTTGAAAATCGTATGACTTGAAAGAATGGACTGGGAAAAACGCGGACTCAGGCGGCGTGACGGCTGCCCCGCAGCGGCAGGGCGGTGACGGGCGGGAGATGAAAGCCGCGCAGGGTGCCCATGGTCTCGCCTTCCGGCTCGGCGATGCCGTCGATGACCAGCCCGTTGTCGCGCTGGAAACGCCGCAGCGCATAGTCGTCGCGATTGCCCCAGTCGCCGCCCCAGCCGCCTTCCGGGCCGGCGGCATCGAGATAGCCCTCCCGGTGCAGCAGGGTCTGCAGCTTGAAGACATCGGCGCGGCGGTTGATGCGGCCGATGCCCACGCTGCCGGACAGTTCGAACAGGCGTTCATCGAGGCCGGGTACGGTCAACAGATCGGGCATCGGGGCGACTCCGGTTATATGGAACATATAGTGAATATACCGCCCCGCTCCTCTTGTCTCAAGCTTATTTTCACTCTATGTTCCTATTTTATGGAATTCAATGACTTAGGCGGGCTGCGAACCGGAACGAAGCCAAACGAACGCAAACGAAGCGAAACGAACCCGAACGAAACCGAACGAGCATCCAACGGTGCGAAACGAGCCCGAACGAAGCGAAACGAGCCGCAACGGCATGCCGGGGCATGACTTGACTTCGATACTTCCGCCTCTTCTCTTATCCGCTGCATACAGAACCGTTTTCGGGAGAGACTCGCATGACCGCCTGCATCGTCGGCTGGCACCACAGCAAATTCGGCAAACTGGACGGCAAGGACGCCGAAGACCTGATCGTGGAGGTGGCGGTCGGCGCCATCCGCGATGCCGGAATCGAGCCGAAGGATGTCGATGCGATCTATCTGGGCCATTTCAACGGCGGCCTGATCGAGCAGGATTTCACCGCCTCCCTGGTGCTGCAGGCCGATCCCGGCCTGCGCTTCAAACCGGCCACCCGGGTTGAGAATGCCTGCTCCACCGGCACCGCGGCGATCTACCAGGGCCTGAATGCCATCGCCGCCCGCAAGGCGCGCTTCGTGCTTTGCGTCGGCGTCGAGAAGATGACCTCCTCGCCCACCGATGTGGTCGGCAACGTGCTGCTGAAGGCGAGCTACCGCAAGGCGGAAGTCTTCACCGATGGCGGTTTCGCCGGCGTGTTCGATTCGATCCAGAAGCAGTATTTCCAGCGCTATGGCGACCAGTCGGATGCCACCGCGATGATCGCCGCCAAGAACCACAAGAACGGTGCCCGCAATCCGCTGGCGCATATGCAGAAGGATTTCGGCTACGACTTCTGCAAGACCGTGTCGGACAAGAACCCCATCGTGGTGGGCGGCATGCGCCGCACCGACTGTTCGATGGTGTCGGACGGCGCCGCCGCCCTGGTGCTGGCCGATGTGCAGACCGCGCTCGGCATGAAGAAGGCGATTGCCTTCCGCGCCTCGAAACATGTGCAGGATTTCCTGCCGATGGCCAAGCGCGACGTGATCGCCTTCGAAGGCCCGGCCAAGGCCTGGGCCGATGCGCTGGGCGAAGCCGGCCTTTCGGTGTGGGATCTTTCGTTCGCCGAAAGCCATGACTGCTTCACCATTGCCGAGCTGATCGAATACGAGGCGATGGGCCTGACCGCGCCGGGCGAAGGCAAGCGGGCGATCATGGAAGGCTGGACCCAGGCCGACGGCAAGCTGCCGGTCAATCCCTCGGGCGGACTCAAGTCGAAAGGCCATCCGATCGGCGCCACCGGCGTGTCGATGCATGTGATGGCGGCGATGCAGCTGAGCGGCACCGCCGGCGACATCCAGGTGAAGAACGCCAAGCTCGGCGGCGTGTTCAACATGGGCGGCGTGGCGGTGGCCAACTACGTCTCGATCCTCGAACCGCTGCGGTAAAAAGTAAAACGTGGATGCCCGGCACAAGGCCGGGCATGACACTGGATTCTAAAACAA
>NZ_JAOZVR010000116.1:114130-120994 GCF_025869515.1 Ferrovibrio sp.
CATGGCCGGGCTTGACCCGGCCATCCACGTCTTTGTTAGGGAAAAGCCCCATGTCCGACACCTTCCGCGCCGTGGTCATCGAAGAGGTCGACGGCAAACCGAAAGCCGGCTTCAAGGAACTGAGCAAGCAAGACCTGCCGCAGAATGACGTGCTGGTCGAGGTCGCCTATTCGACGCTGAACTACAAGGATGGCCTGGCGCTCACGGGAGGCCGCATCGCGCGCAAGCTGCCGATGGTGGCCGGCATCGATCTCGCCGGCACCGTGGTGATGTCGGGCAATTCGGAGTTCAAGCCGGGCGACAAGGTGATCGTCAACGGCTATGGCCTGTCGGAAACCCAGTGGGGCGCCTACAGCCGCTTCGCCTCGGTGAAAAGCGACTGGCTGGTGCGCCTGCCCGATGCCTTTTCCATGCAGGAAGCCATGGCCATTGGAACGGCCGGCTACACGGCCATGCTCTGCGTGATGGCGCTGGAAGATGCCGGGCTGCACAAGGACGATGGCGAGGTGCTGGTCACCGGTGCCGCCGGCGGCGTCGGCTCGGTCGCCATCGCCCTGCTGGCGAAGAAGGGCTACAAGGTCATCGCCGCCACCGGCCGGCCGGAGACGCATGACTATCTGTCCGCGCTCGGCGCCAGCGGCTTCATCGCCCGCGAGGAGCTGAACCAGAAGGGTCCGCCGATGGCCAAGGAGCGTTGGGCGGCTGCGGTGGATTCGGTCGGCAGCCAGACGCTCGCCACCGTGCTGTCGCAGATCAAATACGGCGGCTGGGTCGCCGCCTGCGGGCTCGCCGGCGGCACGGATCTGCCGGCCAGCGTGTTCCCCTTCATCCTGCGCAATGTCAGCCTGCTCGGCGTCGATTCGGTGATGGCGCCGATGCACAGGCGCAAGCGCGCCTGGTGGCAGCTGGCGCAGGACCTGCCGAAGGACAAGCTGGCCGCCATGACCGAGCTGCATTCGCTCTCGGCCATCTTCGACCTGGCGCCGAAGATCGTTGCCGGCCAGATCCGCGGCCGCGTCGTGATCGACATCGCGAAGTAAGTCGCGCTCGCCCCACAATCGTCATACCCGCGAAAGCGGGTATCCCATTTTTTAATGAGACCCCGGGTCAAAAGCCCGGGGTGACGGAACTGATATGTCCGCCAAGCTTTTGTATTTGGGTTGAGAACAAAAAGGGTATATAATGCAGGAATATTATCAATACATATGTATTCAGCCGCCCGTGGAGTTTTTCCATGTCCTTGCAATCAAACCAAAATAATCCCGAAGACCTTTTCAGCTTTGCCGGTTCGGTCGGCCGCTTCAGCGACAACGACCGCGCCGATGTGATCAAGGCGCAGGCCCTGCTGGCCAATGCCGGCTATTACGAGCTGCCCGACCCCGGCATGCCGACCGGCTGGCCCGGCGGCGAACTCAATCGCGCGCTGACCCGCTTCCAGAAGGATCACGGGCTGGCACCTGACGGCATCCTGCTGCCGCTCGGTTTTGGCGGCGTGACACAGAATGGCATGGGCGAAACATTGCAGACTTTGCGGGACCAGCTCGCGGGCCCCCTGGAGGGCTTTGCGCCGCCGAGTGTGCAGGAGGTCGACGACTTCTACCGTCTCCGCCCGATGCTGGGTGGCGATGATGAGCCGCAGACCAATGTCGTGCTGCGATCGGCTGATGGCGACGGCGGTGAACCCATCGGCCTCAAACCGGTGATGAGCGATGAACCGCCGCCGGCCCGGCGTGAATTGCAGTCGGGACAGCAGGAGGCATTTTATCAGCGCCCCATCATCGAAGGCGTGAAGCAGATTCCGAATCTGCTGCGTGGCCTGGGCCTGGCCGCGCCGGCAATCACCCTGCCTCTGTCCGGCGACACGCCGGACACCGACCGTGATGCACTGCGCAAGCCAGAACCGGCGCAGCCGGAAGAAGATCGCCAGCAGCAGGATTTCGCCAAGCCGCAGCGCGGCCGCATCATCATCGCCGAAGACGGCAAGGAACTGCATGTCCCGCCGCTCGGCACCTGGGCTGACAAACTTAGTCCTGATGACCGGCAGATCGCCGACACACTGAATGACGCTTTCGCCACGGAGATGGCGCTGCATACCGGAGGCAGCCGGGGCAACGCCATGACACAGGAGGGCGTCAACATGGCGATCGAGGAATGCATGAAGGTCGCGCGGGAAATCTTTCCGGATGCGTCCGTGGAACATCTCTTTGGCGGCAACCCCGGCGGAAACATCGACAAGACCGCGCTGAAGGAAGAGCATCTGTGGAATTACGACGAGAATGGCAACATCGTCCGTCAGGGGAGTAACCGGCCGGATTTCGGCATTGCCGTTGCCCGTAACGTCGTGGAAATGGTGCGTGGCAATACCTACGACAGCGATGGTGCAGGCAACCCAACGGATCGCGAGCAAGCGGCACGCGATGGGATGCAGGCAAAGACGCCAGGCGAGAAAATGGTAATGCTCGAAAAACAAAGCCCTGAGATGACGGAGCAGGAGTTCCGCAAAAATGCCCGGGACGCCTGCCGCGCCGCCTTCACGGAATTACGTGAGGATTGGGAAAGACGCGGCGAATTCGCGAAGTCCGCCCCCAAAGACTCCGTCAAATATGATGGGCCGGACAATGCCCGCCGTGCCCGGGATCTTCGTAAAGCGCGAGGAAAGCAATGAGTTCACCCATATTCATGCGCAGTCGCAATGTCTGCATGCTTGAGCGCGACTGGTGGGATTTCGGCTTCGCCTTGCAGGATGCCTTTCCGCAGGCCTGGTATTATCGCGAATTGGATGGATGGAACCGTCCTGAGGATATCTGGCAGATGCCGATACCACCGGACCTCTCGCACCACGCCCATCTACTCGATACATCCGTGCGCCCGGGCGATTCGATCAAAATGGTGTTCGATGCAAACTGGAAGCCGCAGTACAAGAAAAAGTACGGTCGCTATGGCATGTCCGAGGATCAGTGGTGCTGGGACTGGCCGGATCCGCCACAGCCATCAGCACGCCTCAAATTGGGTGGCAACATTTATGATACGCCGGTCCCGCATCCTTCGGTCGGCGACATCACCTTCCATGGCCAGAATAAGAACAAGGAACACATGGCGCTGGCCGGGCGGCTTTTTCGAATCTTAAGCAAGTTCACCACCAATAAGAAAAACCTAGTCCGCGTGCGTGTGCCGAGCATGGAAGTTACCGTGCCCCTTGGAAGCAAAGGCAACTTCGCGCCCGATTGGTGCGGCCATCACGCCATCGAATGGGCGCGGCAGGAGCCGAACCGCGTGCTGTGCTATGTGAGGGCCGGCTTCGGTATCCGACCCACGGCGGACGTGAAACCCTTTGCGCCGCCACCGAAGCCGAAGGCAAAAGCATCGCGCAAGAAGCCCTGAGCTTCCCTCTTGCTCACCGCCCGGCCCGGCTGTAGTCTGCCTGATATTGTAATGCTGCCTTACAAACTAGACGGCGCGATAAAAAACCGGTTTCCGTGGGAGGAAACATGATCCAGCAGGGCGAAACCAAGCCGGCCTTCCTGCCGCTCGATCTGGCGGTGCCGCGTATCCGGCGCCGTGACAGCGGCGATGGCGGCTTCATCCTCGAATCGGAAGAGGCGCTCGGCGCCCATGCCGATCACCTTGGCCAGTTGCTGCAGCAGCAGGCCGCACGCCAGCCCGATGTGGTCTTCCTGGCCGAGAAAGCCAGCGGAGGAACCGGCTGGCGCGAGGTGAGTTATGGCGAGACATGGCAGGCCGCACGCAGCATCGCACAGGCGCTGCTCGATCGCGGCATGGACCAGACCACACCCATTGTCATCCTGTCGGGCAACAGCGTCGATCATGCGCTGCTGATGCTGGGCGGCATGATCGCCGGCGTGCCGGTGACGCCGGTTTCTGTGGCCTATTCGCTGATGAGCGGCGATTTCGCCAAGGTGCATCACATCCTCGGCCTGGTGAAACCGAAGCTGATTTTCGCCCAAGGGGGCGGACCATTCGGGAAGGTACTGGCCACACTGCCCGCCGGCATTGAGACGATCATCGACATCGCGTCGATGCGCGCGACAACGCCCACCGCTGCCGTGGATGCGCGATTCGCGCAGATCGGCCCGGACTGGGTGGCGAAATATCTCTTCACCTCGGGCTCCACCGGCCTGCCGAAAGGCGTCATCAACACGCATCGCATGCTGTGCTCCAACCAGCAGGCCATCGCGCAGATCTGGCCCTTTCTGCAGACAACGCCGCCGGTGCTGCTCGACTGGCTGCCGTGGAACCATACCTTCGGCGGCAACCACAATTTCAACATGGTGCTGCGCCAGGGCGGCAGGCTGCATATCGACGACGGCAAGCCGGCGCCGGGCCTGGTGGAAAAGACTGTCGCCAATCTGGGCGACGTATCGCCGACGATGTATTTCAACGTGCCGGCCGGCTACGCCATGCTGATCCCGCATCTGGAAAAGGATGCGGACTTAAGCGAGCGCTTCTTCCGCAACCTCAACATGATCTTCTATGCCGGCGCCGCCCTGCCGCCCGATCTCTGGGCGCGGCTGGAAGCCTTGTCGATCCGCACACTGGGCAGGCGCGTGATCATGACCTCCAGCTGGGGCTCCACCGAAACGGCGCCGCTGGCGACGGCGGCGCATTTCCCGATCGAACGCGCCGGCGTGATCGGCGTGCCAGTGCCGGGTGTGCAGCTCAAATTCGTGCCCAGCGGCAGCAAGCTGGAAATCCGCGTCAAGGGGCCGAATGTCACTCCGGGCTATATCGGCAATGCGGAGCAGACGCAGAAGGCCTTCGATGACGAGGGCTTCTACTGTATCGGCGATGCGGCCCGGCTGGCCGATGAATCCGAACCGGCGAAGGGCGTGGTGTTCGACGGACGGATTGCCGAGGATTTCAAGCTCACCACCGGCACCTGGGTGCATGTCGGCGGCGTACGCGTCGCCGCTCTGGCGGCCTGCTCGCCGCTGCTGCAGGATGCGGTGGTGACCGGACAGGATCGCGGTTTCATCGGCCTGCTCGCCTGGCCCTCTGCCGCGGCAAAGGACATGGCAGCAGATGATTTGCGACGGCAGATCGCGGAAAAACTTTCTGCATATAATGCAACACAGGGCGGTTCGTCCTTCAGGGTGAAGCGCGTGCTGCTGCTGAGCGAGCCGCCATCGATCGATGCCAACGAGATCACCGACAAGGGCTATATCAACCAGCGCGCCACGCTGGAGCGCCGTCACGCCGATGTGATGCGGCTTTATGCCGATCCACCCGATGCAGACGTGATCACCATCACCGACTAGCCGGACCATCCGCCCTAGATTGCGCGCCATACCGAGTCCGCATTTCCGGCTCGGCCCGCAAAGTTTTGGGAGATACGCCGTGACGCGACGTCTGTTCGCCACGCTGGCGTTTGGCCTGACACTGGCCGCTGGTTTCGCTTTGGGTACCATCGGCCGGTCGCCGGCCAATATGCCGGCACAAATGGCCGATGCCGATATTCCGACCCTGCCGCCGCTGGCGGCGGTGATCGTACCTGTTAATCCGCAGGATACCGGCGATGCCGAGCGCAATCTCTACCCGGCGCCGCAGACCGCGCTGCAACTGGCCGACAGCCTCAGTCTCGACGAGCCGCAGCGTCAGCAGCTGCGGCAGCTGCAGAACGACACCGAAGCGGAGATTTCCGCGCTCGGCCGCCGCCTGATGGCGGAGGAACGCCGGCTCGCCCGCGCCTTCGCCGAAAACAATATCGAGGCGACGCGGATCGATGCATTGACGGCACGGATTGCCGCCCTGGACGGCCGCATTCGCGCCCTGCGGCTGCGCAGTCACCTGGCCGCCCGCGACGCACTGACGCCGGACCAGCTGCTGCGCTTCGCCTCCCTGCGTGGTTACCAGCCGGCACCGGAAGACGAACGCGGCGACGATCCGCTGCGCTGAGCGCCCCAAACATCGTCTTCATTCCGCCGCATTCCCTGCGCTAGGATGTCCCCCGACCTTGTCAGGGAGCCGGACAGGATGGTCCAGCAGAACAGAGCCCGCGCATGCACGCGCGCCGAACTGATCGCCGATGCCGTGGTGCATCTGCTGGGTCTTGGTTTCGGCCTGGCTGCCTGTATCACACTGGTCGTCTTCGTCGCGCTCAAGCCCGATCTGTCGCGCGGTGTGAGCCTGGCGCTGTACGGCTTCGGCCTGCTGGCCATGCTGGGCTGTTCGGCGCTGTACAACATGACCAGCCATGCCCGGCTGAAGACTCTCTTCCGCCGCTTCGACCATGCCGCCATTTTCGTGATGATCGCCGGCACCTATACGCCGTTTTCACTGATCGTGATCGGCGGGTTATGGGGCGCGCTGCTGCTCGGCTTCGTCTGGAGCGTGGCGCTGGTCGGCGTATTCCTCAAGCTGCGCTATCCGCTGCGCTTCGAGAAACTGTCCGTGCTGGCCTATCTGCTGCTCGGCTGGGTGATCCTGGCGGCGCTCGAACCGCTGATCAGCGGTGCATCGCTCGCCGCCCTGGTGCTGCTGCTGACCGGTGGCGGGCTGTACAGCCTGGGCGTGGTGTTCCATCTGTGGGAACGGCTGCCCTTCCAGAATGCGATCTGGCATGTCTTCGTGCTGGCGGCGGCGGCCTGTCATTACGCCGCCATCCTGGTGGATGTCGCGCTGGTCTAGGCGCCGCGGGCGAGAAAGGCGGGGTTGCGGAAATCCGGCTTGCCATAACGCAGTGCCGGGCCGTCCTGCGGTCGTTCACCCGATATGTCCCAGGTAAGCACCGCGCCGCCGGCGGCTTCCAGCACCGCCTGGCCGGCCGCCGTATCCCATTCCGAGATCGAGGCGAAGCGCGGGTAGAGATCGGCGGCGCCTTCGGCGATCTGGCAGAATTTCAGCGAC